>NZ_PIQO01000040.1 GCF_002844575.1 Heyndrickxia camelliae
TTAGAGGTGGGTTTTGTCCCAGCCTCTTTTTTTGCTAAAAACTATTTCATATGGAGAAATTTCTTTCAAAACCAGGAATTATTATTGTCTAAAAAAAGATTACTACTTTTTGGATTGTTTACTTCTAAATTATTGTTTGATCAAAACACCTTACAAACCCATATTTTACGGTAAATAATTTAGTTTCAAAAAATATTACTCAAAATAGATTTTTCTTTAGCAATTTAAGTATCGGCTTTATAACAATAGCATCCTTTTTTTAGGTACATTTCTTCATAGACTTGTCTTTTTTAAATACATTTATTATAGGAATACTGCCACTGTAGTTGAACAAAAGAACCTCGCCTTGGCAATCCCTTCTCCTTTTACTCTTACCCCCGTTACCAATCTATTAGAAAGACACTCACCAAATAACTATCTAAAGAAATGTTTAATAGCATCCATGCGTATCTTATGACTACAATCTTCGCAACAAAAAATTCTATTCCTTTTTTCCTTGAATTGTTTATATTTTAACGAACCTTCGTATACCTTGAATTTTCTTTTACAACTATAACAGAGTATCTCATAGTAAATCATTACTATCCTCCTAAGCGACACATTACGTTTTAGTTGATTTATCGGAGGGTAACCAGTTCTATAGTATATTACTGAAGATATAATATAAGACTGTCTCATTAATTCAATGTTTGTACCCATCAATATGATTTTAATCAACTTATTATTAATCTGTTTTTTCCTACAAATAAATAGTTTTTTCCCTCAAAATTGAATCACAAAAACAATGAAATTCCGTTAAAGTAAACTAGCATATTTTAACTAGTTAAATTACAAAAAGTGAAAAATTTCCTCGCCTTTTGTCATATATTGTTTTATTATTGTATTTACGATGGTAAGGAACCTGTAAACAGTTCTATTAACTTATTATATTCATTCTTTATTCCTGCCTTCGATTAAAAAAATGGGGGTTATCTTGATGAAAGCTGTTCTAAAAAACTCTGGTGGAGTGACAAAGCAAGTTAAAGTAGGATTTAGTTGGACTACTTTTTTCTTTGGCTTTTTACCAGCATTATTCCGTGGGGATTTAAAATGGGCTATTATAATGCTTATTATTGAAGCAGTACTCGGTTCATTTACTCTCGGAATTGGTTCTTTTGTTACCGGTATTGTGTTTTCCTTTGTATACAATAAAATATACATAAAGGAACTAATTGAAAAAGGCTACCAACCCGCTAATGACGAATCAAGAGCTTTATTAGAAAATAAGCTAATTATTTCTAAGGTTGCATAATGTTAAAAGGCTGACTACTTAAGTCAGCCTTTGATGTTTTCAAAGCATTTTTCTTAAGAATTTCTTGTTCTTTATTATACCATTGCTGTTTATCCTATCCTTCAAGAAAATACTCCTATGTCTAAAATTGAAGATATCGTCATGGTATCATATCTGCCTGTAACAACATAAGTATACCATTATTATAAATCCAAATGGGCTGATCCTTTAATGGACACTTTTAAAGGTGTTACAAATGCCCATGGTGTGATGTCGTATGATAGCCACTCCACCCCGTTAAATAATCAAAACCAACTATTTTATTTAGTTTTAACCGAAAAAGAGCTCGTCTTTTTATCGACGAACTCTCTCTCTTCTATCTTAGCATTTATTAAATATCTGTTTTATGGGTAATAAAATCAAAAAATGCATGTATTATTTCGAGCGACTGAAAGGCTATTAATGACAAAGCAGTCATACTAAAAAACACAATTGGAATTAAACGTATCCACATAATTATTGCCCCCTTAAAAGCTTTCACTTAATATACTAGCCTTTCATTAGAATAAGATGAGAAAGCTATTAATATTAGATAAATGTACCAATTTATTTTACATTAAGTCTCTTTGAAGGAAAAAACCGCCCAATTGGACGGTTTATCGAAACTTACTAGTGAAATTTAATTCTGGCCCTGCTTCATCAAAATTATAATTAAAAGGATCATCCATACATTCTTGTGTTGATTTAACCTTATCAAGATTGTTTTTTACTTTTAAGATGATTCTTCCCTTTTTATTTGATTTTGCTAAAAAGGTTCCTCCTAACTTATCACTATAACCAAAAGCATCTACATTTGCTCTCCTGTATTTAAAGAGAAAATGGCTTGATCAAGGAACCAGGATAATTTTTGTGAACCTTTATTTATTACTTGGGTATCTAAAACCACCACATTGACTGGACTAGTATATTTGTCAGGTTTATATTTCGGATTCCATGTTACTTTATACTTTTGATTTCCATTGGTACAGACGTTTTTATAACATTTAATTTATAGGTTTTAGCTTTTGATGGATTTGGCCTCTAGTCCTTTGAAGTTACTATAAATGTATGGAACTTAGAATCACAGAGTCATACATAATAAAACGACCGCGATTCCCGAAATAAGGATTTTTTTCTTCAATGTTCTTCCTCGTCAATCTTTGTTCCGTTTGCTCTATAAAACTAGTAAATGGTTATCCGGCTAACTACTGCATCGTCTTTACAGTTTTAGCTATCGGCTGTCCAGTACAGGTAGACACCATAGCTTTTTATCCAATTGGGGATATCTTGTTAATAAACTTTCAAATATTTATATTTACTCTTATTCTTTGCTTTATCTTGTGCATAAAGTTTCAGTGAAGCACCTTTTTTCTGCTTACTTATTTTCATTTTATATTTCCCTTTTGAGTCTGCAGTTGTTTTCCCGATACATTTGCTTCCATGATACAGATAGACCCTTGCACCTTTTTCGGCTTTTCCTGAAATACTTGTGGATTTTGTTGTTATTTTACTAGCCGTTGGTACGGAAGGATGTGTTTTATCCACAACCTTAAAAGCTTTCCCTTTACTTTGATTCCCAGCTTTATCGGTTGTATAAGCGGTCAATGTTGTACCAGCTTTTTGCCTGGACTTTATTCTTACTTTGAACGCACCTTTACTGTTTGCGGTCGCTTTTCCGAGAATTATTTTTCCTTTTTTGATGGTGACAATAGATCCAGGTTCGGCCTTCCCTACAATCATTGATTGATTATCCCCAAAGCTTGAAACGATAGGACGAGAAGGAGCTGTTTTGTCAATCACCTTTAATGCTGTTGCACTCTTATTATGTGATGCATCTTCTGCATAGATGGTTAGCACCGTGCCCGCTTTTTGCTTTGCTATTTTGATAATAAAAGAACCTTTGCTATTAGCTTTCCCGCTTCCGATTTTGGTGCTTCCTCTTTTTACGGTAATGAATGCATTCGCTTCTGACGTTCCAGTAACAGTAGTTGTGGCATCACTGACTACGCCAACCTTTGGTTTTGCAGGTGGAGTCTTGTCCATTACCGTTACTGTTGTACCTACGCTCTTATTGTGTGATGCATCTTCCGCATAGATTGTTAGCACCGTGCCCGCTTTTTGTTTTGCTATTTTGATAGCAAAAGAACCTTTGCTGCTTGCTTTCCCGCTTCCGATTTTGGTGCTTCCTCTTTTTATGGTAATGAATGCATTCGCTTCTGACGTTCCAGTAACAGTAGTTGTGGCATCACTGACTACGCCAACCTTTGGTTTTGCAGGTGGAGTCTTGTCCATTACCGTTACTGTTGTACCTACGCTCTTATTGTGTGATGCATCTTCCGCATAGATTGTTAGCACCGTGCCCGCTTTTTGTTTTGCTATTTTGATAGCAAAAGAACCTTTGCTGCTTGCTTTCCCGCTTCCGATTTTGGTGCTTCCTCTTTTTATGGTAATGAATGCATTCGCTTCTGACGTTCCAGTAACAGTAGTTGTGGCATCACTGACTACTCCAACCTTTGGTTTTGCAGGTGGAGTCTTGTCCATTACCGTTACTGTTGTGCCTGCGCTCTTATTGTGTGATGCATCTTCTGCAAAAATTACTAACCTTGTTCCCGCTTTCTGTTTAGAAATAGAAATAATAAATGTTCCATCTGCTTTAGCAGCTCCGGAACGAAGCAAGTTACCGTTCACCATAATAGAAACTGTCGAATATGCTTCAGCCTTACCAGTGACAGATGTATCTTGATCACTCACACCGTTTATAATAGGTGTGGCTGGAGGTGTATTATCATAAACCGTTATAAGCGTTTCTCCGCTCTTATTTCCTTTCGCATCCGTCGCATATATATGTAATTTAGTGCCTGCCTTTTGACTTGGAATTTTTATATTAAAAGAACCAGTAGTGCTTACTACACCTGTTCCTATGTTCGTACCGTTCACAGTAATAATAATCGTATTATTTGGATCTGCAGTACCACTTACATAAGTATCTTTATCACCCACTGAATGGACTAGTGGTTTTGTAGGAATTTCGCTGCCCTTGGATAAAAGTGTATAGGTTACATCCTGTCCTTTATCCTGTGGAACAGAGAAACTTTCTTTAGAGCTTAGGTTTCTTATCACAGCGCCGCCTCCCTTTAAATTCAGCGCTGAACCACTATAAGGTTTCACTTTCACAGAGTCAAAATTTTTATCCCCTTTAAAACCATATAATCCGGAACTTTCCTTCAGGACAAGGGCTGCACGGAAAGCTGTCATAAATTGTCCAAAGGTTAAATTCGGATTAATGTACTTGTGTATAAGGTCTTGCACCGCCAAATAATCATTGTGTGGGTCATTGATTAATTCTTTAAAAATACCATCACCTTGGCCGCATTGATCCTTCAAATATTCCATAAACAAATAGGATAAAGAATAGTTTGCTAGAGTGTCTCCATAATAATCCCAATAGAGCAAGGAATGCCCATTTGTGATGTCCGTATCATTATTATAGTAATCGATGCGATCCTGCAATGCTGCGCCAGAATAGATCTGCTCCGCAGCCATCGCAAGCCCTTCATCCATCCAGGTGTCAGTTTCGTAATTTCCCTGGACAAGAACCTTCTGATTAAAATTAATCATATGCTGAAATTCATGAGCAAGAGTTGAGTACGCTTCTGACACATCCTTTGACGAAGACATGCCCATCAGTGGATATGTATCTATATAAAAGATTTCTGATTGATTGGAATATGAGGTAGTATATAAGTCCTTTGGATCAAAATATCCAGCTACATACCCACCATAACCGCTGAATCCATCTTGAATGTCATAACATAAGATATTCACCTTTCCATTATGATCCACATCAGACGGGTTTCCAAAATTATTCACATCTAATGGATAAATGCGACTATCAAATTCCTTTCCTAATAAAGCAGCTTGGTCTGCATTAATTTCATTATTATTCACCCATACATTTGCGTGTGTTCCACTATAGAGTAAGGTCGCATTAATAGTGGAATAGGCACCAGTATCTGTATTTTGTACATAAAAAGATTTGCTATCCCCTGTTTGATAGTTTGCTTGAATTGACCTCTCACTTCTTTTTACCGTGTTATCTTGATATTTTTCTGCATCAAAAGGGACCACATAGTCTAATTTATATGCTGACTTATTAATGTTTTTACTATAAGCATATTGGTCATTATTAATTTGAAATGACCCTGCGCTTTCTACTTGACTTGATTCAGTAGATTCATTACTTATTAATTCATAATATTGCGAATCACTTTGTTGGGTGGATTCTTGAAAGAATGGATTGGTCACCTTAAAATAAGTAGCTGCAGAATAATAAGTATCTGAGACGCTTCTAAGAATCCCGACTCTCATATAAATATATGGATCATTTTCATAAAGAGATTTATCGACGGAAATTCCCAAATCTAACGTTCCGCCAGCCTCTCCAACATTTGTTGTAAAACTACCTAAATAAGACATATTCCCATTATTATTTGTATAAAACTCCACATTTAAATACGAATCCTGACTAGAGTCATCGTTTCCATGACGAAGAAGTACTTGCAATTTTGTATCGGAGTAATCCGACGTCGACATATATGTAAGATAATGATAACTGCCAACACTATCATGTAAAGGACTAAGAGATTGACCGTTTTGCATAAGTGGATAATCACCTGGATTAAGATAATTTTGATTTCCTATCTTATCTAAATACGGTTTCGTATTTTGCTTGATACTATCATTTACAGTTTTGGATGGCTGCTCATTTTGATAGGTAGAACTTTGGGCAAAAGCTCCTATTGGTACTCCGAATAACAATATAAATGCAAATAATAAGTAAAAAATATTCCTCACTATTTTCATATTGTCCTCCTTTCCTGTCTATCATAATTTTACTCTGATAATGGATTCTTTACTATATTTATAGGGTAAAAAAAGAGTTATCTTGCGCCGAGGTCTTCAAATCTATGGTAGCTCGAGATAATACTCACAAAATGATTACATCAATTTCAAATGAGAAATCCCCTTCTGTGTAACATTTTATTCCGTACTCAAAAGGGATTGTAAGTTTATTACTGTTCAGATGCTACATTATAATTATTTATATACTTAGAAGGATTAATGAAATAGTGATGCTGACCACAGGAACCTATTTATTTTAAATGCATCCTAAAACTTTAACAGGACCCGTTAGATCCTCCTGCATAACAAATTCTATTTCCGGAAGTATCTTTTATAATAAAGGAAACTTTTATACTAGATTTAATCAGCGGTAAATGGGGAAATAATAAAAAATCGAGGTTTCCAATATACTGAATCAGTTTTACGGCCATTCCTATAAAATAAAAAGTCTGCCCCAAATATTCAAAAACGTTTGTATCTATCAGTTTAAGACTTATACATTAATAAGTTAATTACCAAGAGTTGATGGTAACAATGATTTAAAACTGGTTATTAGCACATTAAGACAGAACCTAAGTAAAGTAAGATGTACATATCGATCTCGGCAAGTTGTAAAGAATTACCTCCTATTACCACAAGCTTCTTAAGAAAGTAAGAACTCTCCTATTATGTTCAAAAAAGGGGAATAATTTAGCATGGAAGCCTTTTGGTAGTTTAAAGTGTGAGGTATTGATTTGCATTCAAGAACCTAAGAGATAGTAATTGCGACTATTAATCAATGCATTTATTTTCACCACTAGTGCTTAAAATAAATAAACAACCTTAGTCCTGTAGAATCCAGAATTCTAAAGTTGCTCAAAATATATATGGAATACTTGACACATTTCTTATTTGAACAAATATATAAATACACTTAGCACACGTCAAACTAAAGATAAATTTCTTGAAAGCCTTTCATTCTCCTCTATAACATCTTCTAATATAATTCCTAGAAGTTTTCTTGTAAAATCTTTATAAAATTCCATATTATAGTGTACATAAAACATTCCCCAAGGATGGTCTTCAATAGAGTAATAGTGTTCGTTCCCGTAATCCAATACTCTTACATCATAGTTTTTGATGATGTGGCTTTCCAACCCATTCCACCATTGATTATAAATTGGTACGTTTATATACCTGTGTTTTTTACTACTACTTATTACTTTCATCTTCCCTGTATCCTTCTCAAGATACTCGTCTATAAAGCGAGCCTTATTAATTATGACCTTACAATTAGGAACCTTTTCTCTAAGAAAAGTAAATAATTTTTTAACACCTTGTTTCCAGAGTTCCATATACCACTCTTTTTGGTCAAAGAAAATTAAAAATTCTTCTTGAATATCCAAATACTTATAAAGAGACGTTTGTTGGAATAGCCACTTTTTATTAGTAATATAGCTATTACCTATCCTTTGTACTCCATAATATAAATCTCCATAAAAATCCATAATCAAATAATCAGGTTGATGAAGTTCCATTTCACTAAAAAAACTTTTGCTTAGTTCTGATTTGAAATGTTTAGTATCAAATGGACTTAAATTGTCGATTAATGATTCTTCAAACGGGATCGGATCAGATAATAATGAAATCATAGAGGTTTGATTTTGATGCACAACACATGAATAATAATTTTTGTAGTCTGGAATAAACTTCGAATTAAAACTATCCCTAGATACGCAACTTCCTAAAACTGCAATTTTCTTCATATTTAACCCTCTCTATTTTATAAATTGAATTAAATATAACATATTTTTTCCAATAATTCTTCTACTTTTTTCATTGATAAATCACAGTATTAATAATCACTCTTTTATCCGATTACTTATAAAGTTACTAGTAAACACCTATTTATATCTGTTTTACTAGACATAAAATCAAAAAATGCATGAACAATTTCAAGAGACAGAAGAGTCACTAGCACCAAAGCAGTTAAAGAATAAAAGCGAAGTAAACGTATCCCTAAATTATATTTTCTACTACGTCCACTCTTAGTATCTGTCAAATCCACCATAGTATTGTGTCAATGCAGTCTTTCCAAACACCAGTTTCTTTAGAAAAATTTATAATTTTTTCATCAGTTGTTTGAGAACATTATGTTGAATAGCGTATACCAACACCATTCTACTCGTTACAGAATATTTTCTCCACATAACCACATCGCCTATTTCCCTCTATTTTTATATGCAAAGACTTATTAAAAAAAATAATTGTTAAGTTCTTCTATCCCTTTAACACTTTTAATGATGAATAGAGAAATCACCCATTCTGTTCTCATCTTTCTTTCACTTTTATGTATTCCTTTTATTCATCAGTTTTGTTGATTCAGTATAGAATGTTAGAATTTTTTGTCGGACTGGTTATACGATAGTTATCTGGATATTGTCGGATTTTCATAGGATGTCGGGATTATTGTCTGGGAAATTTTCCGAGCTTTCTTATGAATATCTAGCTGATTTTACAATAAAGTCATTACATTATCCCTTCCTATTTTTCCGTTTTCTTACAAGAGTAATAGGACTTCTTCAAATTCTAATCAGAAAAATTACTTATAAGCATTATCAAGATTGTTACTTTTAGAATTACCATTTTATACTACTAATTTTTGAAACAAATAAAGTTTGAGTTTAAAAGCATAATTTAAAATCCTTCATCTAGCTACATGTTTATATGTATATGAATGTCTATACCCTACCTTCGGTAAATTCGTCGAAAGATAATCATAAATGATTACTTCAGACAACCAATTACAGCATACTCTCTATTGCCATTACTTTAGTTTGCAATCGTTGATTTAATTCCTTGCCTTCTTCTAACCTCTTTGTATTAACTACAAAAATAGAATCTGGCTTTTGGCTCCGTTCTAGATGGACGAACACAGAACCATGCTCCATTTTCAAGAAGTTTTTTAATAAATTCGATTTAGGAACTTGAATTGTTTTCATTGCTCCACTTTGTAAATTAGTCCTTACTTATTTTTGACACTATTCTACTGCTGTCATTTCGAAACCAGTAATTTCTGTTGGCGGAGATTGAATAAATATATTTAATATAGAAGCGATTTCTTCTGTACCCTCTTTTCCATTTAAGGAAGTGACGTAATAATTCAATAAAATCACCTTATCATAAAACTCTAGCAATCCTCCAAATAATGTTTTTCCTTGTGCCTTATAAAGAGCAGCTACTTCCACTGCAAAACAGCGGATTTAACTGCATCTTTATCACGAACAAAGTCACCAATTATATACCATAGCTTTCTTCATACTCAATAAAAAGCCATAAAACGGTGATTACCCTCAAAAGTTAAAGTTTTACTATGCAGCTGATTGGCTGGATTGTGTTCGGTATCCAACTGGACTCAATCCACCCAATTTTTTCAATCATTCATTGCTATAAAAGTGGATATATTCTTCTATTTGACTTTTCAATTCTTCATAGTTTACTAGTTCCCCTATTAGCAGAAAAATTTCAAAAACTATAGATATATAGAAAAAGTAATAACGAAAATAAAAGAGGTTCAGTATGTAATCACACCGAACCCCCCTTTTGTCAATAATACTGATCTTTTTTAGAAGGCTTCTTGAGAACTCGTAAACTGGTATTCTCATCTATAAGCCGCCTACCTTAAATATGACAAGATATAACACTACCTACTTTTATCCTCTAGTACAATCTGGTTTAACTTATGAAGAAATTCTTTATAATAACCAGATTCGTAATGTGCATAGCTTTTTCCAAATGGATGTTTATAGTAACCAATATAGTTCGTATTTCGCATCTCGATAATTTTTACATTCGGTAAAAGATATAAAAAGTAATTTTCTAATCTATCCCAAATATAATTATTTCTTTTAATCAAATTTTTTTCAGGAAATTCAATAATATTATTATTATGATCTTTATACTTATACGTAAGACGTCCTCTATTTAATATGATTTTGTCCTCAGGTATAATAAGCAATAATTTATCTATGAATTTTTTCAAACTCTTCTTCCAAAGTTCTAAATAGTTATTAATATCGTAAGATGAAATTACCTTTTTGCCTTGAAGTTTTTTATAAAAATTAGTTTGTGGAAGAAGATAATTTAACGTTATAAATGAATTTTCATTCATTTGAATAACTTCTCTGCAAGCATCTACATAAAGGTCTATTATTAAATAATCTGGATTAGCCTTATTTAAATTATCAAAAAAACTTTTTTCAAAATCAGTTTTTATATAATTTATGTCAGATTCTTTTAATCCGCTTTGAGTAAAATCCTCTGTATCAAAGTTTACTTTTTCTGAAGCGAGACTGATTATATTAGAATGAAACTGTGTATAAATACAATTATACATTTTTTTGTAAGTAGGGTTAAAATATTCACTTGTATTAAATGCATTCCTACTATAACAAGTACCCATAACAGCAACTTTAGTTACATTTTCACTAGATTTTCTATTTATATTAACCCATATTGAATAATAACCAAACCCGTTGATAAATAATGAAGCACTATGATCTTTTGCAATAAGCTTGGTTTTATATTGGGCGTATAAAGGTAGATCTGTATACCCACCATCTTTATCCTTACATCGTATAAATAAATCCCATATATCTTTTTCTTGAGGATTTCTCACTATTTCATTGAAAGGGACTTCAAAATCAAAGGTACTATTTATTATGTTTATATGTTTTTCAATAATATCATAATACTCAAAGGTAGAACCCGCTTCCCTTCTGTGTTTACTAACTAAACTGTAAGCAGAATAACCATTATTCGGAACCTCTCCTTTGAAGGAAAGAATATTATTGTTTTCCATTACTGAAGTTACTACGGCATTCACCTTATTACGCTTAATACAAAAAGTAATACTCTTATCATTATTTGTAATAGTTTCAACGCTAAAAAGATTATTAGTCATCTTTAAAGATTCAAGTTGATTTTGATTATTCATAATCGGCTTTACAAATATGTTACTTGACTTGTTTTTTATCTTTAAAAACAAATCCCAGTATTCAGAATCATCTACATTATCCTTAAATAAATGATTGATACTTTTTTCAAAAATACCAGATTCATCGTTATTAATAGTTTCAAGATCAATTATATCTGTATAATTAAATATATCTTTACATTCTCGTTTTCTAAGACATATTGTACAATCCGTACTCTTAATTTCTAATTCATTTGAATCTATTTCTATTTTCCCATTAATTTTGCTATCTATTAGTGACATATTATTTACAGATACATTAATAATCACCGGCCTTAAAAATAAAGCAAGAGTTTTGGAACCTTTTGTGATATATGGTACAATTTTAAACAAATTATTGCTTTTTAAAAAATAATAAGGATATTTATTTTCAGAATGCTCCTTAAAGGATACACCTATTTTACTGATTCTGTTTGTCAAAAAACAATCCCACATTATCTCTTTATCTTCTAAATTCATAGTTTCGATAATGTCTTCAATATTTAGGGAAATCTTTAACAATTCCCCCTCCTTATTGCATTTGAAATATTTCCCTTCGTATAATCCCAATCTACTACTATCTTGTCTTTTTTGCC
This sequence comes from Heyndrickxia camelliae, assembly GCF_002844575.1. Taxonomy (GTDB): domain Bacteria; phylum Bacillota; class Bacilli; order Bacillales; family Bacillaceae_C; genus Margalitia; species Margalitia camelliae. The sequence goes on from NZ_PIQO01000040.1 coordinate 11,801, forward strand.
ATAATAATTCGACATTTCCCCCGAAGGTATTATCCTCAATTTCCAAATTAATATCTCCTGTAGCGGCATTATAAATAAATGTTTTCAATTCAACTGTCATTTTCTGCCCCGACCCCTATTTTTAATTAATGTTATTTATCTCAACCTGAAGAAAGATTTTAAACCTTTCTTTCACTACCATCATTCATTCCAGCTAGTATGTATTCTTTAGACCATTTTTAAATTTAATGTAATATACTTTGTATTCATATAAAATACATTTTTTAACAAGTAAAAAGTATAAACTATATGACATTTTATTAAATTCATTACACACTTAGTAAATTATAGCATTTTTTTAAGTTCAGAGAAAATATTAAAGGTATAAATAACTAGGTTCAAAATACTATATATGAAGATATTATAAATACTTTCTGTTTACAAATGACTATTCTTGTATGTCTTTTTACATAATAACTAATATAATACATTCTTACCCCATATTGCATTATTTATGTCCTTTGTAACTCTAAGAACGATTAATAAATTATCATCATGCACAGTACCTACTGTAATGTAAACAACGAAGTATAGAAAAAAATAATAAATCATTTAAATATAAATAGTTGTTTATTATCTACAACAGAGTCTAAACACAAAATATATTAATCCCTAACTATTAAATTGTTTAAACTACTTTTTAAAAACCTTTCTGATATAATTTAATTGTTAATTTCAATCTATTATTGGAGATGTAAGAGTTTGAGAGCTTTTATTAAAATTACTATTATAAGTTTAATTTTAATTGCATGTATTATAATTTTATTGATTTATAATAAATCTCATAAAATTAGTACCAATAAGTCAATAAATATGTTTAAACTTAATTACAAAATAATACAAGTGAATTTTCCAAGTAATAGTGATCCAACCCAGCAAATACAACAGGCCTTAAACACAGCAAAAAATTCTCGACAACCTATTAAAGTTTTAATTCCAGAAGGAAATTTTGTTTTAACACATGCCTTGCATATATATTCAAATACATGGCTTTGTTTATCTCCTACAACTACTTTTTTAAAATCATACAATAATAAAGAAAGTATGCTTCTAAATGGAGACACAGGCGCAAATTATTATAAATATAATGGTAATTCCAATATTATAATAGACGGTGGTATTTGGGATGCAAATGGTATTTTTACTCCGTCAGTTATTGGTATTTCCCATGGCAAAAATATAATTGTTCAAAATATTACTGTAAAGGATGTTATGGCCGGACACGCTATTGACTGTGCCGGAAATAAAGAAGTAGAGATACGTAACAATAAATTTCTCGGTTATAAAAAGGTTAAGAATGAATTGTATCCAGAAGCTATTCAAATAGATGGACTAGTTTCTAAAAGAGTTTTTACAGGATTCGGCAATATTGATTTTACTGTATCCAAAAATATAAATATCCATAATAATTATTTTGGAAATTCTTATTTACCTGGCATGCTTCCATGGGGGGTTGGTGTTGGAAGTCACACCGCTTCATATCAAAGTCCTTTTGTTAAAATTAATATTAAGAATAACGTATTTGAAGGCATGACTTTCACAGCAGTAAGAATCCATAATTGGCAAGATATAAATATAGAAAATAATTATTTTAGATCGTGCAATCAAGGTATCCAAATAGATACAAAGGATATAACTTACAGCCCTAATAATCCAAATTCTCCCAAACTAAATAAACTAGTTATTTCAAACATAAATATTTTAGAAAATCAATTTAATAATATAAAACAATATGCTATTAAACTTTTGGGAAATTATGATGAATATCAAAAATATATTATATCTAGAAATAATGTGTTCATTAACTCAAAACAAGAATTTTGACACTTGGTTATGATTAATGAAATAGTACTGCATTATGCTTTTCCTTCTTTTTTAATGAATATTCTTAACCATTTGCTCTTTTTTAGAATGATGAAAATAGTTTAAAGGTATAATACTTCAAAAAACTTGATTATAGGAACGTGTTATCTATCATAAAAAGTGGCTGCTTTGGTCTAACAATTTGACATTTTTCTTTTGATCAGGAGTTGAATATTTTAAATTTTACCGGTAATGAACATTTAGCTTTTAGAATAAAAATGGACCTTTTATGTTGATATCTACTAAACTTGCTTCGCAAATCAGCACACTGCTAATAAAATGGAGAAATCAAAAACTAATTAAAAGCTGTAAAGGTGGATATACTAGTGTAACTGTTTTTAGTAAAGTATTAAATGCTTGGGGTATTATATAACAATAGAATGAAAGGGTTCATAACAATAGAGGCATAGTATATAGATTTGTCTAAGATTTCCCATGAGTATGTTTTATTTATATTTGGAATGACTTTATACCAAGACATTATCGAAAATTTTTAAGTATTGTATTAGATTATGTTTCAAAATCAAAAAGTCAATGTCAAAGATACTAATGCTAGGTAGAGCTTCTGCTTTTATTCATCATTAAGCTTCAACTCCCCTGAATAACAAGTATATAAATCGGAGTTAGAATAAAACCAAAAATTATTGAGTATTTAAAACAATATTTTAAAGCAAGCATTTAAAGAGTTTCAAAAGCCCTTTAAAATGCTTGCACAATATCAAAATGAACTTTTTTCCTATACTCTAGCTAGTTCACCTTTTATTTGAGAAGTCGATATTCCTTCTGTACGGGGTAAGTATACTACCTCACATAATTTTTTTAAGGAATCAAATTTCCCTTCCCAATCATTCCCCATTACAAAAATATCTATATTGTATTTAGAAATGTCATTTTCTTTTTGTTCCCAATTATGTTCTGGAATAACCTCATCCACATAGCGAATTGCCTCTAACATGAGTTTTCTATGTTCAAAACTATGATATGATTTTTTACCCTTTAATTGATTAAATTCCTCTGATGAAATAGCTACAATTAAGTAATCCCCTAATGCTTTAGCACGTTTTAAGAGATTAATATGACCCCAATGTAGCAAATCAAAAGTTCCATACGTTATAACCTTTTTCATACTTATCTCTCCGGGCTTTAAAATTATTATATAACTAATTGGTATGTCAACACTAAACTAGACAACTTTT
>NZ_PIQO01000041.1 GCF_002844575.1 Heyndrickxia camelliae
CTTGACGATTCCGCCCGGCTCTTTTTCGTGGCGATACCGTCCCTTGTATTTGAAAATAAAAAAGCTGGCTTAAGCCAGCTCTCCTTTTTATAAAAGGGGTTAGGTTTTATGTTTTTGCGGCTCGGCCAATCCCGGCCCCTTGGGGTAAAGGAATCAGGAACGTACAAGGTATTAGAAGAAAGTTGCTGTAGCAATCAGCAAGTTTCTTCTTATAGCTTGTCGTTATCGAGGCATTTAGGGTTGTGAGCGACACATATCGGAGTGTAGGAAAGGCGGTTTTCCTTTCCGTACAGTCCGTAAGTGCCACCGCCCAAATAGACCTAAAGGGTTTAGATTTTTGATAAAAGGGTTTGACTTAACAGTACTTTTTCTTTCCGTTCTTTATCCTCCTGCCCTATTAATTCAGCACGTTCTATTAATTGCTGTTGGTCATAAATATAAGCTTCCATAAAGGATGAAGGACTTTCCTCTAACAAGCGAATCGACTCTATCAACTTCTTTTCTTCTTTGGACACAACCATGCAATTATCCGATAAGGTTATTTTGCTAATTTCTAATTCAAAAAGGACCGCATTTTCTTGATAAAGAAATACAGAATAATAGTCCTCTTCTTCTGTGATGTTTAGTTCTTGGTCCTCATGAAAGGGATGTTCCTCTAAAATTATCTTTAATCTTTCTTTTCCCTCCTTTAAAGCTTTTTGGAAATCCAAAAAGGCATTTCCAAAAGTAGATAATGAATAGCAAGCCATTTCCTCTGTTAACCCATATAATATGTATACTTCCACGTTCAACACTCCTGAATTGGGATAGTAGATTCTATAAATTTTTTAGAAGGAAGGGGAAATATCCCCTTTCCGGATTGTTTCTAAGCAATAGATAATTTCCATCTTCCTCTTTCTACCGATTCAAAGTTATTATGCAGTTGCAACGTTTGTCTGATTTTCTCCTTGTAGTGTGGATTCTTCTGTGCTTTTTTGCTATCGGATATTACTTCATATAAGCTACTTAAATCAGCTTCCCCTCCTAAATGTTCTAAGGCTGCTTGAATAAGGTCTCTCCATGTCATACCCTCAAAAGCTCGCAAATCAAATGACTTTGTAATAGTCCTTTTAATAGGAACGTGCCAAACATGGTTTTTCTTGAAAACTAGTAAATGTTCATGTGCGATACTAATAAACTTACCATTGTAATTTTTACGTCCACTCACCGTATTATGTTGGGTCTTTATTAGGTGAATTTCTATATCACCTATCCAAGACATATCTTTAATAGGGCTAAAATATTTTCCAGCTTTGCGAATATCGCCTATCAACAAAGAATGTCTTCCTCCATTAACAAGGCATTGATATATTTTGGCGTTCACTTTATCGAGCTTACAAATAAACTCGTCATAAGGCATTTTGTTCGATAAATCATTTTGATGAAAATTGCCCCTTTGTGTACTGTAATCTACTATGTCCCAATATGCTGGATGGGAAAATACAAAGTCACTACCTGTTGGTATTTCATCCGTTAAGGCATCCCAACCATTTATTAAATCTAAATGTACGCTATTTTGAATCCCTAAATCTTTTGCTACTTGTTCGCCTGTTCCAGACCCACTGAAGACCTCTAGGAATTTTGTTGGTCTAAAGTACTCTAACAAATCCCTAATTATAAAACCCGAACAATTTCCACGATAGGACGATTTTCCCCATTTTCCACGGTTTGGGTAGTTTAAAATGCTGTTGGTTAACATATTTATCAAGCTCCTTTCAGAAGGGGAATATAAGGTCATTCCCCTAATTTTCTTAACCTCTATTAAAATTATAACGTATACATGTATACAAGTCAATTATAATAAATTTAAATCGAAAGAAGTGGCATCATGTAATTCCTCAATGAGTGATACAAAATCTTTGCAATGGGTTTTCCATTCATAATGTCCGTAATGCTCGGATAATCGAACAGCAAACAGTTTTTTATTACTAGGGTCAAGATTAAACCGTAGACGTACATCTTCACATTCTTTTTCCGTGTAATCACTCAATTCACAATCAATATATGTTAGTGTATACCCCCCAGCATTTGCATTTTGAATCATAACAATTAAGTAATTTGTTTCAGAAATTTTACTCGCCCATTTATTATTTTCTACCGTTGTCCATTTTAAAGCCTTACGCATAATTGATTCTCTCCTTTAAGTTAACTGTTATAGATTTCTTTTAGTCATTTCTACGATACTTTCAAAGCTCCATCCTGTAAGATGGATAAATATATCATTCATACATTTTTTCTCATTATCTGAACCATCATAATAAGTTTTCAGTAGTTGAAGTCCCTTTTTATCAGGGGATTTCCAACATTTAGAGAAGTTTCTTTTACTGTATTCATCCTAATTCCCCCTATACAAACTGTTGAATTAATTCAGCTTCATCCTCTGTTAGTTCTATTTCTTCATAACCAAAATCGTCTTTTTTTAGTGGTAAAGGTGTTCTTGCAGCAATAGTACCGAAATGGTTAACCAATATCCCATGTCTTATACAAACAGGTTCTCCCCAATTTTCATCAGAATGGCGTATTTCGTAATAATGTAAATCTTTTTTTCGGTCTGCCTGTTTAATGCGTAATGGTGTACATTCTACAATATCAATTCCTCTTAATTGAAAAAGTTTTTGATACTCTACTTTCGAACCTTTCTCATATTCTTCTTGAGTCACATTTACTAAATCTTCATAACCACATTCCTCGCATTCTCCAAATTCTGTTGTAAGTTGGTAGTGGTTACAATTTTCACATTTGAAATATTTTACTTCCATTGATTTTCGCTCCTTTGGATTTGGTTTTAAGGGGTTGCTTTTAGGTTTAAAGATTTTAAGGTTTTAAGGTTTTTCTTTTCCCCCTGTTCACCATGAATGACAATGACGGACGAGTGGAATGCAAGGAAACAAGCAAAAAAATTTTTCTTACGACAAAATTAAGGTAGCGTGTTTTGTTAGTCTTCTTGGGATGGGAGGAACGATTGATGTGATATAATTCATCACATCAAATTAGTGACGTACCAGGCCAAAGAAGACTCAAAACCCATTCGATTTGGGATGTACCAGACTGGAAGGATGGGACAGGCCAAAGGAGAATGAGAGTCCCACTACCTAATGAAAAGAAAAAATTTTTTGCGCCTTGCATGGAACGAGGGAGGAATAAAATGAATGGTGAACAGGGGGAAGCCCTTCACGTTTTTCCTCTTTTTTGCATATATTTTTAGTGGGGATGAAGAATGTCAGGACAAGTTTACTCATATTTATAGGGTAAATTAGTCAGGTTTTAAAAAAAGGATCTTCATCTTTATAGAAAGATCCTTTTTTAAATAAAATTCTTCAGGATCTTGATAAAAGATCCTGGATTAATATAAAGAAGAGGACAAGAACTTGTCCTCTTTTCCATTAATAAAAATAGGATGATTAATCCTATTTTTTACATTGCCCTTATAAAATAAAAAGTTTGCTGCAATAACAGCAAACTATCCTTTTAACTTCATCGAGTTTTAACTATGTGTACCCTCATAACTGGAAATAGTTAATTAATGGTCCGGCAATTTCCATATACTTAGCACCTTATTAAATATTAAAATAGTATTGAGGTGTTAAAAATGTTTATATCACCAATGTTACTACAAAAAATCGATAGACCTTTTAATGATCCGTCTTGGATAAGCGAATTAAAATTGGACGGAATTAGGTGTCTAATTTCTAAATTTGATAGTAAAGTTAGTATCTATAGCAGGCACAATAATGAAATAAGTTCAATGTTTCCAGAGTTAACTGACTTACCGATTCCGGCCGGCACTATCTTAGACGGAGAACTTATAGTTTCAAATGATCAAGGAAAACCAGATTTTGAGGCAGTAATGGAGCGTTTTAAATCTAGGAAATCATTACACGATATTTCTTATTGTGTCTTTGATATTTTGTATTTCAAAGGAAAGAAAGTAACATCTCTCCCTTTATTGGAACGTAAACAGATACTCTCTGAAATAATTCCTGAAGATACTAAATTACTTACTAAAGTTAATTGGATTGAAGGAAATGGAGAAGCCTTTTTCGATTTGATTAAACAACAAGATCTAGAAGGAATTGTTTTAAAGAAATCTGATTCTAAATATCAAATAGATAAGCGTTCATATGATTGGCTAAAGGTAATTAACTACAAGTATGGCCAAGTTTATATATCTGGAATAAGGAAAAATGCGTTTGGATTACTCTTAAACTTTGAAAATGGTCAATATGCAGGAATTTTAGAATTTATGAAACCTGCTGCAAGAAAAGAATTTTATAAAGTATACAGAGATCTAATCACTGGAGAAAATGATAAATTTATTTATCTGGACCCTAAGTTGAGGATTAAAATAAAGTATAGAAACTTGACCAAAAATGGACTTCTTAGAATTCCTAGCTTTGTGGATTGGGCTGTTTAGCTCTCCACAGTACATAATAAAACTTAAGTTCTTAGAAAAAACCCTCCAATGTTTGGAAGGTTTATCTTAAAAAGGTTGCTATCTTCGCAAGACAATCATTTACAATCTCTTCGGGAGCTTGTCCTCTAACTTGAAAGTTTCGAACACGCCAATCTAGGGATTTTACTTGATCTGTTAAAATCACACCTTGAAAAACCAAACCATCAGGGAGATTCACTTCATATCCCCATCCTCTGACGGTATTAGTAATAGGACATACAGCTGCAAATCCTGTTGCTTCATTAAATGCTCTTGGAGATAACACAATGCCAGGTCGACGTCCGGCCTGCTCATGTCCGGCTTGTGGATTAAAATTTAAGTAAACAAGATCTCCACGTTCTGGTACTGCCATTAAATTAATTCATTCCCCTCTACTCCGAAATCAATTTCATTATGACGATTCTCAGGCTTACATTGAGCCAAAAGTTCGTCTAACGAATAAGTTTTTGGCTGTTTTTTAGGAATTAACGTGATTCTTTCATCATCTACCACATTTAACTCCAATTCAGAACCTTGTTGGATTGCAACACGTTCAGCTACATCTTTAGGGATACGAACAGCAAGACTATTACCCCATTTTTGAACAGTGGTTCCGACTGTCATAGTTTTCACTCCTATTTTCGTGTCTTTAAGCTTCATCTCTTTATGCTTCGTGTCTTTATGATTCATATCATTTTCTTTCATTATAACACCATCCACATATAATGTATATACATAGTATATACAGAAACAAAGCAAAAGATACTTTAAAGTGTAAAAATGGGTCATATGCATAATCGGTAGTCATTCACTTATACCAAACTGTGTGCCTGGACCTTACCATTAAAGAGAAAAGTCCAAGCATTTATTAAAGGATTAAGATGTTAGTCTTATATACTTTTCATTAATAAATTTTTCCCATTGATGGATCCACTTTATATATTCATTGTGATACCTTTTTAGGATGAATTGATAATCTCTAAAATACGCTTCTTTTAAAGGAACTCTCTTATAATGAAAGTAAGGGGTAGACTGCATTGCTTTATTACCTTTCTTTTGGACCTTTCTCAACTGTTCATCAAAAAAACAAGCTTTTAAAAATGAAAAAGGCTCTTCCATAATAATTTCATTCCAATCCATTCCAATATCTTTTTTATCGCAATTGAAGGGACAAAAATAGCAACGAGATCGTTTACTTGGAAATCCATTGACCTCTAAAAATTCAATACTTTCATTAGTTGTTATTCCCTTTTCCACTAAAGGATATGCTAGATACATATATTTATATTGTGGAGATTGATAGAGAATTAATGCGATTTATTTCATCATAAGAAAATCCTATGTCAATAATAAAAGCAATATCCTGTGGCATTCTTTGTTTAGGTTTTAAACCTAGTTCCTTCATGACAGCTCGTCTTACAGCTTGTTTAACAGGAACAATTTTAAAATCAACAGTACATTTTCTTGGCATTATTCCAGCAGGTATTTCCTCACCAGTTTTTTCATCAATCCGATTACAGTAAACTGGCATTTGGAAACGTTGATAATCCGTTAAGATATAACGCATTAGCATTTCTTCAAGACCCTTTTCCATGCTATTATGATGTGTGATGATAAAAGGGGTATTATTTTGATACTCTATTTGGCGATTTTTCCACCATTCCACCTGTTCATGAATAAACTTTGGTTCAGCTCCAGTATCTGAAAACACGATGAAATCATAGTGAATATTGCCTCTAAAATGTTCCTCTAGTAAATGGGCAGATTGAGTCCCCCCACCGAATGAGAGGACATCATAAATTCGTTTTTTTCCATTTCTTATTAAATGTTCTCTAATTTCCGACTTAGCTTTGAAAATACCATTTCTATATTTTTTATGTTCCCGGTAATCACGTGTATCTTTAAAAAGTGTTAACTGTTCCAAAATTATCCCACCTTTACCATATAACCCTAAAGTTTTTTAAAATACGAAATAGTATAGCTATCATCATGCTATTTCTTTATTGAAAGAAAGGAATTTGTTCTTATGTTTTCTAATGTTATTCTCCTTGTTCATACGGTATTAGCTCCAACGTTAAATTGGCATTATATTGTTGATTAATACTTTCTATATATTGAATAACTTCATTCTCACTATATTCTGGTATCAGATGCATCAAATCCCCTTCAAGTTCTACCTGTTGATAATGAGTATTTAGAGAAGGGAAAACTTTATCGTATTTTAAATAGAGATCTCTGGGTAATTCATATCCAATGAATAACAGTTTCATTTATGGTCACCTCTTTTTTAATGGTTGTAATCCACTCAAAAGAGTGGATTAAATTCTATTTAGAATTTCTTTTAATATTGGTACACCACCATTCGAAGCTATTTTGGTATTGATAAAATGAAACTTTTTTATGAGCTTTCCTGTTTCATCATCAGTAAAATTAACGTATTGTAGAATCTGCTCTAAGCTAACTGGAGAAAAACAATTCTTTTCTCGATATTCAATAACCATAGATGAAGCCAGGATCTTCAAATGTTTATTAGCCATTGCTACTATTTCCTCTTTAATGGTTTCTTGTTCTAATTCTTGAAATGCAAAGTGATTATAAAACTTATAATCTATTAATTCGTCTCCCAGTTTCATCATTAAGCAAGCTGTTTCAGGAACGGTTTTGATCTCAATGTTTTTCATTTGTTTTTCTCCTTTTTTTCGTTTTTTGCCATCCGAAGCGATAGCTTCCCCTAAAGGGGATTTTTTTCGCCCTTTTGACACGGAGAACGAACAATAAGCATAGGAAATGAGTCAAGGAAAAGCATAAAAAGTTTTTTGAAAACGAAATTCTTTCAAAAAAGTTTTTTGCCCTTGACTTGTTTCCTAGTTTTCTTAGGTTCTAATAGGGTGGAGTATCGAGGCTCGCCCTATTAGAACCTTAGAAAACTTGCGCCATTGTACGATTCGGAGGGCAAAAGGACGAAAAAAGCATAATAAAAAGCAAGCCTAAGCTTGCTATCCTTTTTTCATTATGTTTTTGATGGTTTTACGCTCCGAGTCGCCCGTTAAACGAAAGTCTGGAACCTAGAAGGTGTTCAAGGCTATGCTTTATTAGCCTTGTTACACCTTCTAGTTAGCGACTTGAGTAGGGTGATCTGCGGTGGGCTACGGAGAGTTAGGGACACGCTTTATCGTCCCTTACTTTCCGTCCCATGAGCCAAAATAAGTATTTTTATTACTTAATTATGAATTTTACTAGCCTTTTCAAGGAAAGTGAGGATTTCCTCATACTCTCTATTTATTTTTTTGTATTTTTCTTGCTGTTTAAGGTAGGAGGCATATAAGCTCTCATATTTATTTTGTAAGTCAATATGTTCATTATAGAGTTTGTTTAAATAATTTATTATCTCTTCAAAAGAAAATTCAGGTGTTTCAATAGAATGTCTCGTTTGATATAAATCTTGGTGCTTTTTTTTCCTCTGTTTCTTAGCTTGCTCAATTTCCTTTTTATATTGTTTTCTTACAAAAGAATTCCATCTAAATCCACATGCGGCTGCAGATCGAGAATATATACTCCCAACTTCTTCAAATGCTCTTAATTGAGTACTTCCTTCTCTAATATGTTTCAGTACAACTTGTGCAAGAACCTCATCTTCTTTAGATGACCAGGCATCTTGTCTAACTTTTGTCATTCTAATCCCCCATTTAATAGTCATAATTAATTTATTTATATTACTCAGGAAGAATAGTTAGAATGGTCAGGTATTCTTAGGGCTGTTCTTAATCTTTTATATGATTTTTATATTTGCAGGAGTTTCGAAAAAAAATGGACAATATTTATAAAAACAAATGGTTTATATCAGTGATATATCAAAGGAGGAAGTGCTATGGCAGATGACATAAGCGAGAGTTCAATCCTTATGAATCCTAGTGATCTTATTAGGTATTAAGGAATCAACACTCAGAAAGTATGCTGGTATTAAACACAAAACCCCTGAATTCGGCCAAATTTGGTCAAATTCAGGGGTTTTTATGTTTGGGAAATAGTTAAAAACAGGATAAATAATGCAAAGTGAAAACTCCTATTTGCTTTATTTTTCTCTTGTTTTCTACCTAATAGATGATTTGACAATAAAGGGTTAATTATCAAAGGTTTTTCAAATTAATGGCCCTCTCTATTAAGGTAAAACCGAATGAATTTATTTAGTTTTTTTTTTCAAGAGAACATATTCCATCACAAAAAAGAAAATCAAGACGACTGTAACAAGACTCATAGAAACAATCTTATGAAGTATCCCATTAAATCCTAATATCATCAATATCAATACAATCAGAGTAACCACAATTCTTAGTACTAATAATCTTCCTTTGTATAATTTATTCATGAAATCACCACTTTAGATTATTGGTAATGTACGTTACTGATAAAACGAAAACCAATAAAATCAAACCGAACTCCACCTGGAACAAATGTTCCGAGAACTCCTAGAGTTGATAAGACCTTGCTGATTATGGGTTCAGGTATCCAAATACCACCAATTGCAACACCACCACTAGCATAATTTATTGTATTTTTGGACAAATAGACCCTCAATCCCCACCAGTGCCATTCAAGTTTGGTTACACCGTTTTTATATTCTAGATTATTATGATCTAAAACTTGTTCATTCGATGGAATAACCAAATTTTCTAAGGAAACCTCTGTATTTTCGTTTAACTGTTCATTTGTAGTGTTAACACTGCTATACAAAAAATTAAATTCATCATCTGTAAGACTTTGTTTTGCCTCTTCTTTTATTTCATACCTTAAACTTTCTTCATTTAAGACAACATACGAACTAAGCTTTGAAAGTTCTTCTTGATTGTCTAAAAATGGAGTTGTGTCATTCTGTACTATAGGAGTATTTTCATCGATGGTCTGATTACTTTCCGCGTGAATATTTTGTAAACCAGATAAAGAAAGGATTAAAACTGAAAAAACGGCTACAATAACTCTACATTTTTTAAGCATATATCTCCCTCCGTTCCATTTTTCAGAAGTTTCTTTTATATTTTATCGTTCTCTATATAGAATGAAAATAGGGTAAAAGACCCTGGGATTCAGTTGTTAAAGAAGACCTATTTTTTAGGTCTTCTTTAACAAGGTAAATATGATTGTTGAATTTTGCTAGACGTAACTATGGGTTGGTTTAATTGACTGTATACGTTCAATTAAAGCATAAGTCATGTGTTTTATCGTCCACCATACGGAAAAAACTCCTGTATCAATATCATTTAAATGGATCTTTTCTACGATTCCGGCATTCAACATGGCTAATTCAAAACTAGCTCCACCGGAAAAAGGAGATATTAAAGTTTTTGTGTTCGATTCCTGAAGATAAGTAAACAAATAATCTATTATTTTAGATTTCCCTCCTGGATAACGAAATGGGGAAAGTCTTTTCGCCAACTTTAATTTCAAAGGTTGAAAAGATGTTTTCATTGTGTATTTATCTTCTAATATAAGCGTAAATTTATGTTTATTTTTTTGGTTATTTAAATAAGTGTACCCATCGCAGTTTTCACACCAAAACCCTTTCTTATGCGGGTCTAATTGAAACACATCACTTTCTAATTCCTCGGTATAACCGCAAAATTGACATGTTAACATTTATAACCTCCATAATGTATTAATTTTTTGGTTGTTCCTGGTCAGCACTTATTTCATTTAGCTTTTCTTTTGCAAACCTTTCGACCGTTTCCTTAGACCAATAAGATGTTCCAGCTATTAAAATGTCTTCTTTAGGTAATTTTCCACGTTTTTTATAAACGGCCATTTCATTTTTTGTATAGTTCAATCCTTGTTCTTCTAAATATCTCCCAAATTCTGTTTGAGTTAAGTAATTATCCCCATCTATGATTGAATGAGAAGGGTTTTGAATTAAAAAAGTGTCTTTTGTAAAAAATTCATAGATTAAAGATAATGCAAATTCCAACCAATCATTCTCCAAATGCTTGTAAAGTAATGATAGAGAAAAACCTTCAAAATGAGGATATTCAAAGAAATAAGCTAGTTTAACAAACGTTTTATCCACTTCATTATCTAAGTCATTTAAAACCTCTTCTGAAAAAGGTCCTGATAATATTTCATCTATTTTTTTGTGTAAAAAAGGAAACTGTTCAATTATTTTAGATGTAGATTTTTTCATGTTTTTCACTCCAATTGAATTATTATGTATTCTTAATATAACACATTTGTTATAAAAGACAACAAATATGTTATGTTGGACAACAAAATATTTTTATTTTCTTTTTTTAAAGGAAATAAGGAAGCCGAAAGGCTTCCTTTTTTAGATGTATCCTCTATATTTAAAGCTTGTGTATCCTGCATTCCCATTTACAATTACATGATCTAGCACATCAATTCCTAGGATTTTTCCTGCCTCAACGAGGCGTTTTGTTACATCGATATCTTCTCTTGATGGGGTAACGTCTTGGCTAGGGTGCTGATGTGCTACCACGATTGATGCACTATTGTTAAGAATCGCAGCCTTAAAAACTTCACGTGGATGAATGATACTTGCTGATAGCGCTCCAACATGGCAGCGATAAACGGCTACTACTCGATTTTTAGTATTCAAACACATAACGAAGAACACTTCACGGTCATCATCACCAATAAATTTCGCTGCTATTTGAGCTGCATCTTCAGGGCTGCGAATGATTTGCGGTTCCATCCCCTCTACCTCTGTAATCACTTGCTTAATACGTTGAATCTCCATTACTTTTTCCATGTAAATCTCTCCTTTGAAATATGTATGGAACAGCTTCATCTGTTCGGGAGTAGGAGAATGTTGGGCGCAAACAGGGAGGAAGGGTGCGCTCACGAAGAAGCGCACTTGCAAGTGGTGGGTAGGTAGCAAGCCGGGGTATGCTTGCTACCGTTAGAAGTCGAGAAAAAACCCAATGACTTAGAGGGTGTTAGCTTGCGTTTTTTGCAAGCTTATCAGCCTGTTAGCCAACTTGGTTTTTTCCGCCTTCTTTCCCTCCACGCACGCCCTTCTCGCTGTCATAAGCCCAATCATTAGGATTAGGAGAACAGAAGAAGAAAAACATGGTCCGAGCGATAATATCCATTCCTGGACATTCCCCTTCCTTCTTTCAATAAAAGGGGAATGGAATAGGAATGGACCGGGACAGATAAAACCGAAGGTTTAGTCACGGCAGGATATGGGGGGTTCGATGCCCCCCATATCCTGAAGTCTAAAGAAAAATCATTCCTGACCGCACCCTTTTTTTAAAATAAAAAGGGAGGGATAGGAATGACCGGAACCAATACCTTTGGGTGTTGGGTACGGCAGGATATGGGGGTTCGATGCCCCCAATATCCTGATTTCCTTTGTACTAATCCTTGTGAATTTCCTCTTTTATTTTCAACAGAAGAAATTGGCATTAACAAAATACTATGTTTGATCCATTGGTCTAATAAGATTATTAATTTCTTTCTGTTTTTGATTAAAAACGACACTGTTTATAAAGGTTCTAATAATTCCGTTAAAAAAAAGTTATAACTGCTATATTAGAGGTAGATGGAAAGGAGGGAAGTATATGATAGCGCAATTAAAGGAAAGGAGGGAAATATATGATAGCGCAATTAAAGGAAATGAATGAAGATTTGAAGAAGTTCCTTTCTAAAAAGATATTTGAGGAACGCACAGGGATTGAAAATGAAATAATAAATGATGCTCTAATTCACGGATTTAAAGAACAGGATGCTCTAAATGGATTACATATTTTTCTGAATAATGAGCTGATAACGAAGCCCCTTAATGCTCCTATTCCTGGACTTAATAAGGATTTTTTGATTAATGACAGTAAATTTGCTGAGTTAAAGGCCAAAGGCTATCTTTAATAATTGAGAAAAAACATTTCGCAGCGCAGGTACGATTAATGTATTATTGTTTTTTTGTTTTTTCCGTTTGAAGAAATAGTAAAAAGTGTATTTTTCACCTATAGCTCTATGGAATTTTCAACACAAAAATAAGGTGAAAAAGCGACTTTCGAGATTTTACAAAGTGAAATTGATTCATTAAGATTTAATTGTGTTGAACGCACAACTTACTTTTTTTACATAAGTGGGTGCTTTTAATAGCACCTCATTTTTTCTTTTAGAAATGCAAAAAGGTTGTTATAAGGACCAAAATAGCAACAAATAACCTCATGGCTAATAATATAAGTAATTAAATCGTGCTTTATCGAGTTAAAAACGACATAAATCGACAAGGAGAGATAACTAGATGCAAATACATATAGATATTCATGTAAATGATGGTTTAGGAGGGATGCTATTCTTCGCCAATCCTCATGTAAAAATGGCGTATTTTAAAGTTGATCCCGATAGAGAAGCAGCTAAATGGGCATATGCACGAATTTATGAAGCTAGCATGGAAATGGGTGGGCGCAGTCTTGAAATTGAAAAAGTGTTTTATAATGGGGATCACAATATTACGGAGCTAGTGAAGGAAATGCAAGATTCTTTCGATTTGCAAGAATGGCGCAGAGAAAGGTATTTAAAGTGATATCTTCTTTCTTACTTTAAACCACTGTCCTTGTGTCCCAAAGATAAAGGCACCAAAGAATGAAGAAAAAAATCGGATGCCGATTGAATTATTTTCAGCTGCGGTACGTTCAGTTGATGACCAAATGGTTTCAAAAAACACCTTTTCACTAATTTTGTACAAAAATAAAACAGCCGATGCAATATATCTAGATCAACTTGGTCATAGAAAAGAAATTTTGTTTTAACATTATCTCTTTCACATTTCTCCCTTCCCTCTTGATTTATCACAAAAAACAACAAGTTAATTTTAAACCACTGTCCTTGTGTCCCAAGGATAATAATTTTAATTAGAGGGAAGAAGAGAGGAACAAATTAAATTTCAAAATGAATTTATAATTACCAAATTTCGAGTAAATAAAGTTTAAACCAATTAAGGAGTTAAAAATGAATCTAGAAAAATTATTTAAAAATTGGGTGAATCATTCAAAAGAAGGAAGTCGTAGAAGTAATTTAGACAAAACAGATGAATGTTGGAAAAAGGTATTACAAGATATTCGTGATTGGGAGAACAGTGAAGATAAAGAATTAAATGAGTATGCAAAATATCTACTATATACTGGGAAAATAAGAAGAGTTCATTTAGACCTTGAAAAAGTGGATTATGATAATCATTATGTGTCATGGACATTAGCTGAACAATTTGAAGATTTATATTGGTTCAATCCATCTAATTCTCATACCATAATCACAGCAGAAGCAACAAAAGATAATCCAGCGATTAGTGTTAAGGGATTTATAGAAGCCATGAAGAAATTTGAGGATGAAAATTATGAATTAATCTCACCGGCTATAAGAAAAGAACAAGAAGTGATCTTTCCATTACAAGAAAAATCAATATTAAGCATTAAAAAAGTAAAAAAATAGGTTGGGTATTCAATAAATATCTGTTCGAAAAGAGGTGAAAATATGGCTTGGTTAAACGGCAAACTAATATCAGATGCAGAAAGTCACGAACTTATTTCTAAAGGTTTTCAATATGTCGAAGCTGTTTTGATGTCACCCGACGAGGTAAATAACTTAATAAAGTCTGGGTACGCTACACCACATTTAGCAGAGGGCTTACGATATACTTTTACTTCTAAAGAAGCGAAAAATCTTGGAGTTTTAGGGTTTACAGTTTTAGGTATTGGCTGAGTTTCATTTGGAGTATGGAAAGTTTGCAAAAAGTAAATTTGATAATAGAAAAAAAGAAAATCTCTAGCCCTATTTCAGACTAGATATTTTTTCTTTACCTGTTCAACTAATGGGGCAATAGTTCAATAAGAAATGATAAAGCTTTATTATAAAAAATTGATATTTAATTAAAATTTAACCGTCATTTTGAACAATCTCATTTCAAAATAACGTTTTTTAATTGCTGTTGTATGTGGAAGAGAAGAGAGTTTATTCAAACTTTATTTTAAAGCTACATTGATTATTCTTGTTTGTAAAAAATTTAATGCAGATTACTAACGAACGACTCCATTTTTTAAATGGAGTCTTATTATTTATCATATAAATGAGATTGTGGAGCTTTATTTGATTAAACTTTATTTCAAATAATCAGCTAAGTCAAACCTATTTTTCATATAATGCTAAATATTTACCTTCAGTTACTTCACCATAAGCAAGAACTTCATTAGTTTCAGCATCTTGTATATTATCAGTAAGATTATTAATATTTTCCCATTCTCCTAATGAGTATACAGGCTTGCCGTCAGCTTCAATTTCAAACAAGTAATAAGTTCTA
>NZ_PIQO01000042.1 GCF_002844575.1 Heyndrickxia camelliae
CATTATTTGAAGCTAGTTATGTCCCAGCCTCCAAATTAGTGAGCAGTCTTTTTTAGCCGAAGGCTGCTTCTAACATATTGTAAACTTAATAAAATCGAAATGATGCTTACTACAATCATGATGTAGCCTAAAATCTGCATATTTTCCGGGATAATTTTTTTTCCAAAAACAAGTCCGAGAACAACAGAGGATAAAATTGATCCTAAGTATCGGCAAGTTTGAAAGAGCCCAGAAGAAGTTCCGATAATATTTTCCGGTGTCGCATCAAGCATTGCCACTTGAAGTGCAACATTTCCAAGGCCATAACCAATCCCTAAAAATGCTAAGATTATTCCCATTACCAAGATAGGAACATGAATAAAGAAAACAGCAAGTAATATGGCTCCGATTAACATAAGAAATGCTCCTGTTAAAATCGGCTGTCGGGCACCCGCTTTGTCAATCCATTTTCCTGCAAGGGGAGAGACAATGATACTTGCACCTGACATAAAGAGCATAAGCAATCCGCTCGTACGGACACTTAAGTGCATTTCATCCTGAAAATAGGTTGGCAGTCCAAAAAACAAGCAATAGTTAAATAAATTTAAGACGATAAATTGGATGTATACAGATGTTAGAGCATGATTCGTTTTAAACAGACGAACATCTATAAATGGATCCCTAGCTTTCAATTCTCTCCAAATAAATAACAGAATAAAAACTACGCCGCCAATACCGGCAATATAATGAGGAGAAGCATTTAGCAAGAACCAGAGAAGTAAAATCATACCTGCAGCAAACAAGAATATCCCAAGAAAATCGAGATGTTGAAGAACATTTTTTATACTCGAGCCTTCTTGTTTTTTATCCTTAGGAAACATATACCAACCAAGAATAAAGCTAATAATGATAAAAGGAAAGTTTACCGTGAAAATTGCTGGCCAATCTCCCCATATGATTAAAAATCCGCCTAATGTTGGTCCAAGGGCAGTCATTGCAGATGCAAATATGGAAAGCACCGCAAGTGCAGAGGCTTGTCTTTCATGTATATTAGACTGGACAAGTGCCACTCCTGACGGATAAATCGCACCGCTGCCGATGGATTGGAATAATCTCATCACAAGCAATACGGAAAAGGTTGGGGCAAGTGGTGCACCAAAAGCTGAAATAGCCACTAAAATTAAACCAATTAAAAAAAGTTTTTTTCTTCCTATCAGGTCGCCGATTTTTCCTGTAACAGGTTGTGCGATAGCACTTGCCAAATAAAAGGAAGAAATAAGCCATGAAACAGTTGTGAAGGAAAGATGGAAATCTCTTTGAATACTATGTAAAGCTAAGGAAATCATCGATGAATTTAAAGGATTTAACATCGTACCAGAAGCAACTGCTGTTAGAAATAGAGCACGGCTTTTTCTGGGATTTTTCATTATTTCACCTGTGAAAGAAATTCTTCCGTTGTTCTGATTTTGCCGATTTTTGGAAAGGTAAATCGAATTGATGATTCATGTTCTTCTTTACTATAAGTGGTCATGGCATCCGTAATAAAAATTTGGTTATAACCAAATTGGAAGGCTTCCCGAGCTGTGCTTTCAACCCCAATATTTGTTGCAATTCCACATAAAACAATTGTATCAATTCCTCTTCTACGAAGCTGGATATCTAAATCCGTACCAAAAAAGGCCCCCCATTGCCGCTTTGTAACAATATAATCATTTTCTGTTACCGCTAATTTCGGATCAAGTTCTGCCCAATCTGCTGGACGTTCATATTTTGTTGTATTTTTAGGTTGATCGGTTTCTGGTGTTAAGGCATCCTTGCCATCATGAAAAGCGACACGAACAAAAGAAATAAATCCATCATGTTCTCGAAACTTTTGTACTAATTTTACTGCATTATCTACGACTTCATTTCCACCAGGCATGGAAACTATTCCTTTTTGTAAGTCAATAAGGACAAGTGCGGTTTTTTGGAAATCTAGATTTAATTCATTCATCAGTATTCCTCCTGTTGTATCAAAACGTTTTATTTATATGGCACTTTTCTTAATATTTGTTGTTTTTGTAAAAAAACTTTTTTAAGAAAAGATACAGCGAAACAAGGTCTAATTCTGAATTAAAAAATTTTACGAAAAACAACCATTCATCCATAAAGAATTAGCTTTGTAGTCTTCTTGTTTTCTCTATTTTTCGATTTAATCTTGTAATTAATTCAGCAAAAATTTCTTTTTCTTCCTCTTTCCAATCGGAAAGAAGTTCTTCATATGATTTTCTTCTCTGGTCTCTTAGCTTTAACAGAGCATTTTTTCCTGATTCTGAAATAGAAATTAAATTCACTCTAGCATCATGGATATCTGTATTTCTTTCAATATGACCTTTTGACTCTAATGCATGAATTTGTCTGCTCATGGTGGAGATATTTAATTGAAAAATATCGGAAAGAGTGCGAATGGTTTTCGGACCTTCCTTGTAAAGAGTATGTAAAATTAAGTATCCTGATCGATCTAAACTATTTTTTTCTCCATCTAATGTCCGTTTAAAATCAGCTCTTCTTAATAAAGTAACTACTTCGATCTCAATCATATCAATAGCATCTTTTTCAATTTTCCCCATTTTATCCTCCCTTCAAGATAAGTAAGCTATATTTACTTTGGAAAGCAGTTGTATTATCACATAACTACTTTCATTATGCAAGTAAATGGAGCATTTCTTAAGAAAAAGGACCATTGATAAAATCAATAGTCCCATTCATCCAACTATAATTTAAAGGAGCTTTTTAAAGAAACAATACGATTGAATACTAATAATTCATTAGTTGTATATTTCGGATCTACATTAAAATAACCATGTCTGAAAAATTGGAACTTATCTTGCGGTTTTGCATTTTCCATATTATTTTCAACAAAACCTTGTACAATTTCCAAAGAATTAGGATTAATTTTATCGATAAAAGATTTTTCATCTTCATCTTCATCATCAAGAATAAGGGAATCGTATAAACGAAATTCAGCTGGTTTTGCCTGAGTAGCTTCTACCCAATGAATCGTTCCCTTTACCTTTCTTCCAGTAAATCCAGTTCCGCTCTTGGTTTCTGGATCATAGGTACAATGAAGCTCTACAACTTCTCCATTTTCATCTTTTATGACTTCTTCGCATTTTATAAAGTATGCATGTTTAAGTCGCACCTCGTTGCCAGGGAAAAGACGGAAATATTTTTTTGGAGGATTTTCCATAAAATCCTCTTGCTCAATATAAATTTCACGAGAGAATGGAATTTTCCGAGTTCCCATTTCCGGTACTTCCGGATTATTTTCCGCATCCAGTAATTCCACTTGGCCTTCCGGATAATTGGTAATCACTACTTTCAATGGTTTTAATACTGCCATTGTACGGGGTGCTTTCAATTTTAAATCTTCCCGGATAAAGTGTTCAAGCATTTGAACATCGACCGTTGCGTTGTTTCGTGCTACTCCTATTTCACGGCAAAATGCAATGATGGCTTCAGGTGTAAAGCCTCTTCTTCTAAGTCCGGAAATAGTAGGCATTCTTGGATCATCCCAGCCATCCACAATTTCTTCATCCACAAGCTGTTTTAATTTTCGCTTACTCATCACCGTGTTTGTGATATTGTAACGGCCGAATTCAATTTGGCGTGGTTTCGATTCCATTTCGCAATTTTCTACTACCCAGTTATATAATGGACGTTGATCCTCAAACTCGATGGAGCATAGGGAGTGTGTAACTCCTTCGATTGCATCCTCAAGCGGATGTGCGAATGCATACATTGGATAGATACACCACTTATCGCCTGTGTTATGGTGAGTTGTATGAGAAATACGGTATAAAACCGGATCACGCATATTAATATTAGGGGAGGACATATCAATTTTGGCTCTTAATACTTTTTCCCCATTTTGGAATTCACCGTTTTTCATTCGCTCAAACAAGTCCAGATTTTCCTCAACTGATCGATTACGATAAGGACTTTCTTTTCCAGGTTCCGTTAGGGTTCCTCGATATTCACGAATTTCTTCTGCAGTTAAGTCTTCTACATAAGCTAGTCCTTTTTTTATCAATAGAATTGCACGTTCATACATTTCATCAAAATAATTTGAAGCAAAACAAAGATTTTCCCACTTGTAGCCAAGCCATTCAATATCTCTTTTAATGGAATTAACAAATTCTACATCTTCTTTGATAGGATTGGTATCATCAAATCGTAAATTTGTTTTTCCGTTAAATTCAGCAGCTGTATCAAAATTTATACTGATAGCTTTGGCATGCCCAATATGTAAATATCCGTTTGGCTCTGGAGGGAACCGTGTAATAATTTCCTTATGTTTGCCTGACTGTAAGTCATCTATAATAATATTTTTTATAAAATTGGATGAATGACTACTTGAATCCATACCTTTTCTCCTTCCATATGAAAAACCCATATTTCTTAATATACCAATTATGTACATGAATTTGTAGTAAGATTTCTACATTTTTATATGTCCAACATCTATTTTTAACAGA
Source organism: Heyndrickxia camelliae (assembly GCF_002844575.1). GTDB lineage: Bacteria > Bacillota > Bacilli > Bacillales > Bacillaceae_C > Margalitia > Margalitia camelliae. Next base: position 4,497 of record NZ_PIQO01000042.1, read on the forward strand.
AATCATCTTAAAAATCAAAGTAATCCTATATATAAGTGAAAATGCTTTAAGCTTATATAATAATCAACCTTAAAATTGGGAAGAAAATAGGTAAATTAATTAGTACAACTATCCCCAAAGGTTCATAGTCTAATACTGTAAAGATAAAAATTGGCGAAAGGGGATTTTCTTAAATGGAACATTTTCATCATCATAAAGGTGGCTGCGGGCCATTACATTGCCCACCGTCTGTTGCACCTACTCAATACGATCCCGGGACAGTTGATCCTCCGCAAACTGCTGTAAAAACAACCTATTTTCCACATGTTGTTCAACATGTACATCCATCTCATACAGTAAATGTAAACAAACATGTGATTACACACCAACATTATTTTCCACATACAGAATCTTGTGTGACCGAATGTTGTGAACAGCATGTATTCTGCGGAGCCCCTGTAAATCCTTGTTGCCCACCGATGCACCCGAGACCGTTTGGTTTTTAATTTATTGTATTAGCAGGCCTCACTTCTTGTGAGGTCTTTTTTTCTATATTTACGAAAATAGGTGAACAAGTTATATAAATATACCTAAACGGGTATAAATCAATAATTGTTTGTTGTAGTATAATGGACGTATTAAATAGTTTCGGATACGGTGACGAGTATATCTCGGATACTCATTTTGAAAAAAAGTAAAATAGGAGGTAGGAACTATGTTTGTTGCGGGACAAAAGGAAATGCAGCAACTGGACCAATATACAATAGAGAAAATTGGATTACCAGGTATTGTATTAATGGAAAATGCAGGTGAAAGGGTTGTGGAGGAGATCATGGCCAGTGCACCCTGTCATAACCCAGTTGTACTCGTTCTTGCAGGAGGGGGGAATAATGGGGGGGATGGATTTGTTATCGCCAGACGATTGTTTGATTTAGATGTCCAAGTTCATCTTTGTCTAATAAGTACCCCCAATCGCTTAAAAGGGGATGCTAAAGTTCATTATGATGTTTACATCAACCGTGGACTGCCTATTAGTTTCTACCAAGATAATTCCAATATTTTCATGAGTCATTTACAACAGGCAGACATCCTAATCGATGCCATATTCGGAACCGGAATAAACCGCTTGATTCGGGAACCGTATGATCAAGTTATTCATATGGTGAATGAATATGCCGGGAAGAAATTAATTATTTCGGTCGATATTCCTTCGGGTCTAAACAGCGACAATGGTAAAGTACAAGGTGTTGCCGTTAAAGCAGATAAGACGATTACTTTTGTTTTTCCGAAAACCGGTTTTTTCTTGAACGATGGTCCAATGCATGTCGGGGAATGGAAAGCTGTAGACATATCCGTACCAAAGTCGATTGTTCATGATTTAGGGATAAAGATGCCAAATTTAATCACTGAAAATCTTGTGAAAGCATCCATACCACTTCGTCCGCATCACGGTCACAAAGGAACATTCGGACATGTTCTTGTCGTCGGTGGGTCTCGGTCATTTGTAGGTGCACCTGTTTTTACAGCAAAGGCAGTTTTACATAGCGGAGCGGGTTTAGCAACGTTGGCTATTCCAGAAAATATATACTCAATTGCTGCTAATATTAGTCCGGAGGCATTATTTTTACCTTTGTCAGAGACAGATGGTCATTTTGATGCAAGGGCAATATTAGAAATTTCTCCTCGGCTTGGTCAATTTACTAGTATCGCAATTGGTCCGGGAATGAGTAGATTTCCAGGGGGAGAAGCTTGGATAGAGTCGTTTATACAACATCTGAATGGACAGCCGATTGTTGTCGATGCTGATGCACTGTACTTGTTTCGAAATCAGTTGGAAATTATCCGTGAATATCAGGGGGATGTCTTGTTTTCTCCACATCCAGGGGAAATGGCGAACTTGCTTCATACAAGCATAAAAGAAGTGGAGGAAAATCGTTTAGAAGTGGCAACGTTCTTTGCGAAAAAGTATGAGGTCTATTTATTATTAAAAGGACATCGTCCCATTATTGCGACACCAGCGGGCAATCTTTACATTAATCCGTTCGGACATGATGCTTTAGGTAAAGGTGGAAGTGGAGATGTTTTAACAGGTGTCATTGCTTCATTCCTTTCACAAGGAGCCTCACCAACTGAAGCACTTGTTTCCGCAAGCTACTTGCATGCAAAAGCGGGGGAAGATAAAGCGAGAATGCTTTCACACTACGGTGTAATGCCGATGGATATCATAGAAGGGATTAGGGATCAATTAGTAAGTATGGAACGGAAATAAGAGTATACGGGGATTTATTCATTCAGTGTCATTATCTCACTTATTTTATTAATGATATTTTTGATATAGGCAATTCGATAGGGAATGGTAGAGGAACCAATGGTACTTATAGGTGGACACAGGAATCGTTAATCGCGAGAAAAACGTTTCGTTTCTTTTGTTAGCGAACTACCTTTCCCCTCCATTTGTATATCTATCTGATTTTATTTAGGCTACTTCAATCATCCTTTAGATACCCTCCCACAGCAATATATATTCTGTTTTATTTAACATATTTTTAATATATTGATAATTTTCCGACATTAATTGAAAGTTCATCTTTTATAAATTCATAATCTAGTTTAATAAGAGCATTATCATCCATATTGTTAATTGCAACTCCATTTATTAGAAATTAATAACAGTTCCTCGAAAGAAAAACTTATTAATACATTTATCCACGTCAAACCAATTCCACTGAAGGCTGCGTCTCCCCGAAATAACAAAAAAATCGGTGAATATAAATCGTTTCAATTAGCTCAATTTTTGATAGATTAATGACTTTAATTTCATGATATTCTGACATACAATGGCTCCTGATTTTTAATCAATTTTAACTATATTTATTGTTAGATAACTGATAAAAGCCAATAAAAATATAAAATTTTTTATTTGGCTTAATTTTTACTTCCTTTAAAAGGATATAGTTTTTTTGTTGCTAATATTCAATATTTTACCAAACTAACGGAGCTTAGTACGCAAACATAAAAAATACGGTAATATTGTGCGAAATAAAGGAACAAATATCTTCAAAAAAGAACCATAAGAATCCAATATATGATTGAAAGAACTTTACGACATTCAAAGTATTAAGAATAAGAAAATCGCTTCTTAATTATTTTCTAATATAATGTCAGGGTATGAAGTTCAATATATTTTCATATATAAGTAATAAAGATATCGGACAAGGATGATTTAGATGGTAAAAAAGCTTATTCTCATTGTGATTGCAAGCATTCTGATAAGTATTGGTATAAATGTGTTTATTTTGCCTCTCCATCTTTTAAATGGAGGAGTGTTTGGAATCAGTTTATTATTAAAATATTTGCTTGGTTTCCATTTAGGACTTACGATATTTTGCATTAATTTCCCTATATATTTATTAGCGTATAAATTTGATCAAACCTATTTTATAAATGGTGTAATGGGTCTTATGATTTCTTCTATCATTATTGATTTGCTCTTTCCATTAAACGGTATCATTCATTTGCCTATATTTATTAGTGCTTCTATCGGCGGTTTGTTTATTGGGTGTGGTGTTGGGATTATGCTAAGGAATCACACTAGTCCTGGAGGTGTTGATTTATTGTCCTTACTAATGGCAAAATGGTACTCCATTAATCCGGGAATGTTTATATTAGCAGTGGATGCATGCATCATTATTTTTGGTTTGCTTATTATAAAAGACCTACATTTGCTGTATTCATTGCTGACTATCACTATTGTAGGAATAGTTGTCAGCATCTTTACTTCGTTTAAGACAGTAGAATTTTATGTTTGAAAAAATCTCTAAAAATTCATTGACAAGATTATTACTTATAATGTAATTTATTTATAGAAAGTTGGAAATAATCGTAAATAAGACAAGAAAATCGGTTTATATAAAGGAGTTAATTTTATGTTGGGTGTCGTTCTTAACTAATCCGTAATTTCATACGGTCATTCTTTTTACTCATGACGTTCCTTGTAAAATTCGCTAAAGGGTAGCGTTTATTTGAGTTGCGTAAAAGAATGAATGTTAAGAACGCATTCATAGCACATAGAAGCAACTACGGGGCTATGTCTATTCGACATAGCATTTTTATTATTCGTAGTTAAATTAAGACTGTATTTTCTTTGTCTTATTTACTTGATTCTATAGCCGCAGGATGAACATAGCGTTCATTCTGCGGCTTTTTATATTTAAGGAGGAATAACAATGAATGAAAATACTTTTAACATATTAGAATTTAATCGAATTAAAGAGGAAGCGGCACATTTTGCTCTAACAGATATGGGGAAAGAACAAATAAAAAATATTATCCCATCTCACAATAAAAAACAAATTATGGCTTGGCTGGAAGAGGTAAGTGAAGCTGTAGAAATATTGAAGAAAAGTTCAAGTGTGCCGATTTCAGGTTTGAATGGTATTAATCAAATGTTAAAACAATTGAATAAAGGATTAACATTACGTCCTGATCAATTGATGAAACTCATCGACTTTTTATCCTGCTGCAAAAAGTTAAAAAGATTCATGAAGGATAAAGAATTTTTAGCGCCAAGAGTTTCTGCATATGTTTATGGCATCGAAGAACTTCCCGGTCTACACGAAGAACTTGAAAGAAGCATCCGCAATGGGCAGGTAGATGATTATGCAAGTAAGGAATTATTAAAATTAAGAAAACAAATCAGTATTTTACAAGACCGATTGAAGGAAAAAGTACAGCAAATGGTTAAATCAAATAAATATAGATCTTATATACAAGATGCAATTGTAAGTGAACGTAATGGTAGATATGCTATTCCAGTAAAGAAAGAATATAAAGGGAAATTTCCTGGTACTGTATTAGATACATCCGCATCCGGGTCTACCTTATATATTGAACCTTCTGAGATTGCAGTATATCAGGATGAAATTAATGCCTATAAAGCATATGAAGAAGCAGAAGTGGAAAGAATCTTAACCTATTTGACTGGTTTAGTAGAAGCACATCAAGATCAGATTCGTTTAGCGGTTGAGACAATGGTGCATTACGATGTTTTGTTTGCAAAAGCAAAATATTCACGGGAGCTTAATGGGAGAACGGTAGAAATAAATGACAATCACTATATCCTTTTAAAAGAGGCAAGACACCCATTACTAGGTAAACTCGCCGTTCCGCTAACAATAGAAATCGGAAAGGATTATAGAGCATTAGTGATTACTGGTCCTAATACTGGCGGTAAAACGGTTTCGATAAAAACGGTTGGTTTGCTGACTTTAATGGCTCAATCGGGATTTCATATACCTGTCGCTGAAGGAAGCCATATTAGTATTTTTCAAAAGGTGTTGGTAGATATTGGCGATGGGCAAAGTATAGAACAAAATCTTAGTACTTTTAGCTCCCATATGAAAAATATTATTTATTTATTAGAGGAAGCAAATGACCAAAGTCTCGTTTTATTAGATGAACTAGGATCTGGCACCGATCCTGGAGAAGGAATGGGATTGGCAACAGCTCTTCTAAACCGTTTCTTTTTAAAAGGAACATGTATATTAGCGACAACCCATTATAGTGAAATTAAGGATTTCGCGGATTGCAAAGAAGGTTTTGTTAATGGTGCGATGGAATTTGATATGGAGACACTGAAGCCAACTTATCGCTTAATGATTGGAAAAGGTGGAGAAAGCCAGGCGTTTGCTATTGCCTTAAAATTAGGGCTGCACCCACAAATCATTGAAGAGGCACATAAAATAACGTATAAAAATGAAAAAGAATATTCTTATCCAGTAGACGATACTTATATCAGAAGAGCAATGGAAAAGCAAATAGCGGTGCAACGACCTATTCGTGATAAAAAAACGGATAAAGCAATGAAAAAAACAGAGTTATTTTCTACAGGTGACAATGTACAAATACTTGCTACCGGAGAGTTCGGTATCATATACAAAGGACCTGATCCCATGGGGAATTATGTAGTTCAAGTAAAAAAGGAAAAGAGAACCATTAATCAAAAGCGATTAAAACTATATATCGCAGCAAAGGAATTATATCCAGAGGAATATGATTTTGACATTGTATTTGAAACAAAGGAAAACAGAAAAAAGAACAGTTTAATGGATAAAAGACATGTTGAAGGATTAGTTATTGATAAGGAACAAAGTATGGAATAGTATATTTTAACGCATAATTTTTTCCTTCTGATGAAAAATAAGATGACCATTTAAGACATGGAGGAATCAATCATGGATGTTAAACGTGTGAAACAAATTTTATCATCATCTGCTGATATCGAGGTGAAATATCAAGGTCAATCTGTTTGGATTGATGATCTGGATGAAAATGGAAGTCTTGCTACTGTTCACTTAAGAGCAGGGGAGGAACGTTCCCAAGTCGCCATTTCTGACCTTGTGGAAGAATAAGAATAAAGAGTATGTACCCGCTGTTTTTGCAGCGGGTATTTTTACGAAAAAAACGATATTATACAACAACTTTAATTTCCGTCTAGGCTCTAGCGCCTATCGGATAATGGGAGTTCCATGTGCTTTTACTTTTTCTATGATTCACTTTATTTCAAAAGGGAATAAAGTAGGTATATACTAACTAATATACAAAAGCAGCAAAAGAATAAAATCATTTAAGGGGGAATCAATATGTATATCGAAAAGATGTATATAAATGGAGAATGGTTGGCAGCAAATGACACGATTGAAGTGCATAATCCTGCCACGAAAGAAAAAATCGGAGTTGTCCCAAATGGTGGAGAGAAGGAAGCAGAACTGGCTGTATCAGCTGCATACGCAGCATTCCAGAGTTGGTCCAAACTAACAGCAGCAGAACGTAGCAAATTTCTTATGAAATGGTCCCAATTAATCGAGGAAAACTTGGATGTATTGGCAGAAATCATGACCAATGAACAAGGGAAGCCGCTTCAAGAGGCAAGAGGAGAAATTACTTATGCCAATGATTATATCGTTTGGTTTGCAGAAGAGGCAAAACGCATTTATGGGGAAACCATTCCTGCATCGCATCCAAATAAGCGGATTTTGGTAAAGAAACAACCAATCGGTGTTGTTGCGGCAATTACACCATGGAATTTTCCAGCTGCTATGATAACAAGAAAAATAGCCCCGGCATTAGCTGCAGGATGTACCACAGTATTAAAGCCATCAGAGGAAACACCATATACAGCATTAAAATTAGTACAATTAGCTGAAGAAGCAGGGATACCAAAAGGCGTTATCAATATTATTACTGGTGATGCTCCAGCAATTGCTAATGTATGGCAAAAGGACACGCGGGTTCGAAAGTTAACATTTACCGGTTCTACTGAGGTTGGAAAAATACTTATGCGTGGAGCAGCAGAAACGGTTAAAAAAATTTCGCTTGAATTAGGTGGACATGCTCCATTTATTGTCACTGCAAATGCCGATTTAGACAAAGCTGTAGATGGCGCAGTAGCATCTAAATTTAGAAACGCAGGACAAACATGCGTTTGTACAAATCGCATTTATGTCGACAAAAGTATCGAAAAGGAATTCACAAGCAAATTTGCTGAAAAAGTTTCAACACTTAAAGTTGGAAATGGAATGCAGGATCAAGTTGTTATCGGTCCATTAATTAATCAAGAAGCAATGGATAAGGTAAAAAAACATATTGATGATGCTATTGAAAAAGGAGGCACTGTTTGTGTTGGAGGAAATCCTTTAAATGAGGCTGAAGGATACTTTTTTGAACCTACTGTAATTGCTAATGCTAGAGACGATATGTTTTGTATGTATGAAGAGACTTTTGGACCTGTTGCGCCGATAGCTTCTTTTGACACAATCGATGAGGTAATTGACAGAGCAAACAATACACCATATGGATTAGCAGCATATGTTTTCACGGAGAATATTAAAGAAGCAGTCCATATAGCGGAAAGCTTAGAATATGGCATTATTGGCTTAAACGATGGTGCTCCGTCCGCAGCCCAAGCACCATTTGGTGGGTTTAAAGAAAGTGGGCTTGGTCGTGAAGGCAGCCATTTTGGTATTGAGGATTATTTAGAAATAAAATATATTTCACTAGGTTTATAAAATATTTAAACCGTAAAATCGACAAATTCCATAGAATGAACAATAAAGTTTAAAAATTTGTCTACTTTTGCGCTTCCCTGGGAAATTCAAGCAGGAAAATAAATATCATAAAGCAATCGTCATCATTTCACTTGATTGGCAATATGATAATCATGACAACAATGGAGGTGAGAGGATGGCGGTTGTTAAAGCAACTGATTCTGATATTGCCCTTTTAGCCAGATTACTTCGAGCGGAGGCAGAAGGGGAAGGGATATTGGGAATGATGCTTGTTGGCAATGTGGGCATTAATCGTATTAGAGCCAATTGTTCCGATTTTAAAGGATTGCGCACTATTCCGCAAATGATTTACCAGCCACATGCTTTTGAAGCGGTAATACATGGATATTTTTATCAACGAGCAAGAGATAGAGAAAAAGCACTTGCACGTCGAGCGATTAACGGTGAGTATCATTGGCCGGCTAAATATAGTTTATGGTACTTTAAACCACCAGGTGATTGTCCTCAACAATGGTATAACCAGCCTTTTGTAGGAAGATTTAAGCTACATTGTTTTTATGAACCTACTGCTGATACATGTCAAAATGTTTATAATACTTTTTAAGATAAGGAGCCTCAGTCGAGGTTCTTTTTTTTAGAAAAAATTTCCTCCAATGCCATTCATTATTTGAATTTATTTTTACTTGAAAATACAAAATAAAAAAGATGTTTGATTCTATAATTGGAGGGATAAGTAATGATGCAAAATCAACAAGGACAAATACACCAAAATATGCATACAGGGAATATACCGCAGCAAATGAATCATGGCGGCCATGAAGTTCTTGATGTTTCTGAAGTTTTGACAGGTGCTATTGGAGTGATGGATCAGTATACGATGTTACGTCAACATGTGCAGGATCAAGAATTGATGGATATACTTGATCGTCAATTACAATTTATGCAACAGGAATATAACACTACTGTAGAATGCTTTAAAACGGGACAAGACCCAGCTGTTCCTACACAAAGTTATAAGATGAATCAAAACAATGACTTCATATATGGCTTAACACCATCACAACCAAAAAAACCCGTTCAATCACCTACAGAGCTTACTGATGCATGTGTATCCAGCATGATGCTAGGTGCTGTTAAATCCACTGCTACCATGAAAACAATGGCCGCTTTGGAAACAACAAACCCTGTAGTACGTCGTGTACTTGCTGATTCCATACCAAACTGTATTGAAATGGCATATGAAATTTCCCTTTATCAAAACAAACATCATTATTATCAAGTTCCTCAATTTGCATCACAAGACATGCAACAAATGTTGAATGGATATGCACCTGTAAACGGACAACAACAAATGCAAATGCAGAATAACATGACACATTAATTAAGAAAAAGAGGCTGGGACAAAACCCACCTCTAA
>NZ_PIQO01000043.1 GCF_002844575.1 Heyndrickxia camelliae
CAATCTCTTCAACATTCTTTTTATTTAATGTAGGTTGTATTCTTATTGAGTTATCTTTTTGTCTGATAAATTTCGCTTCTCTTTGCAATTCAAAATCGTAACCTAATAATTGTGATTCAATTAATTTATTAATAGTTTGAACACTCATTGTAACCATATAAGCAGCATTTCCAACTACCGTTGCATTCGTAAAAGTTATTGGGAAATCAAAATCTTCACGTTTAATACTTTCACTGTAAGTATGAGCACTCTTAGCTTCTACATTTGTAAAGTATTTTTCTGGATTTATTTCTAATACTCCACTTTTCATAAACACTTGTTCTGTAATTAAAAATAATTCTCGAACCTCTAATTTAGGTAATTTTTCTTCTGGATTATTAATTATTTCTTGTACAGTTCCAGCCATAACATCATGTTTTTCAGCTAAATATAATTTAATATCATTAATATCCGATCGTTTTCTTCTAATTTTTTGTATAGTATCAACAAGATGTTGTTCTAACTCTTTTCTATCTCTCATTACTAACACCTCTCATTATTTAATTGTATATTGACTAAAATTAAAGTTTATACGATATAAACTATAGTGTAAACAGTTTAGTTTAATTTTCGGTAAGTATCTCATTAAGCTTCATATTAATCCTCATTCTCTCTGCAGGTTCCAAACTTTCAATTGCTTCTAATAATTGTTCATGTGAAGTCTTCTTATATAAATCTTGATCGTAGTCTTTTTGAATCGAAAACATTCCTTGTATTCCATAGTCAACACCTTGAATATAACGCTGTGTTGTAACAATAGAGGAATGATTCAATGCTTTCCTTGTGTATTCAATATCCTTTGTAAACTCAAATAAAAAGCTGGCTCCAGTTTTTCTCCACGAATGAAATACTAAGTTTCTTTCCTTAGGAAAATTAAAATGTTTAATGATATCATTCATCAAGTTATGAAATGTTTTGCTGGAGATATTAAACACCTTTTTTATACCATCTTCTTTTATTTCTAATAATTCTTCATAAAACCATTTTGCAATTCTTGGTTTAAAATCTTTGTTACCTTTAGCGATAATATGAATAATTACACTATCTTCTCGTACCTCAAAATTATTCCATTCTACAGTTAAACATTCTTCCAATCTGGCTCTAGTCTCAACTGCGAATCTAATCAGATGATATTGCACCATTCTTTTTTTCATTCTTGGTTTATTCTTTATATAGTCTAATATTTGATAAACTTCCTCGACACTAAATATTCCATATGAGTTGTCTGTAACCTTTAAACTTTTAATGTCACTAAACATACTAATATCATGAACCAATTTTTTTCGTTCAAATCTTTTATAAAGTTCTCTTAGTGGAGCGAGTTTTCTGTTGATTGTACTGTTTGCATATTTATTTAAACCCACTAAGTACAATTGATAGTCCTCAATATCATCTTGAGAAAGTTGAATATCTTCTAGAGTTAGGTATTGTATTTCTTTCTTCCCCTTAGTTAAATAATCAAAAAATTGTCTAATATCCCTCTCGTATTCTTGTCTTGTGTTTTTACTTTCACTTATTAAAAACTTTTTATCCAAGAATCTTTGAATTTCATCATATACTTTCATATTATCTAATTTAACTACTTTATTTGCGGCTTCCACAGTAAGCATCCCTTTTGTTTTTTTAATAATTTAATTTCAATTCTATTTCTAACATGTTAACAATACTTTTCATTTCTCTATATGCCTTTTCAATATCTCTGTGGTTCATCTTTTTAATATTCCGTTTAAAGTATCCAAATAAATCATTTAACATTCTCATCATCCTCTTATAAGTTAATTATACTATATTTATATCCATATAACTATTATTTAAGTCCTATATAAATTTATTTTTTTATTTCATTTATAGTTTACCAAACGTTCCAATTATTAGTCAACAATATATTGGATTCATTTATTAATTTTATATTGAATTTTTTAATTAATTTTCAATTGAAACGGAAGTTTTATTACATAACTTACCACTGGCATATCAACAGACTCATAAAATGGATTATGTTACAATAGTTCAGAGGTGTTCTATAATGTTTGTATCACCAATGTTACTACACAAAATTGATGAACCTTTCAATGATTCAGAGTGGATATCGGAATTTTAATTATCAAGACCTAAATCGTAAAAAGTCATACAAAATAAGGGATGATACATATTAGTCATGACTAATATGTATCATCCCTTTTACTTTTTTATTTCGCAATAGCTTCCTTTAATGGAGTCACTAAATTTGATCTCAGTCTTAAAATTAATTAATTTTTCTTAAACTAAACCACCCGTTAGCCATCCATGAAGCGCAAAAATCGGCGCTTCACCACAGAGAATGAAAATGGGTAGGAAGTGTCAATACTGTTACTGACCTTAATCCAGTCACCCCTAATCCATAGGCTTATTAATTAACGCTCTCCTCTTTTTTTTAACGATTGAGTAGGGTCTTCTTTAATATTGTCATTTTTCTATTCTTGAAGAAACTTATTTTCATGGTAGTTAAAGAAGGTGTAGTAATTAAGAGGCAATTTTTTCACCAAAATCGGATGAATCAATAAATTTAAAGTATGGTAGGATTATTCCCAATAGAGAGATGGTACAAATGACACCACCAATCAAAAAGTACATTGGACGTATACCCCAAAACTCACCTAAATAGCTACCAACGAATACCCCTAAAGGCATAGCACCTCTGATTATGAAGAGTCGAACTGAAGAAACCTTACCCATTAAGTGGTTTGGCACTGCTTGTTGAAAGATCGTAATATTTTGCACACTGAAAAATGCCATCGCTATTCCAGCAATCATTTCAGTGAAAATCGCAAAAATGAGACTGTAATTAAAGCCTAATGAGATAAATGTTAGACCACCAATTACTAACGCTCCTAACATAATGACCCTACGGCTATTATATTTTACTTTCCCAACCAACATTGAACCGATAACATACCCCAATGGAAAACTTGCCATAAAATAGCCATATTCTGAATAGCTTCCTGATAACTCTCCCGTTATATAAGGAAGAGTGATTACCATTGTTACTCCCACACCAAACTGTACAAAAGCCAAAAAGATGCCTAACCAAACAATAATTGGTTGCTTGAAGAAATAGGATATACCCTCTGCAAATTGTTCCAGCCAAGTCTTGCGTACATCCCAAGTTGTTTTTTTCTCTTTTATTACTAGCAATAGAGAACCACTTAAAATGAGAACCGTACTAACAAATATTAATGTAGGCTTAACACCCATGTACTCTATAACAAAACCACCTAAAATTGGAGCAAGGAATGTCATTAATCTGACTGTTCCATCAATATAAGCATTTGCAGAGCCTAATTGGTCTTTTGTAACAACAGTCGGCGTAATAGCTTGATTAGCAGGTGTATAGATGGGAGTTATCAACCCGACTATTATTTGAACTGCATATATGTGCCAGGGTTCAAGTCTCCCCATCATTAATGCAACAAGTGGTATCAGAAAAATTAATCCTCTAGCCCATTGAGAAAATATCATAATCCACTTTCGACTCCATTTATCAATAAACGGACCAATAAACAATTGCAGGATAAGAGATGGTAAAAAATATAATAACCACATGCTTCCCAATGCCATTGTTGAATTCGTCAGCTGATATACGAGGATTGAGTTGCAAAAGGTACCAAAAGCACCTCCTAATTCAGACACGCCGTTACCAACCCACAAATATATAAATGATTTGTTCTTTAAAAGGTTATTCCCCATCCCCATACCCCTTTTTTATCACTTATTTAAGAAATGGCTTAATTCTTTTGCTATAAGTTCAATTGCTTTATTTTTTAGTGAATACTTTGATTCGTTGATTTCCACTAATTTAGCTGCTCTAAGAATCTTAAGATGATGGTGAATGGTTGATTTGCCAATGTCTAATTGGTTCGTAATCTCCTGTAATGTTCGATCTTCTTCGAACAATAATTTGACGATTCGTAATCGAGCCTCATCGCCTAATGCCTTGTATTTAAGTACAAGGAAGTTGTTGGGTGCGTATCTATCATCAGGAGATATACTTTCACTTGCTATGGGATAATAAAATACTTTTGTCCCCTCAATATCCGCTTCAATATTCCATGGTCGATAAATATACTGTGGAATTAATAAAACATTGTTCATGGTGGGTTCTGGCAAATATGTAACACCTCCTGTTGCCCATTCAACCAGTTCCTCTGGAGTCATTTTTTTTGACATCTCTTTTTTTGTTTCATAATCAGTTCGTAAGATTGTATTAAGTTTCTTCAAATCTTTCTGTATAACATCTTCATACCATCCTCTCATGACACTAATCAGATGTTTTTTCAGATTGTCAGTGTTTGAATGACTAATGAATTCAATATACCGAGGAAAAAAAGGATTGCCGCTTGTTAATATCTTCATTTCATCGATAGCTGAATCCTCACCTAGTGCAGCCTTTTGTCTTATAACTTGAAACTCCATTCCAATATAAGGTAAACAAACAAATTTCAAATCATTATCAGGTAGATCTTGTATGTATGATGTAAACTCTGATAGGTTAGAAAATTTCTCTTTATGTAACAGTTGAAGCAATGCTTTCCAGGTATTATTTCTTTCTACATAATCTAAATGTTTTAGTAAATCATTTGGTAAAGAACTCTTTATGCCTTGCCGTATTAATAAGTGGGGTATTGGTAATTGCAGCTATCCCCAAAGCACATTCCCATAAAACCGAGTAATCAAGCTGGATCTTGTAAGTTTCTCTCTTCCTACTTGTAAGCCTTAAAACTTCCATATTCAACACCTCATTCTCCTTAAATTACCACTTACTTATATTCTGAATATATCGAATCTAAAATTCAATATTTTTAGAATATATTTTTTCTACATTAACAAAACATATGAAAATAACCCATCCTAAAGTAGAATGGGTTTTCATATAACTCTCTCGGTATTATTTTAGTCCTCTTTTTGTTTATTCCTTCTTCCAAAAACCTGCCCTACTTGTTTAATAAAGAATTAAATAAAATGAGCGAAAATCCTTCCTGGACTTGAGAGCATTACCATCGTCTCATCATTTTGAGCAGGGTACTGACTCCATAACTCTCTATCATACATTTCCGTGTGATAGTCATACCATAACCATAATAATTGAGCTTTTTCATATGAATCATCTTGACTCCACTCATAAATATACTCCTGTTTAAAATTCAATTCCTTACCTCTTTTCTAATCAAAGGATCATTTTATTTAGAATTTATGTAATGATATTGACCAATAGAGTGGTAAGTATCTTCCGTTTAAAAATTTTTGCTGTTCATCTTTAAATACACCTTGAACTCCTGTAGTGTCCCAATTAAATTTCTCGAAAAGTTGATTTAATGCTTCAATTGCTAATGTATTACTATTTGATATTAACTCATCAATCCCCACATTAATTACGTATTGTGACGTTTCTTCAATATTAGAAATATAATCTCGGAATAGAGGTCTTGCTACATCGTAAAAGAATAGTTTTCTTCCCTTAATATCGTGGCACTCTATACTAACATTTATTTCTTCTCCTAAACTTTTATGTTGCGCTAGCCTAGATGCAAATTCAAATATCTCAGTATATAAATAAAGAGTGCTTATTATTTCTAATCCCTTTCCATTTACTCTTCTACTAAATTGTTCCTCCATGTGTTCTTCGCTCATAGATTTATAGTATATAAATTGACCACTCTTATAAAGTCTTAATAATTCTTTATATTGACCAAAGTTTTCAATTGCTTGAACATATTGATTCCCATTTTCAAGCTCTGCTATATGAGGGAAATCCCAACCTCTTAAACTAAGTTTATTTTCTTGCAACAACTTTTGACATTTAACCAATGTGCCAATTCTATTTTCTTCATATGAAGTTGGTCTTATTATGATCTTCCAATAACCTTTTTGTTTGATTTGATTAATCAAATCATTATTTTCAATTCCCTCCAATTCATTTAAATATTTTTCTTTTGAGGCATCACTATCTGCTAATTGTAAGCCGGAATCTCTAACTCGAATATAAAATTGTTTAATCCCTTTGTTTATTGCTATATCTATCAGCTCTCTCATTTCTGATTGACTTCTGATAATAGCTGATTCAGGTTTAGTTTTTGATCTTGAAAATATTGCGCCTTACCTTGTTCACCACTCTTTTTGCATACTATAGGTACCTCATCAAACTCAGGAACACGTATTAATACGAAGTACTTACCATCTTGTTCAATTGGATGCAATTGAAAAGAAATCGGTGGATCGGCGAATTTATTAACTTCAACTACAATATGATCATAGTTTAATTTTTCATAATGCTCATATTCCATACCAGTAAGTTTTTCCAATCCCTGTTTTCATCATCAATTCCTATTATTAGATATCCACCGTCTTTAGTATTACTCATTGCTAATATACATTTAACAATCTTTGCTTTGTGTTGAGGATCTTTCCAATCATAACTTCTTTTAAACTCAATATTCCTAGTTTCCCCACCCGCTTCTAATAGCTCCAACATCTTTTCATACATAAGATCAACTCCAAATACTTACTATAATTCTCATAATTATTTTACTATTTCTTTCTATTAAAGACTATAAATTAAATGGTTGATAGTAATTTTTTTTTATAACTCCCATCTTCATTTCTATCTTCTTTGCATTTTGAACAATAGAAATAACGAGTAAGCCATTCATATGTCCATTTCAGTTTTGTTCCACACTTTTTACATTTGATTTCTGAATGAACTGAAACCCACAAATACTTCACTCTCCTTTAAAGTTAAACTAAAATTGATAATTTACTTGAATCTATCCATGAAAAATTTATACTTATTTTGTAATTTTTGATATTTTCACTTCCCTTTTCCTCGAATTTCCATATATTATATAAGTAGTTTCTAGTTATACTTTAAGAAATTTTGTTATTAAGGAGAGTTATAATGAAAACATCTGTACCTTGCCCAAATTGTCAAAAAGCAATAACGCTTGATGACTTTGAGGATTTTTCATCACCTTTTACCATGAAGTGCCCGTACTGCAAAGCCAAATTAAAAGAAACAAAAGTGACACCAATTCTATTAATTGGTTTGATAGCAATAATTCCTTTATTTATTTACTTAACTGAGATATTAATATCTCTTCTTTCTGGTATAATACCTGTTATTGAAAAAATACCTCTCAGTATTGTATTTATTGGTCTGCTATATCCTTTATACGCCCTGTATGAGCGATTTAATGGACTTATTATGTTTAATAAAGGCAATTTACAATTAAAGAAGCGTCAGTAATAAGCGTGATATTCTCACGCTTTTCTGTTTTAAAGCCTTTTCATCTACTGCTAATAAAACTAATCTTTTAATTCAATATTTCTGTTAGAATAATATCCTCATTTTCAAGAGAAATGTTAAATAAGCCTTTTGTAATGTTTTCAGCTTCAATCAACACACTGTCTCCGACTCTACTCAAAAATGTTAGGTATAATTCTTTATTCTCTTCGATATTTTTCATTACATATGTTCTAGGTAATCTAAAGTTTTCCGGTACACTTTGTATATTAGAAATCGTATGTCCCATTGTAATAACTTCTTTTGTTCCATCTTTCTTTACCATTACCACTTCATAATCCAATTCTTTCCCATCATCCATGATATTTCCTCCTACGTTTTTAGTCTTTTAATATACTTTTAAACCAATTTGCAATGCTATTACCAAGTGGATAACAAACTAAGAATCCAAATATCACATAAAATAACATCTCTAAAGGACTCCATAATTTCCCTAAACATATACTTACAATCAATAAAACAATAACAGTTATGTACCCTAGTAACAGATACCCGAAGTCTCTAAGTTGTTCTTTAGTTTCTTTAGGTAATTTCATTAAAATACCTCCTTAGATCATAATTTAATTAACAATATAAAACTTCTTCAACAAGTTTGTTATGATTTTTATCATAGATAATCTTATACATAAAACTAAATCCATTAAACCTGTACTTAACAATGCCTTTAATTTCTCCGTCTGCAGTTTTATAAACCTTCACAGTATCATTAGAGAATTTCATGAATAAATAACCTCTTCTGTTTGTAATTTAACTTATTTAAATTAATTTCCTCGTCATGTCTTGGCATTCTCCTATCCCTATTCACAACACAATTCTTTTCACTACATTTTATTCCGTTTGTGCTAAATGATAAAACATGTTCTCTTGCCCCTTCGCATATGATATGCTTTTCAAAACCATCTTCTGTATACAATTCTTCCCCTTGCATTGCAGCCTTTAGTTTTAACATTATGCATCCAACTCCTTATCTAAATTTCTTCCCTAATAATGCTTCATGATCTCTCAACATAATTTTTAAACTATCTTGCACATTATCTAAAGTTCTTTTATCTCCAATAATTTCCCCGTTATGTTCAATGTGGAAAAGTAAATTAGCAATTTTCCTTCCATTTAAATCAATAAATTCCTTTGACATATGAATCCTCCATACAAAAGTTCTGTTTTATTTATAATTCCTCTTCTACAATTTGCTTTTTTATTAAATATTCAAAGAAAATGTCGGCTAATTCTTCAGTTTCCTCTCTAGTTGGTACTAATCCTCGTTTAGGAAGTTCTTCAAATAAGAAATCAGCAATTTCATCTGTATCTAAGGTTACTTCAATTTCTTTCATATTCACACCTTCTCATTAATTTAATTGTTTTTCTTTAACAGTATTAAATTTCTTAACCGGAACAGGTAGTTCATTTAATTCTTTTACTAACTTATTAAATAATTTCTTTTTCTTGTTATCTATTGCTTCATCGATACGTTTTAATAATTGTTCCCTTTGAAATGTAGCAAGACAATAATCTAGAAAATCTTTAGCAGCTCCGGAATCTGGACTTTCATCCTCCTCTTTCATAAATGGGTTTTCTTCTAATATTCTAATATACTTAGAATTTGTATGCTTACGATTAAAATTTAATTTTATGTAAAAATCTTCATCTCTGTATAATCTTAGATCATTGAAAGCTTTTTCTGCATCAATTGTTTCTGATTTATTTTTAAAAAATTTAAAAGGAATAGTATCAACACAATGACAAGACATAAGCATGGCACGTTGACATCCTTCTATATCATCTACAAAATGCAATTTCTCAATCAGATCATCTTGTTTCATAATATATTCTAATATCCATTTAGACTCTCTTCTTTTCAATTGATAATGATTTAAAAAATATCTTATAAAGTCCTTTTTCTCATTTACAGTAACCATTTTCTTTTCTCCCCTTTTCAAGTAAAATTATGATTTTAACTTGATTAATTTAATTTAAAACTAACCGTTGGTAATTTTATAATATAAGTCTGCTTCTTTTTTAGCTAATGGTCTTTCTGTTGACACAATGAATCCCCAGTTTTGAATGATATCTAATTCCTCATCCGATAATGTAATAGTAATTTTATTATCACCCTTTAATTCAACGAATACTTTTCCACCACATCCATAGCATTTTTCATTCGTATATTGCTTTCTTTCACATTTTACACAACTGTAGTTATGTGGTTTTAATTTAAACAATTCTACTCCTCCTCATGAATTCATGTTTTCATTTAATGTAATACCAATTCATCCACAAATGACCTATCAATTTCCCATTCATTTGTATAGTTTTTATCTTTTCTTTGTAGACGAGCAACATTTTGGTTAGTCTTATTAATTGCATTATGTAAATGATCCACGTTCAACGTCTTCATCATAGAATTCAGTCTTTCTTGTTCACTCTTAATAATCCTCCTTGATGTTTTTCACCAATTCCTCTAACTCTTTTAATCTCTTACTTGCCATTCACATTTTCATCTCCCCTTTTATATAAATATAGACGGACAATTATATTTAAGTACCTTAACCTCATCTGTTTATTTTATTATATTAATTTAATTTTATATTGTAAAGAGAAATGTTTAGTTTTTTGCAAATTTATTCAACTTAATTAAATTCGTATACAAGCTTGATTGTACTACATAAAGGTGTGCTTTCTTTTTGCTACTGTTTCTTTGGCACAAGTAAAGAAAAAGTAGACTTGTAATAGTAGGCTTTGGGCTATTACAAGTGTTCCATTCCAAAGCCATGCTTTGTGGTTATTGAGTTCCCGCTGGTGCATGTAAAAGAACAGCTACTAATACAATGGTCTATGGTCACATGGAGAACACACTCCTCATAGATTGGGTGTGCTAGTGATAGTACACATGATACCAGCAGACATACGATCATAATTAACGTCTGCATTTGATGCCCTTTCACTAATGGTAGGTAAATGGTTGACAGGCCAAGTACCAGTGAAAGGACACTACAAATATTTATTGCAAGATCCAAAAGCGATTCTTGCAACTCTCCGTTCTGAATATAAACTTCCCGGCTCTGTCAGAAACGAAGGCAAAATTATTGTACCATCAAATATTGGTATTCGTCCAGACCAAGCAGTGATCTCTGTTTACAATAAAGAAAAGAACATGGAAGTACCTTATGTTGGTGAAGTTGGATTATTACGTAACCCTGCTGTTGTATATGGTGAAGGCGCATTTGTTGAAGCTGTGTATGATGAAGCATATGCGAAAAACTTTAATTAAAGAAACCACATAATAAAATATGGTTTCTTCTTCATTTTTAAAATATACTATTTATTTTCATATACCAAGTACGGAGAATACACTGTAACACCCGTAGTTACACTATTATATGTAAGGACACCTTCTAACCTAGCTCCGTATTTTCCCCTGAAAATTGGTGGAACTAAATTTCCACTCATTTTAGTAATTTTATATCTACCACTGTTTAATCCTGTAGATAGATGTGTAACACTTAATTCTCCTACAAATCCATTCCCTCTATATGGTGGATTAACAACCACTTTCCAATTGATTCTTTTAGGATTGTAACTCATCCAAACATCCACATATCCTACATTGTTAGCAGTCGCTGCTTGTGTTGTCACACCCTGTTTCAAAGTATCATTTGCTACATCGGGTTTAACAATAGGTATACGAATGCCATCTTGAATATCACTAATATCTGTAGTATTCTCTGCAGCATGAGACATTACTGGTAATATCGACAGTGTTAATGCCAAAGTAAAGAGTAGTGATATTTTTTTGAAAACTTTCTTCATTTCTTACATCTCCTTTAAAATGTTTGTTATTTATGATAAATAATTTATCATCGCATTTTGATATACTTATCAACTAAAAAATTAGACATAAGATTTGATAAATAGTAGACTAATAGTTAAATATAGGAAATTGAAACTAAATAAATAGACATATCACCATACAAAATAAAAGTTACTATTTCTAAATATATGTATATTTAGGAATAATTTTACATTATTTCCACATTTGTGTATAGTGTTATTTGAAAAATTTTCAAGAAAGGATAAATTTTATGCAGGATATTGAATTAATTGAGAACATTGAGCGATTAAAAAATAAATACAAAATGTCAGAGGATTTAATTGATAGTATTATCTACAATCACAATGGATATCACCCTATTGCAATTAGCTCTCTTTTGGTAAATATAGATAATATTGATGAAGATGATAGAATGTTGGATATTATCGATACGATGCACAGAAATTTAAGGATAAGCTATGAAACAATGGCTGCATTTGGAAACTTAAGTCTAGAAGAATTTAAAGAATTTATTAAAAATCCAAGCACATTAAACGAACAGAAAAAATATAAGTTTGCCATTAGATTGATGTTTTTACACTTTGTTTTTAAAGAAAAGTATTTAATTGATACGAATAAACTCTAGCTCAAATGATCAACCGATACTTATTTTAAAATATAGTCTTCTAAAAATAAGTATCGGCAACTTTATCACTATTCATTTTATAAAGGTATTATGTATTTATTATAAAACTCACTTTTTATTATATGTATAAT
>NZ_PIQO01000044.1 GCF_002844575.1 Heyndrickxia camelliae
TCCCAAATAAATACAATTTAACAATTTCTAATGTCATGTTAAACACTCCCTAATAAAAATAAAAATCGCCTAATTTATTTAGACGATTTCATTAAAGATTTTGTGTAATTTATATGATTGGTAAAAACACCATCTGCGCCAACATTTATGACGCGTTTTTGTTCTGACTTCTCATTTTTAGCATTAAAGAAAAACACATATACTTTAAGATTGTTTTGATGCAGTTTCTTAATTAATTGTTTATCAATCAAAGAGGAATCTAACCCAATGCCCACTGCATACTTTTTCCACTCTTTAATATTCTTGTTGGTAAAATCCTTTTTACTTTTAAAAAGAGTTAATTGAACAAGAGGAACCGATTTATTTAATTTGTGTATCTCTTGAAGACTCATTGCAGAAAATGATTCAATCACAACTTTCTTTTTTTTAATAAGCCCTTTTTTATATAACAATTTAATTAAAGGTTCTTCCATTTTGAGTTTATTATCGACAAGTCTGGTTTCAATAAAATACTTGGTCTTTGAACCATATCTATTGATAAGTTCCTCAAGAGTTATGATACGTTCATTCTTATATTTTTTACTAAACCAACTGCCAGCATCCAACTTTTTAAGTTGCTTTAAGGTATAACGACTTACATCCCCCTTTCCGTTTGTCGTCCGATTCAAGGTTGAATCATGCATTAATACCAGCTTATTATCCTTCGTTTGTCGTAAATCCATTTCCAAATAGTCAACTTTATCTTCTACTGCCAACTTAAATGCTGGCATCGTTTCTTCTGGCGCTCTGTCATCTGCACCACGATGAGCAATTACCTCTGGACGCGTTTTTCCTTTTTTATCCGCAGAAACAGCCAATGAACAGCCAACACTACTGATAGATAACATGCAAATAATAAATAATATAGTTAATTTTTTCATATTTTTAATTTAACACATTTTAACTTTATACAACCTGTTCTTCTTGTAATTTATTTAGTACTTCTTATAGTATAAGTGATTTTAATTGGTTTATGTCTCTTGCAGCAGAGGTGTATTGATCTTTTGTAACTTTCACATACCCTGATAAATTAAACGTTGCTCCACTGTTGTTTAAGCTTAAAATTACACATGTGTAATCAGCATCATATCCATTTACATAATTACGATAAGGAATAGCAAGGTAAAGAAGCAGTAATGTATTCGGAGACATGACTGCTTTCCCTTTTAAGTCAAATTAAAAAGCAGGTTGATAGCCTGCCCTAGTCTCTCATTTTCTATTTTCACTTGCATATTATGCTGCCCCTAATTTTTGTTTAATATTGGTCCAGCTCTAATTCAAGATTATCAAGCTTTAAAATTAGTCTTGATTCATATCAATTAGTTCTTGTACACCTATCCACAAAAAAGCATAAAGTTCTAAAGAGTTACCTACTTGACCGTATAAAATTCTCAGAGTTAATCAATCCTTAGTTTCTCTGGTTGAGCAAATCGGTAAAAATAAGTTTGATTGTCAACTAAAATAGCATTCGGGTCAATCCTTTGTTGATCACGATTTAATTTTTACAACTGAAACAGGCAAACCTATTCTTCCTCGCACACTTACTACAATGTTTAATCAAGCTATTAAAACCGCCAATGTACCTAAAATTCGATTTCATGATTTACGTCACACTCACGCAACAATGTGTTTAGAAGCCGGAATGACATTAAAAGAAGTACAAGTAAGGCTTGGCCATAGTAGTATAAAAACAACTGGTGATGTATATGCTCACGTAACCGAAAATATGAAGGAAAAGTCAGCAGAGTTATTTGAAAAATTCATATCAAAATAATAACTTAGCAAGGTATGTGGTCAAAATTTGGGCAATGCCGACATACCTTGTTTTTCAAAAGCTTATTATTTCTGTACAACCAAAATAAACTCCTCCGAAATCCCCCACCGCCAACCTGCATTCCACCGTCCGAGTTAAAATAAAGATTGCCGACCGAGCCCTCATTTTTCACTTTTCAGGTTCAAAAATGCACGTTTTTCAACCTCATTTCCACCTGATTTTTCACCTTTTTTTCTGTTTTAAAATAAAGTTCTCCGAGAATGTTGAGTGAGGGAAACACGGGAAATCCCAGACTGGACAAGGGATGAGCATGAAAAAGACCCGGAAATCGGATATGTTTATTTTCACGAAAACCGGATCTGAATCGGAAATGTTTATTTTAACTGCGAGATGATTATTTTAGTTAGACAATTTCAAGGTTAATAAGGCTACTGCTTCAACATGC
The DNA here is from genome assembly GCF_002844575.1 of Heyndrickxia camelliae. Classification (GTDB taxonomy): domain Bacteria; phylum Bacillota; class Bacilli; order Bacillales; family Bacillaceae_C; genus Margalitia; species Margalitia camelliae. The sequence continues at coordinate 2,259 of NZ_PIQO01000044.1, forward strand.
GCCGTTTGTTGATTTTAATAAACTACGTTAAACCAAATACAACTTATTAAAACTAAAAGCAATATTTATAACAGGTATCTTTTTGAAACACCAAAACTTTATAACATTAATTAAAACTTAAAATAACTAGGTGAAATTTGCTCAATGGTGGCAAATAGGTGGAATTTTTATTTTTGCCACCCAAAAAATATAAAACAAAAAAGCACAGCGTGTATAAGTAGTGTTGGTAGCACTCTTATACCGTCCGCCTGACTAGACCAGGCAAACACTTGCTGTACCCTTAGGTGTAGTTTATTACATCACAGGTTTATTTGCAACGGTTTGCTTAAAACAGGCCGTTGCTTTTTTGTTTCCATTAAGGGAGACAGTGAACTATGAAAAAGAAAATCAATGTAATTGCAAGTGTAGATGCCTTCCACAATCTTTCTACATTTGAAAATATCGAGGATATGAACAAAACAATTCGAACATACAGAGATATCATTAAATCATCTGTATCACGTTCTGATGTACAAGCTAGACTAATTGCATTACTGGAACTTTTAAAACGGCATAGCTGCAAACAAATCGGTGTGAGCTATATGTCTAAAAACACTATTGCAGAAAAACTTGAATTCTCCTATAAAACTGTTCAACGTTTAATGAAAAAATTAGAAGACTTAGGAATGATCCGTCAAGTACCAATGAAGCGTAAAAAAGATATGCTGCAAACAGCTAATGCTATACAAATCATTCCTGCTAAAAATGATGTGTCCGACAAGACACCACCTAAAAAGTCCAAGAAGTGTCCGACCATTAAAACCACTTCTATTTCTTTAAAACAAATAATTATAAATAAACGTAAGAGCGTGTCATTTTCACAATCAAATTTTGTAGCTTATTGGGTTCCAGAACAATTTAGTAAACTAGTAAATTACTATTATCAAAAGGCGGAAATTATACAAGAATTTTGGAAAGTGGTAAAGCAAAACAACGCTATCGTTAATCATGTGGATGGTAGCAGAGCGTTTACAGATAAACAATTAATTGCAATTGGTGAAAGAGCATTTAAGGAATTTGTTATGAAGATTAAAGCAGGAAAAAGAATTAAGAATATTTATGGGTACTTTAATGGGATTGTAAACAATTTAATGGACAAGCTTTTCTTTGACCATGACTTTATGAATTAACCACTCTTTTAATACTCTGTTGTTTTATTTCTGGTATTACTGTACTACCTTTTAAACTCCCAATAAATTTTGTGAATGATTCTGCCTGGAATATTTTAAATGGATAGTTATTATCATCAAGTGGATAACGTTGTTCACTAAGAATGATGAGGCGAGTATTTTTATCTGCCAATATATCACTTTTAAATAATTCAGCATAACGATCTAATTTATCATTCATTTGTTTTTCCGAATATATCGTTCTTTGAACTTCGATAAAGAATGGAGTTTTGCGGAAAAAACAATAAATATCTGGTTCTGCGTATTCTGATTTATTCCCATACTTTGGCTCGACTAAAAAGGATTCTAAACTTCCTAATTTACGAAGTTCTTTATAAACATCGAGAATGGCTAAAAAATGGGATATTTTCTGTGAGTTTTTCTTAATTTGTACTTCTGGGCCAAAATATACATATGGAAAAAACGATACTGATCTTTGAATTTGACCATCACGAAATAACCTAAGCAAAACATTATTAGCAGCTAATTGGGGATTTTTTAAATTAGAGAAATGTAATTCTGCTATCGAGTCACGATCCATTACACGGAATTTATTGAGGTCTTTAATAATGGCTTTATCCCTATTCGTTAACATCATTAAACACATCCTTTTCTGATAATTGTGGTTGCTCATCCATAACTTCCTTAACTTCTTTTTTAGAAACATAGAATGGATTTAATAATATTTTTGCTTTTTCAATATCGAGATAAGGAGCTTGCAATTCAAATAATTTGTCACTGTTCATAATAAACCGTCCACTGACTTCGATTTTTTCAGCATTGGGAGTATTTACGATACGTGATTCAACTTTATCTCTTAATTTAAAACCCATGCTAACTGTTAGATTGGCGCGGACAGTAGTATCCAAGACTTGAGCATTTGGACGCTGCATAGAGAGGATGGCGAATACTCCAAGAGTCCTTCCAATGGCTACAATCTCAGTAAGAATATCCATAATTGTTTCATCTTTACGCAACATTACAAACTCATCAATGCAAACCACAATATAAGGACGTTTATGTTCTTGCGGAAGATCATCAACATGACTTACTTCAAACGTTTCAGTCAAGTCGCTTCGTTCATCTAATTCCTTTTTAATGTGCTGCAGCATCTTCCTAATGTCCCTGGGTTGACTCAACGCACATTGAACATGCTCTACTTTACGGAAAATATGAAACTCTGATTTTTTACAATCCGCCAAATACAATTCCATCTCCTCTGGACGTTTCGTTTTTATAAGGGTTGTAATGATAGAACGCAACTGTGTGGACTTACCGGAACCTGTTTCTCCAGCAATTAAAATATGAGGATGCTTTAATAAATCAAAAGCGACATATTGCCCATTCCTGTTCATACCAGCAATTATTCCAAGTTTAAAGTGTGCTACAATAGGCTGTATTTCGCTAAATTTATAGGTTAATTCCTTTGGCATAGACTTCTGGTAGACCTTTAAAACAAACTTTTTCAAATCTCCTTCCATTTCAATGTTTTTTCCAAAATGCTGTTGAAAAACATATTCTTTTTTCTTCACTTCCTTAGGATCCATTCCATTTAAAAGTGAAAAAGTATAGATAGTCTTTTTATCTTTTTTATCAAATTGAACACTGTGGATTTTAGGATAAATCAGGATTTCTTTATCTCCGCTTTTATATTTGTTTATTAATCCAGCATTCTTAAAAGCTTTTTTAAGTTGAGCTTTCTCATGTAACTTTGCTACCACCTCTAAAACACTCATTATTTTCATCCCCTTAAATATGAAATAAGAACCAGAAGATTATTCCAAAGGATCCAATAGGGAAAGCGAATTTTAAGAAACTTGATATGCTGCTAGCAATTCCGTTTAACCCATTGACCGCAAATATTTTTTCTGTTATTGCAAAAACAATAACAGTTCCACATGCCAAGATGAAAAGTGAAAAGGTTGGGTCGTGTAATGGAAAAAGAGCTTTTAATGTAATAGGTGGAAAAAATGAGTATATACTTGTTTGTAGAGGTGTATTTCTTTCAATGGGATGGGCTGGCCGGCTCATAAAATCCTTGAATGAAATGACCTCTATTTTGTTGTTAGAAAACATTTAATTATCCTCCTTAACCTAAACCTAAGATACATCCTATAAATTCAATACAGTTTAAAATAAAATCCGACATAGGTCCTGTCATATGTGTTTCCATAATCGAAAATACATGATTAAGAGGTTTGATAATATCGCGGTCTACCTGTGTTTTTAAAGTAGCAGCATGATAATGAATGAATTGGTAAAGGTCTTCAGTAGGTTTAAATTGTTTCATTCCGGTCCATATGGAATAATCCGCAACACAATCAGCACTTTGTAGAAAATTTCCATTAGAACAAACACTATCAATCTCATGAAAATTATTTAATAAGTCATATTGTGGCTTCACTTGCCTCCATTCTGCGTTTTCGTAAATAAATTTCAACTTCTTAAAAGGGACATCTAAACCAACATTTTCTTTAATGGATTCATGCATAGTGTCGTAATTCATCATCAATATCACCTCCTTCTCCTGTTTAACAGATTCTCTTTTTGTTGATATACAAGCGTTTATCTTTGTACAAATGCATTAGTGATACTCAGATGAATCTGTTTATGAAAAGAAGTAGGTAACTAGCAGAATTCATATAGGTACTGTTTTTCTACTGTTTAGCTATCGCGTTAATACAGTGTATGGGCGAATGAACTTAAACTTGCATGTCTTTCACAAAATTAGTTGTATTTTTTTGTAAGTATTTTTTTGAAAGGGATATCAATTCCTTTAGAGAAATATAATAATAGGTGATAAATATGTTAAAAAGTAATATTGGTCCGTTAATAAAACAATCCAAATATAAGAGAGAATATTTGCAAAAGGTACTTGGAGTATCAGCAAATACACTTTCTAATTGGAGTACAGGTAAAAGCATCCCATCTTTAGAAAAGGCATTTCAGTTAGCGGAACTATTAGGGGTTCAAGTTGATGATCTTTATGATAAAGTGGAAGAAGGATGAAACCTCGATATCTTTTAGGCGTAGAATTAAAATAAAGGAGGATGATACCATGAGCAGCATTAACAAAATACGAAAAGCCTTATATGGAACAGCCAAAATATTAGGAGATGTAAACGCAGTTCAAAAAGGCACTGTAGGGAAAAGAATCGCAAGAAAAGCAGCTGGGAAAGCCACGGGGAAAATGCTTAATAAGTTATTTAAATAAACCGTCCATAAATGGGCGGTTTTAATTGTTTATTCGGACGTTCATTATCTCGCTGAACAAAATATATTCAACTTCATTAAAATCCAAAATAAGCTTTATTCTTTGCTTTATTTGGTCCACAGAATGAACAATACCAGTTATCTTCTCAACAAATCCATTGTCATACACGGTAAACTCAATTGGAATTTTATTTTCTTTAGCAAAATGTATTCGTTCCTCAAATTCCTGAATTTGATAATCGTCTAATATTGGCATCTGAATTTTCTTTTCATCAATCCACATTTGCTTTAAGCCTTCTACATGTTCAGGCATGAAGAATCCTTGCCACTTTTTTATTCCACGATCTTTAATATCCACCCTATGCACCCCTTCTATGTTTTCTAAGAGGTCCAATCGATAAAATGTTACTTATGTTGAAAGTACGAACCTGGTTTCTTGTGAAGCAATAGGCACGCAAATAATCCTCTCCAACTTTTTCAACTTTAACAATGCGTTGGGTTATCTCTCCTTTATTGGATTGATAAATCATTTCAAGCTTTTCGTCATATTCTACAGCCCTCATTAATAAACTTTTCATCGATTAGACCTCCTCAAAATACGAACTATCGTTCTTATTATATACGAACATTTGTTCCTTATTCAAGTAAAAAAATATACCAACAAATAGATTAATTGGTATAAAATAGTTGACTACTACATTATAGTGTAGTATAATATAAATATAGAAAGGAGGTGGACAAATGGTACTACTGTTAAAAATAATAGCCGTAATAACCGGCATAGCAACGATTCGAAAAGTCTGGCACGACGGAACGAAATCGAAACAAGAAGCCGAGAAATTACGACTAGAAAATCAGAAAATGAGACGTGGGGGTTAATCCCCTACTTCTCCATAACAGTATACCATAATTTATATGATTGAAAACGTAGTAAATGTATCCTTAATTATTGTTGTGGGCATTCTCTGTATAGTCTGGATAAGAAAAAAATATTGGGATAGAAGGAAGAAGTGATAATATGCACGCTATAGATTTACTTTGTAAGGAATACGGTATAACTCGCTATTCTTTATCAAAGAAAAGTGGTATAAGGGAATCGGTATTTTCAAATTTAGTCCAAAAAAATACTCCAATTGAAAACATGAAATTAGGTACACTTTTAAAAATGGCTTCTGCTCTTGATTTACCAATAGGTGTATTAATTGAAAAACTTTTGGAATATGAAAAAGCCCCTCTCGACGAATGAGAAGGGTTTTTGCTATTTATAAATAAAGGATTGAGAAAATGACAATTGAAGAGATGGTGAAAGAATTAAAAGAACCAATGAGGTCATTTGTAAAAGAATTTATTAAGGATTGCTATGAACATAGAAATGATGACGTGTACGAAAATGTGATTGAGTTATTGACGATGATAAAGAATAGGTATATAAAAAATTCCCATATCTAATGATCTGAGCTTTGGTATTCATAGACACATCTCCTTTCGACAATAACTATTACTATTTATATGAGGTTTGTATCTTTCTTCCTATATGGATAAATTCATCAAAAATAAAGGAAAATAATCCTATTTTATTGAATTGATATTTAGTATAACCATAGGGAGGGGAAGAAATGAAAAAATTATTATTGTTGCCTTTGTTGTTTATATTGTTGTTAAACGGATGTTCTAATCAAAGTTCATCGAGTGAAAATACCCAAGAAAAATGTAAAAACCCGAAAATAAAAGGGAATTTAACTACATATAATGGAGAAAAAATCTATCATGTACCAGGTGGACAATTTTATGATAAGACAAATGCGGAAGAAATGTTTTGTACAGAAGATGATGCCATAAAAGCCGGATATAGAAAAAGTGAAAGGTGATTAAATGTATTTATTTTATACGAAGCGTGAGAAAAAAATTACTTATATCTCATTACTAATAAACTCAGTTATTTTTACTATTATCGCTTATTATTTGTTTGAATTAAAAAATGACTTATTTTTACTTATTAAACTTGGCATACTTCTTTTTTCATGTCAGATTATAAGTCTTATTATGCCAGACTTCACCAAAAAGTTTTTCTTTAAAACACTACATCCTAAGGATGACATTGATGAGCTACAAAAGAAATTAAAAATGATAGAAGAAGAAATAAAAAAAGTTAAAGGATTAGATTATTATGATGATGCTTCTTATAAATAGTGCTCCTATCTTTAATGAATAGGTATTATTTTTATAGACAGTGGTTTAGGAGAGATTTTATTAAATGAATATGAATATAGATATGACAATACTTTTTGTAGCAATTATTGGACTAATTATAATCTATACCCACGAATTCAAAATGAAAAAGGAGCAGAAACTTGAGCAGAGACTTAAACAGGAAAGGGAACTTAAACTAAGAAAATCAGGTATTTTTGAAGTTGATAATATGTCTGGTGAGATGTTTGAAGAGTTTCTAAAAACCTTATTACAGACGAGAGGTTTCAATGTTAGCCTGACAAAAGCAACGGGTGATTACGGCGCTGACCTTATTCTTTCAACTCCAGAAAAGACTATTGTTGTACAAGCAAAACGGTATAAAAATAAAGTGGGTGTAAAAGCTGTTCAGGAAATTGTTTCAGCTAAAAATCATTATGGTGCTGATGAGTGTTGGGTGATTACAAATAACTACTTTACTGAACCGGCTAAGAAATTGGGATTCTCCAATGAAGTGTTTTTAATTGATCGAGACCGTTTAATAGATTGGATATTAGATGAGAAAAATGAACCTCAAATCATTTAAACCTGAACTAATAAGTGTAAGACATAAAAAATTATGCCCCTCTCCATTAAGAGAAGGGCTTTAGATATGTAAATTATTAATTATAATCTTTATTAAAATCTTCGTAATAACTACTATCTAGTATCATACTATCAAGTTCTCGGTTTTCAATAAATCTAGTAAAATTAATAGTCGGTAATATCAAGGGGTTATGTCTACTTTTACTTGTAATATCAGTTAAAGCAGACCTTACGTAAGGAAATAATATTGCACAACCGTTTACTAGCTTAAATGTAGAAATATCATCTATTTCGTGTTGTTCCGCATCCTCAACTTTTAATGTATAAAACCCTCTTACTACTACCTCTGCATTAAACGGAAGGCTATTATCTCCATCCTCGTCAATTATTCTAACTCCCATGATAATATTAAATTTTGAACTATCATTTTCTTTCTCTGCTAATTTAATAAAAAATTCAGGTGAGAGTTTTGTATAGTCATGATTCATATTACCGCTACTTTTTTCATAACTCATATTGTCTATTTGAAATCCTTCAAATGACATAATTCCTTGTACCATCTTACTGCACCTCATATTTATGCAACAATTTTTGAATCAGTATCATTAAAAATAAGCATGTCTTTTGTTAAATCACCCATTAGTACATATCTAACTGAACTTTTGTTTTCCCAGGTCATACTATCAACTTCAGGTATTTTTGTCCACTTCTCATTTGAGACAACAATTCCTAAAGCTTCTTGAAACCTGTTTTTTGGGATTACCTCTACAGTTCCATTTGAACGAAGGATACTTGGTTGAGTTTGTGCTTCATTATATTCTAATCCGTATCTTGCAGCAGCTTCTTTAATAATTGTTTGTAGGTCTCTTTTCATTATAATTCACTCCCTAACTAAACCTTATGTTTGCAGGATATCTATACTTATCATTAGGATATTCAACTTCCATAGTTTTAACACAATTATTATTTCGTATACATATCTGAGTTTCTTTATACCTAATGTTAAGTGGAAAAACATTTTTATCAAACCAATGAGTATTAACTGCTCCATAACTAGGCTTAAATTGAGGTTCAAACGTTTTAATTATTACATTCCATCCATAAACCTCAGCAAGTATATCAATTACTGTACACATATTTATGTGCTCATCTTCTGTAAATTGAACATGCTTTAGTTCGTCATACAAATCATTAATACGGCTAAAGAAAATATCAATTTCTTCAGGATTGTCTAAATTCAACACTTTTTCTTTTTTTTCATTAATTAAAGCTTTTATGATAACTAATATGTTACCTTTTCCTTTTTTTTTGGGATCTGTCTCGGAATTTCGATTAATAAACCAATGAGCTAATTTTTTTTCCGTATAAAAATATGTACCTTGTCCAAGCCAATGATTTGGACGAAATTCTGGTTGAAAACCATCATTAAGGATATTTTGTACGTGCTCCTCGAAGGTTCCGTGATATCCAACAATTTCTAACTCGCTAGTCATTTTAAAACATCCCTACTAGTTTATAAGGCTATTATTATTAAAACTATGTATCGGTACATCTATAAATAAAAATCTATATATTTATATATAACATAACTATAAACTAAATAGATAAATTTTGTAAAAAAAAATTACTTGTTTTAAATATTTTTTTGTTTTTTCTAATATTTATTTCTTTCGAAACGAGAAATTACTGAAAAAGAGGAGCACTAATCACGCTCCTTTTTCCATTAAAAAACCCCAATGGCAGTTTTAATCTGGGATGAATAATATATTGTGTAGTGACAATCAAAATATTCTATTTCACCCGTAGTCTTTGACCAGGGAAAATAATATCTGATTTCAACTTATTCAAGG
>NZ_PIQO01000045.1 GCF_002844575.1 Heyndrickxia camelliae
TTCAGAGGAGGGTTTTGTCCCAGCCTCTTTAAGGCGATAATGAAGCATTTGTCCCCACATTATGCTATGTAAGAGGCAGAAATAGCCAAGAAGGAATTATAAATAGCTTAAACTATTAGATTTTCTTTATTATTAGGCATAACCCCTACATTTTGAATATTTTTGCTAACGAATGCTTTTGTTGCATAGCAACTAAAAAAAGGATATATAATCAGACAGAGAACCGTCATTTGATTAATCTATTTTCAAATAACGGTTCTATGGACATCTTCATATTGTCTAAACAACTTGTGGGAAATGGTACCTGTCCCCTTATCCCAAAAAATATGATGTTATATTATGGATTTAAATGAATGCCGAATCACGTCTCCACGGCTAATGATTCCAACTAACACTCCGTTTCGTTCTACTGGCAGTTTTTTTATTTGTTTTTTTCCTAAGATGGCTGCGATATTTTCTATTTCTTCATTCCATGAAACCTTGATAACTTTTCTTTTAGCAATTTCAAGAACGTTCAATCTTAGCAATCTTTGTGTTCTCTGCTCAAATTCCTCCACATCCCGTTGGATAAAAAAATTTAAGGAAGCTGCATTGAAAATGATATCCTCATGTTTGCCAATATATCGTAAAATATCGCCGTCACTCATATATGCTATGATTTCGTTTCTATCATTTACAATCGGAAGCCCGCTGATACGATGTGAAATAAACTTCTCAATAACAGACCGGACAGTGTCATTTTCCTTTACCTTATAGACTTGTTGATTCATAATTTCATAGGCCTTCATAACTAACCTCCAAACAGAGTTAAATTAGTTGCAATTCATCCCGGAGATAATACGGCACCTAACTATATAAGTAAAAAAACATGTTCTAGCATTACAGCAATATCCTATACAATAATCTTGCTGAAAATAATATAACAACACCAATCAATTAATAAGGAGCCAAACTACCTAAGTATACGGACGCATGAAACTTTTTTCATGCATACCGCATTTCATCCAGGAAAATTATTTTGTTCCTTTACTTCTTGCAAGCCATCTTTGATTTTCCCTAACAGATTCACTAAAAGCTGTTGCTCTTCTTCCGTTGTTTTAGAGAGTATTTTCGTAACATGTTTCCTATATAGGGGAATTAATGTATCCAAAACATTATTTCCTTTTTCAGTTAAATAAATGGCTGTTTTTCTCCGATCATCGAGAGTACTTCTTCTAATGAATCCGTCCTTTTCCAGACCATCAAGTAACCCCGTCATAGTGGAGCGAGTTACTCCAATATCCTCAGCTAACTCGGAAGGATTAAGAGGACGTTCATGGTTTAGTATAGAGAATAGAACTTTTAACTTTCCATTAGACAATTCGAAATACGATAACTTGGAAGTCAGCTCATGTTCCAACTCACGTGCCAATCCTAATAATTGAATTAATATATCAAAATGACTATCCCAAAAAGATAAGCTCAACGATTCATTTGATTTTACATTTGTATTCAACGATTCTGTTCACCCCAATTAATAAGTAACCTAATTATATGGTGCCGTATTATTTCCTGTCAAGACTACATGTGCCCATTGTATTTTAAAATGGAAAGATTCATTCCAATTCTACATATAACTGCTTTATTAGGGGGTAAAGAGTAGCCTGAAGGTAAAATCAATTGCCCCAGATCTGCATTCAGATGAAACCGACAATGGAGATTTTATTAAAGTAAGTGATGGAAGGAAATAGGGTGATGAGTTTTTTAGACAGTCAGTCATTAATCAAAATGGAAGATCCTTATGGGACTTAGATAGATAAAACTTTTTAAAACAAGTAATAATCATTAGCATAAGATCAACGAAAAACTAACAAATTGGATTTGGACATAATAATTAACCAGGAACTTATTAGTTTCGTTCCTGGTTAGATATATGGATTCATATATATGGTTCTTTTTATTAGTAAAAGAATTACATGCTATGGGACAATAGACTTGTCCCTTTTTCCATCAGCATTCTTTCATAAAATTATCAAGCCTTTCACGCACTTCATCTGTTGATTTGGTGCTCATCAATTCATTCCTTAATTCACTTGCTCCTCGAAACCCTTTGACATATATCTTAAAGAAGCGGAGAAGGTGTTTGAATGGACGCGGCTCAAATTCTTTTGAATATTTATCATGAAGATCAAGCTGCAATCTTAAGAGATCCAGCAATTCCTCACTGCTATGTTCTTTCGGCTCTTTTTCAAAGGCAAATGGATTTGCAAAAATACCACGCCCAATCATAATCCCATCAACGCCATATTCCTCAACGAGCTTCAAGCCAGTTTGACGGTCAGGAATATCCCCATTGATGGTCAAAAGAGTATCTGGTGCTACCTCATCACGAAGTTTTTTAATCTCCGGAATCAGCTCCCAATGAGCATCTACTTTGCTCATTTCCTTTCTTGTACGCAGATGAATAGATAGGTTAGCGATATCTTGTTTCAATATATGTGTTAACCAATCCCGCCATTCATCTATATACGTATAACCAAGCCTTGTCTTCACACTTACAGGCAATCCCCCCGCTTTTGCTGCTTGTATGATATCGGCAGCCACTTCTGGACGGAGGATAAGACCGCTTCCCTTACCCTTAGCAGCCACATTATGCACAGGACAGCCCATATTGATATCCACACCTCGAAACCCAAGTTTCGCCACACCAATACTCGTTTGCCGAAAATATTCGGGCTGATCTCCCCATATATGTGCCACCATTGGTTGTTCATCTTCTGTAAAAGTCAATCGCCCACGCACACTCTGTTTTCCCTCTGGATGACAAAAACTCACCGTGTTTGTAAACTCTGTGAAAAACACATCAGGTCTAGCTGCTTTACTCACGACATGACGAAAAACAACATCTGTTACATCTTCCATTGGTGCAAGTATAAAAAATGGTCGTGGTAAATCACGCCAAAAATTATCTTTCATATTCAAATTCCAATCCTCTCATTATGGGATACCCAATCAAACTCTCATCCCAAAATAAAAAAGTAAAATGCTCCTGTATCATTTAACACTTATAGCACACTTTAAAGAATCAATAGTAAAATTTCAACACTATAAACTTTACTATGAACAAATAAAAAGTGCAAAGAAAATGAGCAAGAAAATAAAGGCAGTTTGGGTATAGGGGGATTAATTGCAGCAGTTCTAAAAAGTTATAAAATGCTTGTAATCGTGGTTTTTACAAACTGGCTTTAATACCTTATGTTTCATATAAAAATAACTTATTTTTAATTTTCGTTGTCCATTTGCCAATATTCCTTTTAATAAGTTCTATAGATATAGTTCCTCATATTTCATATATGGTTTCAGTCACCATGTTGTATATAAATTGTGAATATTTGATGGCAAGGAAATCCCTTTTAATTTCAATAAAGGATTACAATAATCACAGCTGCAATTTTATAGTTTCTGATTTGAATTTTTCAGACGATATAGAGGTTCGGAAAACTGAGATAAATTTGAACATATTTCTAAAATAAGGAGCTTAGGTGGGCATAACCATATATATAAAAGAGAGTAATTTTTTTCAATCCTAAAAAAGAGCATCGAAATCGATGCTCTTTTAACATAATAATGTACAGCTTTATAATGAACTTGGAAAAGAATAATTTTGACTTAAAAGAATTCATATCTAACTTAGTTGCAACATCCCAGCCCAAAAATCTCCTCCCATTCATGCATTAATAATGTTCTACCGTATTTGATTGCATAGATTGTTGTGTTCCATTATAGAAGTTATGGAGTCTATTTTACTTCGTAGAATCTTTTCAGCATTAATTCAAAGTTTACTTAAAGATCCTTTGTTAATATACCCGTTCTTCATCCAGCGGTTCTCCCAAAATATAATAAGAGAACCAATCTAAATTCTGCTTGAGAATCGCTCGATTTATTCCTGGCTTCGTCGATCCGTGCTGCATGCCTTTATATATGACTAACTTTGTATCAACACCCACGTCTTTTAAACCTCGGTAAAGTTCATAAGCATTGGGAACAGGAACGCGCGGGTCCACTTCTCCATGCTGAATTAATGTCGGTGTGGAGGCATTATTGATATACGTCATCGGTGATGTTTCGCGATAAATGGCTTCATCCTTCCACGGATCCGATCCTAAATAAAAACGCGTAAAGTGTGTAATATCCGTATTGACATAGTAAGTCATCCAGTTGGAAATACCTGCACCTACAGATATTGCCTTAAAACGATTGCTATATGTGGCACAGAATGCAGATATGTATCCCCCTTGGCTCCATCCTAAAATACCAACTTTCTCAGGGTCCACTCCTCTTGTTTCAATTAGGTAGTCAACTCCAGATATTACATCTTCATAGTCTCCAAGCCCGAGTTTTCGAATGTTGGCTTTTCGGAACGTTTCACCATATCCAGCACTGCCTCGGTAATTAGGCTCGAGCACTAAGAATCCTTTTTCCACAAATGATTCTATCGGCTGATATTTGTTTGTAGTCGGTGTGGCAAAGGATGTCCCAGTCGGCCCACCGTGGACAGCAACGACCAGTGGATAAGATTTAGAAGGATCATAATCGACAGGTAGTGAGAGAATTCCTTCAATTTCTAACCCGTCTTTCGTTTTCCAGCTAATTACTTCTTTCTTACTTTTCAATTTTCCTTCATATAACTTATATTGATCTGTTATTTTCTGATCATTCACATAAACTTCGGCTGCTTGTTCCGATGTCGCTTTTACGCAAACAAAAACTTCCCCATTCGTTGTGATCGTTGGACTTGTCGCAACTATGTCTTCCTTGTCAACTAGATAATGTAACTCATCATCTTCTGAAACAAGACCTGCTAAAATATTTGTCTTGGCTTGCCAAGAAATTAGAATACCACGATTTGTCCACATAATAGGGAAAATATTCTCATCAATCTTCTTAGCAAGACGAGTCGTTTCTTTGCTTTCCAGATGATAAGTTTCTAGAATCATATTGTTAAAAAAGGCTTTTTCCTCTAAATAACGTGTATAACAAATTTTAGAACCATCAGGTGAAAATAACACATTTTCAGTAAGTAGTGATGATACATCTAATGTGGTGATCACTTTCGTTTGCACATCTAACATATACAAGGTCTGTTCAAGATGATCTATTATACGTGGGGTTGGTGTTCCCAAAAATACCACTCTTTTTCCATCTGGAGACACATCAAAACCCTGAATGTGAACATCTAAATCGCTTATTAAGGCTATTGCTTTTTCATCATTCTTTTCACGTAAATCCTTTGGATAATGGCTCCACTCTCTATTTTGGCTATTTCCAACTTCCAAATAATACAGCATATTATACTCAAAATCTTCATCTACATAACTAAATTCACCATACATTTCCTTACGCTTCTTTTGTTTCTCTGATTCCCCGCGCTGTGTAAGATAAAAGATTCCTTTTCCATCCGGTGACCATTTAAAACTATCAACATTAGTTTCTGAATATGTAACTTGGATACGGTCAACCTGATCACTCGAGTGTAGAAAAATTTGTTTTCTTTTTTTATCCCCATCTCCAACAAAAATTAAATAAGCAAGCTGCTGAGAATTCGGTGACCACCTTGGGTGCATACTCTCAATATTACCAGCAGATACAGGGTAATGCGTTTCTTTTTGCCTATCATAAACCCAAACATGCTGCGGATAACCGTTACCATCCCAGTCCGCGGTTTGTTTAACATAGGCTACTTTCTTTCCATCAGGACTAATAGCCGTATCCCTAAATTGAGGTAATGATATAACTTCTTCAATGGTTAAATATCTTTGCTCATTGTTACTCATTTCTTTCTCCCCCTAATTTATATTTATCTATTAATCTATTCGACATTAGTTTTAAAAAATCATCTTCAATTTAAAAACTTTAATTAGTGGGACAAAGGGACAGGCACTTTGTCCCTGGTGTAACAGAGACAAAGTGCCTGTCCCGCGCCTCCCTTCAATGTGCGAACTAAAACTGGTTTATCCCCCATTTGCTCTAGAACGGATTTATACGCCTTCTTTGAGTTTAGTGACTTCAATTGCCTTTTTCTCTTTTTCTTATTTCGCTTCTTTTTCTTCTGGTTTTTTATACTCAACGACATTTACTAATAATTTTTGCTCCTCTTCGTGTAAATCCTCAATTATCGTTCTTCTTTTTACCATTCTCAACACTCTTTTATTGTTAATAAGGTAGGTAGCACCATATTTTTACGTACACGATTATAAGATCCGACCAAAACAAAAAGGATTGCGTGTTCAGCCATAATGACTAAACCCACAATCCTTGTTATACCGCAGAAGAAGCGGATTTTAGTTAAATAATACATACCGTTTATCAGGATTTCTAATATTCTTTATTTTTGTCATTGCATTAATATCAAACGGTCTTTAAAAAGAAGAAACATTTCTGTTGATTTGAAGGGGATATATAACAGGAACATTCAACGATTTTCGCATCAATAAAAAAAATGGCCTTCATTTCCCAATATCTTTGTATGTTAGGATTTACACATAGCCTTGCGGTTATTTTTTCAAAATACGAAAGTCGATGATATTTCCATATCGATCTGATTCAATATGACAGCACCCTACCAGCAGTTGTTTTAATTTTTCGCGTCCACGTTGAACCCTTGATTTTGCTCCTGAATAAGAAATACCTAGTTTTTCGCATAATTCTTTTTGTGTTAATCCTTGGATTTCAGTGAGTTCGAGAGCTTCGCGATACATTCCCGGTAATCTTTTAATAGTTGACTGAATACACATAGCTGCTTCCTTTGTAAAATTTTCCTCGGTGGTTTCGTCGTAGAAATAAATATGATCAGGAAATTTTTCGTTTGATTTTTCTTTGCGATAAAAATCAATAATGGTATTTCGGGTAATCTGATAAATCCAACCATGAATTTTTTGTTCATCAATCAGATTCGGGAGATGAACTTGTATTTTTATAAATACGTCTTGTAGGATATCATCAACCATAGATTGATCATGAACTCTAAACGAAATAAATTTTTTTAATGGTAGGTGAAATTTATTCCAAAGATATTCTACATCCACTTGAGATACCCCCTGTTAATTATTTATAATTCTTGCGTCCATTTCAAGTTGATTTCGTCTTTTTTATAGTAACAGAAAGTAAGAAGGTAGTTGAACAATTTGATTTCAGTAAAAGACAAAATGTTATAAGTAAGATAATCAACAACATTAACATCTGTTACACGAAAAAAATAAAAATGGAGGGGTTTATTTTGGAATATACCTATTTAGGAAGAACAGGATTACGTGTTAGCCGTTTGTGTTTGGGTACCATGAATTTTGGAGTTGATACAGATGAAAAGACCGCTTTCCGTATTATGGATGAAGCGCTCGATGCAGGAATTAATTTTTTCGATACTGCCAACATCTATGGCTGGGGAGAAAATGCAGGAGCGACAGAGAGCATAATTGGAAAATGGTTCTCGCAAGGGGGACAACGCCGAGAGAAAATCGTTCTGGCAACAAAAGTTTACGAGCCGATTTCTGATCCGAATGATGGACCAAATGATGTGAGAGGTTTGTCTCTTTACAAAATCAGACGCCATCTAGAAGGGTCACTGCGACGGTTACAGACAGATCATGTAGAATTGTATCAAATGCATCATATAGATCGGCGGACACCATGGGATGAAATATGGGAAGCTTTCGAGACTCAGGTACGATCAGGGAAAGTCGACTATATTGGATCAAGCAACTTTGCAGGCTGGCATTTGGTAAAAGCACAGGCTGCAGCAGAGAAAAGGAATTTTATGGGGATTGTCACTGAACAGCATAAGTATAGTTTATTAGAGCGAACAGCTGAGATGGAGGTATTACCGGCTGCGAGAGATCTTGGTTTAGGTGTAGTTGCGTGGAGCCCTATTGCAGGAGGGCTTCTCGGAGGCCATGCCTTAAAAGATAATGTTGGAACTCGAACAGCTAAAAGGGCTGATTTAATTGAAAAGCACCGTACACAGCTTGAGAGATTTTCTGCTTTATGCAAGGAACTAGGGGAAAGCGAAGCTAACGTCGCTTTGGCGTGGGTCCTTGCAAATCCAGATTTGACAGCCCCAATTATTGGACCAAGAACCATAGAGCAGCTACGTGACGTCATTAGAGTGGTTGAAATTAGTTTAGAAGAGGACATTCTCCGCGAATTGAACGAAATCTTTCCAGGGCCTGGGGGAGAGACACCTGAGGTATACGCTTGGTAAGCATTTTTAATAGAAGTGAAAACAAGCCATTTTAAAAGACATTAAGAAATTTCGCAAACTGCTAGATGAACACCAGAAACAAGTTAAAAGTTCAGTCCCTATTGAAGAATAGGGGCGTTTTTTATTCACCCAAAAAGCAGCATAGTTTAATCAAGAAGGGAGATTCTAGAAAATCAAATAAAAAACTCAGTTAACCTAAACGCACGTGTATCCTTACATGAGTTATTTAGCACGAATAAAAAAGATTGGCATATTTGGTTAATGGAGCAATATGGTTTACTAGAAAAAATAGTAGGATATTAGAATTAGGTTGCGGGAGTGGTATTTTTGGGGGTTAAGAACAAAAATCGTGTTCCAAATAATTGGAGAATAACTCTTTCCGATTTTTCATTAGATTGCTTAAAATTCTCTAACCGCAACATTTAGTATAGAACCATAAATATTATAGAAACAATAAAAGGATTGCATGTTCAGTCATAATGACTAAACTCACAATCCTTGTTATATCGCGAAAAAAGGGTTTTAGTTTTACAGAATACCGGTGGTCGGGGTCGAACCGACACTCCAGAAGGAACACGATTTTGAGTCGTGCGCGTCTGCCAATTCCGCCACACCGGCACAATATGATGGAGGCGGCAACCGGATTCGAACCGGTGGTAAAGGTTTTGCAGACCTCTGCCTTACCACTTGGCTATGCCGCCATTTTATTTGGAGCGGAAGACGGGATTCGAACCCGCGACCCCCACCTTGGCAAGGTGGTGTTCTACCACTGAACTACTTCCGCATAAAGCTGGGCTAGCTGGATTCGAACCAGCGAGTGACGGAGTCAAAGTCCGTTGCCTTACCGCTTGGCTATAGCCCATTAATAATATTACTTAATATATTTATGGGGCGACTAGTGGGAATCGAACCCACGAGTGTCGGAGCCACAATCCGATGCGTTAACCACTTCGCCATAGCCGCCATTATATGATTGGCAGGGGCAGTAGGAATCGAACCCACACTGAAGGTTTTGGAGACCTTAGTTCTACCTTTAAACTATGCCCCTATAGAGATGGTGGAGGGGGACGGATTCGAACCGCCGAACCCGAAGGAGCGGATTTACAGTCCGCCGCGTTTAGCCACTTCGCTACCCCTCCGAAACCTACTGGTGCCGGCCAGAGGACTTGAACCCCCAACCTACTGATTACAAGTCAGTTGCTCTACCAATTGAGCTAGGCCGGCAATATTATATAAATGGTGGCTCAGGACGGAATCGAACCGCCGACACAAGGATTTTCAGTCCTTTGCTCTACCGACTGAGCTACTGAGCCTATGTATATTTTATTTAAAATGGCGGTCTGGACGGGACTCGAACCCGCGACCTCCTGCGTGACAGGCAGGCATTCTAACCAGCTGAACTACCAGACCAAAGTACTTTCAAGTTTCCTTGAAAATATCTCATTTTAATTGCGGGGGCAGGATTTGAACCTGCGACCTTCGGGTTATGAGCCCGACGAGCTACCGGACTGCTCCACCCCGCGACGATTATATGGTGGAGGATGACGGGATCGAACCGCCGACCCCCTGCTTGTAAGGCAGGTGCTCTCCCAGCTGAGCTAATCCTCCAGTAATTATTTAATATTAATGGTGACCCGTACGGGATTCGAACCCGTGTTACCGCCGTGAAAGGGCGGTGTCTTAACCGCTTGACCAACGGGCCACATATATCTGGCGGAGAGCAAGGGATTTGAACCCTTGAGACAGGTTTTGCCCGCCTACACGATTTCCAATCGTGCTCCTTCGGCCACTCGGACAGCTCTCCGTATGGCTCCACAGGTAGGATTCGAACCTACGACCGATCGGTTAACAGCCGATAGCTCTACCACTGAGCTACTGTGGAATAATGCCAGCTTGGCGACGTCCTACTCTTGCAGGGGGACAGCCCCCAACTACCATCGGCGCTGAGAAGCTTAACTTCCGTGTTCGGGATGGGAACGGGTGTGACCTTCTCGCTATAGTCACCAAACCATGTGACACATTCTATTATATATCATT
>NZ_PIQO01000046.1 GCF_002844575.1 Heyndrickxia camelliae
CAATCTCTTCAACATTCTTTTTATTTAATGTCGGTTCCATCCTTATTGAATTATCTTTTTGTCGTATAAATTTTGCTTCTCTTTGTAATTCAAAATCATAACCTAATAATTGTGATTCAATTAGTTTATTAATCGTTTGAATACTCATTGTAACCATATAGGTTGCATTACCGACCACTGTTGCATTTGTAAAAGTAATTGGGAAGTCAATGTCTTCACGCTTAATGCTTTCACTGTAAGTGTGAGCACTCTTAGTCTCTACTTCTGTAAAGTACTTTTCTGGATTAACTTCTAATACTCCACTTTTCATAAACACTTGTTCTGCAATTAAAAATAATTCTCGAATCTCTAATTTAGGTAGTTTTTCTTCTGGTTTATTAATTATCTCCTGTACAGTTCCAGCCATAATGTCATGTTTTTCAGCGAGGTATAATTTAATATCATTAATATCCGATCTTTTTCTTCTGATTTTTTGTATAGTATTAACAAGATGTTGTTCTAATTCTTTTCTATTTCTCAATCTGAACACCTCACAATATTTAATTGTATATTGACTATAACCAAAGTTTATACTATATATTGTATAGTGTAAATAAGTTATTACTCATTTTTGTTAATAATTTCATTTAATTTTAAATTGAGTAGTAATATCTGATCTTTATTTAAATTTTCAATTCCTTTTATTAATTCTTCGTGTGATACATTTTTGTATAAACAATCATCTATTTCATCCTTACTAGACCAAGCCCCTAAGAATTTTTCATCATCATCTTCTATATATAATAATGTTGCATTTGGAGATGAATGATTTGCAAATTTTCTTGTTATGTTGAGATTATTTGTTCTTTTCCACTGAAAAGTTACTCCAGCTTTACGAATTGAGTGAAATACGATGTTTCTTTCTGGCGGAAAGTTCATCCATACTCTAACTCTATCCATTAAGCTCTGAACAGCATTTTTGGAGATTGGAAAAACCTTTTCAGACTCACCTTTGATAGTTAACAAATCATTATATCTTTTTAAAGATATGCTTGGTCTGTAATCCTTATTTCCTTTATCTAATGCTTTAATTAAAACAGTCTCATCATTTTTAACTTCAAAATCTGTCCATTTCAAATTAAGTAAAGCTGTTCTTCTAATTGCAGTATCCATTGCGAACAAGACTAGAAAATACTTTATTTCTCTATCTCTAACTCTTGGCTTAACTAATATCAATCTTGCTATTTCTTCAACTTCATCAACTGTCAGTATACCATGACTATTATTTGTCTCAGGGCATTTTTGTATAAATTTAAAATAGCTAACATCTTCAACTATTCGTTTACCATTAATTTTTTTAGTGTGTAAATAATTTAAGAAACTTCGAATCGAGGCAATATTTCTATTTACCGTTTTTCCATTTAAACCTTCATTATCATACACTTCTTCAATAAATAATTCAAAATCATCTAATGTAATTTGAACATCTTCGATTGACAAATGTTCAATTTCTTTAAATTTAGTAATTCTAAAAAATTTTTTAATATCTCTTTGATATTCTGTAGCTGTATTTTCACTGTTTCTTTTATTCATTTTTATAAAACTTTGCAACTGATCATATATTAGTTTATTTTCAGTATTCAGTTTTGTTACGTTTTCATTCCTCTCAATTGCTCCCATTCTAATCATCCCCTCTTATTATTATTCATTAATTTAATTTTAATTCTCTTTCTAACATGCTGACAATACTTTTCATTTCTTTATAAGCTTTCTCAATATCTCTATGATTCATCTTTTTTACATTACGTTTGAAGTATCCAAATAAATCGTTTAACATTTTCATCATCCTCTTATAAGTTAATTATACTATATTTATATCCAATCTACCATGATTTTAGTCCTATATAAATTTATTTTTATTTATCTTAATTACATAATAATATAACGTTCCAATTTTGTAAATATAAATGATTGGATTTTTTTCATTTAATTTTATAAAACGGAAGTTTTATGACAAAAAAAAAGAGACTCACATAAGTAAGTCCTCATTTCTTATTTCTACCGAACGTAACAAGTTCGTCTTCATCTTCTTCAAATATTGTCTCAAATATAATTTTAGATTCCTTTTCCTTAACGGTGTCCACATTGAAATCTATAATAAGTTTTTGTCCGGAAGTCATTATAATAATTTTTTCTAATTCTTCTTCATTTTGATAAACAAAAGAATAATTTTGGATTAAATTTATATCTATATCTATAGAGGTTAATTCATGTAGTTCCAGTGTTACTATTTCATTATTCTTTTTCAATTTTAAACTTTTAGAATTACTTTTTAAAACCATTCCTTCCTCACCATAGAATTCTACAAATACTTCTTTACCCTTTAAACCTTTGATACAGTCATATACCCTTTGTGCAACTGTAACCATATTGTCACTCTCCCATATGTTTATTTATCAAAATATATGGAGAGGGTTAAATTTCTATTCTTATTTATTTTTTACTCATATTTATATTCACAATTATTTTTCCTACAGTTGATACAATCCCAATTACAGATATTATTCCACAAAATGTAAACCAACCATAATCATGATGTATATAATTATAAACTGCAAACCCTCCAAATATAGCTGCAGCCCAAGGATCTCCATCAAACACATCTTCTTTTTCTTCTGACTCTTTGTTTAAATTACTCAATTTCTCACATCCCTTAAAATGAACATTTTATATGTATTTAATTATTTATTTTTATCTCCATCTAAAGGATCAATTTCACCAAGAAGTTTACCTTCTTTGCTCCAATACTGGGTCACAATTCTAAATGCATTATCTACACCATTACCTCTACCTGTTTGAGTTTCAATAACTTCCACAAATTTTACTGACCTTGGTGTTTCTGCATCTACGGGTTTTCTCATTTACTTCACCTCCTTATATTCAAATCAAAAACGAATTTTATTATTAATTTATTTCACTTAGAAAGTCATTTCTAAGTTGGATAATATTTGATTTCTTTAGATACTCTTTATCTTTAGTCTTAGCCCATGAGAAAAACTTATTGTGTAATGGAGTATATAGACTCGAACCTTTAATCATATGATCATGTTTTCGTCCAATTTTATCCTTAATTCCTCTCATTTGTTTCCAAAAATTATAGTAAGGAAGTTTAATTTTAGTCATAAATCCTGAAGAATCTTCAATTACAAATCCTTCTTTTTCAATTGACCAATCATTTGTAATTTCTCTATACCACTTATAGAAGTCAGTCCAGTTGTCAATCACAGAAACCTTTTCTTTTACTTCGATCCCAATTTGTCTTCCGAATAATTGGAGATTTTCATAATCTACTTTTCCGTAATGTACATCTCTTTTAACCATATCTAATAATATTAATTTATCCTCGTTGTATTCAATTATATGAGGATCTTTTTCTACTAAGATTACTTCAAATACTAACGCTAGATTCATATTTTTTAATGTATCTTTTATAAATTGTATAGTATCCAGTTTAAATGTCTTATAGAACATCTCCTTAACCCATTCAGCATGTTCCCCTCTAAGTTCTGATTTTGATGTAAATACTAATTCATCTGTTTCTGAATCATACCCCACAGTTCCAAGATATCCATTAGGCTTATCATAAATAGTTACAGGGAATTTCATGTTATCAGCTAGTGCAGATATTTTAGTAAATGACCTTTCATTGACATTAAAGAACTTATTATATGATCTTGAGACTATCTCTTTAGTATTTGTATTTATAAATAATCCTCTTGCTTTTACATTAATATCATCCCATACTTTATCATTAAAAGCTTTTCTAGTAAAATTAAAGGATGAAATGTTTCCGCCTAGTTGTTTCTCGCTGATATATTTATGATTCTGTAAATATTCTAGGAAATTATCAATTGTTAGTTCATCTTCATTAATTGCTGGAATATCTCCCTTATTCAGTTTAAAAACTTTATTTTTGATTTCATGAGTATCAAAACCATCTTTACTTAAAGTTACTACTCGTAAATGTCCTCCTTTTTCTACTTGTCCTTCAAGATTAAAGGAGTTCTTTGCAGCTTGAACAGGTAGTCTAAAGATATTTCTATGCCCATGAATTTGATAAACAGTTGAAAACCATTCAAGCATTAATTTATTTCCTATTCCACCTCTAACCTGTTTACTACTATATTCGTTATTTTCAAAGGCATAATCAATATCTAATTCATAATCTCCTACACCCTTAATTAACTGTTCTGTAGATAAAAACATAAAGTTGTCTGGAATTTTTGATATTCCTCCATGTGTTACAACTACAGTTTTATCTCCATACGTATAATAAACTAATTGTCTTAACCTTCTATATAATTGCCTAACATCCTTTTTGTCTATTCCTGCTTGTTCAAGTTGTGGTTGCGTACTATTTTCAAATACCCTACTTACACATTCCTCATCATGTGACCATGTTTTAATGTGATGTTCGTGATTTCCCTCAAGAATAATTACGTTTTGATTATCTTTAATATCGATAAAGAACTGTAGAACTTTATCATTTTCTAACCCTCTATCCAATAAGTCACCAACAAAGATATAAAGTTCATCTTCTTTCAGTCCACCATTTAAATACTCCATTAATGCAGTATAGCATCCGTGAATGTCTCCAATATGATGAATCCTTTTCCATTCACTTAAATCAATAGGTTTAAACTGCATAACTTCTTGAAATTCATGTGGCTTGATTACATTTACCCATTTAGGAACATTTTCCGTCTGCATTCTTTCATATGAATTCATAATAGCATGATCAGGAACGTGTTTATATTCCGGTCTAAGTTTATTTTGTTCAAGCAATTTCTCAAGTGATACATTAGAGAAATCTACGACTGAAACCCTATAACGGTAACTTTGTGCTAATTGTTTATATCGAGATATAGCTTCAGTTTTCGCATGAGTTGCATCAATAACTGTGAATTCACCTCTTTTCATTCGTTCCTCAAGTAACTCAAAAAGAAATTTCCAAACTTTATTGTCATTCTTTGCATTAATAGTATATGTACCATTTTCAGTCATTACTGGTGTTTGGAATAACAATCTTATATCATCAGCACTTAATGTGAATTGTTCCAGTTTGTTTTCTTTAATAAACGTTGACTTCCCACTTCCCATTGCTCCACGTAACAAAACTAAATGTCTCATTAATCCCTCTCCCTTTTCAAATAAATGATAAATTTTATGTTAATTTAATTCTTATTCAATAATTAGCCCACCATTAAATTCATAGAAAACACCTGTAGCTTTAGCAAAAGCTAATTCAAGTTGACTTTTCTTTTCAGCAAATAGTTCATTCGATTCATCAGTCAAACATGTATCCCATTCTTGTGGAAAATCTCCATTTTCTTTTTCTTCATCTGATATTTCTCTGGTTTTTAAATTTTCTTCTACCCATCCAGCAAATTCAGATTCAATACAGTCAACAATGTCCTCTAGATAATACAAGTGCATTGGTTCAAACTCACCAAATTTATTCCTTTTGCTAAAATTTGAAGACTGTCTAAGTTTCTGATCCACTTCAAAAAATGGAATAGTGATAGCTCTCTCCTCATTTACAGTCACTGTATTATGTTCATGTCGATAATTGTATTTGATAGCAAAACTTTCTCTTTTTAATTTAATTGCTAAACCATCCAAACCACCTTTTTTCCCATAACTTGTACCAGTACCCAACGCTTTAGAGATATTATCAGTTGCGTATTGTCCAAAATGTCTAAACCAAATAGTCGCTTCAACTTGATTTTGATGGTGAATTATTTTTCCAGTATCAAATTCATTCAAGTTAATTAACCCATTATTAACTTTTTCTAATACAACTATATAACTTCCATCAATTATTTCAGCTAGTTTACTTCTAATTCCCATGCTTTCATCTCCCTTTTTCCTATTAAAATTCAATTTTTATCTCGATTCTTCTTCATTACTTCTTTCACGATTTTATCTTTTGTTTCCCAAAATAATTTCCATTCTAATTTATCACTGTATTCATCAGCCTTTTGTAGTAATTGTATTAATTTATTCTGAGTATCACGTAATTTTTTATTTTCTATTTGTAGTTGATTAACCTTATCCCAATCAAATGTCTCCAATATCTTTAACAACTTCTCAATCTTAGGTGCTCTCCAAGATGTCATTGCGTATGTATGAACTTCACTTGTGTAATGATAATGATTTAATTCAATATGTCTCTTGGCTTCAGCTTTAGTTAAAAACATGGTATTAGGAACAATAAATGATTCTTTTCTTTCTGGAATTGAATATGCATCCTCATAGATATGTTCTTTTACCCAATCAAGAACATCATCTACATAATCGGTATCAATTTCTTGAAAAGCTTTCTTTTGTTCGTCACTAAGATCAAATTCATTATTATTTATTGCCTCAACTATTTCCTCAAGAGAATAGCATCCCTCATCATCATATCTAATTGAATATCTTTCAGCATTCTCTTCCCAAGTTGGACTCCATCTATAATCCATTAATGCCCAGAAACAAGGAGCAGCTTGGATATCATGATCTTGTGTATTTAATTCATTTTGCAATTCCTTTAAGAATTTAATTTCCTCTAACATATTCCACCTCATATTCATTTGTTTTTATAATGAAATCGTTCTTTTATTTACATCTAACCATTTCTGAGTCAGCATATAAACCTAAAATAATTTTTGCTTTACTCTCTATATACTTTGGACATATGCTCTTATCTTTAATAAACTCCCCATTAATATTTAAATAAAGTTCTTTGCCTTTTTTCTTAATGTAATACTTATCTACTTCTTTATATTTAGTATTTAATTCATTAATAAATTCCTCTACCTGTTCAAATACCTGTGCGACTACACTATTATTTTGATTTTGTGCTTGTATCTTAGCTTGATTTATTACTTCATTTAATTTATTCCATTTTTGTTCTGCTAAAA
The DNA here is from genome assembly GCF_002844575.1 of Heyndrickxia camelliae. Taxonomy (GTDB): domain Bacteria; phylum Bacillota; class Bacilli; order Bacillales; family Bacillaceae_C; genus Margalitia; species Margalitia camelliae. The sequence goes on from NZ_PIQO01000046.1 coordinate 6,945, forward strand.
ACAACTTTTCCTCAACATATGACACCATTATAATTCCCCCCATATTCTATTAAATTCTACTTTTTAATGTGTAAGTGATTCTATCGCTGCTTTATAACCATTAATTCTCCCTTTATAAAAATGATCTTTTATTTTCTAAATAACTCTCAGTGAATTTGCAATTTCTTGTATTTTTTTAGTAGCTTTTTCATCTAGTTTTACTTGTTCACCATCAATAACCTTACTTAATAATCCCAATAATATTAATTGTTCTGTTTGTGTCATTTCAAAAGTGTAAATAGTTTCATTTTCTTTTCCTATACATCTCATTTCTGGTTCTCCTTAGTAAATAGTTTGGGGAAATATTGATTTAAAACTAATCTTTTAACTGAAATACTAATTCTAAATCTTCTTTTTTAATCTCTTTAATGGTTCCATCATTAAGCTTTATCGTTGGTGATCGTTGACTTTCATCATAAGTTAAGTCATAACGCTCAGTAGCTTCTTTAATAATATCTTGGATACCTCTCATAAAATCCTCCTTTTATGATAAATATGAATCACAACAATTTGCCTAATTCTATTTTAATTTCCAATATATCTAAAATAGTTGATAGATATTGCTCATGTGATCTAATTTAAATCAGTTTATAATGTCTTCAAAGGTACACTAACCCCCTAATTTTTTTGATATCCAGTATTTTTACTGGATATTTTTTTTATTTAATTTAAAAGTTCTGTTTCAATGTAAATTTAATTTTGTATATTAACAACAATTAAATAACCATTATTGTCACAATCATAGTATGAATCTACGTAAGTATATTTTTCATTATTATACAAAGTACCATATTCCTTTATTATTCTTATGAAGTCTTCTATCTGTTTAGGTGTCATTTCTCCTACTGATTTTGAAAAATTAATACCAGATTCCTCAATAATTACTTCAATCATTGTTTTATCCCCTCCTATTCAATTTAAATTATGATTTTAATGTAAAATTAACTCGTCTACAAAAGTACTATCGATGTCCCATCCTTCTGTATAATCTTTATTTTTCTTTCTTACTTTTTCTACATGTTTAGTAGAATGTGTTAGTTTATTATGTAAATTCCCTAAGCCTAATGTTTTGATAAGTGAATCCATGCTACTTAATTCATTTTTTACTAATCTCCTTTTCCGTAATAATATTTGAAGTTCTTTCGCAATATAGTAACCTTCTGCAGCATTGAATACTTTGTGTTCTACTGTATGATAATATTCAGCTAATTCCTTATCATACTTTTGTGCCTCTTCCCTTAGTTTTTGAAAGTCTTTCTCGATATTACTGATCATACTTTCTAATTCATTTAAATACTTTGTAGCAATGCACATTTCCCTCTCCCCTTTTATATAAAATAAGACGGACATTTATTCTTGATGTAATTCGCCCGTATTGTCAAGTATATTATATTAATTTATTTTTATAATGTAAAGTAAAATATTATGTATTTTGCAAATTTAATTCTCGGTCTATCACAGCTTCAATTCCTCTTTTAAGTAAGAGTGAATGGATAAACAATCTTCCTTTTTGAGTCCATTTAGTATGTAATTTACTACCTTTTTCACCATTTGGCTTTATGAATTCTTGAGTATGTGATTTAGTGAAACCTTTATCTTGATGTTGACTATATAATAACCATTGTCCATTTTGTTTGTATTGGACTTTTTCTTTCCTAAGAATTGTATTTAATGCTTTACCTGATATTCCGTAATCTTTAGCTATTTGAGTTATGTTTATAACATCTGTTGATTTTAATATTTCATCATAGTATGTCACTTTAGGTTCATATTCTTTAACCTGTTGTTCAAGCATTAATTTTTGAGTTTCAAGTAGCTTCTTTTCCTTTTGTTCTTCAATCCATCTTTCGGCTCGTGCAATTGGATCTTCTATCATATATGAAGCCATTTGAACTTTATTTTTCAGTGCCTCTTCCATATTATTGAATGCTTCTATATATTTTTCTTTATATTCAGCAGCTTTGACTCCGGTAAAACCCATTACCAAAAATACCAGACCATCTCGTTTGATCAAAAATCTTGATAAACTTCTTCCAGTTGAATCATTATATGTACTCGGCGAAAAATTTCGCTCAGTGAATTCTTTACTACAATCTAGATTTCTAATCTTTTTTAAGATATCTTTATGCGGTTTTTCAAATACTTCAGCAACCATCAAACTATCAGTGACAATTTCGTTTTTATCAATAAATACTAATTCTTTCATACAACCTCTCCTTTTTATCCATTTGATTTATTATCCATGAGTCCTCAGCAACCTTTCCAATTTATATTATCAATTACCTTACACCCATTCGCATCACACCTTTCGAATTTAATTGTATATGTACTATAAAACTCACTTTTTATTATATGTATAATGTACTTCGACTTGCTTTGTGCTACCTGTAAAGTGGATATTCTTAGATTTTAAACACTCCATAAGCAGAATAACAAAATCTTGATGGCTCATTTCCTCATCGATCATCAATGTACCTTTGATTTCAACCTCCACGAATCTCACCTCCTTATCATTTAATTTGATT
>NZ_PIQO01000047.1 GCF_002844575.1 Heyndrickxia camelliae
TTAACTGATATCGCCAATGTATTATGTACGCTTTGCTTGTTCGGTTATGTAATTTTATTTCTTTCTGAAAATTCTACGGTTTCACACCACCTCCTGGATCATATCCTGCCGTTGCAGCCGTATCTGTAGTTTCTGCATTTGATTTATGCACTATACTGAAACCGGCTAATACTACCCCAACTAATATAACGCAAACGATAATTTTCAATATTTTCTTTTTCATTCATTCTCACCTCCTTTCAAGTTTTATGCCCCCAAAGCTGATAAGACTACTTCTCTTTCGCCAAGTTTCCTTAACTCTCAAATTGATAGTTGCTTATAAAACTTTTCATTACAAGCGTTAAAATGCTCAATAGATTTAAAAAACATATCAGCATCATTGTTTAATAAACCACGGTAGTAATAATTAAAACCTAATTGATGATCAGATAATTGCTCCATGGAAATATTATTCAAGATAACATTTGCTTGTTTTTTGTTTCCAACCTTTATATAATAGAACAATTCGTTTGAAATATCTCTATCTTGATCTAATATATAATTTTCTGGCTTGTCCCAAAGCAAGTTAACAAAATTCATACTTTTTTTAATTTCAAACTCCGATTTATCTGTTTTACATTCAAATGCTTTATTTAAATACATCATTGATTTCTCATATGATTTGAACATTAAAGCATTGCCAGCATTCAAATAGATGAAAGTTTTCAAAGCTTCCGGCGCATCTTCAATTAAAAGAAGCTTTTCTAATAGTCCTCCAAGTTTTCCATTGTGTAAATTACAAGAAATACTGATTAAAAGAAACCTTGCATAGTATGAGTTTTTGATAAAATTATTACTTATTTCTTTAATATTTTCTTCTATTTCTTCAGATAATCTATTTAACATTGTCACATTTCTGCTTTCATAATAACAATAAAATAATAGAATTTTAGAATATGCTTTCATTTCTTTAGAAATATAACTTCTACTATTTAATTTTAAAATACATTCACTATCAACTTTTGGATCATGTCCTATCCTACTATCAATTTCATACACAAAAGCCCATTCTTTACTTTCGAAATTTTCACTATTCTTAAGTTCATCAATTAAATATTCTTTTACATCTTCTATTCTATTTACCGTAACATATTCGAGTAGGAGTCTGGCTGTTATACGATTTTTATTAAGATTTTGGGCATATTCCATTAACAATTCATCAAATTTTTCAGGATAACGATGCTTTACTATTTTTAATAATCCATCAATCTTTTCACAATCTGAATCGTTGTCTTTACGCAGCATTTTGACAATGATGATCCCGAACTGTAGCCACTTATAGAGGACAATTCTTTTGCCAATCCACGATTATTTTCACAATCTTCAAGTATCAATTTTTTTAACATATGCCTTTACCCCTTTTCTATCGAATATTTCTGAATCTATAATCATTTTAGTTTATTCGATATTAAGAGTCAATAATTTATATTAATTTATTTTTATAAATTATTTAACTAATTTATATGTAGGTTTTTCTTGTTTAATACCATCGTCATATTCATAAATTATAAGATTCTCTTCAAAGTAAAGTCTTACCTATTCAAACTGTCGTTTGATTTTAGAAATTAAATGTTCCTTCTCTCTAAAAGTATTGTAGAATTCAGTACCCACTACTAGCATACTTTAGAAGCACCACATTTATTATTATATTGATTTATTTATAATTTGCCAACTATTTTTTGAAAGAATATGTAGAATTTTGACCAAATAAATAAAATGAAGACTACTTTCACCTCACTTTCTATAATCAAATTTGTGTTTAATCTAATTCATCAAACCAATCATAATATAAGTTTATCTGTCCATTTCTTTTGCAAGTCAAATTTCACTCCAATATTTCAATGAGTGCTCTACAGCTTTTCGTTTAAAAGGAATGTGTAAAACTGGTTTATCCCTTAATATTGGTGGACATCTTAAATTGTCAATTCCGTTTACCTTATTTAGATTAACTGCGATTATTGGGATATCCATAGATAGTGCCAATTCGATTTCCCAACGAACATATTTATATAAATTTTTTGTTTTCTCCCCAATTAATACTATTATTAATTTAGTGTTTTTCATTCTTTCTCTTAAATTCCTCTTTATTGTTTCTTCACTACTCCAAGGTCTGATTGTATTTATTTCATGTGCATTATGAAATAGTATATCTATATTTTCATTTTCCTTCCAAGCTTTCAAAAGATTATAGTAACGCATATCTATATCTGCATCAAAACAAATATAGGTTTTATTTCTATAAGCCATTCCAATCCCCCCTATTTATCTAGTATTTGCCTTCGGCATAGATTTAGCCAATAATATAGTAATAAACGTAAAAACATTTATTAGTTGAGAAATTTCAACCCACAATCCAGTCAAATCCTGAGACTTTGCAAGATCGTTATCAATCACAAAAGATTTTGCCAATGAAAACATAATTATTTTTTGATGATGATTAGAGCTAGATATATTAAAATGTTCTGGAGATAAATATAAATAGATATAATTGTAACAAACCATCATAAATATGAATGAGATGAAAAGTGAAATAAATCTTCGCCTGACCCTGTGTACTGTTTGGTGCTCTTCTAATAGTGCTGTTTCTTCCCACAAATGATAGTAAAAATAAGTATACAAATTTGAACATAGAAGATAAATTACAATCCAAAATACCCATGCGTTTTTATAATCTAAAAAAAATATCATAAGTACAAATATAAATTTTAGAATTATAAAAAAATCAATAGCAAAATTTCTATTTTGTCTAATTTTAATCAATATGATATCATGAGAACGGCCACTATATACTTTTTTAGTAATAGTATTAGATAATTTTTTGATCCATTCCACAATATTTAGATAGAATAAAATATTCATAACACCTATAACAATAGGATAAATAATCCCATTGTCAGTACTTCTTTCTACTCTTCGATTATTATACAATTTGCAATCAATCCCTCAAAAAAATTAATCTTTTATCATAATGTTTCTTCATACTCATTTATCATTTCTTTCAACTCACCTAAGCTAACTAAATTATTCATGTGCATATTTGATATATACCTATAATGACACTCATCATGTACAGCTTCATAAATGTTACCATCTACTACCATAATATCATCAGTTTCTTTCAAAGGTTGGTTACATACTTTACATTTAATCATTTATATCCTCCAATAAAACTAAAATTTCATTTACTTTTTTTAAAAGCACCGTTGTTTCTCATATTTGTCATTAGTTCTGGATTGTCATTTTCTACATCATAAAAATAAATTTGATCAACATGGTTTTCTATATCCCAATTTGAAATGCTATGTTCATTAGTAGTTAATAATATTATCTTTCTTGAATTAGTCTCATCTAATTCTTGTAGAAAATTCTCATACCTATTTGGGTTATCAAATACACTTTGGACAGGGAAAAATAGAGTGAATGTCTCTTGATTCCCACGTGGGTTAAATTTTGTATGTCTTGAATAGCTACTAATATTAACAATCATACTACCTAATCTGTAATTTATTGTAGATTTAATGGGTTCAGGTAACATCTTTTTCTGAAATGCTCGATTAACATTGTATGCTATATCTGCCATGTAATTTGTTCTGATAATTCCTTTGGTAAACTCTTTATTTAAGCAACCAAGTGTGACTCGTAGCTTTGCGTCATCGTCATATCCTTTCAAAAGTAGCCTTTTATCGTTTGGATTATTTAAAAAGTTAAGTATATTCTCTATAGCTCTTTCTTTATCCGTCAAAAAACTTCCCCCCACTTCAATAGTTATTTCAATTTTTCTAGAACACTGATAAACTTCAAAACCTCTTCTGGATTAATACCTTTTTGTTCAAATAACTCTATTACTTCCTTCCATTTTGAATCAACAGAAGTGTTAAAAATTAATTCCTCAAGTGTCACATCTAACCCAATTGCAATCAATTCTAATCTTGCTAATTTCGGTATTTGATCCCCACTTTCAATCTTAGACACATAACTTTTAGTAACATCCATTTTGTTTGCCAATTCTTCCTGAGTAATTCCTTTTGACTCTCTAATATTTCTTACCCTTTTGCCTATATTAATCAATATAAATCAAATCCTTTTATTTTAGATATTCTTCAACAAGTGATAAATCTAACTTCCAATCTTTAATTTTATTTCTTTTCATCGATTTTATACTTACTTCTTGAACAGCAAGCATCCAATCAAGTTCATCACATTCATTTACCTTCATAAAGTGTTCCTTAGCTTCTTGATCTGTTCCAACTAACTTAGCTCTACCGTAATGTATAGTATTATGACAATCCTCACAAATACCAATTATATCAACTAATTTTTGGATATGGTCTTCTTCATCAAACTCCCAAACCTCATGAGCATGTAAAGTTTCTTGTTTTTCATAACATATTTGACATTTCATCATTGCTTTTTGGTAAACTAATTTTCGTATTTTATCCCAATCAGATTTATATTCTGATCTTACATTTTTACCCCATGTTGACTTTGGGATTACTTCTAAAGTTAGTTCCATTTTTTTCTTCCTCCTAATGTTTTAAATGATTTCTTTTATTATTCTTCCTCTATATCGTTATCTATGAATACAATTTTTATTGCTACAACACTATCATTTTCATCTCTAATCGTAAATAATTTGTAGCCTCCGTCACCATACCCACTAGATGATACTACTCCACCTATTGTGATTCCCGCTCTTTCTTTTGTTTCTAATGTTAGGTCGCATATGTGACTATACCATTTCTCTCCTTTTTCTTCCTGGATTTCTGAACTAAGAAAATTAGAAGGCATTGAAACCTCATCATTCCTAAACACTGCAAGGTCGAAGATTCCCGCTTGCCCACTATCCACTCCAATAATAGTTTTCTCAAGTTTCCAATCTAATTCATTCAATTTTTCAATAGACTTATGGAATGCGATTAATTCACCGTTACGTATTCCCCATTCTCCCTCATCAAATTGCTTGATATTTGCTATCCATTCTCCTATTTTTGTATTATTTAATTGCGCTTGACCCCATGAACCTTCTTCATAACATGGATCTGAAACCATTACATTCCCTGAGTGCAATTCAAAATTTCCTAATTCAATCATTTATGTTCTCCCTACTTGATAAAATGATTATTTTAATCTTTCAAATTTTTATTTATCTCATCGTCCATTTTTCTAAATCCAATAATAATTATTGACAATATGCCCCAAAAGAGTGTTGACTTCAAATCTTCCCTACCATCTATAAAAGCATCTATTTCGTTAATAATAAAACAAACAAAAAATCCTATCCAAAAGCTGTTATTGTTTATTAAATTTCTTATTGCAATTTTTATCTTTTTCATTACCGCACCTTTTTCAATCTATTTAGTAAACTATCAATGTGAAAAAGAAATTTACTTATTTTACCAACTCCAATTCCGGCACATTTACTTTCCTATATTTTACACCAGCCTTTAAGTCCATCTCAACAAAATTTCTGAAAATTAGACCATGCCGCATAGATTCTGTCATATTTAGTCCTGTTTTGTAACCAATAATAAATTTCTCTGCTTCTTCCTTAGTGTTAAAAGATTCAATAGGTAGTTTAGAAAACTCTACTATGATGTGAAATCCTTCTTGATCCTGTATGTAGTCAATTTGTTCGATATTCGCTAACATAATCATTCTCCTTTTAATTTATTTTTATATTTGTTAATTTGCAATTGTTATTAGTTCGTTTATAATTAATAATTGGTGATTAAAAAATGACTAAAACTAAAACAAAAGGCATTGATGCAAGTATTGTTTACGATTATAAAGAATTTCCTGATGCACAAGGTGGAGTTTGTGATAATTGCGGTACTAAGCATTTTCAATCAACCGTTAAGGATTACAAATTCATTCGAGTTTGTCGTAACTGTGGATTGACAAAGAGTATATAAATTTATTTGTTTTATATTATCCAAAAGGGAGAATAAATCTCCCTTTATTCATTAAGCATTTACTGAATGATCCTTATCTTTTCTAAACAGTCCCATTAATCCTGCAATTAATAACAATACTGATGGCAAGATGTAAAACATAGAGATACAAATTAAACCACCAATTGCAGAAATTAATAAGAAAATTCCTCCAAGTTTTGCTTTTGACCTAACTACTACAGATCCAACAATACCTAATATGGATAATAATACCGCACCCCAACCTAATCCAATTATTTCACTTTCTCCCGATGAATTAAAAGCCGCATCAACACCACCTATGAATAAAGCCATAAATGCTCCAATAAACCCAAAAATTCCACCTAATAATCCTAATACAAATTCTGTAGTTCTTTTCATTTCCCTATTCCCCCATATTTTTATTGTAGATTAATAGTTACTGTCTGATTTTCAATAAACATGTTAGGTTGATATATCAGCTGTAATTTCTTATCATTTTCAGGTGCTTCAAAAGTTACTGTACCCTCAACCTTTCCACCTGAAGCCAATTCTCCCGATTGTAAAGCTGTATCCTGATCAACTGTTGTAATTGTCGTATCTGATATTTGTCCATTACTATTCTTTAATTGAAAGTAAAATGGATTATAGTCAATATTTTCTTTGCCGTTATTTTCTATTTTTATGTGCACAATCTCAAAAATATTTCCTTTTTTAGGTGTGTCAAACTCCACACCCTTTGAAGTTTCAACCTTTGTCACAGTAATAACAGCGTTACCTAATTTAACTTTATCTCCTACATTAAATACTTTTTTAACTTGTTCTTTTTTCTCTGCAGGTTTCTCTGTTTTTACTTCTTTCCCATTTTCTTCCCCTACTTTACTACCAGTATCTGTTTCTAGTGAACAAGCAGATAGCAACATTCCGCACGTTAACAATGCAGAAAATAATACTTTTTTCTTCAAAGTAAATCCCCCCTTATTTTTTAAGACAACATGAATATTTTACCATGTTAGTAAACGAAATTGTAACAATAATCTACAAATTTCGATTACATATTCTCAATAAGTTGTTACAAATTTGCTCAATGGTTATATCACCATCTTCAATATCTCTTAAAGCTTCATCAGAATTTAAGTTCGCAAATGCTCCTTCTGAAACATAATCCAGAAAACAGTTTACAACATTCTCCTTAGTTGGTTCACAAATGTAGCCAGTTGTTTCTAAAACCTCTTTAAACAAATTATTCATAATATGATCCCCTCCCACTTATTATTAATCACATTATATCAATTTATTTTTATAAATACATGTTATTTTATTAATTTATTTATAAAAATAAGTCATCAATTTGATGACTTATTAACCATACGTAATATTTTATTTAGTTGATATTTTACATAGTCATCACTGTTCTCATACTTCATTAATCCTTCATCATTGATCCCAAAAGCAAAAAGTTCAATTATATTTTTAATTTTTTCATACTCGTAATTCATGATTATTTTATTTTTATAACTGATATCAAGTAAATGTATTGCCTCTTCATATTTATCTTCGCTTAATTCATACAACAATTGTAACACCCTTTCTAATTTAGATATTCAACTTTATTCCTACATAAAGCTTTCACAATATCTCTGTATAGTTTCTTAGTCATGACTCCATTTTCCAATTGAATGGTTCCCATGTTCTTACGTCCATTTGTTTCTATGACAGTAGCTGTTAAGGTCGTGTTGTAGTGGTTAAATTTGAATCTTCTCATTATAAAACCTCCTACATATATTTAATTAATTTAAAAGCACTCTATTATTTACATATAATCTTTGTTATGCACATTAAAGACCTATTTCTGACCAATCAACTTCTTGAGGTTTATAACCCTTTTCGTTTGCATTTGATAAATAAAAAACAGGTGCGAGATTATCGTTAATGTGAAAATTTCGTCTCACTATGTCATTTACTGACAATCTAACCTTTTTTGTTTTATCTTTAACTCTTTGTAATTCTATAATTAATTCTTCAACTGTCCATTCCATTTTCTTAACTCCTTTGTTACGTATAATGGGTCTTATATTCATTTTAAAATGGATATTTTATCTAGTAATTACTAAGC
>NZ_PIQO01000048.1 GCF_002844575.1 Heyndrickxia camelliae
AATCCGTATCCGTGACATCGCCAAATTGACCAGACACTTCGTTATTGTCAAAATAACCTTTGTCTGTATCTTTTTCATCTGTCACGATCTTACCATCCACTTTCAAGCTGCCAGCGACATACTTGAGTCCTGTCGGTAATGTATCGGAAATCGTTAAGTTCTTCACTACTCCATCGGATACTTTGTTGTAAGTTTTAATCGTATACACGACTGTATCTCCTACTTCGAAAGTATCTTTATTAGCATCCAAATTCTTTGCTGTTTTTTCCGACTCTAATACTGGATCGCGTGGATAGACTTTCACCACTTCTTGCGGTGTATCTGGCTTGTCCACATTATCACCAGTTACTTCGGCAGTGTTTTGAATATCTTTGCCTGCTTGGCCAGATTTCACTTTTACCTCAAATTGAATGGTGTGGCTATTCGTATCTCTGATATCGCCGAATTTACCTTCCACTTTGCCAATTTGATAATCGCCTTTGTCATCATCTACGGCATCCGATACAGAATTACCATCTACCTTCAAGCTGCCAGAAACATATTCCAGTCCTTCTGGTAATGTATCCGAGATTACTAGATTTTTCACGAGACTATCAGACTCTAAGTTCTTCGTTGTGATGGTATAAAGAAGGGTGTCCCCTACTTCTGGATGATCTGCATCCTTATTTCCATCACCTTTTTGTTCGATTGTTGCCGTTTTATTGGATTCTAGTTTCGGTGCTTTTGGATCTACCTTCACCGTTGTTTTCGGTTGATCTGGTTGATTTAAGTTTCCTCCACTAACACTAGCAATGTTTTCAATATTCTTTTCTGATTGACCACTTAGTATTTTTGCTTGGAATTCTACCGTATGCCAATCGGTATCCGTGACATCTCCAAATTGACCAGAAACTTCGTTATTATCAAAATAACCATTGTCTGTATCTTTTTCATCTGTCACAATCTTACCATCCACTTTCAAGCTACCAGCGACATACTTGAGTCCTGTCGGTAATGCATCGGAAATCGTTAAGTTTTTCACTACTCCATCGGATACTTTGTTGTGAGTTTTAATCGTATACACGACCGTGTCTCCCACTTCATAGGTATCCTTATCAGCTTCCAGGTTCTTTGCTGTTTTTTCCGACTCTAATACTGGATTGCGCGGATAGACTTTCACGACCGTTTGCGGCTGATCCGGTTTGTCCAGATTATCTCCCGAAATAGACGCGGTATTTTTGATATCCACGCCTGCCTGACCAGACTTAACTGTCGCTTCGAAGGTTAATGTATGCCAATTCGTGTCCTTCACATCACCTAATTTGCCTTCCACTGCGCCGTCTGAAAACTGACCGCTGTCGTTGTCATTATCATCCGTAACAGCCTTATCATCCACTTTTAAGCTTCCGGAGACGTATTCAATTCCATCTGGCAAGCTATCAGAGATTGCTAGATTTTTCACAAGGCTGTCTGACACTGTGTTCTTTGTCTTTATGGTGTAAAGAAGGGTATCCCCTACTTCAGGATGTTCCAAATCCGTATTATCTTTTCCTTTTTCCTTAATCTCGAAAGACTTTTCCGATTGAAGGACAGGATTTTTATACGGAATAGAAGTTTTTACTTCATTTGAATCAATTGGATCATCCGAATCGCTTGGATCATCTGCCGTCGCAACGTTGGAAATCGTTTGATTCAATACGCTATCCAGTACCTTTGCTTGGAAAGTTACTGTCGCCGTTTCTCCTGCTTTAAGCGCCACATCTTTCACACTCAATTGAGAGTCCGTCCAGACATCGTTATCCGACAAGGTTTTCCCGTTCAATTGGGTCGTGCCTGAAACTAATTCCAAACCTTCAGGAAGATTATCCGCAATTATCCCATTCCACGCTCCACCTGTGGAGCCGTTTGATACCTTCAATGTATAAGTCACGGTATCGCCCACAAATGCTGTATTATGGTCAACCGTTTTTTCAAACGTGATGTCCGCATTGCCGGGTTCCACTACAAATTTTGCTGTGGGATTCTGCGAATCAGTATTATCAGCGTCAACAGTCGCTGTATTTAGGATACTACTACTCTCATATCCGGGAAGTACTCTAACTTGGAATGTAAGAGTGTGGTAATTAGTATCTATGACATCACCAATTTTACCTGTAACCGTTCCATTAACGAATTCCCCTTTGTCATCGCCAGAGGAATCACTCATGGTTTTATTGTCAATCATTAATGTGCCAGGAACATATTCTACTCCTTTTGGCAGGACGTCTTTAATTGACAGTCCTTTTAAAATACTAGGGGCTGCCTTCGTATTTCGTGCTCGAATCGTATAAGCTAGCGTGTCACCTGTTTGTATTTGATCTGATATTTGATTGACTCTATTGCCTGACCCTTTTTGTACTATTTTAACTTCTTTATCTGATTCTAGTATAGGTGGAAAAGGTTCAAAAACTGGTGTCACCGCCGAACCAAGGTCACCTATACCACTTGATGTTATACCTACACCAGTTATGTTTGCCATTTTGGTTAATTTTCCATCCTGGTCAACTGTAAAACGTGTATTTTCCTCGTTATACCCATTAGAAGTAATCAAAACCCTTCCATCAGCAAGGAAACTCATTGCCCTCACGCCAGCCGGAACTTGAGTACTTAACCCTGGAACAGGAAGAGCACGAATTATTCCACCAGTAGCTGGATTGATTTGCAACAAATTGTCCTTTTGAGAAACCCAAAGATAGCCATCCGAATCAGCGACCAAGTCAGCACCTAATCCAGAAAGAGGTGCACCAGCATCGTTTACCAAAGCTTTGGATCCCTGTTGGTTAGTGACTACATCGTAATAATACAATGTTGTGCCAATGATATAATAGTACTTGTTACCAATCATGGTAGCAGCTGCAGTTGCTGTAGTTGTTAAAGTTGGATTAAAAGTACCTACTACCGTCCCTGCACTATTAATTTTGAATATCCTAATAATTGGTGTTGTTCCTGACGTCCCCGAAGCCATGATATATATATAATTATCTTTAGAAACAGCTACGCCATTGTAACCTGTCACCCATGAAGGTAAAGTTAAATTTACACTTGCTTTAACTACAGTACTTGTGCCATCAAGCTGATACATTATGAATTTAGGAGCAACATTATCTACAACACCGGCATAAGAATCTGTATTATTAATCGCAAACGTTGTTGCCGCCCTGACTGGCTTTGAAAATACGGAAAATAAATTACCTAAAACTAAGAAAGTCGCTATCAATAAGATTACATTCTTTTTTAAGATTGTTTTTGACTTTCGAACCATTAATTTTCTTGTCATTAAATATTTCACCTCAGTTCCTAATATTATGTATGTAGCTCACTAGAGATAAAAATTTCACCCCCTTTCGTTTTTTCTGAATATTAGGAACATTTAGAGCAGTAATATTAAATTATTGAAAATAAAATTATAACTGTAAATCTTATATATGTTCCATGATTTACAGATAAATTGAAAAATAGGAAACAATTTTATGTTGACAATTTTATATTATTATTAAATGTAAAAGTTTTACAAGAGTCTTTCGACCTATTGCAACATTTAAAGTCTTAACACGACAAGATTCAACACTTATTGCAGTAAAGTTAGAATGTTAGGCTTAAGGAATTTAATTATAAGGTAAAGAATGAAGAAGTTTTGAGATAAGAACTTCTCTCCAGATTTCCTAAGTTCTCTTGCCATTTTATAAAAACCGTTTATCCATCATAAAAAATCAATCTCTACAATTTCTATACAAAATCTCTTTCTTCTTTATCATTTTATTAGTCCCATAAAAATTCACTGCTATTATTAGACCACTGAGAAAAAGTTGATTTCTAAAGGATGCTGGACTAAAATAAATCTTTTATAAGATGATACTAAAGGAAGGGAGTTACAACGAATTGGTTAAAGTGGAAATTACAAGAAGCTCTACTGACGGTAAAATCATGTCTTTCCAGTCGGAGGGTCATGCGTACTATGACGAACCTGGCAAAGACATTGTTTGTGCCGGTGTATCAGCTGTAACATTTGGAACGGTTAACTCAATAGAAGCATTGTTGGGAATTGTCCCAAACACACAATATATGAAGGTTTTTTGAAAGTGAACATACCTGAACGAATTGAGTCAAAAATCTTTGAGCAGGTACAGCTTTTGTCGGAATCAATGGTAGTTATGTTGAAATCTATCCAAGAATCTTACGGTGAATTTTTAACTATTGAAGAAACTTTAAATTGACTATAGATAATTTGGAGCTATTGAAAAAAATCCTGTAACCCTTTTATACTATGCTAATAGAATCATCTATACAATTAGGGGCATTTCTTCAATGAAGAAGAGCTCCTTTTTTTATGTTACTATGGGCTACATTTCTATAATAAAAGAATTGTAAAGATGGGCAGTTTGTGAATACTAACACATAAACTAGCAGGGGCTTTAGTAAAGGAATAAATCAGGGGCTGGGACATAAGTAAAAAAATTATTGAAATTGGTTAAATCTACAAAAGCAAAAACGCATGAAATCAAGGTTTTTAAATTTGACTTCATGCGTTTTTTGATTTTCACTGCGTTTTGTCTCAGCCTCTTTGTGGAGTTTAAGACAATCTTAAGAGGTTAATCTTATTTTGTATAAATGACAATCAAAATATTCATTGCACCCGTAGTCTTTGTCCGGGGAAAATAATATCTGATTTCAACTTATTCATGGATTTAATCTTTGAAACGGTGATTTCATTATTTTTGGCAATAATCCACAAACAATCGCCTTTTACGACTGTATGGTATTTTGTTTGCGCTTGATGCTTCACTAACTGTTCCAGTAATTTTAATCTTTTGGCCAACTCTTATAAGATTAATATTTTTAATTTTATTGAGTGCCTTCAATTTGGAAA
>NZ_PIQO01000049.1 GCF_002844575.1 Heyndrickxia camelliae
TAATTGGATTAATTCCTTAAAAATAGCAAAGGCGACATCAGAGTTAACTGATATCGCCAATGTATTATGTACGCCTGTTTAAATATTTATGTTATGGTCTTCCACCGCCTCCTGGATCGTAGCCACCAAGAGCAGTTAATGTTGTAGTAGTGTTATTTTCATCTGCGTTAACATGATGATTTGAATTTAATCCAATAAATACCACTCCTAACAATATTGCACACGCTATAATTTTCAACACAATTTTTTTCATTGTTTCACCTCCTTCCAAGCTTATAATTTTTTATGCACTTAATGCCGATAAAATATATTTATTTTCACCTAGTTTTTCCAATTCCATAATTGGTAATTGCTTATAGAATTTTTCATTACACTTATTAAAGTATTCAATGGATTTATATAATAAATTTTTGTCATTGTTCAATAACGCACGGTAATAATAGTTAAATCCTAATTGATGATTACTTAACTGCTCCATATCAATATTATTGAGCATAACGTTAGCCTGCTTTCTATTACCAACCTTTATATAATAGAACAGCTCATTAGATAAATCTCTATCCTTATCTAAAATATAATTTTCTGGTTTGTCCCAAAGCAGATTTAAAAAATTCATACTTTTTTTAATTTCAAATTCAGATTTTTTAGTTCTACACTCATAAGCTTTTTTATAGTATGACATTGCTTTATCATATGATTTTATCATCATTGAGTTTCCAGCTTGTAAGTAGATCAATGTTTTCAATGGATCTGGTGCATTTTCAATTAAAAACAACTTTTCTAATAATCCACCTATTTCACCGTTATGTAAATTCCCATCAATACTTATTAATAAGAATCTCGCATAATATGAAGTTTTAATAAAATCATTGCTTATCTTTTCTATTGCTTCCTCTATTTCAGGTGATAAACTGTTTAATAATGTTATATTTCTTTGATCATAATAGCAATAGAATTGTGCGATTTTTGAATATGCCTTCATTTCATTTGATTCGAATTTTCTTGAATTTAATAGTCTAATAGTATCACTAACACTTATTTCACTCTTAGATCCTTTAGAATCTGACTCATATACAAATGCCCATTCTTTACTTTCAGCACTTTCGCTATTTTTTAAGGCATTAATTAAATAGTCTGCTACTTCACTCATCCTATACAAAGTGACATATTCTAAAAGTAACCTTGCCGTTATTCTGTTGGGGTTTAGATTTTTTGCGAATTCTAATATGATGTCATCGAACTTTTCAGGATAAAGATATTTTGCAATCTTTAATAAACCATCTAATTTTTCACAATCTGAATTTATGTCTTTCCTAAGCATTTTTAAAAGCGCACTACCCGAACTATAACCAGCGATCTTTGCCAATTCTTGAGCTAAACCACGATTATTTTGACAATCTTCCATGATCATCTTTCTTAGCATATGACTCTTCCCCCTGATATATCGAATATTTCTGAATCTATAATCATTTTACTTTATTTGATATTAAGAGTCAATACTTTACATTAATTTATTTTTATAAATTATTTAACTAACTTATATGTAGGTTTTTCTTGTTTAATACCATCGTCATATTCATAAATTATAAGATTCTCTTCAAAGTAAAGTCTTACCTTTTCAAACTGTCGTTTGATTTTAGAAATTAAATGTTCCTTCTCTCTAAAAGTATTGTAGAATTCAGTACCCACTACTAGCATACTTTAGAAGCACCACCTTTATTATTATATTGATTTATTTATAATTTGCCAACTATTTTTTGAAAGAATATGTAGAATTTTGACCAAATAATTAAAATGAAGACTACTTTCACCTCACTTTCTATAATCAAATCTATGTTTAAATATATTTCAACCTGTTAATTCAAGCTTTTTATTTTATACTTAAACTTCGAATGATTGAATTATATCTTCTGCTGTTGACTCATCATTTAAGGAAACCTTTAATAGGTTAAATATTAATTCATCCAATTTTGATTCACTTTGAAATTTTTCTATATAAGGTTTCATTAATCTTATTATCCATTCCTTATCATTTTCTTGCAGATAGTAATATTTATGACAAAATTCCAGTAAATCCTTTAATTCAATATTTACTTTCTTCCCAGCAAAATCATATTCACCTGCGCCAACAAATTCAGGCAACCATCCTAATTCATTGTAATTACTCAACTGATGCATAAAATTAACCGGATTATCTAATTCATAATTGATTACCTCGTCAAATGAACTTACTTGTTCAACATAGACTATATCATTTTTTCCATTCTTTTCTTTTATCAATTCTATTGTGTAACTTACCAGTCCTTCATCACCATTAATTTCAAGAGAAGTATGTTTTTCTACATTAACACTAAAATTAGTTCCCATATCGTTCACCATCCAATTTGACATTTAAACCCTCAACATAATAATCTTCTTGATTCAAAAAGTTATTTAAATCCTCTTTTGTCCAATGTTTAGATAAGAATTCAATAAATTCCTTTGGATTATCATAGGGAACTCCAAGAAGTTCTTCTAATGTCTGAAATTTAATTTGAAGATGATATCCATCAAATGAATTTAATTCATACTGTGTTTCAATCACTTCACCAAGATAATTAATTTTCTCATTTTTTGTTAAATAGAATTCATTTGAAATTCGCATATCCATACCCTCTTTCTAATAATCAAACATTTCATCTAATGTACAATTTAACAGCTTCGCTAATCTTACTGCGGTATTTATGCTCATTTGCACTTTATTATTTTCATAGTTTGAAAGATGCCCTCTTGAGATTTCTGATTTTGTTTCTAAATCTCTTAATGACAAGCCATGATTTAATCTAATTTCACGGAGCCTACATTTAACAATATCATTCATAATAAACCCCATTTCTTAATAAATTATTTTAACAATAAGATCATCAAATATCTTATATACATGTGTACCTTTACTAAAAACTCCACTGTCAATCAATCTGGATATTTCTTCATCTAAATTATCAAAATCAAAGTTTAGTTTATCAGCTTTGTCATATGTTAAAAATCCATTTACATCCCCAAGCATACCTTCTGTACTATATGACACTAATCTTTCTGTATCTCCAAACTCTTTAATCATTTGTGTGTATTCAAATGCTTTAGGAAAGTCCATTTGTTTTGTTAGTTTTAGAACCATATCTAATTTATCTGCTGTCATCGAAAAATTTCCTTTAAAATTAACTTTTATTACAAATTATTCTACGATT
This sequence comes from Heyndrickxia camelliae, assembly GCF_002844575.1. GTDB lineage: Bacteria > Bacillota > Bacilli > Bacillales > Bacillaceae_C > Margalitia > Margalitia camelliae. Next base: position 3,228 of record NZ_PIQO01000049.1, read on the forward strand.
TTTTCAACAATCCAACATTCATCTCTAAATTTCATGTTTTTACGTTTGCTTTCCCATACTGAATTAGCCTTTTCTTCAGATGAATAAACTCCGACTACATCAATTTTATGATCATTTAAGTAGTGTTCATATAAAACTATGTAAGTTTTCATTATCTAACCTCCCATTAAACTTAAAATTTATTCTAAAACTAAAGGATTATTCCTCTTTTAAATATTTAAAGATATTTTTAAATCTTTCTGAATCAGGATTATTCAAATAGTCCTCTAATTCTTCTTTGTATTGATTAAATTCTTCCATTGTTTTAAAAGCATCAAAATCTAGTTCTTTACCCTTAATTGCAAAATTGATAAAATGATCACTCAATGGCTTAGTATTTTCAGACATTCTCTCGACTTCCTTTCAAAATAAATAATCCATTTATCCATTTTTATCCTTAAATTTTAATACTTTTAAAGTTTCAGTAACTTCTAATTTTGATACATTAAACCATAATGTACTTTCAATATTCCATTCCCAAAAAGGTGAAATTTTTAGCAATCCCCCATTAGAAACATTAATTCCATCATATTCTTTACTCATTTTCTCAAAGTCGAAAATATCAGTAGTTAGAAAACTACCTAAATAATATTTTTTAGCAACTTCTTTTGCTTTTTCCAATGTATCTACATATAATACTTTTGCATCGTTACTAACATTAATAAGATATCCTTCTATGCCATTCTTAATTTCTACATATCCGCTTTTTAACCAAGCTGAACCGAAATCTGGGTTATAACTTGAAGTCCAAAGACCACCATTTGGTTTACTCAAATAGTTTTCAATTGGCTCTACTTTCTTTAATGAAAATTCATCCTCTTTATACCAAGGATGTATATAAAGTTGAGTTACCACTAGTCACACCTCTAATAAATGATTTCTTTTATTACCTATTGATGTTTTTGATTACAGGCTCTCCGTTCTCTACACGTTTGTACGAATTTCTTATATATGACATAAGATCGAAATAAAAACCTGTCCCCATAAACTGACTTTCTCTTTCTTTCTTATCACTTTCTTCAAAGAATCCGTATAGAGATTCTAATTTTTGCTTGAAAGACATAGAATCATCTAATGAAGAAATGTATTTCAATGTTTTTGCAGCAGGTTCTTTCATTGAATCAGCACCTGCATATTTTCTACTAGCACTTGTAGTTAACCAATGTTTAGACCATTTTTTAATACAATTTACTGCATTTTTATATTCGTTTTCCTTTTCAATCAATTTTATACTCCTTATAAAATTATTATTTTAATCTTTCAAGTTTTTATTTATCTCATCGTCCATTTTTCTAA
>NZ_PIQO01000005.1 GCF_002844575.1 Heyndrickxia camelliae
GCTCCGACATTCGTGGGTTCGATTCCCACTAATCGCCCCATAAATTTATTAAATACACTTATTTTTGGGCTATAGCCAAGCGGTAAGGCAACGGACTTTGACTCCGTCACTCGCTGGTTCGAATCCAGCTAGCCCAGCCATAAGGCAGCATAGCCAAGTGGTAAGGCAGAGGTCTGCAAAACCTTTATCACCGGTTCGAATCCGGTTGCTGCCTCCATTAAAATATGTGCGGGTGTAGTTTAGTGGTAAAACTACAGCCTTCCAAGCTGTTGTCGTGGGTTCGATTCCCATCACCCGCTCCATAATTGAAAAATGGGCCTATAGCTCAGCTGGTTAGAGCGCACGCCTGATAAGCGTGAGGTCGATGGTTCGAGTCCATTTAGGCCCACCAGAGTTTTTTGCAATAGCAAAACAATAACTTTCAATTATTATTCCGCAGTAGCTCAGTGGTAGAGCTATCGGCTGTTAACCGATCGGTCGTAGGTTCGAATCCTACCTGCGGAGCCACTTTTTAAAAATGAATGTATGCATAAATTTCCATCTATTATAATTTATGCGCCTTTAGCTCAGCTGGATAGAGCAACAGCCTTCTAAGCTGTGGGTCAGAGGTTCGAATCCTCTAAGGCGCGTCATCACAAACCTAATCCAGGAAGTGGATTAGGTTTTTTGTTTCTTATGCAATATTTTTTACTAAAAAGGATTAAAGCTGTAAGATATGCCTTTTTAAACACGAGTCCGCTTTTCAGAGTGGGGAGAAGGTTCGAGAAATACTATAATGAATTAGGTCTTTGAAACTAAAGGGTTTTAAGCTATTAACTCGAATATTAATAAGTTAAGAACACGTTTAACCTCAAGTAGAATCAACAGCTTATAACCAAGATGTGGATCTTTTAATTAAGGAGGTTTAACAGTGAAGAGGTATTTTTGGAATATCCTTGTTTCTATTGATCAATTCTTTAATACCGTATTTGGAGGCGATCCTGACGAAACAATCTCATCAAGAATGGGAAAACATCTTGCCAAGCATGATTGTCCATTTTGCAATTTAGTTTGTAAATTCTTGAATTTATTCCAAAAGGACCATTGTGTCAAATCCATTGAGAAGGACGAGGGATTACCTATGTGAGCAAAGAAAACTCACTGTGAACAGTCAGACTGTTTACAGTGAGTTTTTTTGCTTAGTAGATCAAGGAAAATTTCATCGGCTCTTTATTAAATTTCACCTCTTTATATGGTGATTGACCAGTATAGAGAGGGGAAACTGCAAGTAGGCTATAAAAAAATCCTCTTGTTTGATCAATTCCTTCTATTACAATATCAGCAGGAAATCGGGAAAGGAATTCATCTTTATTTTCAAATGGATAATGATGTTGTGCAAAAGACATCGAGCCGCTATCAAGCCAGACATCTATCACTTCAGGAGTTCGATACAAGATATGTTAACATTTTGGGCAGATGCATGAAACCTCATCAATATAGGGGTTATGCTATTCGATATTCTTTGGCAACGATGTTGTTGTTAATTGTTGAAGATCCTTGATGCTGCCAGGAGCTTCTTCATGATGACAATGAGAGCATACCCAAACATTTAGTGGTGTTCCCCAGTATCGATTCCTACTAATATTCCAGTCCACTAAATTTTCAAGGAAGTGACCGAAGCGCCCATCTTTAATATGGTCGGGATACCATGTAACCTTTTTGTTGTGGGCAAGCATCTTCTCCTTTAACAATGACATTTTGATAAACCAACTGTCTGTCGCGTAATAAAGCAATGGGGTGTCACATCTCCAACAATGTGGATAGCTGTGTTCATATTTTTCTTTCTGAAAAAGGGTTCCTTGATCAGCAAGCATTTTTATAATGTCCACATCACAATCTTTCATAAATTTTCCAGCCAACTCCATCACATCTGAAGTATAGCAACCTCGTTGATCGACAACATTGACAAAGGATAGGCCGTTTTGTTGAATTGTTCTATAATCGTCTTCTCCATATGCAGGGGCTACATGGACAATTCCTGTTCCACTATCTTCCGTAACAAAGTCGGCTAAAACATCGAGATGACCGATTTCAACATTTACATAATGAAATGGTGGAGAATAATGAACTCCGGCAAAATCCTTGCCATCATGCTCACTTAATATTTTCACCTGGTCTCCAAGTACTTTTTTTACTAATGATTTTGCTACGATATAAATATCGTTTTCTTTTTGGGCACGAACATATATAATGGCTGGATTCATAGCGAGAGCAACATTTGCTGGTAATGTCCAAGAAGTTGTCGTCCATCCTAACAAATATTCATTTTCCGTATCCTGTCGCTTAAATTTCACTGTTGCTGATAAATCTTTCACATATTTATAGCCTTGAGCAACCTCATGATTCATTTTTTTAAAGCACACAAATAACCCCGTCCCAAATGTAAGGGACGAGGTTAACTGCGATACCACCCTAATTCTATTGATCCGCTCAGTAGCACTTAGCAATCTACCATCATACGTGTTCCTTTTAACGGTAGACTTCCGGTTAGACTTACTTTTAATTACAGCCTAACTTCTCAGAGAGGATTTTCACGTTACACTTGAACACTGACTTGCACCAAAATGTCAGCTCTCTGTGGATCAAGAAGAAACGTTACTTTTTCTCGTCAACGAATTTGTGTGCTTTTATTGAAAGGTATCATAGCAAGGATAAAATGAGGTGTCAAACTATTTTTACAGTTTCATCAAGCCTATTTTTAAAATGAAATAGTTATAACTAAGTAATAATAATTATCAATAATAAATTAAATAGATGATTATGATTATCATTATTATATTGAGATGATAGTAATAATTATTCTCAATTAGAAAATAAAATTCTCAATTATATTGACTTATTAGTAACCTGGATGTAGTATGTATTATATAATAATAATTATAAATAAGGTATTGTGTTTATATATCGTAATATTTTAAGGAGGTGCCGTTATGTTACAAGGTCAACTTGCAACAATCAATAATGAAAAAATTACTGTTTCTTCCAAGCCAAGATTGGAAAAGATATTGATGCATTGGGAATTAATTGCAGCTATTTTCAGTGGTTTATTAATAGTGATTGCATGGTTGTTTTCTAAGTCGAATCATGAATCTATTTCGATTGCATTTTATTTAGGTGCTTTTATAATCGGAGGCTTTGCAAAAGCAAAAGAAGGAATCGAAGAAACGATTAAAAATAAAGATTTAAATGTAGAATTGCTCATGTTTTTTGCAGCCATTGGTTCAGCCATCATTGGATATTGGGCTGAGGGAGCTATGTTGATTTTTATCTTTTCTTTAAGCGGAGCGCTTGAAACTTATACAACCAATAAAAGCAAAAAGGAAATTTCCTCCTTATTGGAAATTCAACCTGAAACAGCTATTCGTGTGGTACAGGGACACGAGGAAAAGGTGCATGTTTCCTTACTGCAGGTAGGAGACATGATTATAGTCAAACCTGGTGAGCGAATTCCTGCTGATGGAAATATTGCTCAAGGTACCACTACCATTGATGAGTCTACGATTTCAGGTGAGTCTATACCTGTTACAAAGGGTAATGGTGCCGAAGTTTTTGCTGGGACGATTAACTTGAATGGGTCTGTGATGGTGAAAGTAACTAAGCCGGCAAATGAAACAGTTTTTAATAAAATTATTCAATTAGTACAATCCGCACAGAGTGAAAAATCTCCTTCACAACTGTTTATTGAGCGGTTTGAAGGGACATATGTCAAAGTAGTGCTACTTGTGGTTATTTTAATGATGCTTATCCCACATTTCGTGTTCGGATGGAGCTGGAATACAACGTTTTATCGGGCAATGATTTTATTAGTAGTTGCTTCACCTTGTGCACTCGTTGCCTCCATTATGCCTGCAACATTATCCGCCATTTCGAATGGAGCGAGAAAAGGAATCTTGTTTAAGGGTGGCGTCCATATTGAAGGATTAAGTCATGTGAAAGCTATCGCATTTGACAAAACAGGTACTTTAACAAAAGGAAAACCAGAAGTAACCGACTTGATTGTTCGTCCAGATGTAAATGAACAGAGTGTATTACATTTTGCGGCATCTATTGAAAATCAATCGAACCATCCATTGGCACAAGCGATTGTTCAATATTGGAAAGCAAAGAGTGATGAAGAACTCTTACAGCCAGTTCAAGTGGACGATGTACCAGGTTGGGGTATAAAAGCTAAGTTAAACAATCAAGAATGGTTCATTGGTAAAAAGGATTTCGTCGGCATGGAGGAAGCTCTTGCCTTTGAAGACGGAGTTGCGAAAAAACTTGAAAGTGAAGGGAAAACCGTTGTTTATGTGAAAAACTCTTACGGCATTGCAGCGGTAATCGCTCTTCAGGATATTGTACGCGACGAAACGAAAAATGCTCTATTAGAATTGAAACAAGAAGGAATTCGAACCATCATGATGACAGGGGATAGCGAAAATACGGCTAAAAATATTGCAGCTGTGTCCCAAATTGATGAATACATTGCAGAATGTCTGCCTGAAACAAAAGTATCTTCTTTAAAAAAGGTTAAAGAACAGTTCGGAATAGTGGCCATGGTTGGAGATGGGGTTAACGATGCTCCTGCTCTTGCAACAGCAAATGTTGGTATTGCAATGGGAGAAGGAAGTGACGTCGCAATGGAAACTGCCGATGTTGTCCTGATGAAAAACGATCTATCCCGGATTGCAGAGGCTATTCGCTTATCTAAAAAAATGAACCGAATCATCAAGCAAAATATTATATTCTCTATTAGCGTTATTGTAATCTTGATTGCCTCCAACTTTTTAGAGTTTCTTAATCTTCCGTTAGGAGTTGTTGGCCATGAAGGAAGCACGATATTAGTAATATTGAATAGTTTGAGATGTTTAGGTGGGGGAAAAAGCTAAGGTAAGATATTGGAACAGACCAAATCACATACTGATTTGGTCTGTTTTTAAGCGTAAAGGACTCCAGTTCGTTGAAGATATATTTCTAGAGGAATAGATTTTATGTTATTATGAAAAAAATGTAAGCAGAAATAGTAGAATCGTGAGTGGGGGATTTTTCTGAGAATCGCTTTTCCCATTTTGCTATTTATGAGCGCATAAGAAAAGAACACAAGGTGATAGATATGTATTCTGATATAAACGAACCTAGGGAAAAATTGTCTAAGCACGTCGTGAGAGTATGGATTATTCGGGAGACCATAGAGAATGTAATTGGACTAACCATCCTCGGAATATTACTATATCTTGATTATCATTTTTCTTGGAAGGCATGGATTGGTTGGATTTTAATAGGTCTTGTGCCAGTGTCTATAGTTATGATGGTATGGTCATGGATAATGTCGTTTCTTCTTTATAAAAATTGGCGTTATGATGTTAGTGAAGAGTTTTTACAATTAAAAATGGGTGTCATATTAGAAAAAAATTATCTTGTTCCGATGACGAAAATCCAATCAGTTGCAACAGAACAAGGACCTTTATTGAGAAAATATGGACTTTGCTCCGTCACCGTGGATACGATGGGTTCTTCCCATTCTATTCCGGCACTTCATAAAGAGGATGCTATTGAATTAAGAAACCAAATTGCCCGATATGCAAAAATCAAGGAAGTGGAATCATGATGAAAGCAAAGCGTTACCATCCATTTTTAATGCTATTTGATGCATGGAAGCTTGCAAAGAACACTTTTTTCCTGTTCCTCTTTTTGTTTGTAATAAAGGCAGGTTCCCACTCTATTTTTATCCGATATGGAAGGTACCTGCTTCTGGTCGGTGTTGGAATGGCGTTCATTCACATTATAATAAAATGGTGCACACATAAATATGTACTGGATGAACGGTCTTTTCATCTTTATAAAGGAATATTTAACAAAACAGAGAGAACCATTCCTTATTCAAAAATTCAAAATGTTAATCGTCATACATCTTTATTTCATCGGATCTTTCATGTAACCTCCATCAGTTTTGAAACAGGGATAACAAGCGATGATGCTGCTGTTACATTTGAAGTGGTATCTCAATCAGAAGCGGAGAGAATGGAAGGAATAGTACATCAAAATGAGAAGGATATGCCTTTATCGGAAGGAGTAGAAGGAAAGAATGACCATAATCGGGTTATTCATTTTCAGCCAACGAAAAGAGATATAATAAAAGCCAGTTTTACGTCCTTAAGCCCCCTTGCCCTGATTCCTCTAATACTTACCTTTTATTCTAATGTCGACGAAGTTTTTAACTTAAAGGGCAAGACGGAGGGGGTCTTTTCATATATCATTAGTTCATGGTGGATTGTGATAAGTGTGTTTGTTTTCCTTATCCTCGTTTCGGTTGTTTTCGGAATGACAAGAACATTTTTGAAATACGGAAAATATGAGATTTCCTCTGATGAAGATCGTATATATATTAACAAGGGAGTCCTTGATAAAACCGCATTTTCTATTGCGAAGGAAAAGGTGCAAGCAATTCAAATCGAACAGTCTATCATAAAGCGGCTTTTTGGATTAGCGGAAGTAAAGTTGACTAGTGCGGGTAGCCTTAGTTTAGGAGAAGAAACACTGGAAATTAACTCCTTATATCCTTTTTTGCCAGTCCAGCGGGCATATGAGATAATATCGGAAATCCTGCCCGCATATGAAATCACACATAAGATGAAACGGCTTCCTAAAAAATCTCTATGGATTCGGTATTTTACCCCAAGTTGGATTTGGATAATCGCAACGGCCGCTTTGATCTATTGGAAGCCTGCTCTTTTAGGGATAGAGAAAGCCTGGTGGATGTTATCTGCTGCACTTTTGCTCCTTGTAATTGCAGCAAGATGGTTGGATTTCTTGCATACCAAATATATTTTGAATAACCGTTTTATCCAACTACAATCAGGCATTCTTGCAACATCCTTATTTCTATCGAAACGCGATAAGGTTATTGAGGTAAAAGTTTCACGGAATATTTTTCAAAAATGGTTGGGGCTCGCCTCCATCGAAACCATTAATCGGGCTAAACCAGTTCAACATAATGGAATTAAGGACGTTCCGGTCGAATTTGCAGAAGTCTTTTATAAATGGTATATGGGCCGCATGAGGGAAATTGAAGTTGAAAAATAATAGCAAATAGGAAAACGGATACATAGACGGGCGAATGCTCGTCTTTTTAATTTTCGTTAACGCTTCCTTCCTTTTCCAACAGTTAAAAGCAGGACTGCCCCCATTAAAAAATATCATTTTAACGAATGATTATAAATAGTGTGAAGTATACAAGGGTATAACTTAAATATAGGAGAGTAATTTATGTCAGAAGAAAGATATCGTTATCGTCAAGAGCGTATACAAGCGGAAAAAGCAAAGCAAAAACAGAAGAAAAGTAAAAGATTGACGAAAAAAAGATCCTGGATGAAAAAAATAGGTATTGCTTGCATCCTTCTCTGTGTGATTTCTGTTGGGATAGGTGCAGCGGAAGTGGCTAATATGATGAAGGATACACCAAAATTAGATTCTTCCAAACTAGTAGTCCCGCTATCTACCAAATTTTATGATAAGGACGGAAAATTCCTATACGAATATGGGAAGGAAAGACGGACGGAAATTACATATTCGCAGCTCCCAAAAATGTTGGAACATGCATTTATTGCCACGGAGGATGCCCGCTTTTATGAGCATCATGGCGTGGATATAAAAGGAACCTCTAGAGCAATATTGGAAAATTTAACGGGGCATTTTGGAGCACAAGGTGGGAGTACCATTACACAGCAGGTAATTAAAAATTCCTTTTTGACTCCTGAAAAAACAATTAAACGTAAAGTACAAGAATGGGAACTGGCGTATCAGTTGGAGAAAAAGTATTCGAAACATCAAATTTTGATGATGTATCTAAATAAAATCTACCTAGGAAATGGATCTTACGGAGTGGCGGCTGCTGCGAAAACATATTATGGGATTGATTCCAACAAGTTAAATCAATTAACACTTCCTGAGGTTGCCATGCTCGCTGGTTTACCGCAAAGTCCGAATAATTATGATCCTACTATAGCGGAAAACAGGACTGCGGCTACAAATCGTCGGAATGTGGTTTTAAACGCCATGTATAAGCAGGGATATATTAGCGAAAAGGAAATGGCAGCAGCAAAAGATGCGCCTATTACAAAAGGACTTATTCCGAGAAGTAAAAATCAGGGGATGCCGTACGCAGCATTTTTAGATGCTGTCGTAAAAGAAGTGGAAGGGAAGTTAAAAAATGTAGACATCACCTCAGATGGGTTATCTATCTACACCACTTTAGATCCCAAGGCACAGGAATATGCAGATAAAATGATGAACACGGATTCGATAATTGCTTATCCGAATGATCGCTTTCAGGGAGCTTTTACTTTTTTAGATACGAAAACAGGAGAAGTACGGGCGATTGGAAGCGGCCGAAAAGACTATAAAGCTTCCTTTAAGGGCAATAACTTTGCAATAGACATTAGTCGTCAACCTGGATCTTCCTTTAAGCCAATACTTGATTACGGACCCACTATAGAAAATTTAAAATGGTCAACAGCCCATCCATTGAATGATCAGCCAACGACGTATTCAACTGGTCAGTCGATTTCAAACTGGGATCATCAATATCATGGGGAATTATCTATAAGGAAAGCACTTCAGTATTCGTACAATATTCCTGCTCTCTTAACGCTGCGTGAGGTAGGGATACCAAAAGCACAGAACTTTGCAGAAAAACTTGGTATTACTTTTAAAGATAATACTGTTTATGAATCTTATTCAATTGGTAGCAACGCGGTTAACCCGCTAGAAATGGCTGGGGCATATAGTGCATTTGGCAATAATGGAGTCTATAATGCCCCGCATTTTGTACAAAAGGTTGTCTTTCCTAATGGAAAGGTTGTTAGTTTCAAACCAGAACCGGAAATTGTCATGCATGATTATACTGCCTATTTGGTAACAGATATGCTTCGTACCGTTGTAAAATCAGGGACCGGAACAACAGCCAATGTTCCTGGATTAGATCTTGCAGGAAAAACGGGTACTACTAATTTTACCGATAAAACTATCGGAGAATTTGGATATCCACAGGATGCAACTAATGATAGTTGGATGGTGGGATATACACCACAATACACTATGGCGGTTTGGACTGGATATGTGAAAAATGGTTCGGGAAACTATATGCTGGGAAATACCACAAAAATTTCTCAGCTAATGTTCAAGAATATGATGCAAACATTTGGAACGGACAAAAGCCGCTTTCAGCAGCCTAGTGATGTATATCGACAAAATAATGAACTATACATTAAAGGTGGAGAGAATGTTCCGCCTCCAGCCCTTCCAAAAAATAATAATGATCATAATAAAGCTGCCAATAAACAGCAAAATAAGCAAAAACCGAGTGGTCCCAAACAACCGCCTAAGCATGGACCCAAGCCGAAACATGGACCAATGCATAAACATAATAAGGGAAAAAAACATTAGCATTTTATGGTACTGTGCGATTTGCCTTTCGAAAGGTTTAATGAGATCTTTACAGACAGAAATCGAAAGGGGGATTAGAAATGGCATGTGGTTTTTAATAGTTCTCCTTATTATTCTTTTAATCTTTCTCATTCTCGCGATGCTAATTGTTTGGAGAAGAAGGAGGAACAAAAGATACTTCCCTTTTTCCATAAAATCAAATGGTATGCAGGGAGGCCACCCTTTCCATATGATGGGGAGAAACAGACATATAAGGTACGGATGACATTAAGCAACAAGCCAACATATAGTTGGCTCTTTTTTATCATAAGAGTGGGATGCGGGGTCAGGCACCTTATCCCAGTTGTAATTAGAATAGGAGTTCCAGATAGGGTTAGGACACATATTTGGGAGCAAAAGTATTATTTATATTTGGCAGTTTGCTTTTATTTTTTTTATACTAGGCATAATTTATTATACTTTCTTTGTTCTAAAAGTTGGAAGCGTTGGTGATGGAAAAACAGCAATTAAATAGGTTCTTAATATTTGTTCCGCCATTAGTGCAATACTTGCAATTCTTCCAGGAGTTTTTGCTTTATATAAGGAATCAAACTTATGTTAGTGGTTGAGGAACTGCCTTACTAGATAAATTGTGAATTAACAATATTGGAGAAGGGATTTTCTATTTTGTATAGAAATCTCTTACTATGTTTAATGCAGAAAGGCCAAAATTTATGAAATTTATAGAATGTGGGATAGGGAATACTTGGTTTATCAGGACGGAAACAGAGTTAGAGGATGGAACTGAATATGAGGTAATAGGGGTTGCTAAACCAATTGAATTTCATTCTATCTATCTAAGAGTCTGGATAGGAAAACATGTCTTCATCCTTGATTTAAAAGAAGGTCTTAAAATAAAAAAGAAAAATAGAAAAGATTTTAAAATTATAGGGCATTGTAAGTCATTAAAAGATTGTGCGATAAATGAAATATATAACTTGGAGATTAAATGATGAAAAGGTTAGTAGTTATTACGGTGGGTAAAACCCATAGTGGGAAAACCACATTCGCAAGAGCTTTAGAAAAAGAACTGGATAACTCTTTTGTGATGGATCAAGATAACCACGCTGAATTTATAAACACTTATTATAAGAGCTTACAGCCAAAAATTGGACCTAACACTCTTAAATACGCGCTTTCAAGGCTAATTGTCGATTATGCAAAAGAAAATACTAATTTCAATTTAATTATATGCAACTCCAATCGAAATCGAAAAGGACGCTTGTATTTACTAGAAGAGCTTTTTCCAAAAGAAGCGTTTATCCGTATCTTGGTTCACTTTGAAATTCCTGATGATGTTCTTCAGAAGAGAGTCACCCAAAGTCAGCGAAGTACGAAAATATTTAGGGGTGCTTACACTACTTTTGAGGAAGTTCTGCTCCGGCAACAAGTAGAGTCGCACAAAGAAGATATAACAGACCCAGAAGAAGGAGAAGCAGACTATTTATTTGTTATTAGAGATAATAAGGAAGTTGGTGCCATTATTAAAAAAATTGTTCAAATTGCAGATTATAAGTGAAATGTACCCTCTTTGCGTCGTAGTGGGTTATGACCTTAATAGTATAATTTCAACTAATTTATAATATATTGCGGAAACTTCTTTTTGATAATCCCCTAAAGATTAGGGGACAAACTTACCTCGATGGGATACGGAATTTCAAATATTCACCCTGAATGATAGTGGAGGAAATCGTAGTGAAGCATTATGTTGAAATAAGTGGAATGGGAAAGGAAATATTAATTTTTTTACCTGGTACAGGATGGGCTGGGAATTTTGGAGTGCCTATTGCAAATGCATTGAATGAAAAGTTTACTACTCATATGATAGATTTGCCCGGAATAGGAAGAAGTGAAGGGCTGGAAGGGGTAGTGGATATGACTGATGCAGCAAATTGGTTAAATGATTACCTAGAGGAACATCGAATCAAAAAAGTCACAATAATTGGGCATTCATTAGGAGGAGGAATCGCCTTATCCTTTGCATATAACTATCCTAAAAAGGTAAAGAAACTAGTATTACTAGATATTGGATTTGCCAAAATAGAACGATTTCCTGTTCAGATGTTTGGATCAGTTGGCTATTTCCTCCCCCTTATAAGCGTTTTACATAGAATGTTCGGCCAGAAATTTTTAGGGAATGAAACGCAAGAAAGTTCCAATAATCATTCGAAGGAAAAAACAGAAGAAGAGATAAAAGCACAATGTAAGAGTTTAGGATTAGAAGATAGTGAATTTATGAGACATGCTATAGTAAACCAGCAAGAAACAACATTAAAAGGTATCAGTCTTCTATTAGCACTGTATCGCTGCAATATGCCAAAAATACTTAATAAACTTGAAGTTCCTTGCCTTATTTTATATGGAAATCGTGATGGGAATACACCTAAACTGCAAAACAAAATAAAGCGACAAGTAGGTCGGATTAAGCATTCGAATATTACAATAAAAGAACTTAGTGGTGGCCACTATGCTCATGTATCAGATGTTCGTGCGCTAGATTACCTCACTTCTTTCTTGGAATAGAAAGCTTTGCACAAAATGATGGATACAATGAGTGAAAAAAATCAAAGTGGAGAGTTAGATGGTTATTTAATTCCCATTTAATCTTTTTATAAATTCACCAGCCTCATTAAGATCTAGTAACATCCCTTTCAATTCTCTTTCAAATGAAACAGCGTTTTCACCAAGAAGTTGTTTAGAACCATAAGGAGTGAAATAAAGGTTTCTAAGTATGGATTCAATAGTCCATGTTATTTCATTATAGGTAGATTTAGACTTCTAGAGTGAATAATAGACCTGATGACAACATAATGAACGGTGTCATTTCGAAGTTGTTTGTCGTTTTACAATAAATGGATAAGGAAATGACGGTGATTGCTAAAATAACTTTCACGAATTTAATCAAAGTGTTACCCCTCTTCCCATTTTTGTTACGTTTTAAAAGATGATACGGTTTCATACATTGGAAATCATGTTTAAATAAAAGATGAAGTAGAACACTTTACAAAGCTCATCGGAGTTGTTATTATAGAAAAAATTTATGTAATTAATTGTGATGAAGAGAAGAGTAGATAAAATCGATTCTTTAAAGAGAGCTCCGGTTGCTGAAAAGGAGTAAGAATGATTTATTGAACCAAGCCTCTGAGCATCACGTTGGAACGAATGATCGGGATAATGTGACGGGAGCTCCTGTTATAGAGCTAGAGTATAAGTATTCTTATAATACCGTACTTGAAGAGGTTAATATGGCGACATATTAATAAACTGGGGTGGCACCGCGATATAGAATCTCGCCCCCAAGACTTTCTTAAGTCTTGGGGGCGGGATTTTTTTATTTTTGGAACTGAATGTGTCAGGCCTTTTGTACTAAAAAATGCTGTTCGAAGCTAAATTCGGTCCGTTCAGAGCGAAACTAGGGCCGATTGGAGAGAAATTCGGTCCGTTTAAAAATTTTCTACATACTAAAAAGGGAGGATGTATAAATGGGTGAAGAAAATGGGCTATTTTTCAATAATTATATCGATAAGTTGATGGAGGAGGATATAAAGAATCAAGCGTTTAAAAGAGAGATTTGTACCCGGTTTCCTCCTGAGCCAAATGGTTATCTTCATATTGGCAGTGCATACGCAATTAATATGAACTATATGATGGCACGAAAATATAATGGGAAATTTAATCTCCGTTTTGACGACACGAACCCGTTAAAGGAAGATCGTGAATATGTGGATGCCATTTTAGATGATATAGAGTGGTTGGGTTATTCACCTGGTAAAAGGATATTCTATGGTTCGGATTATGCAAACGAAATATTCAATGCTGCTGTCGCATTAATAGAGAAAGGTCAGGCATATGTTTGTAAACTCTCGACTGAAGAAATGACAGAATACCGGGGAACAATAACAGAACCAGGTAAAAATAGCCCGTACAGGAATCAATCAATAGAGGAAAATCTACATTTATTTTATAAAATGAAAAACGGAGAATTTCCAACGGGTTCGATGGTTTTGCGGGCAAAACTGGATATGGAATCACCAAATATGAATTTACGTGATCCCGTGCTGTACAGAATAATTCTCGCACCTCATTATCGAACTGGAAAGCGATTGGTGCATATATCCGATGTATGATTTTGCACACCCGATACAAGATGCTTTGGAAGGAGTAACTCATTCCCTATGCTCGATAGAATTTAAGGATCACAGGCCACTGTACGAGTGGGTATTAAACCAATTGGATATCAAGGAACCACCGAAACAAAGAGAATTTGGAAGAGTGAATTTAACGGGTGTTGTCACAAGTAAACGCTATTTGCGTGAATTAGTTGCAAATCATTTAGTAGATGGATGGGATGATCCCAGATTGCCGACATTGCGGGGACTGAGGAGAAGAGGATATACGCCGGCAAGCATACGAAGTTTTGTCCATGAAATGGGATTTATTAAACATCAAAGTACGGTAGAGTTTGCCATGCTTGATCGTTTCTTGCGCAACGATTTAAAAACGAAAGGTTAAGACGGTGATGGCGGTTTTAAATCCTTTAAAGGTTACGATTACGAATTATGAGGAGGGAAAATCGGAACTATTATCGATGGATAACAATACGGAAAATGCTTCTTTAGGAAGCAGAGAAGTTTCTTTTTCAAGAGTGATTTATATCGAAAAAGATGATTTCATGGAAGTTCCGGTTAAAGGATTTAAAAGATTATCTTTGCAATCAGAAGTTCGTTTAAAAGGTGCTTATATTATCAAATGTAATGAAGTGATAAAAAATGAAGCTGGTGAAGTAATAGAGCTGCGCTGCACACATGATCCACAGACAAAAAGCGGTACAGGTTTTACCGGCAGAAAAGTAAAGGGAATCATTCACTGGGTTTCTGCTGTCCACGGAGTACCAGCGGAGATTCATTTGTTTGATAAATTATTCGAAAAGGAGGAGATTGTAAGGGACAATGAAAAAACATGGGGGAAAAAATTAATCCGAGTTCTAAAGTAGTGTTGAAGGATTGTATAATAGAACCTTCGATTAAAGATGTAAAGGCGGAAGAGAAATTTCAATTTTTCCGACATGGATATTTTTGTGTAGATAAATATTCAACAGGTGTCCCATTGATTTTTAATAGAATTGTTCCACTGAAAGATTCGTGGAAAGCGAAGAATGGTTGATCCTTTTTAAGCTGTCCTATTGACAGCTTTTTCTATATTGTTAAAGGAAAATTGTGGTTATTTAGAGAAGTAGAATAATATCACCATTTACCTCGAGGAAAGAAAAGGAGAAATGCGATGACTATTAGAAATTCTTCAAAAGCGATTATTATTCAGGATGGTAAATTGCTGACTATTAAATTTAGTAGATATGGAAATACATATTATAACTTACTTGGTGGCGGTCAGGAGAATGGGGAAACACTTCATCAGGCACTAATCAGAGAATGCAAGGAGGAAATAGGTGCAGAAGTTGAGATTGGGGAGTTAATTTTTGTTCGGGAATATATTGGTGCTAATCACGAATTATCTATGAGACATACTGGGTTTCAGCAAACAGAGTTTTTATTTTCTTGTAAACTCAAAGAACCAAAAAGTATTTCAGAAGTTGGATACAACCCTGATAAAGGACAAGTAGGGCTAGAGTGGATAAAGGTAGAGGATTTGTTAAATTATAGCTTTTACCCAATGGAATTGAGAGAAACTTTGATAAATTATTCTAATGGAATAAAGACGCGTGTATATGTAGGGGATATTAATTAAGAGGAGGTTTATTGGCGTGACATTGAAGGTAATTTTCTTGGATGCTGGAGGGGTTTTATTTGAAGCTTTTATAAAGGGGGACGACAGAATCCGGCGTCTTTTGGTGGAAAGAGGGTATCCGTTACAGCAAATTGATGCAGCCATTTTGAAGGCGAAGGAAATAGAAATCCCGTTTGTTACAAATTGGAATGAGGAAGAACAGTACTTCAAACAATATTATGGACTGATTGCGAGAGAATTGGGAGATATCGGATTAACGAATGAATTGATATATTTTGCTCATTATGCGGGCCATTGTGAGCTATTTCCAGAGGTAAAAGCTGTATTGGAGGAATTGAGTAAAACATATCGCTTATCGGTTATTTCTAATGCATTGCCAAGCATGGACTGGGTCTTTGACTGGTTAGGTATTCGGAAATATTTTGATTCTATTATTCTATCGGCTTTTGCAAATGCATCAAAACCGGAAGCCGCTATTTATCGCTTTGCTCTCGAGCAAGTGGGTGTGACAAAAGAGGAATGTCTATTCATTGATGATAAAATAGAAAATATTGAGGGAGCCGAATTATTTGGGATTCGAGGACTTTACCTGGATAGAAATAGGCAGGATTTACGTGAATTATTAACGGAACAGCAAATTTTATCAAGCAGTGCTGTTTTGAAGGAGTAACATTGAAAATACCGTGACTGGATTACTGGCACCTGGCGGATACCAAATCCGCTAACCGTGACAGCTAATGTTTGCAAACACAGAGTCCGTAATTTTGCCAAATAGCATGCATTCACTAGTGCTTATTTATATGCAGATAACGTATTCGATATCCTCCTCTAGGCACTAAAAATAGGGCTATTTTTGTAAAGTAAGGGATCCTGTTCCGGCTTTTAGATTTCACAATTCATTATTCTTTAACACGGATAAATACTAGCTTAAGAGGTGGATAAATTGACAATTTTATTACTAATCTTGTTCGCTTTGGCTGCTTTTGGATCTATAGTGACATGGATGAATACTCAATTGATAATACGAGATATAGCAGAAATAAAGAAGAAGTTGGGAATAGAAGAAATAAAGAAGCCCTCCTTTTTGGATAAGGATTTGGATAATGACTAATAATGGAGGTATTGGAAGGGAATGCTTGGATTAGCATGAACAAACTAACTTTATTAGATATTATGGAAAATTGGGATACCCTTTGCACGAAAGAAAATTTCATTGGCTTAGGTTCAACAAGAAAAGTATATTGTTTAGGGAAATATGTAGTAAAAAAACATTTAAACCGTATAGGATATTTACAATCTTTAAGAGAACTAGAAATATATACATCTATGAAACAAACTAAATATGCACATATCTTTTCGCCAGTTTTTTATGTAAATAAGGAAATTTGCATTCAACAATATTATCAGGAAGTGCCGATGTATGATAACCAAACCTTTGATATTCAGGAGAAAAAAGGCCTTTGGGAGTTTCCCTCTTACTATGAGGAATGCATAGAAATTTTAGATAAAGAATGGGATGTATTTGATATAAGGGATAGCAGCAATTATGGGATGAATGAACGACGAGTACTGGTATTGATTGATTACGGGATGAGCAAGACATTATACGAAAAAGAATGGGTGCCTGCAGCGGAAAAGGGTGATATTCCACAAATTGAGGTACATATATGCGGCACATGCGGTATAAAAAAGGAAATTCGTATGTATGGAAAAAATGATCTGGATATACGATGTATCACTTGTGGAAAGGAATGAGGAAAATAGGTAGCCTTAACATTTCCATTGCAAACCCCTAATCGAAGGTTGCTAGTGGGTAAGAATTTGCTAGCATCTTCTTATTTTGTATACTCCTCGCTAAAAATGAAATATTCGTAATTTCTTCCCGATTATATTACAGTAATTAAGGAACGAAATACTAAATATATCAATTATTTTAATTTTTATCACAAGAAAGGAAGTTTTTGTTTTATATGGATCAACAACAGCAAAAGGGAAGACAGAAGGAGAAGATTTGGACAAAGGATTTTATACTTATTCTATTTGCAAACTTTTTTATTTTCCTCGGATTTCAAATGACACTTCCAACCATTCCGCTTTTTGTAGAAAAATTAGGCGGCAATGATCAATTGATTGGGTATGTAGTGGGAATTTTTACTTTTTCAGCCTTACTGCTTCGCCCGTTTGCGGGAAATTTACTGGAAACAAGGGGCAGGGGCTTAGTTTATATGTTTGGTTTAGCTATTTTTGTCCTTTCTGTAGGATCATTTGGATTTTTAATGAGCATCGCATTGTTATTTCTCATGCGTGTTATACAGGGCGTTGGTTGGGGATTTTCGACTACAGCTTCAGGAACGATTGCCACTGATTTAATCCCAGCATCAAGAAGAGGCGAGGGGATGGGATATTTTGGATTATCCGGGAATTTAGCTCTTGCTTTCGGACCATCTCTTGGACTGGCGCTGGCCCATCCCGATACCCTATCCTTCAAATACTTTTTCTTAATTTGTGCAGGACTGGGACTAGTTGCTTTATTGCTTTCTTCAAGAGTTAAATTTAAAAAAGTGGAGAAAAAAGCGGAAGTGACAAAACGGAAGCTGGATGTATTTGAAAAAAATGCACTACGGCCATCTATTTTATTATTCTTCATAACTATTACATTTGGGGGAATTGCCTCTTTTCTTCCGCTATATACGGCGGAGCGGCATATAGAGGGAATTCAATTGTATTTTCTTGTATATGCGCTGGCGCTCATGGCCACCCGAACCTTTGCTGGACAATTATACGACCGCAAAGGGCATCAAGCTGTTTTTATACCTGGAACAATACTCATTTTAGCGGCAATGATTTTGCTTGCATGGCTTCCGAATAGTACCGTACTGTTTATTGCGGCAGCTTTATATGGTTTAGGCTTTGGCTCTGTTCAGCCTGCTTTGCAAGCCTGGGCAATTGAAAAATCGCCAATGAATCGCAGAGGTATGGCGAATGCAACGTTCTTTTCGTTTTTTGATTTAGGTGTAGGTTTGGGTGCGATGGTGTTTGGACAAATCGGGCATTTATTTGGTTACAGCAGTATTTATAAAACTGCTGCAATATCAGTATTTATATCGATGCTGCTTTATGTTTTTTTCTTGTTAAGGGAAAGAATAAGATTGGTGCAGCATAGGTGAATATTTTACAAAGATTAATAGAAGGGTTCCAGCAGTGACTGGAATCCTTCTATATTTAGATTAATTAGATTTTTGGAAATATGCGGTATAACTTTTGTGAAGTTTTACAATTGAGGGGTTTTTTATGGAAGCAGTAATCTTAATTTGCGGATAAAGCATGGTTAGAGTGATCCCCTTTTGGGAGTTTGCGCCGGACTTTTAAAAGATCATACAGGAGGATTATTGATTGTAGAAATGGACAACTTGGAGGAAGCAGAAGAAGCTGCAATGAATGACCCGGCAGTGTTAGATGAAAAGTTAAGTACATCCATGGGAACTATTAGAAGGTTTGTTTACGGTAAGTAGATAATACTAGGAAGAGATGGAACACAGAATATGACCCCAAAACAGCATATTTCCTGTTTTAATGAATAAGATTTCTAAAAGGGAAATATTTCAAGTGACTGAAGGTAGGGGGTTGGATATGAGCAAAAGAGAAAGTTTATTAGGTTATGTCGCTTTGGTTATTGCGGTTATTTTTATTATAGGTTTTGTGCTTTTCTCCCAATATCAAAATAAGGTAATCATGAAGCAAAATATGAGTGTGGCATTAAAACAGGATAAGACGACACTAGATTCCTATTCTTTTAGTTATAAAAGAGTCGATTACTCCAAGTCAGAGGAAACATGGAATAGTAATCATAGTTCACTGTATAAAGCCTTTTATCATATGCTGCATTATAATACGGAACTAGGTAATAACAAAATCTATGAAGCTACGGGTACCAATGGTGAAAAGTATGAAATAGACTTGGACAGGAAATTGCAAGTGGTGGAGTGGCATAAGAAATGATGGAGGAAGAATTGGGTCTAAATTTACGAAGTAATATATCGTAGATTTAGGCTATTTTTATATTTTTAGGAATTGATTTTATCGTAACAACAAATCCTGCTTTTCGGGCGATAATCAGGAAAAGGAAACTTTTCCAATTATAGTTCGTAAATATAATACAATCCAGTAAGGATATATAGAACCACTGTTTCTAAAAATCCCGAACAGGAGGTATTTATAGGATGAAGTACATTATTCTATTGATCTTAGTTGGGTTTGGTATTTGGCTGTTTAAGAAAAAACAAAAGAAATCTTTTATTAAGAATATTGTATTGCCTGCAAAATTAGGATTTAATAGAGAACTTCCTTTAGAAAAGCAGGTCTCTCGTTTAGATAATGCTCTGGATACATATTTTGAAGAAAGAATACAGCAAAGATATATGGAAGAACATAAGAAGGTAAGTCCAGAAGAATATAACCTATTATTTTTTGAGTTAAAGAGATTTTTTATTATGTGTTCTCTCTTGAAAAACGTCCCGATGTTTAGTGAACGAGTGGATGACATATGGCATGAAATGTTGATGTTCACCAAGGAGTATGAACAATTTTCTAAGCGATTTTACGGGCAATTCTTGCATCATACACCTGCAGAGGTAAAAGTTCCAGAACCTCATAATCGGGCATTCTTTGATCTGATGTACAGTCAACTTTTTGTATTTACACCTTATACACCAATGACATGGGGAGCATTTTTCAGAAATCCTTTGGATCCAGAACAGATGGAGGAGATTCTTTCCTCTTCTCCAGGTGAGCTAAAGCAAAAATATTTTCGGGAAGATGCTGATAATAAAATGGTGCAAGCTCTCATTCATCAATTACAATCAACTATTAAGGAATCACTTAATAAGAAAAGTTTTAAGATTGAGACCCATCATTATAAAAACATCACCAAACATTCTTCGCTTTTAATGGGAGCAATGATTTTTTATTCCATGAAACATCCGGAAGAATACGCTAAATATATGATACCTGCCCATGTTTCTGCAGCATCTAATTGTGTAAGCAGCGGGTGCAGTAGTTGTAGTAGTCATCACAGCAGTTGTGGAAGTAGTTGCAGTAGCTGCAGCAGTTGTGGAAGTTCATAATCAATTGCCTCCATCATTCCTCCTTTTTATATGTAAAGGGAAAAGTAATAATAGGTGGGGGAATATGGAGAAAATAGTAAATTGGGGTGGAGTTAATGGATAAAAAGGAAAAAACTATCTGTGCAGCAAAACGCTTCATTAATCAGTTTTTCCCAGATTGCCAAGGTGCCGTTTTGGCAGGAAGTGTAGTTAGAGGGGAAGAAACGGAAACCTCAGATTTAGACATTGTTGTATTTGATAATCATATAAATGTATCCTATAGAGAATCCTTTATAGCGTTTGACTGGCCAATAGAGGTTTTTGTTCATAATCTAAATTCCTATAAGCATTTTTTCGAAATAGATTGCAAGAATGCGAAGCCTTCTATGCCTAGAATGATAGCGGAAGGACTGGTTTTAAAGGATGAAGGAATAATAGAAGCTATAAAAGAAGAAGCAAAAACGCTTCTTAAGAAGGGGCCTGAACCATGGACAGGTGAAACAATCAGGACGAAGCGTTATTTTATCACGGATGTTTTAGATGACTTCATTGGTTGTCAAAATCGTACAGAAGCGTTATTCATAGTTAACACTTTGGCAAATCTTATTCATGAATTTGTCCTAAGAACCAATGGTCATTGGATAGGTACGTCAAAATGGATAATTCGGGCTTTAAGGCAATATGATGAGAAATTCGCAAAAGAATTTGCAGATGCTTTTGATACGTTTTATAAGACGGATGAAAAGGCGAAGGTCATTCATTTGGCAGATAAGGTTTTAGAACCATACGGAGGTCGGTTGTTTGAAGGATTTTCGTTGGGAAAGGGAAAATAACATGGACAAAGGATTTCTGTTGAATAAAGCAGTTCTTAATAATATTGCGTGGTGTAGATTGGTTTGTCATACACACGGAATCGATTGTGTTTGGAGGGGGAATTTGTGGGGGATGCATAAGGAAGCGCCGTCATTTTATCCAGAGGTGATAACCGCGAATATGGATACAACGATGGCAGAGTTAGAGTATTTTATTAAAAATGGGAATGTCCGTAGTGTGAAAGATAGCTATGCCAATCTAAATTTATCCCCTTTAGGTTTTAAAAAATTTTTTGATGCAGAATGGATTTTTCATCCACCTGTTACTGGAATGGATGCTCCTCAAACAAACTGGCGTGCGATTACATCTCAACAAGATTTAGTAGAATGGACTTCGCAAAGCGGCCTGGCAGATGTGATAAAGCCGGACTTATTAGAGAATGAAAGTATAAAAATCTATTCGATTGTGGGCGATGAAGGGATTTCGGGATTCATTATTAACTTGGATGAAGGTATCGTAGGGGTATCTAATGTATTTTCAATACGGAAGTACGATGAGAATCTTTGGAGTGAGATTCCCCGAGTCGTATCGACTGAATATCCGGGCATGTTTATAGTCGGTTATGAGCATGGGGAGGATCTGCATTTTGCATTAAAAAATAGTTGGGAATCATTGGGATCCCTTAGGGTATGGGGAAGGTCTGAATGAAGAGTTTAACTGATAGCTGGAGGTAAAACAATTATGTAAAGGCATTATTCCCGAATAAGAAGGCGAAAGTCAAAAACGGGAACGATACGAGTAGAATCGTACCCGAATAAGAAGAAGAAAGCCAAATATGGGAACAATACAAGGAGCATTGTGCCGGATTCCCAAAGGTGAAAGTCAAAAACGGGAAAAATAATCTTAATGAAAAAAGCACAGACACCTATTCTCCGTTTAAGATGAGGTTAATGATATATTCTCAAGATACTTCCTTATCGCTTTTTTACTTTTCAACACAATAATCGTCTTTTCAGAACCGAGTTGTTGAAAGCGCTCCGCCATCTTCTTTTTACGAGGATAATAGGTTGTATAAATGAATTTCAGAAATTTCCACTCCATTTTTTCAGGGCAACCCTCTCCTAAATCTGGGCGTGTTCTCCCTAAATTCGCAAGCCATCTTTTAAGCACGCGATACAAGCAAACTACTAGTGGGAGCTCTAAGTAAATGATCGTATCGCAAGCTTCGGTACGAATATCAAAGGAATTGCTGTAATTCCCTTCGATGATCCACTCGTTATGTTGGACCATTTCCCTTTGAGCATTTCGAAATTCTTCTAAAGGGGATTCAACCCAGCCAGGTTTCCAATAGTAGGAATCCAAATGATATACTTTTTTATTAAGAATCTCTCCTAGCTTTCTTGCAAATGTAGATTTTCCAACACCTGCAGATACGCCAATGACCATAATCCTTTCCATGTATCCACCCACCTTTATTGATGTTTGAAAAGTGTAAATATTATTCCTAATTAAATATAATAATAGAAAAAAATGGGGATTGGAAATAAAATCTTAAAGGAGAGTGATATTAATGCTGAAAAAAATTATTTCAAATATGATTGGAAATGTAAAAGTGGACACTATTTTATCCAAGGATGAATTTATACTAGGTGATACATTTGAAGGCGAGGTATTTTTAAAAGGAGGGGTCCGGGAACAAGAAGTCCGCAATATATATATTTATTTTATGAGAAGATTTCGTGTTTCAAGGAATAAAACGGAGGCCAATCCGTGCTACTCCTTTACTATTCCTGTTAACAGGATAATCAAACCTGGCGAAAAACATCATATTCCTTTTTGCTTTATCCTGCCTATTTATTTGCCTGTTACTTTTTCAAAAAGAGAAGTATGGGTGAAAACAGATGTAGAAATTCCCCATTCTCTTGATCCTACAGATAAAGACTATGTAATACTAAATATGTCATCTTATGAAGAAACTCTTTTATCCATAATGAAAGATAGATTAGGGTTTCGTCACGTTTATATCAATCATTATGGACGTGCACAAAAACCCTACCTCTATTCGGGACATGTATTGACACCTTTATATGAGGGAAGAGACTACCCCGTAATAAAGTCTTATTACTATGATGTAGAAGATGCGTTTTCAGAAAAATATCGTAATGTAAGCATCATGATTGGGAATTGTCGAGAACAATTGGATTTATATTTTAAACTACATTTTAAAAGTGATAAAACCCTTTACAAGCGCGTTTTTGATGAATTATCGGAAGTAGATCAAAAAGTAGTCCATCTTGGTCTGGATTTCAATAAAATAGAGAATCATGATTGGATTGAAGAACGAATCAGAACCCTTCTTGAACAGGAAGATAAGCCTTATTATATGGTGAATGATCGGTAAGAAAGCTTCGACCAAAAGGAAAGATGGATAGCTTAATTAGAATCATAACTATTATTATACAAAAAATAGAAAAAGGTATTTACAACCCGATATCGAATTAGGAAACGATGGAGGGGATGAACATGACAAAACAAATTTTAGAACAGAACAGACAAAGCTGGGATAAGGTGGCTCATCATTTTAATGGTGTAGACGCTTTGCCGAGTTATGGACCGTTTGCTAAGACAGAGGATGAATTGCGACTATTTGCTGATATGGAGAATAAGAGAGTTTTAGATATTGGCTATGGGAGCGGACATTCTTTATTGTACATGGCAGGCAAAGGCGCAAGTGAATTATGGGGAGTAGATATTTCGGAAGAACAAAGGAAGGCAGCGGAAGAAACACTATCGAATTTAACCCCTAAGTTATACTGTGCACCGATGGAGGAAGATATAGGTTTGCCAAAAGAGTATTTTGATTGTGTCTATTCCATATATGCAATAGGATGGACAACCGATTTAGCTCAAACATTTCAGTTAATCTATTCGTATTTGAAGCAGGGCGGGAGGTTTATTTTTAGCTGGGATCACCCATTGTATCCACATGTGAGAAGCCAGAACGGAAAGATTTATCTCCATGGATCCTATCAACAAGAAGAAACAGAGGTATACGGAGCATTTAAAGGCGAAGACGCCCCGATGGTAATCCACAAGCGCAAAATGAGTACATATATAAATGAATTGATCAAAGCAGGATTTACGATTGAGGCTGTAATAGAAAGTGAGGTATCTTCAAACTTTGATTTCGCTGAAGGGGAAGTCTCCGATCGCTATTATTCGCTCTATAAAGCAAGAAAATTTCCAACAACGATGATTATTAAGGCGGTTAAAAAGGGATAGGTGACATTATATTGTGATTTCGGAGGATTATCGTTTTGATCATCGCAATAATTGTGGGATATTGCTATGGACTGCATAGCCATGCCGAACTAAGCAACCATTTCCGCGAATCTGCAAAATCTACGACTATAGTCGTACCATTACTTTAGACAATTTGCTGAGGAAATCATCTTGAATACTTGATATGATAAGCTTCAAACATTATGGAGGGGGAAGCATTGACGAAAATCATTCAGAATTCGGAGCTGCTGATTCTTAAGGAAATCGCCGAGCTTTTAAACGAAAGCACGGAAGTAGAGAAAATGTTGCCGGAAGTCTTAAAAAAATTGCTGAATGTTACAGGGCTTGAAATTGGCTGGATGTTCCTAGTAGATGGCGATGGGGGGTATCGGCTCGTGGCGAAAGAGTCGCTGCCGCCAGCTCTATCTCTCAACGACTGCAGTCCAATGTGCAGCGGAGAATGCTGGTGTATTAATCGCTACAACATTGGGCGCCTCCATAAAGCAACTAATATTATAGAGTGCAAGCGAATTGAAGAAGCGATGGCGATAAGAAGCGGTGCAACCAATGGATTGACACATCATGCCACTGTTCCACTTCGAGCAGGGAATGAAAAATTCGGGATAATGAATGTTGGTTCTCCTTATAAAACAACCTTTGAACCAAGTGAGCTGGCACTATTAGAATCAGTTGCTTTTCAAATAGGGACAGCTATTAAACGTATTCGGCTTAGTCAAAAGGAACAGGAAACCGCATTAATTGCCGAGCGCAATCGATTAGCCCGCGACCTCCATGATTCGGTAAATCAACTACTCTTTTCTCTCAGTCTCACAGCGCGTGGGGGAATGGAAATGACTGAGGATGAAGCGGTAAAAGAAACCTTTTCTTATTTACAGGATTTAGCACAGGAAGCGTTGGGAGAAATGCGTGCTTTAATTTGGCAGCTTCGGCCAATAGGTCTGGAGCATGGGATTGTAAGCTCTTTAAAGGCATATGGACAGATGCTGAACCTAAATATGGAAACGATGATAAGCGGAGTGTCCGGTTTACCTGGAAAAGTGGAGGAAGCTCTGTGGAGAATTGGTCAAGAAGCGCTGGCAAATTGTAAGAAACATTCACAGAGCTCCGATGTAGATCTTAGTTTATTAGTTGGCAACCACAGAGTGGAAATGGAAATATCGGATAGTGGCTGTGGATTTGTCTATTCAGAACAAAACGACATACTGTCCCTCGGCTTGAAAAATATGAAGTCTCGTACGGAAAGTTTAAATGGTGAATTTCATTTAGCAAGCGCACCGGGTAGGGGTACCAGGATAAAGATAATAATACCAATTTAGGAGGCCGTTGTGATGGCGATTCGTATTTTAATTGCTGATGACCATCATGTTGTCAGGCGCGGGCTTGTATTCTTTTTAAAGACGCAAAAAGGTTTGGACATTATCGGAGAGGCGAAAGATGGAAAAGAGGCTGTTGAAAAAGCAGCAGAGCTATTACCAGATCTTATTCTGATGGATCTTGATATGCCGGTTATGAATGGAATAGAGGCAACCAAAAAGATTAAAAAAGAATATGAGAATATAAAAATCCTAATTTTGACAAGCTTTTCTGACCAGGACCATGTGATTCCGGCTATGGAAGCGGGAGCATCCGGATATCAATTAAAGGATATTGAACCAGATGAATTAGTGCGATCAATAGAAGCAATCATGAAGGGAGAGAACCAACTTCATCCTAAAGCCACTTCCCAACTACTGAGCAATTTAACGAAGTCAAAAACCGACCGCATGCCAATGGATGAATTGACCAAGCGCGAGTTAGATGTTTTAAAAGAAATTGTAAACGGCAAAAGCAATAAAGAAATTGCCGCCTCCCTATACATTACGGAAAAAACCGTAAAAACACATATAACCAATATTTTATCCAAACTGGAGCTTTCCGACCGTACACAAGCAGCCTTATATGCTGTGCGTTCCGGAATGTTTAAGTAAGGTTAATTTCATAAAAACAAGCGGGATCTTGATGTTCAGACTTTGACCAATTTGCAGAATCTGAAAAATCGTTGATTCCATTTTTATATATGCACCGCAAAAACATGGTTTTTTTTTATCTTTCCTAGATCTCCGTTTATCACTAAAACTACATTGAAGGCACTTCCTTATATTATCCGTATATAGCTATAGAGAATGTAAGGGTGTGGTGTTGCCTCCATCTTATAGACCTTTTATATCCTCCTTCAGTAGGATTTTTCTACGACTAAAGTTTGAAATAAGTTCAACCAATGTGTGGATTAAAAACTTTTGGGGAAAGATTAATATATAGCTATAGAAAACAAAAACAACGAAGCCTAATCTTACCTAACTAATAAATTAGCGTTCGGCACACAATAGGTTACTTATAACAATCATGGAGGGATAAAAATGTTTTATTCATATGAACAAATTGAAATTATGAAATTAATGCAAAAGGAGATTGTAAGAAAGAATCGTCACATATGGGGATATTTCCAAAGCAAAAAAGAGAGGGCATCCGAAGGGAAATAAATTGATCTGCAGCATTCCAATCCATTGTTGGAATGCTTATATTTTCGGAGAAGGCAAATCACTGACGTAAGTATTGGAGGGGTAAATATCATGAAAATTTACGGAGTACAGTTAAAGGCCTACCACTTAGAAAAAATGAAGGAATTTTATACGAATCTCTTACAAATGTCACTAGTTTACGAGGATAAGAATAGCTTTGCAGTGTTAGCCGGAACCACAAGAGTTCATTTTGAAAAGGATGAGGAGCAGCCATATTACCATGTTTGTTTTCATTTAGGGTCTGCTTTTTTTGATCATATATTTAACAAATTGAAAAAGAAGAATCTGCTTTTGTCCAATGAAGAAGGAGAAATAAGCATGTACTGGAAAGGGAAACAAGCGTATTTTTTTGATCCCGATGGGAATATTCTTGAGATTCTTGAGCGGCCGCTTCCACATAAGGAGCAAGAGGGGTGGCTGAGAGTAGGAGAAATTGGAATGCCAAGTTCCAATACGTATGACTTGCGCGAGTATCTTTCCTCCTTTTTGGAAAATAAATATAAGGCAGAGAATGACTCCTTTTCCTTTTTTGGAGAGGAAAATGGGGTAGGGGTTATAGTAAAAGAAGGGCGGAATTGGTATCCGACCAATCGTCCTGCGAGCATACATCCTATTAAATTAGTGGTTAGTGGGAATACAGAGGCGCATCTAAAGCACCCCATACTGCCGTATGAATTCACGGTAAGAAAAGAATGGTCTGCATCTCTTCCGACTGTTCAATTCCGAATAGCAAGACCTACGAATCATATGGATAAAATTATCGAGTTTTACGGAAAAGGATTAGGACTGAAAAAGGTTGGAGACTTTCAAAAGCATGAAGGATATGAGGGTGTCATGTTTGGCCTTCCAGACAGTAATTACCATTTAGAATTTACACAGCATGAAAACAGAAATCCTATTCCGCGTCCTCCAGAAGATCAGTTGCTGGTCTTTTATATAGCAGATACTTTCAAATGGAGTGAAACGGCGAACAGATTGATAGACATGGGGTATCGTCAGGTTCCTTCCGAAAATCCATATTGGGATCGGGGTGGAATTACCATTGAAGATCCAGATGGATATCGAGTGGTTTTGATGAACACGGTTGGGATTTAATAGCTTGTGCATTATAAGGGCAAAAGGGAGAGAAAGTAGGAGTAAGTTGTCCTTTAAGCCGGTTGTAAAGGCCAAGAGGAAGCAAAAGTAGGAACGCCGTGTCCTTTATGTGGGTTGTAAAGGCCAAGAGGAAGGAAAAGTAGGAGTAAGTTGTCCATTAAACAGGTTGTAAAGGCCAAAAGGGAGAAAAAGTAGGAGTAAGTTGTCCTTTAAGCGGGTTGTAAAGGCCAAAAGGGAGAAAAAGTAGGAGTAAGTTGTCCTTTATACGGGTTGTTAAGGTCAAAAGGAAGGAAAAGTAGGAGCGCCGTGTCCTTTAAACGGGTTGTAAAGGCCAAGAGGAAGCAAAAGTAGGAGTAAGTTGTCCTTTAAGCCGGTTGTAAAGGCCAAGAGGAAGCAAAAGTAGGAGTAAGTTGTCCTTTAAACAGGTTGTAAAGGCCAAAAGGGAGAAAAAGTAGGAGTAAGTTGTCCATTAAGCGGGTTGTAAAGACCAAAAGGAAGGAAAAGTAGGAGCGCCGTGTCCTTTAAGCGGGGGTTGTAAAGGCCAAGAGGAAGCAAAAGTAGGAGCACCGTGTCCATTAAACGGGTTGTAAAGGCCAAGAGGAAGGAAAAGTAGGAGTAAGTTGTCCATTAAGCGGGTTGTAAAGGCCAAGAGGAAGCAAAAGTAGGAACGCCGTGTCCTTTATACAGGTTGTAAAGGACAAAAGGGAGAAAAAGTAGGAGCGCCGTGTCCATTAGAAGGGTCAAAAGGACAAATTGATGAAGAGAGAAGCGCGCATTGCCATAACCATAAAAAAATTAGCGGACAGTTCATTTACTGCTCGCTAATCTCTAAATTTGCCTTCTAAATAAAGCATATCTTCTGCTAATTTGTGAATTCTTCTTAACACACTATTATCCAGGATTTCCGCCGTTTCCACATCGAATAAATCATTATGTACAAACACATCTTTTGCAACTACAATTGCCTCTAAATATTGGAGAATTGGTTTTAACTGATATTGTGTGACAAGAAGATGCTTGGAGGATCCACCATTTGTAATGCAGCCGACTACTTTTGATTTAAAAGCACGGATTGGCATCAAATCCAATAAATTTTTTAAGGAACCTGAAATGGAAGCTTGGTAAATAGGGGTTCCAATAACCAAACAATCTGCTTGAAGAATCTTGTTCACGACCGTTTGGGTATCATCGTTGTAATAAGATAAAGGGGTGCCACACATAAATTCAATGTCATATTCTCGTATGTCGATTAGTTCCGTTTCAATAGCAGGGTTGATATTTTTTGCGGCAGCTAACACTTCGTGAACGGTCTGTAATGTTTTACTTCCTGCTAAAGCGCCTGATACGCCGACGATTTTCATTATTTTCCCTCCTCCACTAGGTTTGCTTTCCCTCTTATTTTACAATAGAAGGATATGTTTTGAATAAAAAATACAGGGGGAAACATTATCCTCCCTGTATTTTTAGCGTTATTTTACAATTAATACTGGGCAATGAGACATTTGGGAAACTTTATGGCTTACGCTTCCGAGCATCATTTCTTTAATATTTCCTAAACCACGACTACCGATTACGATTAATTGGTATTTTTCTTTTTCCGCAAGATGAACGATTTGGACAGATGGTTCCCCTTCAAGGTAGACGGTTTTAGCCTGAATTCCTTCTGCCTCCGCTTTTTCCTTTCCATCTTTTAATAGTTTTTCCCCTTCTTTTTTGATGGAATCATAAATACTATCTACCGTAGTACCTTCTAATCCGACTGGGATTGTAATATTTCTTTCTACATGTACTAAAGTAACTTCTGCTCTTTGTTCTTTCGCAAGATGTAATCCTGCCTCTAATGCTTTTTCACTCATTTCAGATCCATCGATTGCTACTAAGATTTTGTTAAACATATCCTTGTTCCTCCTCGAAAAAAATGCTTCTTCCGTCTATTATTATAAACCTAATTTTTCTATTCCCGAAAAAATACGTATTAATCATATTATTTTAATAGACTTCGGAGAACCTCTGCTGAATGGTTGAATTTATCCCATTCTTCCTTTTGCAAGTCGATTTCTACAATTTCACGTACGCCATTGCGATTAACAAGGGCGGGTACACCCATGTAAACATTGTTCTGTCCGTATTGTCCTTCGAGTAAACAAGAAACGGTTAAAATACTATTTTCATTATTTAAAATCGCTTTGGTAATGCGAACAAGTGACATTCCTATACCATAATAAGTAGCACCTTTTCTCTCAATAATTTTATAAGCAGCATCTCTTACATTTTCAAAAATGTTATCAAGGTCGGCAATCTCGTATTCCTGATGCTTTTCTAACCAAGATTGAAGGGGCACAATCCCAATAGACGCATGGCTCCAGACAGGAAGTTCTGTGTCGCCATGTTCACCAATGATGGCTGCGTGAACATTTCTTGTATCTATATTTAAATATTGACCAAGCTGGTAGCGAAGACGTGCAGAATCGAGTACGGTACCAGAGCCAATAACACGTTCTTTCGGAAGACCTGATTCCTTCCAAGTAATATACGTAAGGATATCAACAGGATTTGTCGCAACAAGGATAATTCCATCAAATCCGCTATCCATAATATTTTTGATCATTTCTTTAAAGATAGCTTTATTTTTCTCAATTAAATCTAATCTAGTTTCTCCCGGCTTTTGCGGTAATCCAGCTGTAATAACGATTAAATCCGCTAGTTTGCAATCTGAGTAATCTCCATTCCATACCTTCACTGGAGAAGGGGCAAATGGCATTCCATGACCAAGATCCATTGCTTCTCCCTCTGCTTTCGATTCATTTACATCAATCAGGACTAATTCTTCTGCAACTCCTTGATTAATCATAGAATAAGCATAACTGCAGCCAACTGCACCTGTCCCAATAATCACTACTCTATTTACAGAAGTTTTCCATTTCATAATTATTTACTCCTTTCCAATAAAGACCGGCTTTGGATTACTATGGAATTATCATTCCCATTGCCTTTACAGTTTAAGTATAATACTTTATTTGTGAAATTCTTCACATAAAATAAGAACACTTTGTGAAAAAAATCACAAGGTGCCAGGCACCACTTGTGGACAATTTGGTAATTTGTGCGCCACAGGAGGACAGTGGAGACGGATGCAACACAAATAAGAGCGAATAGTCTAAATAATAAGTTATTCGCTCCTTTCACACATGAATACTATTGATTGACGAGTATGGAGCAGAGCTTGTCTTCGATTTTCTTTCCTTTCGATTCATCGGTTAAGTTGTTCAGCAAAATAGAGAATATAAGGTGTTCTCCGCTTTCGGATTTAACGTATCCAGACAACGAAGTAATCGTAGAGAGGGTCCCGGTTTTGGCTTTTACATTTCCTTGCAGAGGTGCAGTTTTCATACGATACCGCAGTGATCCTCCCACGATTTTATCCTTTTCGCCTGCGACAGGAAGTGACTTTAAATAGGATGGATACCACTTCTGTTTTTGTGCCGCATATAATAAGGCGGAGATTTCATTAGCAGGAATTAAGTCAATATGGGAAATCCCTGAACCATCTCTTATTACTAAGGTATCTGTAGCTACCCCGAGCTTGGATAATTGCTCTTTCATTACCTCTATCCCTTTATCCCAGCTGCCTTCGCCTTTAACTACTCTGCCCATTTCCTTTACCAATGTTTCGGCATGTCCGTTGTTGCTTAATTTCATAAATGGAATGAGTAATTGCTTTAATGAAATGGACATATGCGATACTAATTTGGTTGAGTTATCAGGGGCAGCTCCAGTTTTTACTTTTCCTGTTATGTGAATCCCATGTTCTGAAAGTGATTGTTGAAACAAGTTCAATGCATAACGAGTAGGTTCCCAGACAGCAATCCATTCCTTAACGGTACTAGCCCTCATTGGGATTGTACCTCTTATAGTAATGGTATTGGAGCCATGATTCCGTTCCACTGTGATTTCTTTTCGGCTATCGGGAGAAACGGTTACAGCTTGGTTGACAATTTTTACATAGCTAGTTTTCGGTGTAACTACAGTACCGGCTTTCGCTCCAATTTCACTGCCTGGTTTCACTTCCACTATCACTGTCCCAGCATCATAATCATTATCCGGTGATGCCGTTAATGCTGAAACCTGTGCCCCATAATAACTGGTTTCATCGCTCCACATAAGGTCTGTCGATAACCGCACATTGTCATACCAGGTATCATCCCCTATAAGATTTCCCTGAATCTTCCTTATTCCTTTATTCCAAAGTTCTGCAGCCATTGCATCAAAATCCTTTTTTAAAAGTGTAGGATCGCCTTTTCCCTTTAAAAAAATATTTCCTTGCAATGTGTTTCCATGCTTCGTTCCGTTCGTTAAAACTTCCGTAGTGAATCGATAATTTTCTCCCAGAGTGGACAATGCAGCAGCTGCTGTTAAAAGTTTCATATTGGATGCAGGACGCAAGCGAATATCTCCAAAATGATCATAGAGAATCTTACCGGTAGCAGCAGAGCGTATACTGACACCAGCAATAGCGCCGCGTAAGTTCGGATCATGATTCAATAGCTGATTAAGCAGATTAGTCAAATCCAAATCACCATTTTTCGCAATTGCATGGGCTTGTACATGGGCGAGAGGCGCTTTCACATGTACATTTGGAATGAAAGCTATTATTGAAACCAGCAGAAAATTGAAAATATGATAAATGGTTTTTTTCAAACTATCACCTTCCATTCGAATAGTATGGAAAACTTTACTACTTTATATTCTGAAAAAAAGTGAAACAGAATCACAAGAAGAGGAAAAATATGTGGGTTTGCACAGCAAGTATACACAAAAAGGACAGCCATAACAGCTGTCCAATTCTTTATATGATAGTCTATTTTGGGATCATTCCTGTCAAAAAGGTTGACTGAATAAAAGTGATGACACAAACAATCAGAAGTAGGAATAAGCTGTGCTTAATCGTAAATCGAAAAAGCTCGGATTCCTTGCCTATTAGACCTGTGGCTGCACATGCAACGGCAATTGATTGCGGAGAAATCATTTTACCAGTAACACCACCGGAAGAGTTAGCAGCTAAGGCCAAAATTGGATTCATCCCGATAGATTGAGCAGATACTTGTTGAAGTGCACCAAATAAGACGTTCGATGATGTATCTGAACCAGTGATAAAAACCCCCAGCCATCCCAATACAGGTGAAAAGAATGGGAATAGAGCGCCAGTTTTGGCTAGTGCTAAGGCAAGTGTAGTAATCATTCCCGACGAATTCATAACGTAAGCAAAGGCAACAACCAAAACAATGGTCAAAACCGGAAGCTTTAGCTCTTGGATTGTTTCATTGAAAACGGAAAACCACTGTTTCCACGATATTTTTAAAATAAATTTCGTCACGATTGCGGCTATCAAAATGGCTGTTCCCGCAGCACCTAATAATTCTAATTTATAAGTTGCAGCAATTGGTGCACCGTTTCCATTGATTACATGGTTATTCAGCCACGGAACGTTCGGATTGAAAGATAACCATGATCCAATGTGATTGAGAACCTTTAATACACCATTTGTTCCAATATAATGGCCTGTTAAAGCATTTTTTATTTGCGGAATCCCCCAAATGGTAATAAGAATGGTCAAAATAATAAAAGGGGACCACGCCTTACAAATCTCCCATTTTGTATAGGTTTTTGCTGGAAGAATGGACTTGGAAGAAGACAAGGTAGCTGCAGCCTCATCGTGTGAAAAGCGGAAAATGCTTTTCGGCTTCCAAAACTTCAAGAAAATTGCAAGAACTACTAGTGAAACTAATGCTGATAATACATCAGGAAGTTCGGGACCCATAAAATTTGAGGTGAAATATTGTGTAATAGCAAAAGATAACCCAGAAACTGCAATAGCAGGTAAAACTTCCTTCGCCTTTTTAAATCCTGCCATTACGATAATTAAATAAAGCGGAATAAATAAGGAAATAAACGGTAACTGCCGACCAACCATTTTGGATATTTCTAAAGCAGGTACCCCAGTTGGTCCGGCCATCGCGATAATTGGTGAACCAATTGCCCCGAAAGCAACAGGAGCAGTATTCGCTAACAAACAGATACCCGCAGCATACAAAGGACTAAATCCTAGTCCTACTAATAATGCAGCAGATATGGCAACTGGTGCTCCAAACCCTGCAGCACCTTCAAGGAAGGCCCCGAATGAAAAGGCTACCAATAAAGCCTGTAATCTTCTATCCTCGGTGATCGAGACAACCGAGTTTCGAATGATATCAAATTGCCCGGTTTTAACCGTAAGCTTGTACAAAAATACAGATGTTACTATAATCCAGCCAATTGGAATGATGCCATATATCGCTCCTTGTGTGGCCGACATGATTGGCAGTGTGACAGGCATTCTGTAAACGGTTACAGATATGACCAAAGAAATAAGCAGGGTGAAAAGACTGGCTTTATAGGCAGCCATTCGTTTAATTGCTAGTGCCCAAAAGAAAAAAGCAATAGGTATAAGTCCGATTAAAGCGGATAGAAATAAGTGATTTTCAAGGGGAATAAAGTTTTGGACATATTTCATAAATCTACCTTCCTTCATATCATTAGTTCATATGGTTAAATGGTCATCTGATGACCACACGTCATATATATAAAAAAATTATAAATATTTATTTCTTTAATTACAATAATATTTTTTGCTATTTTTATAAATTCTTTTATGAATATAGTAAAATAAAGGTGTGAAAATATAAGGTATAGGGTTTGTTCATTTCAGGAGTGAAAAAATGGAATATAAAAAAATACAACCTAAAAAAATATATGAGCAAGTTGCAAGTGAATTAATAGATATGATTCGTGATGGTAAGCTTCAACCTGGGCAAAAATTGGATTCTGTTCAACAGCTGGCAGAAAATTTTTCAGTGGGAAGATCTGCGATCCGTGAAGCACTTACGTCATTACGTGCCATGGGGTTAATTGAACTGAGGCAGGGAGAGGGCACATATGTCCGAAAGTTTGAGCCAGGAGATATCACCTATCCTATTGACCAGGCACTACTAATGGATAGAGATGATATTGCCCATCTTCTTGAGGTTCGAAAAATATTAGAAACTGGAGTCGCCCTCACAGCCGCTATGCAGCATACAGAGGAAGATTTGCTCAAAATGAAAAGTGCATTATTGGATATGAAAAAGGCGACTGGAAATGAGGAATTAGGGGAGCAGGCCGACCTTGATTTTCATATGGCACTTGTAAAGGCCACCCACAATCCGTTGTTAATTAGTTTGATGAGTCATGTATCAGATTTAATGGTAAAAGCCATGAAAGAAACCAGAAGAATATGGCTATATTCAAAAGTATCAACCCTTGAGATTCTTTACGAACAACATGCACGTGTATTGAACCATATTGAAAAAAGAGAGCCTGAACAGGCAAGGACCGCCATGCTAGATCACTTAAATAGTGTGGAAGATATGCTGAAGGATTATAGTAAATAGGAGCCTCGCTCAGGTAGGAGTGGGGTTTTATTTTGGTCTTATTTGTAGGAAAAGAGTTCTTTTAAGGAGGCAATTGAAAGGAATCTTTATAAAGAAATAGAATAAATTAATAGTAAACCCCCTTTGAAATATTTTAAAATGGAGGTACAATAATAACAGGTCATCTGATGACCTTATCATTTTGTGTTCCCTATACTTTTAAGAAGGTGACAAAGTTGAAAGTAAGTTTATTTATTACATGTCTTGTTGATATGTTTAAAACGGATGTAGGAAAATCGATGGTGGAATTACTGGAGAGACTCGGATGTGAGGTCGATTTTCCGGATGGGCAGGTTTGCTGTGGACAACCGTCCTACAATAGCGGTTATGTAGAAGATACTAAACCGGCCATGAAGAAAATGATAGATGCTTTCCAAGATTCCGATTATGTCGTGGCGCCATCTGGTTCTTGTGCCTTTATGTTTAAAGAATATCCGAAGATTTTCTCAGGAGACCCGGAATGGGAGCTAAAAGCGAGAGATCTAGCAGAGAAAACATATGAATTTACGCAATTTATTGTGGATGTTTTAAAAGTAGAAGATGTTGGCGCGAGGCTGGAGGGAAAAGCAACGTATCACCCATCTTGCCATATGACAAGGTTGTTAGGTGTAAAAGAAGCTCCTATGAAACTTTTAAAAAATGTAAAAGGTTTAGAGATTGAGCCGCTTCCAAACGCGTATAACTGCTGCGGATTTGGCGGAACCTTTTCGGTGAAAATGGGACCGATTTCGGAACAGATGGTGGATGAGAAGGTTCAACATATCGAACAAACCGAAGCGGACTATCTAATTGGTGCTGACTGCGGCTGCTTAATGAATATTGGCGGACGCATTGATCGCAAAGGAAAACCAATTAAGGTAATGCATATTGCTGAAGTCTTAAATAGCGGCCATGGAGGTGTGCACATTGGGCATAAAAATTAGTGAAAAACAATTTAAAAGCCGATTGGACGAAGGACTTCATGATAATTTTATGAGAGGTGCAGTTCGTGATGCACAGGAACGACTGCAACATAACCGTGGCAATGCGGTGGAACAGCTCGGTAGTTGGGAAGACTGGAGAACACTTGGCGAAGAAATTCGTCAAAATGTACTGGCAAACCTCGATTATTATTTATATCAATTGAGCGAGAATGTTGCTAAGCGCGGGGGACATGTCTTTTTTGCCGAAACAGCCGAAGAGGCACGCGAATACATTAAGAATGTCGTAGTGAAAAAGAATGCTAAAAAGATAGTTAAATCAAAATCAATGGTGACGGAAGAAATCAGCTTGAACGAATGTTTGGAAGATGCAGGCTGTGAAGTGGTGGAGACTGATTTGGGAGAATACATACTGCAAATTGATGATCATGATCCGCCTTCCCATATTGTCGCGCCCGCTTTGCATAAAAATAAACAGCAAATTCGGGACGTTTTTACAGAAAAAATCGGTTATACAAAATCTGAAAAACCAGAAGAACTGGCCGCACATGCCAGGGAGATGCTTCGAAAGGAATTTCTATCTGCTGATGTAGGAATTACAGGCTGTAATTTTGCCATTGCGGAAAGTGGATCTATTAGTCTTGTAACGAATGAAGGAAATGCGAGAATGGTGACTACTCTTCCTAAAACTCAAATAACCGTCATGGGGATGGAACGAATTGTCCCTACCTATGAGGAAATGGAAGTTTTGGTTAGCCTATTAACGAGAAGTGCCGTTGGTCAGAGGTTGACCAGCTATGTCACATCCTTGACAGGACCGAGAATAGAAGGGGAAGTCGATGGTCCGGAAGAATTTCATCTTGTGATAGTTGATAATGGAAGGGCGGAAATTCTCGGAACAGAATTCCAACCAGTTTTACAATGTATCCGTTGTGCTGCTTGTATAAATGTTTGCCCGGTTTATCGCCATATTGGCGGACATTCCTATGGTTCTATCTATCCTGGTCCAATTGGTGCGGTTCTTTCTCCGTTGTTGGGAGGGTATGACGAGTATAAAGAACTTCCATATGCTTCTTCATTATGCGGGGCATGTACGGATGCTTGTCCAGTTAAGATTCCACTTCATGAATTGCTTCATAAACATCGACAGGTGATTGTGGAACGAGAAGGAAAGGCGCCGGTTTCGGAGAAACTCATGATGAAAGCCTTTGGAATGGGGGCTGCATCCAGCGGTTTATATGGAGTGGGTTCGAAAATAGCATCCACTGCAGTGAAGCCATTTGTAAAAGATAATAAAATTACAAAAGGTCCCGGGCCATTAAAAGCTTGGACTGAAATTCGTGACTTTCCTGCACCGAATAAAGAGAGATTCCGTGACTGGTTCCATAATCGGAAGGAAGGAGATGACTAACATGATCGGAACGATTCAAAATCGTGAAGCCTTTTTAAGTAAAATTGCTAAAAATCTTGGCAGGGATCCGAAAATAAACGGAGTACATTTGCCTTCTTATTCGAAAAAACCCCAATACGAGGTTTTAAAAGGGGCAAGTCAAGAGGAGTTAGTTGCAGTTTTACAAGGTCAATGTGTCAATATTCATGTAGATTATTTCACATCAAGAGTCAGTGAACTGCCGTCGATATTGGATACGATAGTAACGCAATATGGAGGCGGTCCGATTTCCCTCTGGAACGATGAGCGTTTTGAACAAGTGGGATTGAAGACGCTTATTCATGAGGAATGGCCAAGTAAACAAATAGATGTCCATGTTTGGGATCCTGGCATGGGTGAAAAAAATATAGAACTTTGTGAAAGAGCCAATGTCGGTATTACTTTTAGTGACATTACGTTGGCTGAGTCTGGAACGGTTGTTTTATTCAACGACAAGAATAAAGGACGATCTGTTAGTTTGCTTCCACGAACCTATATTGCCATCATTCCGAAAAGCTCCCTTGTGCCGAGGATGACACAAGCAGCACTGTATATTCGAGAACAGGTGGAAGCTGGTGAAGTAATTCCATCCTGCATTAACTTTATTACAGGACCAAGTAACTCTGCCGATATTGAGATGAATCTGGTCGTCGGAGTTCATGGTCCGGTCAAAGCTGCCTATATTCTTGTAGAGGACTTGTAAGTGGGATTGAGGGTCCGGGCCCTCATCCCACTATACTTCAAAAGAGGACGGAGGTGCCCTTATTTGTGAAATTACCGCTAAATTCTAAAGGTTTGCGGACAAACAATCCGCTCTTTAACAAAAAATGCTCTAGTTTTAGGGTAAATTCAGTGAATAGCGTACCTAGAGTCAGTAAAGTTTAAAAACGCCAATTTATTGAAATAGCGGAATGATAGTCCGCAAGTAAGTAAACCAATCCCTAGAAATTCCTCGGTTCTTTTTTATGCTAATTTCAAAAGTTCAATTCGCCTAGAATTGGACTTTTTCGTTTTGTAAGAAATTTTATTAGAAAAGGAACGTGACCAAAGGGGGAATGCAGCAGTAGATTGTAAAAGAGGGACCATATGACGTTGAGAATTGGGAATGAATATAGCCGTTCTTCTTTGGTCATGGGAGTAGAATTATTCATTACTATTTAAAATGGAGACCGCCGAAACAGCAAGCTAAATTTTTACCCCTAGTAGTGCAATAGTTTTGCAATAGCCAATGTACCATTCTAATGAATAAAAGCGGATAGATTCAGCTGCTAAAGATAGACGGCTTTTCTTATTTTTTTATTTTTTATTGCAAATGCAACAAAAATAAGGTAAATTATACTTATACTTTTTTGTTGCGTTTGCAATAAAATATGAGCGTAAGGAGTTTATTATGAAGGAAATTCTGCGTGAAATTGGCATGATCGCAAGGGCATTAGATTCTGTCAGTAATATAGAATTTAAAGAATATGATCTTACAAAAGGGCAGTATTTGTACCTTGTTCGAATATGCGAAAACCCAGGAATCATTCAGGAAAAGGTAGCAGAGATGATAAAAGTAGATCGAACAACAGCATCACGTGCGATAAAAAAGCTTGAAATGAATGGCTTTATTGAAAAGAAAGAGGATCAGCATAACAAAAAAATAAAAAAGCTCTTTCCAACAGAGAAAGGAAAAAATGTTTATCCCTTTATTAAAAGAGAAAATGATTATTCCAATACCGTTGCATTAGCCGGTCTTTCTGAAACAGAAGCAGAAACCATTTTCCATCTTCTTCAAAGAGTAAGAAAAAACATAGAAAAAGATTGGGAGTATGTAAAAAAGGGAAATAAAAGAAATTATTGAATATATGAAAGGAGCGATATATCAAAATGACTATAAATATAAAAAAGTGCACTTTTGAAGATTTACCATTACTTCAAGAAGTTGGTTACGAAACATTTAATGAGACATTTAAGGATCAGAATTCACCCGAAAATATGAATACTTATCTAGAAAGTGCATTTAATTTCAACCAATTGGAGAAGGAATTATCCAATACTTCTTCGCAATTCTTTTTTGTTTATTTTAATAGTGAAGTAGCTGGATATTTAAAAGTCAACATCAATGATGCTCAAACTGAAGAAATGGGTGATGAATCCCTTGAAATTGAGAGGATTTATATAAAGGGCAAATTTCAAAAGCATGGACTTGGTAAATTTTTGTTCAATAAAGCTATGGAAATGGCGATTGAATGTAATAAAAAGAAAATCTGGCTGGGTGTATGGGAAAAAAATGATAATGCTATTGCCTTCTATAAGAAAATGGGGTTTGTTCAAACTGGAACCCACTCTTTCTATATGGGGGATGAAGAACAAACGGATCTTATCATGACCAAAACAATTATTTAACCTTTTTGAAGGGTGGACTATTTATGTATATTCCAAAATATTTCAGGGTCGCTAATGCTGATGAAGTTTGGGATTTTGTTCAAAAAAACTCTTTTGGTACGATTGTCACCACCAATCATGGAAAACCAATTGCCACTCATTTGCCATTACAGTTAAGGAAAGAAGAAGAAGATTATTATATAACGGGGCATATAGCATATGGAAACCCGCAATGGAAAGCATTCGAAACAAGTGAAGATGTATTGATTATATTTCAGGGACCACATGCTTATATCTCTTCTTCCTGGTATGAAAAGGAAAATGTCCCTACATGGAACTATCAAGCTGTACATGTATATGGCACAGTGAGCATTTTAGATAAAGAAGATTTAAAACAGGATCTGACAATGTTGCTGCAAAAATACGAAAAACACCGGGAGAATCCAGCTTTATGGGATAAGCTTTCTCCTGAAATGTTAGAAAAACAACTGAAAGCGATAGTAGGGTTTAAGATGAAAGTACAAGAATTTCAAGCTGCATATAAATTAAGCCAAAACCGAAATGAAACCGATTATGTTAACATCATTGATCAATTAAAAAAGGAAGAAGATCCAAATTCGAAACAAATGGCAGAAGTGATGGAAGGAAGATTACAAAATCATATATGAGCACTTTTTCCTCGACGATAATTACTAAAAAGAAGGAGGCTGGGACATAACGCAGTGAAAATCAAAAAAGCGCATGAAATCAAATTTAAAAACCTTGATTTCATGCGTTTTTGCTTTCGTAGATTTAACCAATTTCAATGATTTTCTTACTTATGTCCCAGCCTCTATATTCCTTCAAATTAATGTAACGCTTTTGTTTTTTATACTTATGACCATTTCCCGGTTAAAACCTCCGTACGATCGGTTGCTGGAGCAGGTGTTCTGGATAATCGTGAAATTTCTGCATACATTTCTGGTGTCATTGTAAAATCTGCAGAGGCTAATGAATCCTCCAATTGATCTAAATTGCGCGCACCGATAATTGGAGCGGTAACGGCAGGATTAGACTTTACCCATGCCACTGCTAGAGTTGCAGGTTTCACATCATGGTCATGCGCATATTTAGTAAACTGCTCAGCTACCATAAAATCTTCGTTTGCACCGTATCTATCCGTGTAGCGTGCTTCCTCTACAAGTCTTCCTTGTGCTGGACGCTTGTCCACTCCGTATTTACCGGTTAATAATCCAGCGCCAAGAGGACTGTAAGTAATGACTCCGATTTGTTCGGATTTAGCCATTGGTAAAATTTCTACCTCAGCTTGACGTTTAACCAGGTTATACATAGGCTGAATTAATTCAAAACGAGCAAGATGTTCTCTTGCGGAAACACCTAATGCCTTAGTAATTTGCCAAGCAGCCCAATTACTAACAGCAGGGTAAAGAATCTTTCCTTGCCGTTGTAAGTCGTCTAGTGTGCGAAGTGTTTCTTCTATTGGTGTTTTTGCATCAAAGTCATGTACAAATTAAAAATCAATATAATCTGTTTTTAAACGGCGAAGACTTGCCTCTACACCTTGCATTATATGTTTTCGGGATAAACCTTTTCCATTTACATCTGCACTTGTGTTCCAAAACACCTTTGTTGTTAGGACGATATTTTCCCGTTCATGTGCAATGCATTCTCCTAAGATTTCTTCAGAACGTCCTCCACTGTATACATCAGCGGTATCAAAAAAGTTAATACCAGCTTCGCGACAACGTTTATACATTGCTTTTGAGGTTTGTTCATCGGCGTTGCTACCAAAGGACATCGTTCCAAAGCATAAATTTGAAACTTGAATTCCTGTTTTTCCTACCGTACGATATTCCATATCAAAATACCTCCTGTATCCTGGTTTAATCCATTTTATCCCAAATCCTAGCAATGACATACTCTGATGTACTGACCATAAAGGTAAATTTTCCAGCCCTTG
This sequence comes from Heyndrickxia camelliae, assembly GCF_002844575.1. Lineage (GTDB taxonomy): Bacteria > Bacillota > Bacilli > Bacillales > Bacillaceae_C > Margalitia > Margalitia camelliae. Next base: position 42,299 of record NZ_PIQO01000005.1, read on the forward strand.
TTCATTACTTTATTATTCATCTTTCTCATAAGTGAAAAAGGGATTTTAGGTAGCTATCATCTCGGCTACTTTATTCTTATCATTCCTACTTGATTTCTGGTTTTCTTAGAGCAATCAATATTGATTGATTAATCAACATTTGTTAATAATTATAGATGGTGGCACAATGCTTTCAATGGTTAAATTGCCGCAATCCGTTGATTTATCAACAGATCATTTAAAATTGTTGATTATCTTTAGAAAGATTGGTGAAAGAAATTGTCTAAAGTAGATAGAAGAATTACTAAGAGCCAAGAAGCTATTAAAAAAGCTTTAACAGAACTAATGAGTGAAAAAAATTTTGACGATATTACCATTCAGGATATTGCAGACCGAGCAGATGTTAATAGAGGAACCATCTATCTTCATTACACTGATAAATATGATTTACTAGATAAATTGATTGAAGAACATATAAATAAACTCCGTGAACTTTGCCAAGCAGCAAACGATATGTCGTTTCAAGAAGGGAATTATGTCTGGTACGAGTATTTTGAAAAAAATTATTTATTCTTTTCAACCATGTTGGCGAGTAAAGGTGCCCCATATTTTCGCAGCCGCTTTCTTGATTTGGTTGTGGAAGAATTTAAAGAAGAATTGACCGGAATGGAAGGGAAAAATTCCGGTTTAAATAAAGAGGTTATTCTTCAATTTTTTGGTGCAGCAACTGTCGGGGCAGTGGAATGGTGGTTCAAGAATGGGATGCCCTTGCCAGCCCGTGTCATGGCTGAACAAACAGGGGTATTATTGGATAGGAATCTGGAGTAAATGGATGATGTACCCAGCAAGTGGACGGTAAATTACAGTAGGAAAAAAGGAGCTAATTATTTGGCTGTTAGCAAGTTCATAACCAATCAGCTTATTCTTTTGTGTTGGTTTTACCTTGTATCCATTCCCAGTCTTTCGGATTCATATCATCTGGGACAATATCATTGATAATATCAAGGTAGTGATTTGCTTTTTCCTCCATACATTTAATGTTTAACATCAAAAAACCGATTTTCCAATGAGGAAATTCGGTTTTTCCATTTTGCAGACTTTTGGGGATTGATTTTCCGTGACGAACGGTTTTGCTGTTGTCGTTCTTCTCTTTTTGGGCTACTTTCAGTTGCTGGATAAAAGGATGTTATTATCTAGAAAGTTGCTGCACAGGATTAAGCAAATAGTTTCTAAGTAAGATAGTTACCAAACTTAGTAACAATGATAGGATTCCGACTAATACAACGGATTGTATTCCCACTTCTGATATAAATATCCCACCACAAGCTGCGCCCAAAGTTGTCCCTATGTTACAAGATGATATAAATAATCCGTTGGAAAAATCAGGTGCTTCGGGAGCGGACGACACAATCAAATATTGATTAATATTTGCCATTATTCCCCCAGCAAGTATTCCCCAAATGAAAGTAATGATGACCATTGATACGGTATACTTGCCTGTGAAAAAGAGAGTGATATAAACTGCAACCAATAGTAAGGGAAAGAATAATATAGATTTATTAGGACTATGAGTAAGTAACTTTCCGGCGACAAAGTTTCCAATAATATTGGCTCCACCGAAGATGAACAGTGTTAGACTCGTGGTAGTAGGAGTCATATTTGTTACTGTTTTCAGGTATTCAGTAAGATAACTATAAATCCCAAATACAGCTGAGTTTAATAAAATTACAGTCAAGATAGAAAGCCATATTATAGGTTTTTTTAATATGGCAAGTTGGGCACCATATGAAATTCTTTCTTGAACAGGCATAGATGGTATAAATATCAATGTAGCGATGAATACAATAATATTAACAATTGCAAAAAATGCCATCGCCATATCATAGGAAAAGGCACTATCAATAAAACTTGCGATTGGCACGCCGGCTACCATACCAGCAGATACTCCAATGAATACTTTTGAAACAGCTTTCGGGGCTTCTTCTTTACTTACTGAGCAAGAAGCTACTGTAAATGCCAAAGAGCAATAAATTGGATGAAATAGTGCGGGAATGATACGAGCAATTAATAGAATGGTAAAGTTAGAAGTAAATATGGATACAATGTTTCCCACAACGAAAACTCCTAATACAAGTAACATGACCTTCTTACGATTTATCCCTGAAAACAGTAAAGGCATCGTTGGTCCAGATACAGCTATCGTTAAAGCAAAAAAGCTTACTAGCCATCCTGCTTTTGATATGCTGACATGAAAATGATCAGCAATGGAAGGCAATAACCCAATCACTCCCATTTCGGTATTTAAGATGCCGAAAACTCCTATGGTCAATATAAAAAGCAACAAATAATTTCGTTTAGTCAAAAAAACAACTCCTATCTTCCGTAAATGCCCCCAGAGAACAATGGGAATAAATTCTCAGTAAAGAATGCCTCCAAATTATCAAATGGAATATAAATCAACGTGACCCGCATTTGGTACGATCTCCAGCCCTTTTGGTTCTGCCGCCGATTTGTAGCATGTTTACTAAAGTATCGTGTGTGAATAGAATTGGTCTTGGTAAAATGGATTTAATGTGTATAAGAAGCGTGGAATCATAACACTAAGTTGAGTAATGGAGTTTGAATGGTATCCACGAGGCGTAGAACAGAACTCACCAAACTTCGGGATCTGTATTTCATCAAATTCCATAGGTGTCCTCGATGTCCGAGTGTTGCTGACCCACTTCAACATCCACATAACGTTGCTCAGCAATTTCACCAGCATATTGTTTCGTGCTTCCTTAGTTAAAGAGTCCATCTAGCATTGGCCTCTGCCCAGTATATATCGTACATACTGATCGTAGCCACCGCTTTAATGCGTCTATCACCTTATGCTGCACCGATCGTAAAACCACCGCAGTGGCATATACCTTGCACCAATTGGATTCTTATTTAAAAATGGACGCGCCTCTATAATCAACTGCTGCACTAAGTATAAAAGTTATAGTTAACTCTAGCGCAAGTATAAATTTTAAAAAATTTATTGTGAAAATGTGTTTTTAGTTAAAAAGGAATTTCTAAGGTAAAAGTTTAATTAAGAAGTTGTTATTTTTTTGGAAGAGTTCGTGTAAATGGAAGAAGCAATGTTACAGAAAAACTTGCACAGGAAAGGAGAAGATTATGTAAAGGACAAGAGTCATTGCTTTATTAGGAGAATTGTCTTTTAGAGGCAATGTAAAGGACAAGAGCGGTTGCTATATTAGTTGAACTGTCTAATAGAGGGCGTATAAAGGACAAGAGCCGTTGCTATATTAGTTGAACTGTCCTTTAGAAGCAATGTAAAGAACAAAAGCCTGTCTCTTGTTAACCTTACTATCCTTTTTTAGCCACAATCATAGCATTGCTCGTGAGTATCTTATGAAAACTCCAATAAATATTAGAAACAAATCGACCTGTATTACACATAATTATGAAATACAGGCCGTGTCGAGTTAATTAGTGATAGAAGCTCCTATATTATTATTTTTATGAATATCCTCTGTACCAGCTTCCAGTGCAGTTTTATAATAGAAACATTTATGCTCGATGAGCTCCATGGTTTTTTTTAGTTGTTCCATCTGCGCTTCTACACTAGCTTTTCTTTCCAAAAACATGTCATATCTTTGCTGTAAGGTGGAATCCCCTTCAGAACACCAATCAATAAAATTTTTGATTTCTTTAAGTGGCATTCCGGTAGATTTCAGGCATTCAATGACTTTTAAAGCTTCGATATCGGAGTCTTTAAACAAGCGTGTTCCGCTGGAAGTTCGTTCTACAAAGGGGATAAGTCCCTCCTTGTCGTAGTAACGCAAGGTATATACTGTAAGATTCAATTTTTTTGCAACTTCGCTGATAGAATATGTCTTCATCATTAATCTTCCTTTCTAAATAATGTAGACCTCGAGTTAACTCTATATAAATTATAGCATTCTATCATGCTGATATTCAGAATGTCAAAACTACCATTTTATAATTTTTTGTAAACTTATCACTTGACCTCGAGTTTACTATAGGGATTATTCTAGTTTTGCGAGAGAAAATACTCTTAAAAAATCAATATATTGGAGGAGAATACAGATGATAACTGCTAAAGCACGTGCTGTAGACGGCCCAGACAAACCGTTTAGAGCTGCCGAAATTAAAAGACGTGATCTTGATTTGCATGATGTTCTGATTGAAATTAAATATGCAGGTATTTGCCATTCGGACATCCATACTGCTCACGGTGAATGGGGTCCTGTACATTATCCTCTAGTACCTGGGCACGAGATTGCGGGGATTGTTACGGCTGTTGGTCCTAATGTTACAAAATACAAGGTTGGTGATCGTGTAGGAGTTGGATGTATGGTTGACTCTTGCGGTGAATGTGAGAACTGCCTTAAAGGAGAAGAACAATACTGTCTAAAGGGAAATATCCAAACCTATGCTGGTGTTGATAAATATGGCGAACCTACTCAAGGAGGCTATTCAACGCATATTGTCGTACAGGAAGATTTCGTACTCGGAATACCTGATAACATTGAACTTGATGTTGCAGCGCCATTACTTTGCGCAGGTATTACGACCTATTCTCCATTAAATCATTGGGAGGCTGGTCCAGGTAAGAAGGTAGCGGTAATTGGGATGGGCGGTCTTGGTCATATGGCTGTTCAAATTGCACATGCTATGGGTGCCGAGGTAACTGTTCTATCACAAACATTGAAGAAAAAGGAAGATGGTTTGCAACTCGGAGCAGATCATTACTATGCTACTAGTGACCCAGAAACATTCAGGAAACTTGCTGGATACTTTGACTTAATTATTAACACGGTAAGTGCAAAAATTAACCTCGATGAATATTTAGGACTGCTTACTCTTGATGGTACTTTGGTAAACGTGGGTGCTCCTGCAGAACCGCTGTCACTAAGTGTGATGAATTTAATCGGTCATCGCCGTTCATTTGCAGGTTCCATGATTGGTGGCATTCGTGAGACTCAGGAAATGTTAGACTTCTGTGCCAAACATAATATTTTACCTAAAATAGAGGTTATTTCGGCCGATCAAATTGACGAAGCTTATGAACGTGTATTAGCTTCAGATGTGAAGTATCGATTCGTGATTGATATCAGTACAATGTGAGTTGCTTACATGATAACTATAAAAGTGATTTTGAGGATGTCCTAAAAGCCTAGCTTTCGGACATCCTTTTATAATGAAGTGCAAATCTACTAATTCAAGAGCTTGAACGAATGGTGTAAGATGGATGACAAAGATTCCCTTTAATCAATCTAAAGGTTCCTATTCGGGATATATGAAAAACTACTAAAAAAAGGATTCCTATTTAATTTTTTCCAACTGAAAGAAGGGGACGCTATGGTGAGCACATTTTTTATTTAACCAAAGGAGGATTTTAGTAAATAGATTAAATTTATATTGCAACAAGTATGTTAAGTAATGTAACATATGATTAGCGATTTAAGCGAAGAAAATATGAGGGAGTCCTTTTTGTGTTAGAAAACATCACATTTAAAAATGCGAGTATTGATGATTTGCCAATGATAGTGGATATTTATAATTCGACTGTTTCAAGCAGAAACGTAACTGCTGATACTGAACCTGTATCCATAAATGATAGAATTGCTTGGTTTAAAGAACATAATCCTGAAAAAAGACCTTTATGGGTTGTAGAGTATGAAGGTGAGATAGGTGGTTGGGTAAGTCTACAATCTTTCTACGGAAGACCTGCCTATAATGGAACCGCCGAAGTAAGTATTTATCTTCATCAAAACTTTAGGGGTAAAGGACTTGGGAAAAAGATTTTAAACAAAGTTCTAGAAGAATGTCCTAAGTTCCAAATTGATACATTACTTGGATTTATCTTTGCACACAATGAGCCAAGTATTAGACTATTTTCAAGTTTTGGATTTGAAAAGTGGGCTCATTTACCAGAAGTAGCTAATTTAGATGGAATCAAAAGGGATTTAGTTATACTTGGAAAAAAGATTTATTAACTTAAAACGGTTAATTTTCTACTGAACCGTAACTTTTCATAAGGGATGCTTTTTTCTAATGGAAGCTAGCTAGTAATCACTTTGGCAAGGGTAAATAACTGAAAATACTCAGGGTTTTGTATCCCTGAGCAATTTTTTTGCTACTAATGTTGTTCATGATACTAGATGATATTCGAATTCTGTATCGAAAACCAGCCATCACCAACAGCGTAGAAGGTGGATATCAAACATTCCTACTCATAAGGTCTTTTACTAATCCACTTACCATTTCCCTACTCATAAAGGGAGCAAGTCCCGTAAGAATATCCGGATTCATGTTTTCGATTCCAACCTTTTTAATTAATGAATCGATATTGTCACGACCTAAAAAAGGTGCAAGGGCTATAATCCGGTGTATATCCAGTTCGCCAACTTCAACCTTGCATACCAATTCATTTAAATGTTCCTTGCTCATAAAAGGGGCAAGTTGTACAAGTATTTCTGCTTCTATATGGTCCATTCCAGCAGTTTCAAGTAATTTATCGATATTTTCTCTGCCCAAGAAAGGAGCAAGACCCGTAATTTGATGAATTTCAAGCTTTCCATCGGCAACCTTATCTACTAATTCTGCTAAGCGCTCTCTGCTAATAAAAGGGGCAAGTGTTTGAACGAAGCTCCAGCTGATCTCTCCATCCTCAGCTCGATCGAGCAACTTATCTACATAATCTCTGCCAAGAAATGGAGCAATTCTAGCAATTTCTTGGATGGTTAAGCTTGTCTGCAGGGTTTTATCTACTAATTTTCTCAGCGTGTCTCTACTTAGGAAAGGAGCTACTTCAGTGACGATATCCCATTCGATTTCTTCATCAGATGTTTGCTGAACTAATTCATCTAGTACTTCTGACCCTACAAATGGTGCTAGATGCATAATTGTATCTAAGTTAAACACCTTTTTATCTAATTTTTCCGTAACTTTATCTAGTACACTGGCTTTTACTAAAGGTGCAACGTCAACAAATTCCTCCATACTTACTTCCCCAGAGTTAATCATTTCAGCAGCTTCTTCCGTTTTGCCGCTGGAAATTTCATTGAACATGCTCCCAATCTGACGGTATTTACGATGTTCGAATGTTTCGCCTGCATTCATAATGTCATCAACGGTCACACCGAAAACTTGTGCAAGCATCGGAAGTGTTCCGATATCCGGCATTGATTCGCCTCGTTCCCATTTGGAAACGGCTTGATGGCTTACATTTAATTGATCAGCTAATTCTACTTGTGTCATATCCTTTTCCTTACGAAGCTTTGAAATAAATACCCCAATTTTACGTGTATCGAGCATATAACTCTCCTCCTGAAAAATAGTACAGTGCGCGCTGTTTAATAAGATGGTAACATTTTCATCCTTCAGAAACTATCAACTAATGGTTGAATCCCCAAATAACGCTAATTCAACTGGCGGTTGAGGGACAGGTTCCTTTTCCCAGTGGGACGGTTCTTTTGTTTCGCCTCAAGAAACAAGAGAACCGTCCCTATGTTTACGCGAGGAAAAAGGAAAATGACTAGGTATACCGAATTAATTTAGAAAGGATATGTAAAAGGGGACTGAAACATGTTGCGACAAGATATAGCATTAGAAAAAATAGTGGAAAGTTTAAAAAATGATCAAGCGGTACAAGCGGTTTTCTTAAAGGGCTCCATGGGGCGTAATGAACAGGATGAACATTCTGATATCGATCTCTATTGTCTTGTTCACAAGGAGCAGGAGGAGTCATTTTTATCGAGACGTTTAAATCATTTACAAGCTTATCGAAATATTATCTTTTATGATGATATTTTTATTGTTGCCCCACAGATGATTGCCGTGTTTGATGATATGCTTCATATTGATTTATTTACTGTTACGCCAGAATCTTTTGTAGGAAAGGATTTTATAAAAGTTTTGTATGATCCAGAGCATCTTTTAGAGGAATTCCGTGATTTCCAGGGATTGACCCTTTCCGAATCAGAATATCAAGATGATGTCACGGATGTAGCTTGGTTTTTGTTCCAATATAAAAAATCAGCTGCAAGAGGGAATGATATTTGGGCAGTAAGAATGCTAACCAATGTGATGTATCATTTATCAAGAGTGCTTTTGCACCGATATGCACCGGAACGTGCGCAGTTAGGGTTAAAAACGATAGAAAAGTCGCTTCCCGAATCGATAGTAGATGAACTAAAACAAATTTTTGAACATATCACGCCTAGTGCACATAGGAAAGCTGCCCTACAAATAAAACAGTTTGTTTCAAAAGAACTGGATTGGATTAAACTCCACTTTACGCAGAATAATCAGATTATATCTTTATTAAGGAAGATGCTCAATTAGGCATTTATTGTAAAATAACATGAATAAAGAGCCCTCCGAACGAAAAGCTAATGCAAAGGAGGTTTTTTATGAAGAATACTAATAATGATGGTTTTACAGTGGTTGGAACCAATATTGAAGAGGTTAAACGAAAAAATGCTGAGTCCGGAATGTCTTATAATGAAGTAAAAGATTGGCTTGCCAGAACAACTGGGGGACGTGGGACAGCTATTTACAGTAATACGGATGTTGAAGAGATAAAAAGGAAAAACCAGACGATAAAGAAGAATGATTAATGGCCACCTAGTTTTAGGTGGCTTACTTTTGATTTCTCATAGGCATTTGGGTTCCTTCCAATTTGTATTAGGAAGTTGCTGCGGAGCTGGGCAGCTATTTCATTAGGTGAGTAAGTAGTTACGGAGTCAAGAAAAGAAAATAAAATTTCCGTTTCCAATCCCTCCAGCGCTTTCTTCTGAATACTCTATTCAAAGTTCACGTGCATCCCGATAAGGGAAGGACAATAAGAGTTAAAGCTTTTTCATGAATATATGCATTTTAGAAAAATGGTCTCGGTCATTTTGAATCAAGACAGTTGGTATATTGCTGCACCTATTTCTATATAAGTAGTAATAGTCCACTATTTTCATAGTGAATAAAAAAAGGTACAGGAGGGGTTCATTATATTTAGAAAAAAAATAGGCATTTTGGTGGTTGCTATGTCCATCGCTCTGTTATCAGCCTGTGGGACAGGAGACAAAAGCACTGGAGCAAGTGACGGGAAAATGAAGACATACACGGTCGCAACGGACTCGAACTTTAAGCCGTTTGAGTATAAAAATACGAAAACTGGTGAAATGGAAGGGTTCGACATTGACTTGATGAAGGAAATTGCCAAACGAGCTAAATTCAAAGTAAAATTTGAATCCATGCAGTTTGACGGGGTGATTGCTGGAATGAAATCAGGGCGTTATCCAATTGGAATTGCGGGTATGTCCATTACAGATGAGCGGAAAAAGTCGATAACATTTTCAGACCCATACTATGATTCGGGAATTGTGTTAATGGTTTCAAATGAAAGCGAGATTCACTCTATTGACGATGTTGATGGAAAGAAAATAGGTACTCGTCAAGGTTCAACAAGCCAAGCCTATTTAAAAGACAAGACAAAAGCAAAGGTTGAAGCTTTCCCAGAAATCGTTAATGCCTACATGGATGTGAAAACCGGGCGCCTTGATGCTGCCCTTTATGACCTGCCTAATGTTCTTTTCTTCATAAAGCAACAGGGGGAGGGGAAAGTGAAAACGACTGGTGATGTTCTCGAAGGACAATCCTACGGCATTGCCTTCCCGAAAAACTCTGATTTGGTAGATGATGTGAATACTGCTTTGAAAAAGATTGTAGAAGATGGTACCTATGCAAAAATCTATAAAAAATACTTTGGTGCTGAACCGTCAGAGAAATGGCGAGGAAAATAAGATTTCACAAGCTTGCTAAAAAGGAAAGCGTAACATTGCAACTAAGTTACGCTTCTTTCACCTAATGTTAGGAGATGAAGGTTTTTTTATGATAGATGCGATACTGAACAGTTATTATATTCAATGCTTGCCGTTTTTATTTAAAGGATTGGTATGGACGCTCATTATTACAATAGGTGGTTTAATTCTTGGTTTTATCCTTGGGGCATTAGCCGGAATGGGGCGGCTATCCAAGAATCGCATTATTCGAGCGATATGTACAGTGTATGTTGAGGTAGTGAGAGGAACTCCTATCTTAGCTCAAGTACTTTTTATTTATTACGGGCTTACAGAAGATGTCATTGGGATGAATATTGATAAGATAACGGCATCCATCATTGCGATTTCCTTTAACGCTGGTGCTTATATTGCGGAAATTGTCCGCGGTGCTATTAAATCTATTGAAAAAGGACAGCATGAGGCAGGGCGCTCGATTGGTCTATCACAAAGACAAACCATGCGATATATTATTTGGCCGCAAGCATTTAAACGAATGATTCCTCCGCTTGGAAATCAATTTATTATTAGCTTAAAGGATACATCGCTGTTCTCTGTTATTGCAGTAGGAGAGCTCCTTTATATGGGGCAACAATTCTATAATCTCAATTTTGCTCCTTTCCAAACACTAATCATGGTATGTATTATATATCTTTGTATTACCATTCCTACCTCCTTATATTTACGCAGATTAGAAAGGAGGCTTGATGTATAACATGATTACCGCCAAAAATTTGCATAAATCCTTTGGTTCACTCCAAGTATTAAAAGGAATCAATGTAACAATCAAGGAAAAAGAGGTAGTTTGTGTCATCGGCCCATCCGGTTCTGGAAAAAGCACCTTTTTACGATGTTTGAATGCATTGGAGGAAGTAACATCTGGAGAGGTTATCATAGATGGAAAAAATTTAACAGATTGCAAGATTGATATAAATGCAGTCCGTTCGCAAGTAGGAATGGTGTTTCAGCACTTTAATCTTTTTCCCCATATGACCGTGTTGGAAAATGTCACCTTGGGGCCTATCAAGGTAAAGGGAATGACAAAAGCCGAAGCGGAAAAGATCGCAATCCCTATATTAGAAAAAGTAGGTCTTTCTGATAAGGCAAAAGTGTACCCGGATAGTTTATCGGGTGGTCAAAAACAGCGAGTTGCCATCGCGCGGTCCCTGGCGATGAATCCGAAAGTGATGCTCTTTGATGAACCGACTTCCGCCCTTGATCCTGAACTCGTCGATGATGTTTTAAAAGTCATGAAGGATCTCGCCAAAGAAGGCATGACAATGGTAGTAGTCACACATGAAATGGGCTTTGCCCGCGAAGTTGGCGATAGGGTTTTGTTCATGGATGAGGGGATTATCATGGAGGAAGGAACTCCTAAGGAGATTTTTGAAAACCCGCAAAATCCGCGCACGCAAGGATTTTTAAGTAAAGTTTTGTAAGACTTGGATAAACGGGTTAAGGATGCGTTATCTCAAGGTTATTCTTAACTAAGGTGAGTCATTGTATTATCGTACTGCCAACATATGAAATTAGGTAGTTTTTTTCGCTATAACAGAGCCGGTGTGCGCCCCTTTTAGTTTTTCACATCCTTCTTTGTTTCTGTCTGGAAATCTTGTAAAATTAATGGGAAGTATATTTTTGAGATAAGGGGTTTAGTAAATGGCGATACAAAGTAAGGCACGATTGACTGGCAGTATTATTTATCGGTTAGTATTAGCAATCATCTTAATGCTTGTTTTAACTACAATTCTATCAATTCCTGCTCTAGCATATATTCTTGTGACTTCTGATGTTCCATTAGAAGAGATCTCTGACTTTTCACTGGAGGACCCTGTCACAGGACTACTGTCAGGTGCTGCTTCCTTTTTAGGAGTGCTTTTAACCGTTCTAATCATGACAAAATTTAAGAAACAAGCCATGAAAAATATGGGCTGGACTGATTTTTGGAAGCGAAAAGGCGAACTTGCTTTTGGATTGATATTAGGATTTGCCTCGATTACGATAATCTTTCTAATCTTATGGGCAACTGGTCAAATTTATTTTGAACATATCCGCTGGCATTTTTCATGGTCCCTCCTATTAGGGCTTATTACGTTTATTTTTGTAGCTTTGAATGAGGAATTATTTTTTCGCGGGTACATTATATCGATTTTAAGGCAGACACATTCCAAAGTGGTTATTTATCTCGTTTCTGCCGTGATATTTAGTTGTGCGCATATTATGAATGATAATGTGAAACTATTAGGACTTATCAATATTGTATTAATTGGCCTTTTGTTTGCTTATATGTTTTTAAAAACAAATCGTTTATGGATGCCGGTTGGGTACCATTTGACGTGGAATTTTTTTCAAGGGAATGTTTGGGGATTTCATGTCAGCGGAACCACAACAACAAGCGTATTAAAACCAGAAATTCGAAACACGATTTTAACGGGCGGAGGTTTCGGTCCCGAAGCTGGACTCTTAACAACAATAGTAATAATAGTTGGTTTTTTTGTTGTTAGAACATGGGGACGGTTCAAGTGTCTCTAACCTAATTTCAAGTTTTAGTAGAACATATAAATTATATTGGATTATCAAAGATTCCCATTGTTTCAATTTTTTCGGTCAGTGTACATTTTAGTTCAAAATATAAAAAATTAAGAGGCTATAAATCCTTGGTCAAAACTGTGAACAGGTCGGTATGTGCATACTACCCCTATGTTTCGTTAACGTGGGTGTTATTTTCTTTGCAGTTTTACTATTCGCTGTTCAAGCAGTAGCAAGGGCTCCGAGGCAGTTGATTAATTTCCCTTATTTTCCTTAATATTATAAAATTATAATAACTGGAAAAATGGGAGGTACTATTTTATGGCAACCATTGAGGATTTTTTGAAATTGGATATTCGCTTGGGTACTATTTTGAAGGCAGTGCCATTTCCAGAAGCACGAAAACCCGCAATAAAATTAGAAATTGATTTTGGTGAAATGGGGATTAAACAATCTTCCGCACAGATCACCAAAAGATATGAACCAGAACAATTAGTTGGTAGGCAGGTAGTTGCAGTAGTTAACTTCCCTCCAAGGCGAATTGCAGGTTTTAAATCGGAGGTGCTAGTGCTGGGCGGTATTCCCGGAGATGAGGATGTAGTGCTTTTAAGACCTGATGAAGTAGTTGAAAATGGTACAAAAATCGGATAAGCGACTGTAAAAGTCGTCAGCAAAACAACTGATGCGATTCCTTAGCTGGGATCGCTTTTTTTATTAGCCTTTTAAATCACATGAAATTGTGAAAAGATTGATCCATACCATGAGCAAATTTGTATATATATTTTATTTAATGGTTAGTTCATTTCTTGTTGAAACGTATTCCACTTTCTGTTTCTCATTAATTTTGAAGAAAGTATCTTGCGCTTTTTCCATTATGTCTTGAGGGAAATGGAATGTATTAGTAGATTGATTGCATTTCGAGTAGCAATAGATTCATTCCACTAAATAAAATCCCCCTTTTATTAAAAAAGAGGAGATTATTTTGTGTTAAATGCGTTATAGCGTTCTTAGAAACCACTACTGTCCATGTGTGGCGGACAAAATACAAGAAAGTCCACGGATGGTGCCAGGCACCACGATATGGTAATATATGAGTAGGAATATTTTACCCTGTAAATTATAGGAAATTAAGAATTTGGATAAAAAGGTGTATCCATGGAAGAACTTTATACTCAAATAAATAAAAAGATTTACTATTTAACTGTATGCATTGTAATTACTATTATGGTGATGGGATTATTTGTGGGGAATAATTATATTGGATGGCATGATACTGGATTTGTTTTACACAGTTTGCTAGTAGCGATTTTAACTGTATGTTTATTGTTATATCCTAAGTATGTCACACATTTGTTGAGAACCATTATAATAATTTTTGCATTTTGTTATTTTTATACGATCTTTTTTCTGTACCCCGGAATTGGGTCCAATTTTATTTTTCTATGTTTTATCCCTGCTATAGCGATTTTGTTTTTTGACTCAAAGCTATTTTACTTTTCCATTGTAATTAATAGTGTTTTAATAACCTTTACTTTCATCTATATTAAGCTTTTCGATGACGAATCTGCTTACTTCTATATTAAAGAAGATTTACTTGGAAATGTGGTCAATTTTATCGGAAGTCAAGCACTGATTTGCTTTATTTTCTATTTAACGTACGGGAGAATGAAAAAACAGCAATTATATTATGAACAAGTAAAGCAGTCAGAGCGTTTAAGGACTACTGGTCAATTAGCCGCTGCAGTTGCGCACGAAATAAGAAATCCATTAACAGTAGTAAAAGGGTTTCTGCAGTTATATGAGAATGATGAGGCATATAATATCGATGCAAAAAGGCATTTCAGACTGATGATTGATGAATTAAATATCGCAGAAGAGGTTCTTTCCCAATTTCTATCGATAGCAAAGCCGAATAAAAATGAAGAGACAGAAACAGTGAATGTCAGATCCGCTCTGCAAAGTGTTGCCGATTTACTTAAATCATATGGGCTTTATCGTAATAATAAAATTGAATTAAATGTGGAAGAGGATATCTATATTGAAGCCAACAATATGGAAATAAAACAGTTACTTGTGAATATTCTCAAAAATGCCATTGAAGCCTCTAAAATTGGTGATCCTATCATGGTAACAGCAGGTACGAAGAAGAATTTTGTAGAAATTAAAGTGATAGATTTTGGAGATGGAATGACGGAAGAAGAATTGAAATCCCTTGGAACACCGTTTTATTCCTTAAAGAGTAAAGGTACAGGGTTAGGGATGATGATTTGCTTTAATATTGCCGCAAAATACAAAGGAACCATTGAGTTTCAAAGTGCTAAAGGAAAAGGTACCACTGTCACCATCCGGTTCCCATAAAAATGTGCAAAGAGGAGCTAGGTGTATTATTAAGCAAATACATAGTTTCACACATGAGAGGATAGATGAGCAGGAATTAAATTTCTGTATTCATCTATCCTTTTTGTATAACCAATAATGCCCTCATTTTACTAAAATAGTTGTTACTGGCTGTTCAACTAAAGCAGGATTTCTAGAATTTTCACCCTCATTAAAGTAAACAAAAAGACTACGTTTTACCTTCACTACCTTTTTATCTACTTTAATGAGGGTAATGTCATTCAAAGGTAAGAGTTAATGGATTCGCGTTAATTCTTTATGAACTAAATGGTGACTTGGGTTAAGGCAGATTTCCTGTTGCGTCTTTTCCAAAGACTCCAATCAAAAACATCATCTTTATCTCGACTAGGTTTGATTTTGGATTTGTACTTCAAACTCAAAAGCATTCGAAACATCAGTAATATGAAATCCTTAGGAATTTGGTGGATTGATAATGTGGCTGTGTCTATTAATGTTTTAGTTCCATCTAAACGAAAAACTTCAATCTTAGCAGTGATTGTCGTTGTTTATGGTTGTTTAAAACTTTGGTATAGACTGTGGTCGATGACTTTGCTGCCGTAGTATCTATTTAGTTTTCAAGAGGTCCGGTAGAATAACTAATGGCATATTCAATTCCACCTCTTTTTTATATAGAATTATGTAGATTACCGCATTTTTAACTGGACAAGAATAATAGTCAACTAAATTTTTTTTTGGGAAAAATAAATTTGATTTGGTTTAAGTGATTATCCAGGCATAAAAAAAGTTGCTACGTGAGGTTGCAACTTTTTTTCAGATACTATTTATTTATCTAACCTTACAAAAGGAAGCGACTGCACTGTTGCAAAGCTTTCTTTAGTACCCTTTTTTCTTAGCATTCCCCATTCTACACATAGACCAATTAAAACTAGTATTTTTAATTTTTTCACATAAATCCCATAGATTATCAATAATTCGTACTTCAACTTTTCTATTTAATAGCTCCTTAAATAAGTCTTGTATAACAATTCGAGCAATCGGAATTTGAGATTTTTCACTTACATAGTATCCTGCAGACTTATCCTGTAAAGTAAAATCCGTTGTGTCAAATTCATATAAATATAATGTAGTATTTTTCATCCTTTCAAACCATTCATGTTCAATGGCAATTACATGATTTGTTGTTTCCGATGAAAGATACATTTTTTTATCAATCTCAGTAGTATTTTTGGTGCAATGATATGTAACTCTTGGGCAATTACGTGGTGTTAAAAAATTGGGTAAACACTCTTCATTTATCGCCCAAACTAATCCCTTATTCTGATCTATATCTTTTCTGGTTGGTATTCGGGGGTTAAAAACAGAAATATCAGCTTCTTCACTTACATGAAATAACCTCATAGCATCTTCCTTCCAGCATTAAATGATGGTTTTCAAATTATGTTTCAGTTCAAAAATCACAATTTCGCTTTCCAAGTATGGGTTTTTAGCATAGATAAATGTTGACTAAGAAGATTTTAACTTTGTATTTTTGTAAAAAAACGGAGTCACAGATCCAAAATACAAATGCAGATGAACAAGCTGTTATATAAAAGCCAAACGTATAAAATGGGTTAGTATTTGGAAAATTGGCTGGTTGTACAAGCATAAATGTAGGTATACATGCAAAAATAAAATAAAACAGCAAAATATAAGAAATAAAATTTCTTTGGATACCTATTTAATACGATTTGAATAGGTACTGCTACTATCAAATAACTAATAAAGGCACAAATGAAATAAAAAACAAAACCCAAAAGACCAAAATCATTTAGCAGCATAATATCCAGCAATAATGAAGATGAAATTAAACAAAAGAGATATTTAAAAAATACCACTACAAAAGGTTCGGTTTCTTTCAAGTTATCCTCTATTTCACAATGTATTCAAAAGAGAAAGATAATTCATAAGATACATTAAATTTTAGAGAAAAGGGTGAGGTATAATTACTCTTAATGATAGCATTATTTCGTAAATGTTTAAATTTGTTTTTCACTAAACCTATGTTCCAAGAAAACAGGAGCGCATCAATACTCTTTGATTCTGCTAAGTTTGAGTCCTTTTATTCAACTAAATGTATTATATCCTTCGTATTGCAATCCCCGCTATATTTCTGGGTGACCATCTTTATATTGATATTTGAAAGGGGTAGCTGGTAGAGAGTACCTGCGAGTCGAACTCAATCCTATCAGTTAAACAGTTGCTTCTGATTTACTTCAATATGATTTGCTGGTTGGGACTTATAATCTCGTATTTATCGTTATTCTTCTTGCAAAAGCAGAGGATATCTATCCTCACAGCTGCATGCGAACAGGCAGTAAATGGTTGTTTCAATAGACGGGTTAACAATGCCAAAAAAGTGTCCACGTGTGGAGGACAAAATCGTAAAATGTCCACGAGTGGTGCCTGGCACCATGTTTTCTATTTATTGAAAACATTCAGTATCGTTAGAGGGGAAGTTATAGTAAAATAGTAGATGTTAGTTCAAATATCTATACATATTAATAATTTATGGGGAATAAGGAAGTGAAACTTCTAATGAATGCGCTAAATTCCTTTATAGAAGGGGAAAAGGAATCTATCTCAAAAGTTAGTCATACTTTTATGGATCAATTATCTGATGCATTGTTTGTGTTGGATCATAATTGGCGTTTTACTTATTTCAATGCAGAAGCGGAAAAGTTACTTTTAAGGAAGCAAGAAGATATAATTGGAAAAATGGTTTGGGATGAGTTTCCGGAGGCATTTCGTACCACCTTTTATTATGAATATAACAAAGCAATGAGAGAAAATAAGCAAGTTCATTTTCAAGAGTTTTATCTTCCTTTGAGAGCATGGTTTGAAGTTAGAGCGTACCCTACAGAGGAAGGTCTACTTGTCCATTTTCACGATATTACACAAGAGAAAAGAGAACTGGACGAAAGTAGGCAGCATTACAAATCCCTGTTTGATCATAATCCAGATGCGATTTATTCATTAGATTTAAGTGGAAAGTATTTATCTGTTAACCGGAGTTTTGAAGAATTATTTGGATATTCATTGGATAACGCACTAAAGATAAACTACCATACATTAATAGCCAAGGAAGATCTAGAAAGAACGAACGGGCATTTCCAAAAGGCAGCAACTGGTGAAGTACAAAATTATAATGTAACCATCATTTCCAAATCGGGCAGAAGAATAATAGCGAATATAACGAATGTGCCGATAGTAGTAAACGGTGAGATAGTAGGGGTTTATGGAATTGCAAAGGATATAACCGGGCGTGTACAGGAGCAAGAGGAACTTTGTAAAAGTAAAGAAATTCACACATTAATCTCCGAAAACTCCCAGGACATTATTTCTATCTGTTCACCTGATGGAATCGTAACCTATATTACCCCTGCAGTTCAAAATTTATTAGGGTACAAGCCCGAAGAAATATTATATAAACATATCTCCTATTACTATCACCCAGATGATATCGCGAAATTATTGAATTTTACAAAGGATACGAGCGTAACGAGAGGCCGAATCCGACATAAAGATGGCAATTATATATGGTTCGAAATCAATAGTAAAATTATTCGGGATAAAAATGGTGATATTGAAAAAATTCTTGCTGTTGTGCGAGACATCAGTGAACGCATACAGGCTGAAACACTGATGAGAAAATCAGAAAAGCTATCCTTGGCTGGGCAATTAGCAGCCGGTGTTGCCCATGAAATACGCAATCCATTAACAGCGGTAAAAGGCTTCTTACAGATTTTGCAAAGCGGGGGGGAATTAAGAAAGGAATATTTAGATGTAATGTATTCTGAGATTACGAGAATTGAAGAAATCATCCATGAGCTTTTATTCCTCGCGCAGCCAACCAAATTGATTTTTGCTGAGCAAAATATAAACAACCTTTTGAACCACGTTGTAACACTGATGGGGACTGAAGCAATTAAGGAGAATATTAGAATAGAAACGGATTTGCACTGCAATCCTCTAATAATTAATTGTGAAGAAAACCAAATAAAACAGCTTTTTATTAATCTTGTAAAAAATTCAATTGAGGCAATGCCGAGAGGGGGAGAGGTTTTGATTAAAACAGAACCGGTAGCCGATGAAGTAATGATTACAGTTTCTGATACTGGCTACGGAATTCCGCCAGAAACTCTTTCCAAAATAGGTCAACCTTTCTATACGACTAAAGAAAAAGGTACAGGGTTGGGTTTGGCCGTCAGCTTTAATATCATAGATACACATCGCGGAAAGCTGACCATCAACAGTAAACCTCATCAAGGCACCACCTTTACCATAACTTTCCCTAGGGTGCCAGGCACCACTCGTGGACATTTAGCTGAATTGTCCTTCGGGGATGGACAGTAGTGAAGACGGGGTTAAAAGATTGCTGGTAAAAAGGAGTACATAACATTGGAGAAAATAACGGAATTATCCATTCCAAAAGATGCAAGAATCATTGTTATATCCGATATCCATGGAGAATTAGAACTTTTTCAAAGGCTACTGGAAAAAGTTCGTTTCGGCAAAGAGGATTATCTCATTATCAATGGTGACCTTTGTGAAAAGGGCAGCAATAGTATGGGAGTAGTTCAATACATTATGGAATTAGCTGCCAATAACCCGAGAGTTCATGTTATTGAGGGCAATTGTGATACCTTAGTAGAATACCTTTTAAACGAAGATCCCAATATAATCAATTATCTATGTGCAAGAAAGCACTCTATCATGAATGAATGGCTGGAGAAAATCGGGTACCAGCTTACGTCAGAATCAAGCGTTCAAGAGGTAAAAGAACAAATAATGAGTCATTTCTCAAAGGAAATAAACTGGTTAACAGAATTACCAACAGTCATTGAAACAGAACAGCATATCTTTGTTCACGCGGGGCTTGAGGATAAAAAAGACTGGAAGGACTCCAGTAGAGATGCTGCTATCTCCATTCCTGAGTTTTTATATAAGTCTCATCAAGCAAATAAATATGTTATCGTCGGTCATTGGCCAGTTGGAAATTATACCACAAAATTACTATCAAACAATCCAATCATCGATGATAAGAAAAAAATCATCGCCATTGACGGCGGCAATAATGTGAAAAATGTAGGACAATTAAATGCATTTATTATCCAATCGGGAGACGTCTTTTCTACAACCTATGTGGATCACTTTCCAGAAATGAAGGTGAAAAAGGCATTTAAAGCAGACCCATCCTGGTCAGGCGTTATTTCATATATGAACTATGCACTGCAACTGGTGGAAAAAGGCGAGCATTTCACCTTATGTAAACAACCGGAAACAAATCACTCTCTTTATGTGAAAAATGAATATATCCGTCAAACGGAAACTGGATATGAAGCGAAAGAGGAAGTATCTTGTTCCCAATTAAGCGTAGAACAAGGGGATGTTGTTTCCATCATTGACGATCGTTGTACAGGTTTTACTTTAATTAAGAAAGACGGATTGGTCGGTTGGATTGCCAAGGCAGCTTTGGAATAACAGGGAAAGGCAAATTCAAAGCAATTAAACCAGATGTAAAAATAAAATGAAAGCAATCTCCATTCCACCTTTTTCTTCATAAAACATTAGTAAGAAAAGAAAAAGGTGGAATTCTTATGTATTATCCTTCCTATCGAAGTGAATCTCCTCGTGTTATGACGGTGATTGGAACCGCACAACTATCTCAAAAGCCGGATACCGTTACTATTCATTTAGAAATAATGACAGAAAATCAACAACTCCAGCAAGCACAACAGGAAAACGCTTTTAAGATGAATCGAGTCATCCAAGCTCTATTACAAGCAGGATTAACAAAGGAAAATATCCAAACTTCTTCATATATTATTCATCCGAAATATGATTATGCTGATGGAAAGCAAGTGTTTAAGGGCTATCAAGTATTCAACTCGATAATGGTAAGAATAAAAAACCTCAATCAAGCCGGTCAAATGATTGATATAGCTGTCCAAAATGGAGTAAACCAGGTTTCTAATATTCAATTCTCCATAGAAAATCATCATCGTTTTTACCGAGAGGCACTGAGCAATGCTCTCATAAATGCTGTGTCCAAGGCACAAACAATTGCTGAAACATTAAAGGTAAAAATGGATCCGATTCCAATGAAAATAGTGGAGGAAATGCATGAAATGTCTCATCTTATGCAAAAATTCGCAGTGGTGGAGAATAGTATGTCCACCCCGATTGAACCAGGGGAAATCGTAATACAAGCGAAGGTCGAAGTGCAAATGGAGTTCTACGGGTGAATAACTGCATATTCTTTACAGCTGAAAAGCGCTAATTTGAATGTTTTTAATTTTCAATAAGAAAATTGACTCCTACATGGAAATAAAATATATTTATCATAATAAAAATTTCTGCTGAAACAGGTATTGGCCCCAATCTCATCAGAAGAAAACATGGATGTGATTCAATGCATTAAATGAAAAAAATGTCTTTTTCATTATGGGCTGTATCAGAGGTGGCAAAGCATAGGAAACAATGGAAGCAATAAACTATCGATGCTTAAATAAAGCTTAATGGAGGGAAATGAACATGAAATATAACTTTGACCAAGAAATTAATCGTTATAATACCAGCTCTGTAAAATGGGATGAAGTAGACACTATTTTTGGCGGAGAAAACCTATTACCGATGTGGGTGGCGGATATGGATTTTAAAGTGCCCGAGCCTGTAATCGAAGCGGTAAAACAACGAGCGGAGCACGGAATCTTTGGTTATACAGCAAGAAACGATTCCTATTACGAAGCCATCATCGGCTGGATGGAGCGGCGCCATAATTGGAAGGTGGAAAAAGATTGGATTTGTCATGCACCAGGTGTCGTTCCTGCGCTGGGAATGCTTGTTAGAACGTTTACCAAACCAGGGGATAAAATTATCATTCAACCACCTGTCTATTATCCTTTCACAAATGTCGTAGAGAAAAATGAAAGAGTCATTGTTCCAAATCCTTTGAAATACAAAAACGGTAGATATGTCATGGACTTGGAAGATTTGGAGAATAAAATCGACCAAGATGTGAAGATGATCATTATTTCTAGTCCTCATAACCCTGTTGGCAGAGTCTGGACGAAGGAAGAGCTCACCCAATTAGGTAATATTTGCTTGAAAAATAATATCCTTGTCGTATCGGATGAAATCCATTTTGATTTAATTTTAAAAGGGCATACCCATACACCTTTTGCCTCCATCTCAGAAGAATTTGCTCAGAATTCCATTGTTTGTACAGCTCCAAGTAAGACATTTAATCTTGCAGGATTGCAAACATCCAATATTATTATTCCGAATCCATCTTTACGGGAACAATTTACAAATACTATAGAATCCCTTTTTATAGGTATGACTAATACCTTTGGGCTTGTTGCAACAGAGAGTGCCTACCGTTACGGGGACGAATGGCTTGATCAATTACTAGAATATTTACAGCAAAATGCAGAGTTTTTAACAGATTATATCAATCAATATATACCTGAGCTGAAAGTAGTCCCATTAGAGGGCACCTATCTTGTATGGATTGACTGCAGAGATCTCAGTCTTGAAGTGAAACAGCTTGAACATTTAATGCAAAAGGAAGCGAAAGTTGCTTTAGATGAAGGCTATATATTTGGCAAATGGGGAGAAGGCTTTACCAGAATGAACATTGCTTGTCCGCGAACTACATTAGAGGAGGGCTTAAGAAGAATTGAAAAAGCAGTAAAAAGCATTAGAGGGGTTGCTTCGAAATAAAAAATTCCTAGATGTTATGCGAATAAGATATTTAAGAAATGGAGTTGAATAGAAATGTATAAGGCAGTTTTTACGGAAAAGGCACCAAAAGCGCTTGGTCCGTATTCCCAAGCGATTAGAGTGGGTGATTTCATGTTTATTTCTGGGCAAACTCCCATTAATCCTCAAACAAATGAAATAGTGGAGAGCGATATTGTTCTGCAAACTCGTCAGGCAATGGAAAATATTAAAGCCATTTTAGAACAAGAAGGACTGAGCCTTGACCATTTGGTGAAAACGACTATTTTCTTAAAAGATATGAACCAATTTTCCATTGTAAATGAGGAATATGGAAAATATCTCGGTGACCATCGCCCAGCTAGATCAACTGTCGAAGTAAGCCGTCTTCCGAAAGATGCCTTAATTGAAATCGAAGCCATTGCCACAGTTTAATAAACTTGTAGTTAAGTTTGCGTATTGGATGAATGTAAAGATCCTGAGTATTAGTGTCAGGGTCTTTTTTATTGTGAAAGGGGAAAAAGGCAGTAAATTTAATAATATTTTCCTTAATTAGTCAAATGGTGTTATAAAAGCAAAAATAATAAGAAAAATAAAAGGGATAAAGGAGAATGAAAATGAATGGATAATTTTTTGATTGTGTTATTGTTATTAGCTATTATTGGACTTTCTAATGTTATCAATCATCTAGTTCCGTATATTCCGGTTCCTCTAATTCAAATTGCACTTGGTGTAGTTATTGCTGTACTTCCATTCGGCATTCATGTCCCAATGGAATCAGAATTGTTTTTGGTATTATTTATTGCACCATTACTATTTAATGATGGCCGGAATACATCCAGAATTGCTTTATGGAAATTGAGGACCCCTATATTGCTGTTGGCACTTGGGCTTGTGTTTGTAACTGTATTTGTCATTGGATTTTTCATTCATTGGCTAATCCCAACTATCCCGCTGCCTGCATCTTTTGCCCTTGCTGCTCTTTTGTCACCGACAGATGCAGTTGCAGTAAGTGCAATGTCAAGCCGCGTAAAGATGCCAAGAATCATTATGCATATATTAGAGGGAGAGGGATTGATGAATGATGCATCAGGACTAGTTGCTTTCAATTTTGCCATTACAGCAATGGTAACAGGTGCCTTTTCTCTCGTAAACGCAAGCATAAGTTTCCTTATTATTGCAATTGGAGGCTTTGTGGGCGGAGCATTTTTAGCATTTATCATTATACGGATTAGGGTTCTATTGCGTAGCCTTGGAATGGAAGATGTAACCATTCATATGCTTATTCAAATTCTAACCCCTTTTGTCATTTATCTATTGATAGAACATATTCATCTATCTGGAATTTTGGCGGTAGTTGCTGCTGGTATCGTGCATGCGATTGAAAGGGATCGTGAAAAATCGCCGACTGTTGAACTGCAAGTGGTCTCCAAAAGCACATGGACGGTTATTTTATATGTTTTAAATGGGCTCGTATTTGTTTTACTGGGGCTTCAAATTCCGAGTGTGGCCACCACAATCTTTAAAGATCCATTATTTAATAATTTTGTTGTCATTAAATATATCATTATTATTACTACAGCATTGCTTTTCCTCCGCTTTGTTTGGGTTCTTCTTTCTGGGTGGATGGGTGTAAAGATAAAAAAACAAAAAGCTGATTGGTTCAAGCTTAGACATGCAGGAATTACTACCATTGCTGGTGTACGGGGAGCAGTAACTCTAGCTGGAGCTTTTTCGATTCCGTATGTTTTATCGGATGGCGGCCCATTCCCTGAACGATCGTTAATTATCTTTATTGCAGCTGGAGTTATCTTATTAACGCTTATAATAGCAAGTATATTTTTACCTCTCATGGCGAAACCGGATGGAGGGAACATCGCTCTGGAGCGGGAAAAGATGGAGAAAGCAGCGATGATTCAGATGAAAATTGCAGCGATTCGAGAAACAAGAAAGGTAATGAATGAAGACAATCGCACGGCTGCACTGTCTATTATTTCTTCTTATAACCAGAGAATTATCGAACTGCAAAGTGGAATAGGGGGACGTGATTCCCTTGATTTTAAAAAGGTAGAGAAACTCACGCGTTTGCAGGCCTTAGAAGCGGAGTCACAATACGTTGGAAAAATCGTAAAAAGGAAAGAAGTGGATCGCGAGACTGCTTATAAATTACAAGAACATATTCATAGGATGGAAATCGCTATTACAAACCAGCAGCGATTTCGAGCCCTCATTATTTGGAATATGTTAAGGAGGGCCAGTATTCGTTTTTTGCAATTTTTTTCTCCTAAAAAAGTGGAAATACGCCGACAACACAGGAAAAAGTTTCGTAAAATAGCAGAGCTAAAGATAGATATGGCGAAAGCAGCTATCCAGTTTTTAATAAAGAACATGACTCTGGAAAATCGGGATATTAGTTATGCTGTGATTGGTGAATACAATCAGTTAATTCAAAAACTAGAGGGAGCCAGGAATAACAAGGATTCAAGGATGGACGAACGTTTTGAAAGAGAATTAAAAGACAAGGCATTTCAAGCAGAACGAGATGAAATTCAAAATATGTTTGAACAAGGAGAAATTCCAATAGATTTAGTAAGAAAGCTGCGGAGGCAAATAAATATGAGAGAAGTTTATTGGATGGAAGGAAATAGTATTTGAAGTCATGAATAAGCCCCTCTTTCTCGTTGCAAAGAAAAAGGGGCTTGTTTATCACTTAACTTCAACTGTCCAATCAAATAAATCAGGTTCTAATCCATTCTGAATACTGGTCAGTGTATCGTAGATTTTTTGAGAAAGCGATCCGGTTTTTCCATTGTTAATCACCATTTTTTCGCCTTCCCAGTTCAATTCTCCAACTGGTGAAATGACAGCTGCTGTCCCAGTCCCAAACACTTCTTCCAGTTCTCCATTTTTGAAGCTGTCATAAATTTCATCGATGGATATTCTTCGTTCCTGGACTGGAACACCCCAATATTTAAGAAGGTTTATAACAGAATCACGCGTAACCCCAGCTAAAATACTGCCGTTTAGTTCAGGAGTTACAACCTTTCCATTGATTTTAAAGAAAATGTTCATACTCCCTACTTCTTCAATATATCTTTTTTCAATACCGTCCAACCATAATACTTGGGAATACCCTTGTTTTTCCGATACTTCCTGAGCTTTTAAACTAGCAGCATAATTTCCGGCTGTTTTCGCCTTTCCAGTTCCTCCTTCTACTGCCCGGACAAATTCTCGTTCTACAAAAATTTTAACAGGATGAATTCCTTCTTTGTAATAGGAACCTACCGGCGATAAAATAATCATCAACTTGTATGATTTTGATGCTGCTACACCAAGATAAGGTTCCGTTGAAATAATAAAAGGACGGATATATAACGATGTCCCCTCAGCAGAAGGTACCCAATCCTTATCGAGATTAACCAACTGCTTTAAAGCATTCAATACAAAATCCTCATCTATTTGTGGGATACACAAGCGCTCATTTGAAAGATTTAATCTTTCCATATTCTTTTCAGGTCTAAAAAGAAGTACTTTGTCCTCCTTTGTCCTATAAGCTTTCAATCCCTCAAATACCGTTTGTCCATAGTGAAAGATCATGGCAGCGGGGTCTAATGTGATGGGCTGGTAGGGCACAATCCTAGGCTCGTACCAACCTTTCTCTTCAGAATAATCCATCATGAACATATGGTCAGTAAAAATTCTGCCAAATTCTAGTTGATCTGAAGCGGGTTTTGCTTTCCTTGATTGGCTGTGGGTAATTTGAATTTGTTGATTTTCCATGTTTGATCCTTCTTTTCATGTGAGTTTAATAATTTTAAGTACTATTATTACAGTTTTAAAGTAGTAAAGCAATCCCTTTTGCAAGAATATTAAATAAATTTGAGGAGTAGTTTGGGTTTAAATCGAACTATATATAGAGATAAATATTATAGGAGGAATAGTACAGTTGTCCAATTTAGAACTCATGAAGCTTCATGTAAATGTTTTATTTCAACATAATGGCGAAAATAAAATTACATATGTGAACGAACCTCCACATGAGGAGGCGCCACGGTTATTTATCGGTGGGACAAAAGATGGATACGTAGTAAGGTATCATCATTCTCTCTGTGAAGAGATGGTCAAAGACTTGGCCCGAATTATAGGTTCAGATAGTAATCCTCCTTTAGCTGAAATAATCCAAATCCTAAACCAGAATCGAGAGCTAGACAGTGTATGGATTGGACCTGCATATATTTTTCCATATGTGAAAAGCAGTGCAACAAAAGCGGTGAAAATCACTCCATCCAATAAAGAAATGTTATTACCGCAATTCCCCTTTACATTTAATGAATTTGAGTTAAGGCAACCATGTTACGCAATTGTTCAAGATGGGATGGTGGTTTCATTATGCATGAGTGCTAGACAAACCGATGTTGCTGCTGAGGCTAGCTTATACACCATGGAAGATTATCGCGGAAAGGGCTATGGGGTAGATGTTGCAAACGCATGGGCTGCTGAAGTGCAGAGTCAGGGGAAGGTAGCTTTGTATAGCACTTCTTGGGATAACTTTTCCTCACAATCAGTGGCGAAGAAACTGAATTTGAAACAATTTGGAACAGATATACATATTCGCTAATTTGGGGTTGGAGCTTTTTCTCTTTCCTTTAAAATATCCTGGATTATTGCTAAATGAAAAGCTGCCCAGGCTTTTTCACGAAAATGGAGGAGAACACTAATCACAAGAATAAGAAGATATATAAAACCAAAAATAGCCCATAGTTTACTCCCCTCATGAAAAAGAAATTTCTGTAATTGAGTGGCGAACAGAAACAACAGCCAAGGAATAGAGGAAACAAAAAGAGGAATAATGCCAGATGCACTCTTCTCCTTTAGCATGCGATAGTATATAAGGGTTAATGTTTTGCTATCAATCGATTCATAAAATTCCTTTACTTCCTTAATTTCATTCAAAAATTCGGCTTGGCTGACGCCTTTTTCTTTTACTTGTAAATAGACTTTATGAGCATCTCCGCGAAAAGAAAACATCTTATTCTCCTTTTATAAAGTAACTTGATTTTTTTAGTTTGTGAAAATAGGTTTAATCTATACGGTTTTGAATTGCGAAGCTATGTGATATACGAAGGTGGGAGTGGAATGAGAAAAGGGTTATCAAGAATTGAGATAGGTGCACGAAGACGGAATCAACTAAAAAGGGAGAGGTGCCCGAAAGCTGGATATCAAACTAGATTCGGGCTCTGAAAGATACGGAATAATTCTTTATAGGACTCAAAATAAGCGCTTTATAGAGAAAAGGGTTTTATAATTTCTAGTCAAATTTAATCCTTTCAATCTCCGGCAATACTTGCAGTAATTTTACAATTTCGTTATCCTTTATTGTCTTCTTTGATTTTAGTTGAAAGTCGATGGAGTAGTGAGTATGTGTATCAGAGGATATAACTGTTACTTGATAGCTCACTACGTCAATCTGTTGGGATGTTAAGATATCTAAGATGTTTACTATGACTTCATTGGAAGTAACATGGATATTTAATTTATGAACCTTGGATATAATCGGCTGAAATAGTCTTTTTAACACCTCTAGCCCAACTAAAACAAGAATTGTTCCACAAATACTAACGATGTACATACCAGCTCCAATCGCTAGCCCGATGCCTGCTGTTGCCCAAAGTCCTGCTGCAGTAGTCAAACCGCGAACGGATTGTCGCTGTACTAAGATGGTGCCAGCTCCTAAAAAACCGACTCCACTGACTACCCCAGCTGCAATACGGCTTGGATCTAACTCTATTGTCCCTGTATGTACAACATCATAGAAGGCGTATTTAGATACTATCATCGCAAGGGCGCTGCCAACTGCAACCAAAAAATGAGTGCGCAAGCCTGCTTCTTTAAAACGCTTTTCCCTTTCGAAGCCAACAAGTGCTCCAAGAATTCCAGCTATCACAAGTCTTGCCATGAGTTCCAATTCTGTCATAGTATTCTTTCCCCTCTATACAATGTTTCACTATTGGGTTACACCAATGTGTTTGTATTCAGAAAGTACTCTTCATTAATACCCATAATACATGGCTTTGAAACGAGGAAAAAATTCATAATCGAGTTATTTCACTAATAACGGATGTTCTTCAAGAATTTTTTCAAGTAGTGCGCTACAGCCCTCTGAAACTAAATCATATGTTTCCTGAAAATCACCTGTATAATACGGATCCGGAACGTCCTTTTTGTGTTCGGTTAAATCCAGCAGTCGAAAAATTTTCGGATGGTTGGGCTGTCCAGTTAATTGATAAATGTTTCTAACATTACTATTATCCATTCCAATTATGTATTCAAACTTCTCAAAATCCTCTTTTTTCATTTGGCGTCCAACAAGACCCTCAGTCGAAACATCGTATTTTTTCAAAATAGAAAGGGTGCCTTTATGCGGAGGATTTCCAACATGCCAGGAACTAGTTGCTGCTGAATCCACAGATATCTTATCACTTAAATTTTCTTTTATAAGCATGTCGCGAAATAATGCCTCTGCCATAGGGGAGCGGCAGATGTTGCCAAGGCAAACAAATAGAACATTAATCATGTTTACAACTCCTTTTCCTCTATTATAATATACCGCTACTTTGGATGATAATAATGTAAAGCTAATTGAAAGTGATATGCCTTTTTAAACCTAATTTTACAGATGCATACCGAAAGAATAAACTAAAGTGTTTTCGTTAAATATGGAATCGGAGTGGAAAAGTGGGGATTTTATCCTACTACTTTTATGTTAATATTTTAAAAGATTTGATGTTTAGGATTTTTGAAAACCTATTCTTGTGTTAGAATAGAAATCGTTTTCAACTATAGGTATTCTTTTTTTATCAATACCGTCCATTAGAAGAATGCCCCCCATTAATGAACTTCCTTTTTATTCGCATGCTAGGAGGAATTTACATGTTTAAATCGTTATTTAAAAGAGCTGAAAGTACTATTAATTTAGTGGCACCACTAACTGGGAAAGTTGTTCCGCTTAATGAAGTTCCAGACCAAGTCTTTTCTGAAAAAATGATGGGAGATGGTGTAGCTATTGTTCCATCTGATAATGCTGTTTACTCACCAATCGATGGTGTAGTTGCCAGTGTTTTTCAAACAAAACATGCTATTGCGTTACGCTCAAATGAGGGAGCGGAAATATTAATTCATATGGGATTGGATACCGTTAATCTTAAGGGGGAAGGTTTTGAGATAAAGGTATCGGATGGAGAAAAGGTAAGTAAGGGTAAATTGCTGGCATATTTTGATATAAAGAAAGTAACAGATTGTGGTTATGAAGTCATTACGCCGATTATATTATTAAATGATGACCAGTTCGAAATTAATCATCAATCTATTAGTAATGAGGTTAATGGTGGAACAGATAATCTGCTAGAAATAAATAAAAAATAATTTTAAAAATAGAGTACTTTTGCCATTAGGTAAAGGTACTTTTTTATTCCTTGAAAACTGAAAATACAAAAAAAGCGTCTTATTGTATGAATATGAAAAAAAGAGTTATATTTAATTATGACATCATATATTTTTTATCTACCATATCGGTACGAATATCTCTTATTTGGAATAGTAGGAAGTGAATAAAATGACACGAATTGTCGTGACCGGAATGGGGGCAGTTACTCCGTTCGGGATTGGAGTTAACCCCTTTTGGGAATCATTGCTTGCCGGAAAGTCTGCTGTGAAAGAAACAAGAAATGAGCTTTGGAAAAAGTGGGTTCCGGTTTTAGCAGAAATCCCTAATTTTGATCCGTTAGAGTTTCTGCCAAAGAAATTAGTAAGAAATACTGATCGGTTTACACAAATTACCCTTATCGCAGCAGCTGAAGCAATCAGGGATGCAGGATTGTCTTCGGATGATCCAGAAATTGCTTGGCAACCTAATGTATCTGCTCATAGGATAGGCATATCTGTTGGTACAGCATACGGCGGTGTCGGTACTCTAGCAGAAGGAGCTGAAATATTGGCAGCCAATCCTGATAAAAGAATGAGTCCGCGCTTATTATCGAAATCATTGCCGAATGCGGCGGCGGCAGCGCTCGCCTTGCATTATGCAGTTCGCGGACCAGTCATGACCTATACAACAGCATGTGCTTCTTCAGCGAATTCGATAGGTGAGGCAATGGGATGGATACAAACTGGAAAAGTAGATATGGTGATTGCAGGAGGCGCTGAGGCTCTCTTCTCTCCGGTCGTATTATCCAGTTTGCGTTCCGCGGGAGCTATTGCGACAGAAGGTCCCGAAGATTGGAGTACTTGGAGTAGACCATTTGATGCTAATCGGAAGGGAATGGTTGCCGGAGAAGGTGCTGCCTTTATCGTGTTGGAGCCTTATGAACGTGCAGTGGAACGCGGTGTGAAAATTTATGCGGAGCTTGCCGGCTATGGTGCTTCCAACGATGCCTATCATGAAACAGCACCACATCCTGAGGGTGCAGGAGCGGCACTGGCTATTGAGCAAGCAATCGAAGATGCCGGTATCAAAGCGGATGAAATTGATTATATCAATGCTCATGCTACAGCAACGCCTGCAGGTGATAAGGCGGAATCACTTGCTCTTAAGAGAGTTTTTGGCAATCAGCTCGCTCATATCCCAGTTAACTCTATCAAAGGTGCGATTGGCCACTTAATTGGAAGTGCGGGTGCTATTGAAAGTATAGCATGCATTAAATCTATCGAAACGGGAATGCTGCCGCCAACACTTCATTGTACAGAGCCGGATTCTGATGCCCCAAGTAATCTTGTATTACAGACGCAACAGCATCCAGTAAAACATGTATTATCTAACTCCTTTGGATTCGGTGGCCAGAATGGCTCGCTAATTTGGAAAAACGTAGAGTAAGGATAGAAGACCAAGTCGCATAGGATTTGGTCTTTTATTGTAAAATAGATGGACGGGAGGGAGGACCCAAGATCTGTCATCAAGCAAAAAATCAGTGATTTACTAATGATTTTAGGCTTTAGGGGCTTCTGGGTCTTCTAATAAGACTAAGACATTTTTTATAGGCAAAATCATAAAAAATGCAGGACAATAAAGGGTATAATAAGAATATAGTAAGTGAAGTATTTTTGTAACCGAAAAGTTAAGATTATTTTAAATACTTTCTAGTAGGGTAGAAAGGAGCTAGAATGAAAAATTTTATCGCATTCGATTTTGAAACGGCAAACCGAAATCGCCACAGCATTTGTTCTGTTGGGATGGTATTTGTGGAGAATGGCAAAATCGTGGATTCTGTTTATTCACTGGTTGATCCGGAAGAATCATTTGATTATCATAACATTTTAGTCCACGGTATTCGAGCGGAAGATGTAGAGGGAGCGCCAACCTTTAATACTTTTTATGAATCGATTCAAGACAGGATTGAGAATCAAGTTATGGTTGCCCATTTCCTACCATTTGATGGTTATGCTTTAAGGGATAATTTAAATCGTTACAATGTAACACCTGTCTCCAGCAAATTGCTTTGCAGCTATCAACTATCTAAAAAACTGTTAAAAGGACGTTCAAGCTACACACTGAAATCTTTGTGCGAGCATTATAACATTGACCTTCTCCATCATCATAATGCCTTGGATGATGCAAAAGCTTGCGCCGAAATCATGATAAATCTTGCCACCGAATTTGCACTGGATGACCTCGAATCAATATTTCAAAAAACAAATATCAGGGCTGGCGAAATTGCACCAAGCTACTATCGTTCCTCGTTAGTATCGAAAAAACAGATTTCAAGTGATGCTTCTTAAACTTATTAAAAGGAGAAATGAAAAAAATGACTACATATTCCTCAAGACAAGAAGTGCCAGAAAAGGAAAAGTGGAATTTAGCAGATATTTATCCAACCTTAGAAGATTGGCAAAAAGATGTTCAGTATATTGAGCAGGCTGCCGAGAATTTGAAAAAATTCGATGGGAATATTCATGATGGCAAGTCTTTGCTTGCGTATTTAACAGAAAGTGAAAAAGTATCGTATAAATTTGGCAAAGTATTTGCTTATGGGATGCTTCACGTGGATCTGGATACAAGAGATACAGCTTCCCAATCCCTTCAGGATAAGGCAAAACAGCTGGGAGTAAAGGTGAATGCGGCCACCTCCTTTTTCATGCCATTCTTACTTGGCTTAGAAGAGTCAACATTGAAAGCTTATATGGAGGAAGAAGAAGGACTCCAATACTTTGAAAAAGACTTACGTGATGCTTATCGTTATAAAGCACATGTCTTATCAAAGGAAAAGGAAGAAGTCTTGTCACAGTTGGGTGAAGCACTATCCGCACCTAGTCATACATATGGCATGTTGAATAATGCAGATATTAAGTTTGGTGAAGTAACGAAGGATAATGGTGAAAAAGTAGAGCTTACACGCGGCATGTATGCAAAGCTTATTGAAGATACAGACCGAAATAAGCGGAAAGAAGCATATAAGGCATACTATCAGCCATATGTACACCTGAAAAACTCAATCGCATCCACTCTTGGGGCAGCCATTAAAAACAATGTGACGGTTTCCCGTTTGCGAAATTATTCTTCTGCTCTAGAAAAAGCATTGTTTGCAGATAATGTGCCAAAAGAAGTGTATGATAATTTAATCTCTACGACGAAACAAAATATTGCTCCGCTTCATAAATATGCGGAGATTCGTAAAGACAGGCTTGGATTGGATGAGCTTCGTCAATATGATTTAAGTGTTCCACTTGTGGAAGGAGTAGAAAAAGAAATTTCCTTTGATGAGGCATACGAAACAATGTTAAATGCACTCCGTCCGCTAGGGGAAGATTACATCAACACACTCGCCTCCTTCAAGGATGCACGATATATTGATGTTCGTGAAACGCCTGGGAAACGATCCGGTGCTTATAACATGGGGGTATATGGCGTTCATCCTTATGTTTTATTAAATCATCGTGATAATATCGATGGATTATTTACATTGGCACATGAAATGGGTCACGCTATGCATAGTCATTATTCTCACGAAACACAGCCTCAGAATACAGCAAGATATAGTATATTTGTGGCGGAAGTGGCCTCCACTGTGAATGAAGTTCTATTAATTAACTACCTGCTAAATAAGGAAACGGATGAAAAACTCCGTCAGTATTTGCTCAATCATTTTATCGACAAATTTAAAGGAACCTTATTTACGCAAGTTATGTTTGGCGAGTTTGAAAAAATCACACATGAATTAGCGGAAAAAGGCGAGTCATTAAATGAAAAAGTATTTAGTGAAGTATATGAAAAGCTGTTTAGAGAATACAATGGCGATGAGATCGTCTTTGATGAGGAAGTAAAATATGGCTGGTCGAGGATTCCTCATTTCTACCGCCCATTCTATGTATACAAATATGCAACAGGCTTTGCTTCCGCAGTCCATATTGCTAATAGAATCCTAGATGGAGATGCACAGACGCAAGCTTCCTATCTTGAATTTTTGAAAAGTGGAAGTTCTGAATATCCACTTGATCTTTTAAAGAAAACTGGTGTAGATTTAACCACTCCAGAGCCGGTAGAAAACGCACTAAAGCAGTTTAGCGAATTAGTGGAAGAATTTGCAAAAGCACCGACAAAATAAAATCTGCTCCAATGAAGCATACCAATTTAACAAATCTGGTATGCTTTTTTCTACGTAAGATGGGAATGTAAGCTGCCTCTAGGGCAATAATATGGAACAGTGAACTGTAATAGAAATGAAAGAGAGGAGTTTTTATTTTGAAGGTTTTGGTAATTGGAGCTAACGGACAAATTGGAAAACAGTTGGTACAGTTATTGCACGACAGTCCGGAATATAGCGTAAGAGCGTTAGTGCGAACAGAAAAGCAAGTAGAGGAGTTTGAACACTTAGGTATGGAGGCAATATTAGGTAACCTTGAAGGAACAGTGGAGCAGCTTGAGGAAGCTGCTAAGACCTGTGATGCAGTGGTCTTTACGGCAGGTTCAGGAGGACATACAGGATATGATAAAACACTTTTAATTGATCTTGATGGTGCTGTAAAAATGATGGAGGCGTCTGAAAAGGCAGGAGTGAAAAGATTTATTATGGTCAGTGCTCTACAAGCTCATCATCGCAAAAATTGGAACGAGAAAATCAAGCCATATTATGTCGCAAAACATTATGCTGATAGAATGCTTGAACAAAGTCAGTTAACCTACACCATTATACGACCAGGTGGACTGGTGAACGAGCCTGGCACAGGGAAGGTGAAAATAGCCGAAAACCTTGAAAGAGGCTTTGTACCTAGGGAAGATGTGGCCAAGACTATCCTTGCAGTTTTGAACGAAGCCAATACCTTTCATAAGTCCTTTGATATTGTTTCAGGTGAAATCCCTATTTCTGAAGCGGTAAAAAATATATAAATATTGTTCTTAATATGCACCTTTTCTACATATAAAGACAAAAAAGGGGAGTGCATTAATTCCTTAAGAAAATGCTCATTGGTGTGTGATGATGAAAAATATAAGCAAATTTAATGGAAAATCAATCATGTATTCAAAATTCCGTCCAGATTATCCAAATGAATTAGTGATGGACATGATTTTTGAAAATACATTAACCAGTAATTCGATCATTGCCGACATTGGATCAGGAACGGGAATAATGACAAAGAAATTATTAGACGAAGGCTTCAAAGTATTCGCCGTTGAACCAAATACCGAAATGCGTATGGTTGCGGAAGAAAAGCTGCAGAAATACAAACTTTTCAATTCTATTGAAGGATCTGCAGAGTATACCACATTATTAAAAATGAGTGTTGATTTCATAACAGTTGCACAAGCATTTCATTGGTTTCATGTAAAAAGGTTTCAAAAGGAATGTCAAAGAATATTAAAGAAAAATGGTAAAGTCGCCATAATATCCAATGAACGAATGGCAGCAACTTCTATTAACCAAGAAATTGAAATCGCCTATAAACAATGCTGTCCAGATTTTAATGGATTTTCAAATGGATTTGCTAATTCTGAAGAAATTTACGATAGATTTTTTCAAAAAAACTATTCAAGAAAAATATACAATAACCCGCTATTATTTGATAAAACTGGCTTTATTGGCCGGCACTTATCCTCTTCCTTTTCCTTAACGAAAGGCGATAGATTGTATCCGAACTTAGTAGAAGCATTAAGCAACATATTTGATAAATACAGTAAAGATGACGTTATTGCAGTGCCTAACCTAACTAAATATCGATGTGGTTTTGTCCATTAATGGAATCTTTGTTTTCGTATAACATGGGGCTTTATCTGTGGGGAAAAAAAGTGGAATGATAATTGAAGAGAACTATAAGGATAAAAAAGAGGGGAATAGAAATGCAACATTATTTATTTGATCAATTATACTTTGTTCGAAACAACACTTTAAATGAGTTGGCGGATGTAACAGAACTACAATCTGAAGTGATCCCTGAAGGTTTTAATAACAATATCAAGTGGAACGCAGGACATATATTCTTTATTCAAGAAAAATTCTCCTTTCATTTTGCAGGGGAGGAAATGAGTATTTCTGAAGAATTTTCAAACTTGTTTTGTCCCGGGTCAATCCCCGAGGAAGGTAAAGAGAATGTACCAACTATTGAGGAAATAAAAAAACTGCTCAGCAAGCAAGTAGAGAGAGTGGAAAAGAATTTCAAACACCGCCTTAACGAAATTTCCCCTATAGGTGGGTATACAACATCTAAAGGATTGCCCTTATTGAGAGTAGAAGAATTCCTTAGCTTTTGCCTTTATCATGAAGGGATGCATTTTGAAAAAATAAAGATATTGAAGAAAATGATTTATTCCTAACTTCTTTTGAAGGTAATTAGAAACGTTACAGTCATCTATCTCTAGTCGATTATAAGAGGTAAGATGATTTTTTTATTAGATTTGTACACTAGTAAAGGAATTTCCTACCTTTTGAAGAAGCTTAATAGTAGAAAAAATAAATATGTTATCAAGGTCAAGTGTTTACTTATGCCCGCTTTTTTCTAAGTAATTGATATAGTTAACAGTCAAAATTAGCTTTCTCATTTGTTATATATGTTTAAGCTATTAGATTAAGGGAACTTCTTTTTTGGATTTCCATTAGTTCTTAAAGGGAGTGTATCATGCGGAAAATTGTACTTATTGGTTCTGGAGGCTCTGGAAAGTCTACTCTTGCAAGGCGATTAGGAAAAAAGTTAAAGATAAAAATCTATCATCTGGATGCATTATTCTGGAAGCCAAATTGGGTTGGTGTTCCGAAAGAGGAACAAATAGTAGTTCAACATCGTTTAGTGAAACAAGACAAGTGGATTATGGATGGAAACTATGGAGGAACAATGGATATACGGCTGAATGCGGCTGATACCATAATCTTTCTTGATATACCGAGGACCATTTGCGTTTATCGTGCTTTTAAAAGAATACTTCAGTATCGGCATAAGACACGGCCAGATATGGGGGAAGGTTGTCAGGAAAGGTTTTCTTTGGAATTTTTTAAATGGATATGGGATTATCCTAAGACGAAAAGACCGCAAATTTTACAAAGACTTCAACTGCTTTCTAAAGAAAAAGAAGTGATTATCTTAAAATCACCAAAAGACGTGGAAAGGTTTTTAGAAAAACTGTAGCGAAGCATTTTTTTGTTTTACTTAAAGGATTGTAAACCGCCTCAAAAAATATTTTTGACTTTTTTTGGAGAAGATGCAAGCGTGTTATAAAACTTTGAATTAAAATTAAATTTTGCCATTTACGCATGTTTGTGTGAAAGAAGTTTTGAAATAAAACTGTTTGGAGGGGAAAATATTGAACATTCAAGCCGTTTTCATCGATCGGGATGGAACGATTGGCGGCAATGATAAAGTTACTTATCCTGGGGAGTTTACACTTTATCCTGGTGTTTCTGAGTCCATACAACTATTAAAAATGGCCGGAGCTCTAATATGTGCTTTTACAAATCAGCCAGGAATTGCTAGGGGTGAGGCTTCCGTTGCAGCTTTTAACGAGGAACTAGGAAATTTTGGTTTCGATAAAATATATCTTTGTCCTCATCAGCATCATGAAGGATGTCAATGCAGAAAACCTTCATCAGGAATGCTAAAACAGGCAGCAATAGATAATAATTTAAACTTAAGGAATTGCGTGGTTATTGGAGATAGATGGACAGATTTATTAGCAGCAGATGAGGTAGGCTGTAAGAAAATTTTAGTGAAAACAGGTAGTGGGAGGGAGCATTTCAACAAATACATAGACAATCAATTTTTTGGACGGTGGAGTGATATTCAGCCTGATTTTATTGCGAAAGATTTTAATGAAGCAGTTAAATGGTTAATGTTAAACCAGTAATGTTTCAGCTTTTTTAATAGAAATTGCCTTTAGCCATAACTTCACTTAATAAAGGTACAAGGATTAGAAGATAATTGCACCTTATTTCAATAAAATGGATGGTCAATAAAAAACACTGACTTAATTTTCTATATTGACTTATAATGGTGAATAATTTTGAAAATAGGAGTGATGTTTAGTGGCTAAACCGGGAGTAGTTTTAAATATTTTTCTTCTATTGATGGAAGAATAACAACTGCACCGAATAGAAACGTAGCCGAATGGACAGCTGCGAAGATTGATGGATAAGCACATGACATAGCCAATCAGCTTTATGATGAATTAGAATGTGATGGCTTACTCTCTGGCAGTGAAACATTAATGGTATACGGGAAACATTGGGTTGAGCTTACACAATCATTATATGAACCTAAAAAATCCAATGTCTATATTGTTTTTGATGGTCAATGGAGAATAGATTGGCATCAAACAGAAGGTCTCATTGTAGTGACAAAGGAAAATGTACAAGAAAACTATATTAAACAGTTACAAGCCAAGAAGATTAACTATATTTTAGCAGGAACTGGAGAGCATATAGACCTAAACTTGGCTCTGCAAAAAATTTATGATATGGGGTTTAGAAGACTTGGACTGAGTGGCGGTGGATCGATTAATGGGGCATTTTTAAGGCAAAACCTTATTGATGAAATTAGTCTAGTGTTGTCTCCCCTTGCGGTTGGAGGAAAAAATACTCCTAGGTTTTCGACTGTGATGATTTGGAATCACTAAAGAATGTGACAAAATTGGAATATATAAGTTCGGAGCCTGTTGGTAAAGGGGCAGTTTGGCTTCATTATAAGGTAAAATGATTCTCTTCGATAAGAATGTTAAAACACGTCTACTTATTTAGAAACACGAACAATATAGTAGAAAAAGGTTGTCACGGACAACCTTTTTTCATACCCGAATTTATGGTTGTTTTGCTTTTTGCATTTTATGTAAGTTGTGCTTTTGGCCCCATTCATGCATGGCATTTAAGATTGGTTCCAAACTCCTCCCATAGTCGGTAATAGAGTATTCCACTTTTGGAGGGACGATTGGATAAACAACACGCTTAATAATATCCTCCTCCTCCAATTCTCTCAATTTGTTGGTCAGCATCTTTTGCGTAATTCCGGGAATTCTTTGCTTTAGCTCACTGAATCTTTGCGGACTCTTTTTTAATAAGTGCAATAAGATTATTGGTTTCCACTTTCCAACTAGAATTTCTAAAGCATCACCTACGCTACATAAATCTGGTTCTAATTCCATCCGTTACCCCTCCTTAGTATCCTTTTTTATACTATACCACTTTTAAGTGCGTACTTTATAAAAAGATATTTTCGAGTAATAATATTATGGTAGGTAAAAAAAATAAAGTAACTTTATTTATAAGGATGGTTGAAAGAAATATGAAAGAGTACCGAATCGACCAAAGTAAAGGTCTTGAATTTGGATTATATACATTAGGTGATCATATCGCAAATCCTAATACGGGAGAGAGAATTTCTGCCCAGCAAAGAATCAATGAAATTATCGAATTAGCTAAACTTGCGGAGCAAGCTGGCATTGACTTTTTCAGTGTAGGAGAAAGTCATCAGGAATACTTTACAACACAAGCCCACACTGTTGTTTTGTCCGCAATTGCACAAGCAACGGAAAAAATAAAAATTGGCAGCTCTTCTACTATTATTAGTACATCAGATCCTGTTCGAGTGTATGAAGATTTTGCTACCATTGACTTAATTTCCGATGGACGTGCCGAAATTGTTGCTGGACGTGCCTCTCGTATCGGACTATTTGAATTATTAGGGTACAATGTCCAAGACTATGAAGCATTATTTGAAGAAAAATTTGACTTATTATTAAAGATTAATAAAGAAGAAGTGATTAATTGGACTGGACAATTCCGTCAATCTCTAAAGAATGCCAAAGTTTTGCCAAGACCTAAAGAAGGATCACTCCCAATCTGGCGTGCGGTTGGTGGTACTCCTGCAAGTGCCATGAAGGCCGGTTACGCAGGGGTTCCGATGATGCTTGCTACATTAGGTGGCGCTGCATACCACTTTAAGTCTGTCATTGATGCTTACAGAGAAGTTGCAAAAAATAATGGGTATGATCCAGAAACTCTTCCAGTCGGAACCACTGGCTTTTTCCATGTAGCTGAAACTACACAAGATGCGTTAAAGGAAATGTATCCTTTCATCAATGAAGGAATGAAACTCACAAATGGGCAAGGTTTTCCTAAACAAGCGTTCGCTCAGGCTATAGATAAACGCAGTGTTATTAATGTGGGCAGCCCACAGGAAGTGATTGAAAAAATATTATACCAACATGAACTATTCGGACATCAGCGTTATCTTGCGCAGATGGATTTCGGTGGAATGCCATATGCAAAACTAGTGAAAAACATCGAAATCATTGGTACGGAAATTTTACCGGCAATCAGAAAATATACAGCACAAAAATAGGGGGTCAATATCGTGAAAATAGTAGGTCTATCCGGGTCCATTGTTGGTTCCAAAACTAGAACAGCAATGAACTACTTGTCAAAAGAAATCTCAGAAAAATATCCAGAAGTAGAATTTAACTTAATCGACCTAGCTGAGTATGATATTCAGTTTAGTGATGGACGAAACTACTTGGAATATGAAGGCGATACAGGCTTTGTTTCAAAACAAATCATGGAAGCAGATGCGATTGTGATAGGAACACCAATTTTTCAAGCGTCTATACCAGCAACGTTAAAGAACATTTTTGATTTACTTCCGGAAAAGGGATTTCGTGATAAAGTTGTTAGCATGATCGTTACTGCGGGTTCCCCTAAGCATTATTTAATTGCGGAACAACAATTAAAGCCTATTTTATCTTATATGAAAGCACAAATTGTTCAATCGTATGTATTTATCGAAGAAAAGGATTTTTATCGAAAAGAAATTGTAAACGACGATATTATTTTCCGCATCCAACGTTTGGTGGAAGATACGATAGTATTAACCGAAACATATTCAAGCCTGCGTAAAGCAAAAGAGGAAGAATACTGGTTTTAATTATAAAGGAAATTCCTGTTTCAAAAGTAGTTCTGTTTTGTGGTACAAAAGGATGATTTGTACCTATTAATGGAACTGCTTTTTTAGTTGAATAAGCAGCAGTTATAACAAACCTGATTAGTATTTATCAAGTGAAAGTAGAGTAGTAACCTTAATTAGAAGTTGAAATTTTTCTAGTAAACTCATCAAACGTAAAAAAGATTATGGAACAAATAAACGCATGAATAAAGAGATCTGGGCAGATATGAATGAATCCAGATGTCATGAAAATCATGTTCAGCAATGACGGTCGGTAAGCCATATATGAAGTTTCCAAGTAAACGATAAAAAAGGACAATAATAATGGAAAAAAATAATTTATTATTACATTGAAAGGGTTGTTCCTCTTTAATAGAGAGGCGCATAGAGAGTAGAAAAAATCCAATGGTTCACTACGACAATCCGGGTCATATTGAAAAGTAATTACCTATTTTAAAATTATTTAGTTTGGTAACTACAGTAAGTGGTAACTTCATAATAAACTATAACAATAATGACCAGATCCTTCATAGGGTTGGTCATTATTGTTAATGCCAATCATGTATTTTCTGATAATATAAGGGCAATCGCAGGATTCGACAATAGGCAATTTAGTGCCTGTTTGATATAATAGATAGGAATTTTTGCTTATAGAGGGGAAAAAATATATGACAATCGTGTGTACTGGATATGGGATATTTGCCCCAGATACTAGAAATATAGAACAGTATTTATATAATTTACAAAATGGTGTTTGTTTATTAAAAGTTATAGAGAATGGAGGACCAAACGGTCAATCAAATATTCTTGGACCTATTCAAGAAGAATTGAAAGAAATAGATTCCGATCACAAACTAAAACGCCTTCCGAAAGCAACCAAAATAGGAATAGTTGCTGCAAAAGAAGCGATTAAGTCCTCTCGGATAGATATGAAAAATAAAAAAGTAGGTCTCTTTATGGGTACATCGCTAGGTGCCGCAGCAGAGAAACTATATCAAGATGCAATTCAATACGCCAATAATAAAGAATATCGAAAAGTACCTATTAGATTTTCTCATTTTTCAAACTACCATGGTATTACTGCTGAAATCGGGTATTACATAGGAGTAAAAGGCATTGTAAAAACAATCGTCACAGGATGTACTTCTAGTTTAGAAGCTATTGAGGAAGCCATGCTATACTTAGAAAGTGGAAAGATAGATGTGGCTATTGTTGGAGGAACGGATACACCGATTTGTAATGCCACTACATATGCCTTTGCAAAAACCAAATCACTCCCTATTAATCAAACACTTGAAGAGGGAGCTGTTCCGTTTCAAAAAAGCAGTAAAGGGTTTGCTATGTCAGAAGCTGCCGGCGTTATCATTCTGGAGCGAGAGGAAGAAGCTGTTCAACGGGAAGCAGATATAAAAGGTGAAATTGTAAATGTTGTTTCGAATAATGACGGTATAGATATTTTTTCATCAGATGAATCTGGAGAGCAATTGATTAACGCATTAAAAGAAGTAACCGCAGGAAGAAAACCGGATTATATCAATAGTCAAGCTCTTGGTATTCAACTAAACGATCAAATTGAGAAGAAATGCTCTAAGTTATTATTTGACCATAAAATCCCCTATACTTCGATAAAAAGTATGTATGGAAATCCCTTGGGTGCCTCTGGGATACTCCAAGTCATTTCAGCATTATTAAGCGTTCAATATAATTTTATCCCGCCAACCATAAGAACAACCAAACAGGGTTTTGAAGAGATGAATATTATAACACAAACAACTTATCAGGAGATTAAGGAAGTTGCTATTACGAACCACGGACATAGTGGGAATAACGCATGTGCTTATATAAAAGAATATAGAACAAAATAAAAAGAAGGTTGAGAAAGGAGTTGATCGGCCACGATAGTAGGAATTTTAATTTGTACCATAGGGTTAATTCCTGTTGTTTTAGCTTTGAGTATGAAATCTTTTTATAAAGAGTCAAAGTTATCTTTAATATTAGGAATTCATATGCTTTTGATAACGGTATGGCAATTCAATGCAGGTATTCTTTATTTTGAAGCAGTTTTAAGTAAGGAAACTATCCTATTTCTTTTAAAAGTATTTCGATTTGGTCCTACCTTTGCTATTCCGGTTGTCTACTATATGGCCTTT
Organism: Heyndrickxia camelliae; assembly: GCF_002844575.1. Lineage (GTDB taxonomy): Bacteria > Bacillota > Bacilli > Bacillales > Bacillaceae_C > Margalitia > Margalitia camelliae. The sequence continues at coordinate 85,329 of NZ_PIQO01000005.1, forward strand.
ATCATAATAAAAGGGCAGCCGACCATTTTAAAAGAAAAGAAATGGCTAAATAAAATATCCAATATTCTACTTAATCAAAAAGTTTTTGTCCTTTTAATTGTTTGGAGCGTGGTAGTTTACCTTATAACCTGGACTCCATTTGGCACAGAAGGACTATTTATAGCTCATAATCGACTTTCACATATATCTTATTACTTTCCTAAATACGGACCATTAATGTGGGTGTATATCGTACACACGAGCAGCTTTTTCTTGTTTTTAGTCCTAGTCTTTGTCATTTCCAGAAGGATGCTAAACTCAAGTATAAAGAAATTCTTAACGGCTTTTATTTTGTATTCGACCCTTTTATATATATTTGGCTTACTAAACTTTTCATCTGATACGGGAATTATTTTCAGTAGCATTGGAGTCATTATTTTCTCAACCCTAATCGTAATGGAGTTCTTGAAGTTAAGTATCAATATCAAGGCAAATTATTATGAAATAATGGAAAGACAAAAGAAACTCGATTACACCGGTAATTTAGCAGGAAGTATGATCCATGAGGTCAAAAATACGAATCAGATTATTAAAGGATTCGCTCAGATGTTAAGCCAAAGTAACAATCTGGATGAAAAAGATCAAGGTTTATTGGAAATGATTGAAAAATCTTCTAAACATCTAACGGACTTAACTGATAGTTACAAAACATATATGAAGACCTCTACAATGGCCTTTGCAAAAGAAAACTTGGAATCTATTATTCAGGAATCTATTGAATTTTCTTCAGGGATATTACGGGAATATCAAACAAATATAGATTTTCGCAACAACTACCACTCGCTGTATGCATATGTAAATAAAACAAATTTGAAACAAGTATTCATTAACTTAATTAAGAACAGTGTTGAAGCTATTCCAGAAGATAGGAAAAACAAGAAGATTACCATTGAAATTGAATTGGATAATAAGATGTTTATTATTCATTTTAAGGACACAGGCTCAGGAATCTCCCCTGAAAATTGGGAAAGTGTGTTCAATCCATTTATGTCATTGAAAACAAAAGGAATGGGGTTAGGTTTACCTTTTGTTAAAAAAATTATCATAGAACATTTGGGGAATATCAACATTGTTGAAAGTTCACCGGAAGGAACCCATTTCCAAATAGAAATTCCACAAAACGGGATACTAAATTTGGAATAGAATTGGAATCTATTCCCTTGTACTTTACTAGTAAAAAATGGTAAAATATTTCAGGGACAATTCTAAGTGGGGGAATGGCATGGATTTTAGGTTTATTGAGTTAACCTATGACGGGATAGTTGCCCTTGAGTTTTATCTTTTCTTTACAAGAACACAGGAGATGGAAGTAGCCATAAACGAGGAAATGTTAAGAACTATGGATCGAACGATTAAAGTAATGGATTATATTATATATAAGGAAAATTCCAACAAACATTATATCCTAAAAAGACTACATAGGTTTCGAACTGCTCTTGAAGAAGCTGAAAGGGATATAAAAAAGGTATATAAAATAAGCGCGAAAGAATTTTTTATAATTGAAGAATCAAAGAAGACTATTGGATCGTATTGTGAGAGAATATGGGCGGCTCGCAAATCGGATTTCTAAATACCACGTATGCAAAGATTACATCAAAGTAGCAAATTATAAACTTGCTACTTTTTTTGTTTTTATGGAGTAAAGTTCTATAAAGGGGTAATATACCGTTGATATAAAAACTTACATATATATTATTGGGCTTTTGACTAGTCTTATTAGTGATATACTAATGGAATACTCAGACACTATTTTCGTAAATAAGAAAAAATATCAAAAAAGAATTGAAATCACCATAAATGTGTCTGATTTATTAAAGGCAATAGTCATATTTTAAAATGTCAAATTAATAGAATGAAATTATATTTTACTGCAACATCTTGATGGGGGGATGGATTATTACTATGATAGGAAATTTTGATTTGCAAACAAAGTCGCAATTAAAAATATTGACCGAGATCAGTTTTATTTTTAAGGGAATTGACACTGACTTCTGGTTACGTGGAGGCTGGGCTATTGACTTCCTGCTTGGCGAGATTACCCGACTGCATAGTGATATCGATATAGTAACGTGGATTTCCAATAGAAAACAATTAGAAAATACACTTATAGAAGCCGGTTATGAACAAATACCTGTCCCAGAAGAGTTTTGTAATAGGCAGTCTGATTTTAGAAAGGATAATATAGATATTACATTTATTTATATAACCTACAATACAGATGGAAGTCTTATGATGAACGGATTACCTGAATGGGTATGGAGACAGGACTCACTACTACCGCAATATTATTATTTGCACGGAATATCTGTGAAAGTCTTACACCCTAGACAGCTTTTAGAAGAGAAGGAAATCTATGAGCAAATTGGCCGTCCATTTCGACAAAAGGATGCAGATAGTAAAAAGATATTGCATCGTATAATATCGGATTTTTAAATTATGCGAAGTGTACTCGACTTAAGCACTAGTTATCCGATTTGACTATATTGTTGGCAACCATTTTATAGATTCTAACTTAAATCAATGTACAATGTACAAAAAATATATGTAGGGTAGAGTTGAAGATTCATGATGAATCGGCAACTCTTTTTTTATTCAATGAACGGCTGTATAGAACATGAAAATGGTTATTTGTGGTAAAATTACTGTAGAATGGTCGCCGTGTGGATGTAATCCAGAAGACTTTAAAATGGGATGGGTGAGTGCAGATGAATACATTTCAAGAGAAACGAAAAGCACGAAGGGATAAAAGAAAAAAGGCTGGGAAGGATTCCATGTGGTGGGATCTCCTTGATCTTTTCTTTGATCTAGCGGAACTACTTGGACCAAGCCTTGTTAGGTCTGTTCGCGCTGCCTTTAAATTCCTTGAACATCATTAATTACGGATAAAAACTTGATTTGGGCTCCCGTGTAAATAGCGTCCCATCTGCTATTTGGTAGATACAAAGGACGGAACTTCAGAAAAAAGGGATTCAGTCTCTATTGCTTCGCAGAAACGATATGTTCACTTGTTGGATAGTGGGGGAAGAAAAAGATGTATCCTATTTAGAATATATTTTTCTGTAGCTTATCCTTTTAAGTCTAAGGACTTACCTAAAGTTGATGTGGAGCTTGGTGGATGCTAACTGATAAGGCTGCAGTATACAAGAAATTTATGCCAATATTATTATCTGCAAAGTTTTAAGAATCGGAAAAGGAAAAGCAACAAAAGGCATAATTTCATGAGCTTTTTATGGTTTTTCCTTTAATAATGTATCCAGATTATCTTCAATATTACTAAGCCTTTGCTTACCTTTCTTAAGTGTTAGAACTAAAAATATAAAAACAATAATAGGCACTATTAAAACCAATAACATAGAAATTTAAAATATTTTAGCGCCAAGTTCTAACAAGTTTATCACCTCTTGTAATAATACGATAAATCTAAATAAAAGTTACAAAGAAAATAGATATAATGCATTCCTTAACCACTGAAAGAGCAGTCTTGGGAAGAAGGGATTTCATCATGTATTGGTGTATAGAACTTTAAAAGGAAAAAATAGGCGGTGAAATTCTTTGAAAAAATTCATGGGGGTAATAGTAATATTAGTAGTCCTTTTTCTTATGCTACACTCAAATCCCAAACTAGCTCTAAGGACTCAGGTATTTTTTACAGGGCACCCAATAACCGCTTTTAATACCGGAATAGTTGATGATGAATATCATAATAAAACGGATAAGAAAAGACTCGCTTAATTACATGCAAAAGCATATATCTTGACAAAGCCACTATTTGAAAAAGCTACGAAAAGTAAGTTAAGAAATTACCTAGTGCGGAAGAAGGGCTTTTTCTATTTCGCTGCTTATTATGGTGAATTATAAATCTTTTACTTCAATAGATAAGTTAAACATCCAGAAAGATAGAAAAGCGATAGTAGATAACTAAAACTAAAATCAAAAGACATGAGATAGAAGGAGTGATTACAGCATTGCGCAGCCAACTTTGGAGTAAATTAAAGAAAAGATTAGACAACTTAACATGTGACTCACTTAAAGGCAGGGTAGGATTCACTGTAACAAATTATAGAAAAGCTCATGACCAAATGGGGAGAGCTTTTATCACGGTGGATAAAAAAGAAGTTCTTAATATGTGTACCATCACATCTGATATTAGGATAAACAGAAAAGAGCGGGAAATACACCGAATTAATGATATTAGTTATGATGACTATCAAAAAAATCATGAGATAAGTGTTACTGCACACGAACTTGTAAAAAAAGAAGGTATTTATGCTCAGTATGATTTTTATGATGCTGTGGAGGAATTCTTGAATATGCCTATCGAGAAGGCTTTAAAATCGGATGATATGGTCATAAAAATTCTAGCTTTGATTGATAGAAGGATAGGGAAAAGAACATTGCATTTGCTGAAAGAATCCATTCAACAGGAATTAGAAATAATCCAGTATTTTTATCACCTGCGATGTGAAGCAGAACAAATTGAATACTCACAACGGCCGGGTAAATTGAAAGTCTATTAATTTGAGTGCAAGTGCATGTTTAGTTCAGTAACTTCCAAACAAACATTGGAAAGTGGGAGCGGTATGGATTCAAATATAAGAATCGGTAGAGTCATTAAAGTAGTGGAAGATATAAATAGAAAAGCGATGTTTGAAGGTGAATTTCGTTCCTTTCCTGTTAGTGTGTTTTATCCTACATTAGAAGAAATGGAAACAGATTTGACATCCCTTTTTCAACCTGCTATAGAGAAAGCTATTGATACATTCTCGAAGTTTGGTATTAAAGAAGAGAAGTTGAAAGAAGTAAAAATTACAGTTAAAGATAATGCTGTACCAACAAAATATACCTCGTTTCCTGTTGTACTTTTATCTCCGGGATTTGGAATAGATCGTGATTTATATATAGAAATAATTACAGCCATTGTTCAAAAGGGGTATATCGTAGTGACTGTTAGTGTTCCATATGATAGTTTTTTCACGGTTTATCCTAATGGAAGGGTCAATCTTGCAAGCTGAAAGATTTCCAGATGATGCTACACAGATTGCAACAAGAATGGAGGATATTCAGCTCGTACTTGATTCTTTGAAACAATGGAATCAAGAAGAATTTTTCAATGGAATATTCAATACTAACAAGATTGGCGTAATAGGGCATTCTCTTGGTGGTGCAACCGTCTTTCACTTAGCGGCTACCGATAAACGCGTAAACTGTGCCATTCTATTGGATGCGAGTTTACATGTTGTGGATAATAAAATGCCTCAAGTCCCAACCTTAAATATTCGCCAAGAGGCATCCTCTTATATAGAATATCTGAATGCTATAAAGGATGAAGAGGATAATGGGACAAGTGAGGATGTGGCAAAGGGGTATATAGAGAAACAAACGGAGATGTATGAGCGCTTACCAGCAGGTAGTTCTTTTATAAAAGTAAAAGGGGCAAAACATCTCTCGTTTTCAACCATTGGGAGATTAATATCTGATATACCATCTGATGTAACTGCAACTATTGAGGAGCTGATCATTGTATTTCTAGAGGAGGTCTTGAAAGAGAAACAAGGCTTTTATTCATCAATAATGAACGGAAAAAACAGGCCAATACATGCAGTGGATATCGATGGAGCGGGTTTACCAATTACAAACCCTTGACAAGAGCTGGATTTAATTTAATCACTTCAGGAAGAGTTTCTAAACTAATGCCACCGGCAACAGTAGTTTTGGCATTTTTCATAACTACCTTGCTGGTTTGCAGATCTTCAAACGAATTTTTTTCCACTGCTTGAAGAGCATACCCAGTACGCACAAATATAATCAACTCCCATTGAAACACTTCTTTTACACGACGAGCAAAGTCTTTTACTGCGATCATATGGACAGATACTTTTTTCCTTGATTTTTTGCTTCTTCGACAGCAACTTTTATGGACATGTCTTCAGCAGCGTCAAGAATGGTAATAATATCAGCATCTGCTTCAGATGCTTTCATCACTTCATTCCTGCAGCATCCATGCTTTTAAATCTGCTAGTAGTTTTAAATGAGGAATACTTCTTTCATTTCTTTTACAGCTCAAAACCCTCATTGTTCACTACCGGAGTACCAATTTCTACAAAATCAATATGATCCTTTACTAGCTTTTACCAATTCAATGCTTCTGGAGTGTAAACTAAATCTAATGCTAATTGTCATTCCATCTATATTTCACTCCTGGGATTTTTTGTTACACAATATATAATGCTTATTTGTATTTTTTCTTTTTATTACTTTTATTTACTTTCCGATTACCTATAGAACAGTGTATTAAATATTTTAGCTGGCGACATGTTGAAAAAATTGTGACTGAAGCAATCAAAATGATGTATGAACGGTGAAGAACAGAAGAAAATGCTTTATACAAATAAAGGAATGTGACAAATGTTTGTCATGACAAACATTTACATAATACTACATAAACTTCGATCCTTTTGCCCAAATATTCCATAGTGGTGCCAGGCACCAAAATCGGGATGAAGGATGTCCTACTTAAAATTTGACAGCTATTTGAATTAGTGGTGAACGCAGTTTGAAGATTTGTTGTCGACTTTGTGAAGTGGTGCACAAAAATATTTTAATCGAGTAGAATCTAATGTAAAGATTAGAAAAAGATGAGAAAAGGATTAGAATACGCAACACTTTATTAAAAAGATAAGTGAAGTAATATGCAAATTTTGCCTGAGAAAGGAGAAGAGAATGTTGAAAATAAAAAAGCTCCCTTGGAAACGGTTATCTCTCGTACTGTTATCCGCATTATTTTTATTAAGTGGTTGTGATACTAGCAATATAGCAGTCTTAAATCCGCAAGGGCCAGTTGCCCAAAAACAATATGATCTTATTGTTTACTCATTTTGGCTAATGATGATTATTTTAGTCGTAGTTATGGGATTATTCATTTTTATGGTATTCAAATATCGTGAAAAACGCCAAGCAGCAGATTATGTTCCGCCAGATCATCATGGTAATAAATGGCTTGAAATTATTTGGACGGCTATCCCGATAGTCATCATTATCGCGGTAGCCATTCCAACTGTTAAAGCAAATTATGCTTTAGAAGAAGTACCTAAGGGCTATGAGGATGAAAAGCCGCTTGTTATTAATGTAACGTCAGCAGATTGGAAATGGATCTTTAGTTATCCAGATGAAAATATTGAAACGGTAAACTACGTCAACATCCCTGCTGGACGGCCTGTTAAGTTTCAATTAACCTCTGCTGGCACCATGGCTTCCTTCTGGGTACCGGAATTGGGTGGGCAAAAATATACGATGCCAAATCACTCAATGGAGCTGATTCTACTAGCAGATAAACCAGGTTCTTACCAAGGAAGAAACGCGAACTTTAATGGTGAGGGCTTTGCCCATATGGATTTTGAAGTACTTTCACAGACCCAGGCCGATTTTGAAAAGTGGGTAAAAGATGTGAAGGGATCCGCACCTAAGTTAACAAAGAAAGACTATAACAAAATTTTAAAAACAGGTTTAGTTGGTCGCATGACCTACACTGGTACTCATCTAGATTGGGTGGAAACACCACATCAACATAATGTCATGAACAAAAAAGAGGCAAATACAAAAGAACATGATATGGAGGGCATGAACATGGATGAAATGGACATGTCCGATCATCAACACTAAAGGATGGGAGGAGAACAGATTGAAGCTGGATGAATTTTTCGTCACAGGCGAGCCGATAATTTACGTAACGGAAGCGGGAATTGCTCTTGCAATGATCGGTATCCTGTTTTACTTAACATATTTTAAAAAGTGGAAATGGCTATGGAATAACTGGCTAACCACCGTTGATCATAAAAAAATTGGGGTTATGTATATATTAGTCGCGGTTCTAATGCTATTCCGCGGTGGTGTGGATGCTCTAATGATGAGAGCTCAACTTACAGCACCAAATTTAAAACTATTGGATGCGAACCATTACGATGGGATTTTTACCACACACGGCACGATTATGATTTTATTTATGGCGATGCCGTTCTTGATGGGGTTAATTAACATCGCTGTTCCGTTGCAAATTGGGGCACGTGATGTTGCTTATCCAATGTTAAATGCCTTTAGCTTCTGGACATTTGCGGCAGGATGCGCATTATTTAATATTTCGTTTATTATTGGTGGTTCACCAACTGCCGGTTGGACATCTTACTTCCCACTTGCAGGAACAGAATTCAGTCCTGGCGTAGGAAACAATTATTATGCAGTTGCCTTGCAAATTGCCGGGATTGGTACGCTTATTACCGGAATTAACTTCCTAGTTACGATACTAAAAATGCGAACAAAAGGTATGACCATGATGAAAATGCCGATGTTTGTATGGTCTGTTTTAATCATGTGTATCATTATTATCTTTGCGTTCCCTGTATTGACCGTGGCATTGGCATTAATGACATTTGATCGCTTAGCCGGAACTCATTTCTTCACAATGGCAGGCGGCGGTATGCCGATGCTTTGGAGCAACCTGTTCTGGATTTGGGGACATCCTGAAGTATATATTGTATTACTTCCTTCATTAGGAATTTACTCAGAAATTATTAGTACTTTCGCGAAAAAACGTCTTTTTGGATATAAATCAATGGTATTTTCCATGTTGGCCATCGCCCTTTTTAGTTATTTTACATGGGTTCACCACTTCTTTACGATGGGGAACACGGCAGCGGTTAACTCGTTTTTCTCGATTTCAACGATGTTAATTGCGATACCGACGGGAGTAAAATTATTCAACTGGATATTTACGATCCATAAAGGAAAGGTGAAGCTGACATCTGCCATGCTCTGGTCCTTAGCTTTTATCCCGAACTTCCTTATTGGTGGGGTAACAGGGGTTATGTTAGCTATGGCTGCAGCAGATTATCAGTACCATAATAGTTATTTCTTGATTGCTCATTTCCATTACACATTGATACCTGGTGTAGCCTTTGCTTGTTTTGCTGGATTACATTATTGGTATCCGAAAATGTTCGGCCATAAGTTGAACGAAAAGCTTGGAAAAATTACATTCTGGTTCTGGATGGTTGGATTTAACGTATGTTTCTTACCGCAATTCGTTCTTGGTTTAAAAGGTATGACTCGCCGTATGTATACGTATCAGGAAGGACTTGGCTGGGATAATTTAAATATGGTTTCCACAGTCGGCGGTGTATTAATGGGTATCGGCTTCCTCGTTCTTGTATGGAACATAGCATACAGTATTCGCCATGGTGAGCGGGATGTTACAGGAGATCCATGGGATGGTCGTACATTGGAATGGGCTACACCAACTCCTATTCCTCATTACAATTTTGCTGTAGCTCCTGTTGCAGAAGAGATCGATGCCTATTGGAATATGAAACAAAAGAAAACACCTTTATATAAAAAAGTAGATGTGAAGCCAATCCATATGCCGAATAATACAGGTATGCCATTCGTTGCCGCAGTTGGTTTTGGACTTGGGGGCTTCGGACTTGTCTTCTCATGGTGGTGGCTTGCGATTGTTGGATTAATCATTGTACTTGGATGTCTAGCATGGCGTTCTTTTGATCCTGATAAAGGCCATCATATCCCGGTGAAAGAAATATTGGAAACGGAAGAAGCTGCAAGGGGTGAGGTAGTATGAGTGATCATTTAGACACTTCTTTACCGTTAGAGTATCAATCAGAACAAAGTCGATTAAATATATTTGGTTTTTGGATTTTCTTAGGAGCGGAGATCGCATTGTTTGCGACTCTCTTTGCCACCTATTTTGTCCTTTCCGGAATGACCGCGGGGGGACCGAGTCAACTGGATTTGTTTAAAGAAAAAGATGTTATGATAGAAACTATATTACTTTTAGTCAGTAGTTTCACTTGTGGTCTTGCTATTTTTTCCATGAGAAACCATAATAAAAACGCAATGCTAGCATGGTTTATCATAACCTTACTTCTGGGTGCCGGCTTTATTTACTTCGAATTGCATGAGTTCATTGACTATGTACACGAAGGAGCCACCATGCAAACAAGTGCTTTCTTATCTGGCTTCTTTGTCCTACTTGGTACACATGGTGCCCATGTTACATTGGGGATCCTCTGGGGTATTTTACTGATTATCCAGGTGGTTAGAAACGGTCTAAACCCAGTGACATCTAGAAAATTCTTTATCATTAGCCTTTATTGGCATTTCCTTGATGTTGTTTGGATCTTCATCTTTACATTTGTGTATTTAGGAGGGCTGATACAATAATGGAACACGGGCATACTAAATATCCAATTGGTCATATTATTGGTTTCCTTCTATCGTTAGCGATGACCATACTTGCTGCGATTGTGGCACTGCGTTCTGGTCTGCCAAAACCAGCAATTATGAGCATAATCGGCGTCTTAGCTTTCATGCAAGCTGGCATGCAGCTCTTCATGTTCATGCATATTAAAGAAAGCGACAACTCCGCCGTTCAAATCGGAAACATCATATACAGCATCATCATCGCATTAACCATCGTCCTCGGCTCCATCTGGGTAATGCACAACTAAACGAATGACGGGTGCCAGGCACCAAAATTGGGACATAAAGTGTCCCTTTTTTGGTGCCTGGCACCGTACAAAAAAGATACCTATGACAATATAGGTATCTCTTAATTTATCATTATAAAACTGCAGTTTATTTAGATGAGTTGATCTGAATATCTGCAACGTTGTGCATTGTGGGTGTGCGATTGACAAAATAAATACTGAAAACAATAAGAATAAGTCCAATAACTAAATTCATCGTAACTGGTTCATGAAGAACGATGGTTCCAACCACTAAAGCGATAAGTGGAACTAAAAATGTGCAGGTTGCCACTTTGCTGGCTTCACCGGAACGTACCAAGACAAAATATGCTAGCCAAGCCAACGGTATTCCGAAGATAGCCCCATATAGTAAACCGGAAATATAAGGTAAGGACAAGTGGATGGCAGCTAGGCTTTCTGTATCTACTCCTACAACTGACATAACGAATCCGCCGACTAAACATTGGATTGTAACAAGCCAAATGGCATCAACCTTATCTCCTGACTTTTTCAAAAATACTGTCCCAATCGCCCAGCTTATAGCTGTGATAAGCGCTAAAACAACACCAATAACAGAAACTGTAGCACTTAAGCTTTTAAAACTAATAACCACGACGCCAAGAAAACCTAGAATCAGACCTAAAATTTTTAATCCAGACATTTTTTCACCAAGCCATAACCATGCAAGAAATCCGACTAAAACTGGCTGGAAATAGACAATAACGGAAAATAGGCCAGATGGTAAGTATTGTAATCCAACGGTTTGCAGGCCGAAAAACAAAATGACGTTAAAAATAGTGGAGATCAAATATACGGGCCAATTTTCTTTCAGATGGATTAATTTATATCTTGGAATCGTTACAATCAGGAGTAAAATTCCTCCTAATAAAGTTCGCATTCCAGAGAATAAGATAGGCGGTGTGTAGTTTAATGCAACTTTATATATAGGCCAGCACAAACCCCATACGAGCACTAGAAATGATATCAACAATACAGAACGGGTTCGTGATATTTCACCCATGAAGATTCCTCCTTCATTTTTTACATACAAAAAGATTATACGCCTCCTATAAAAAATTGACTACATACAAGAATCGCCAACAATGGAAAGGTAGGAGAGGCTCAATCACTGGCAAATGAGAATCTTATTATCACAGGGGAGATATGAGTTGATGCCAGCCATGTATAACAGGGGAAAACGAGAAAGCTATCAGCAGATAGGTGCTTGAACGAGAAATAGATTGGAATGGTGCACCCTGTCACCAAAGAGGGAGATAGGTGCCCAAAAAGAAGTAAGGAAAAAACCCGGGGCTAAACAGGAAGAAACCTTTTTAAAAGCTATAATAAAGAGCCAGGCTAAAAACTGGCTCATCCCACCGCCATTACTCTGTCTTCAATAACATCCTCATTCCGAAAAAGGCTGCCCATGATTTATTTTGTTTATTAAAATAAAATCGAATAACTCTGCCATTCTCACTAACAAGGGTTTGATTTTCTCCAACTTCCAATGGCCATTTATCATTTTCTACTATTGCGTACAAACGATGATCCTCCAAACGAATTTCTAAATGTGAACCTTCTTTGGATTGGTACGTTCCAACATAAGACATCAATTCTTCTGCCGAAACATTTTCTGCAATAGGTTCCACACTTCTTTTCTCCTCAAGGGTAATCCCAAGGGCTGTATTTACTGCTTCCAACCAAATATCCCTGGCCGGAGCGCCGGACACATTTGTTAAAACTACTGCAACAAGCCCCTCCTCCGGAACAAAACCAAAATTAGATGAAACACCAGGTTGACCGCCGCCATGTTCCACTAAGGTAACGCCATGATAATGAGGGGTCACCTCTAAAGCATAGCCGTAATAGGAATTCGTAGCATATTGAATAACGGGTTTCCACATCTTTTCAATATATCCCGTTGGAAGGATATCTTGCTTCTGATTAATATATATGAATCCATATTTCAGTAAATCATGAACTGTCGAACGGATACCGCCGCCAACCTCATAGTTCCCCAGAGGTGGCCAGGGCTGCTTTTGATAGTGGCCATCTGTAAAAACATATGGAGTAGAAACATTGTCCATTTTAGCTAATTCTTCCAGGCTAAAAGTGGAGCGGTACATTTTCAATGGGGTGAGTATTCGTTCCGTAACAAAACGCCTGAATAAGCATCCGGTAACGTTTTCAATAATAGCGCCAAGTAATAGAAAGGTATCATTACAATAGCTAAAATATTCTCCAGGACTACCCAATATATCGTGGTCATCCCCAGCCAAGTAATCCAAATGCTCTTCAAGCTTGTTTAATTCCTCTCTCCGTTTTAACGGTGCCAAACCGGTAGAATGGGTTAACAAATGGTGAATTTTAATAGAATCCATCTCTGTTATCGTAGGTATGCTGAATTCAGGCAAGTATTTCGTAACCGGATCCTCTATGGAAAGTTTTCCTTCCGCTTCTAAAATGGAAATCGCAAGTGCAGTAAAAGATTTCGTAACAGAAGCGATGCCAAAAATAGTATTCGTATTGACTAACTCCTGTGTTTCCAAATCTTGTACCCCATATCCTTTTTCATATAGAATCTTACCATTCTTACTGACTGCAATGGCCAGCCCTGGAATATGCTCCAACTCCATTCGTTCATACACTCTCTTTTCAAAAGTTGCCCAATCCATTTCCATCACCTCTTATAAAAGTACTACTATTATAGTATCAAAATATGGGACCTGACCCTTCATCCCATATGCAAATCTTTTTACCTTATACACCTAAAATCTTATAATATAGATAAAAGTTCATTTCAGCAGCATTTTTGCCATTTCTGAGATTTTGCGAGATTGGATGACATGCAGCGCTGACTTCACCTCAACTTCAATATTACTCTCTTAAAAAATGCTCGTGTTAAATCCAATCTCTTATGATCAAAAAATAGGAGATGAAAGATGATGGGATTATTAAATAAAGAAATAACCATCATGAACTTTGACGAAACGTATTTTACACAGCAAAAACTTCAACAATTTCCACATGAAAACATTAATGTTCAGCAATTAAAACATGTTAATCTGTATTGTGAAGAAGATTCTATCACCAGGCTGTATAGCTTTTTGCAAAAAAGACAGCGAAGAGGAATTACGTTTATTGGTAGTGGAAACTATCATTATGTTACTTATTTATTATTAAAAGAAATGAAAAAACCATTTACTTTAGTGTTATTCGATAATCACCCTGACCTTAGCCAGCACCAAGGAGATCGTCTGCTCTCTTGTGGATCGTGGGTCTCTTATGCTCTTTCCAACAACCCACTCTTGAAAAAAGTCGTCATTATTGGTCCCACTGTCCAGCAAGCGGCGAGTATTCATAACCCGCGTATATCTGTATATTCATTCAAGGATAAACAAACCTATTCAACAACAGCTATTCTATCTGCTATTCCAACCGATAACGTATATATAAGTATTGATAAAGATGTCTTAAATACAAACGAGGTTCAAACAAACTGGGATCAAGGTGTGATGACAGTCGATATGTTAATCCACTACTTAACGTCTATCCTTCAGTTTAAAAAAGTAGAGGGGGTGGACATTTGCGGAGAAGAAAAGCTGTCTCCTCTCCAAGCCATACTGCCGGACTATCAAACCATTATTCTTAAAAATGAAAAGGCAAATCTAAAAATTTTACAAAGCTGCCTAAAAGAAGCTGCAGTAACATTAAAAGGTGCTTAGTAAGAAATAAACAAGTTTAGATTGGAAGTAAAAAATCAAAAAAATTAGCATGAAATACACATCTTCATGCTAATTTTTCTTATTTTGCATATTCTATCTGTTTTCACCGTCACCAAATAAGTGGATGCAAAAGTCTAAGTCGGACTGTAAATGTTCTTTCATAAGACTTTCCGTTTTTTCTCCGTCCCTTTCTTTAATTGCCTTATAAATGTTTTCAAGTTCGTCAATTAAGAACGGCCGATTGTAATATACAACGGTATGTCTAAAAAGATAGATGATGGATTGCATACAGTCTACAATATCAATCATGACAGGGTTATTACTCGCCTGGACTATGATCTCATGAAAACCTTCATTGGCATTCATAATTTCCTCTATAGTCCTGCATCTTCCAATCTCTACACATTGATAAAACAGGATAAGCGTTTTTATAGCTCTCATTCCGGTACGGTGTATTAACTATAATTATGATTATTTCTTAAGGTTTATTTATGAAAGAATTCAGAGTTTCTTACTCTGGATTCTTTTTTTGGGGGATATAAGAGTAGTAATTCTATACGCTATTATAGATTACATAGTGTGTATCTTTTCAACAAATAAAAACGTAATTGTTAAAAAGTGGTTGACACGCATGTGTATGAACCATATAATACACACAAAAGGTGTATTAATCATGTAATACATAGTTTGTTTTACCTTTAGTGTATGAACTATATAATACACACACTAAACAGGAGTTGTTTCTATGAAGATTAACTTTAATAATCGTGATCCTGTGTATGTACAGGTTGTTCGGTATTTCAAGGAACAGATTGCCATTGGTATGCTCGAGAGCGGTCAAGAAATTCCTTCGAGAAGAGAGCTTGCATCCATGTTGAAAATTAATCCGAATACCGCGCAAAGAGCCTATAAAGAAATGGAGGAGCAAGGGTTGATTCATACTGAAAAAAACTTTCCAAGTCGAATTACAAGCGATGAGTCGATATTAAATAAGGTTCGTTCAGAGCTCATCATGGAAGCTGTGGATTCATTCATTCAATCGATAAGACCAATCAATGTTCCAGTGGACGAATTGCTGCACATTGTAAAAGAAAAATACCAGTCAGCCAACATTGGAAGGGAGGAAATAGAGTGATTGAATTACAAAATGTGACGAAAAGATTTGGACGTAAAAAAGTGCTAAATGGTGTTTCTTTTACGGTAAATAAAGGTGAAATTACTAGTCTAATTGGTATAAACGGTGTAGGGAAGACGACGACATTGAAGGCCATTTTGGGTCTTACACCTATCCAAAGCGGGAGTATTCTTATCGACGGGGAAAAATTAAATAAAAACAGCTATGACAAAATAACGTTCATTCCTGATGCAATAACTGTTCCGCCCAAGATGACCATTCATGAGGCAATGGTATTTATGAATGACTTCTATCATAGCTGGAATCAAACTAGAGCAGATGAATTATTGACTTTTTTTAAATTAGATAAAGGTGACCAAGTTTCTGAATTGTCAAAAGGAAATGTTGCGAAAGTGAATTTGTTATTAGGTCTTTGTTTAGATGTGGATTATATTTTAATGGATGAGCCATTTTCTGGAATTGATATTTTTAGTAGAGAGCAAATTGCTGAGGTATTCACGAGCCGTCTTGTGGAAGACAGAGGGGTTCTTATTACTACCCATGAGATTAATGATATTGAGCATTTAATAGATAAGGTTGTACTAATGGATAACGGAACGGTTTTAAAAGAATTCCATACAGAGGAAATTAGGCTAACCGAAGGGAAATCAGTTGTGGATGTCATGAGAGAGGTGTATCAGCCATGAATAAGTTTTTAAAGCTAGTAAACTTTGAAATGAATCGTTTTCGAAAATTTTTCTTTGTCCTATTACTTATTACCTTCGTGCTGCAATTTGCTGGTGTTATTGTAACATCATTTTCATTTACACACAGAGCAAATAAGATGATGGCAGAGATGTCGATGACTCCGGCACAATTTGTAAAGGAAAATGGGTATGCGAGTTTTGAAATTGTTTCAAAATCATTATGGTTTATGGGTCCAATAGCTATCTGTGCAGTGGTGCTTGGTTTGTATATTTTCTTGATTTGGTATCGGGATTGGTTTGGGAAAAACACCTTTATTTTTCGCTTGCTTATGCTCCCAACTTCTAGAATCAATCTTTTTTTATCCAAAGCTGCAGCGATATTTTTATATGTACTAGGGCTAATTGCCTTTCAACTCATCATACTCCCATTTGAGAATGCCTTATTTAAAGGGATTGTACCTAGCGAATTAAAATATGACTTGGGGATAAGAGCGTTACTTGGATCAAATGAATATATGAGTTTGATCATTCCTCATTCTTTTTTCAATTTTGTTATTTATTACGGTGCGGGACTTGTCAGCATCTTCATTATTTTTACAGGAATATTATTTGAAAGAAGCTATCGTCTGAAAGGGATTATTCTGGGGATTGTTTATTGTGCTGTAGCAGCCGTTGTTTTATTTTCTCCATTTATAGTAGCAGGAATAGTATTAAAAAATAGAATTTTTTATCCGATTGAAGTACTTGGTTTGTCCATCATTACTGCTTTGATTGTATTATTTGGTTCCTTGTCCGTAAGCGGCTATTTACTAAAGAATAAGGTAACAGTTTAGGAGGGTAATATGAAACGGTATATTAGTTCGATTGTTATAGTAGCAGTTTTACTTTTAACTCTCAGCACTTTCTATATTTATTCAGCAGTGTCAGCGAGTCCATTTCCACATTTTAAAATAGAAAAGGAAAGCGGAGACGCAAAAGAAATCAGAACCCTTCAAATCACTGGAGGTTATGGTTTAGGGAATGGTCATGAAAACTTTAATTTATCATGGAATGGAACAGTTTATAGCAGTGAAGTTTCATTTTTAGATAGATTCAATAATGGTACAAAGAGAATGAAAGAGTTAAGGAAACAGTATAAGAATTTTATGCGAGGAAAGATGGAGGAAAATTCCTTTTATCAGGATAAAGTTTGGCTTATTTATGCGGACACCTCCTCTAACTGGAGCGGAAGTACTAAAAATCCATATCTTGAAATTTCCTTGCTGAAGAAAAAAGATAAAAAGAATACGAAAATTCATATTCCTCTTTCAAAACAAAATCATTATGTTACGGTGGATGATGTCCAACTTGTGGGAAAGCAATTGAAAATAGCTACCCAAAATACCGTAGCATCTAAAGAAAATGACTTCAATGAAATACATGTATATACGGTTGACATTACTAATCAAAAACTTGTAAAAGATGAAACAATCCAACCAGGGGTTTCGAATCAAAGGCTACAAAAAAATACTTATATTAATATTCAAAATCTACAAGATACAAACATCTCAGATCCAAGTAAATATGTATTATATAATATTTCTTTAATGAAAACTACGAGCAGAGGTAGAGACCAGATTCTTAATAGAGAGTTAATTGCTTACAACACCGAAACTTCCAAAAAAGAACTCATTAAACTGCCAAAAACAATAAACATAGAAGAGCTGGTATCTTTTCATGGAGATGTTATCTATTTTGTTACAATGAATCCAAATGAATTAAAACTTACAGCCTATAATTTCATCAATCAACGCGTAGAAAATGAGTTTAGTATAAACAGACAGAATGCCGATACGTCGATTTATGCCATTAAAAATGAAAAGCTATACTTGTGCATACCTTATTTACAAGGTAAAACTGCAGGCGTTTTAAATGTATATGATGTAAAAACAAGTAAAAAATTATTCCAAGGTAATATTGTAAATGTAGAAAAATACAAAAAATGGAATAGGTTATCTTTAGATTTTTATGACATGGAAATAGATTAATGATAAACAGCCGTTATTAGAATTTAATAATGGCCGTTTAAACTAAAAAAACCAAATCAGGGAGGGAAAAATATGATGATTCGCAATAAAGTGGATAGAAAGATTAAACGGATTCTATTACCTATATTACGAGAATACGGATTTATTAGCATGAATTGCCGTAATTATTATGCCCTCCATAAAGAATGTATTTGGGTATTGAATTTAGATCATGTTGGAAATTATATTTCTGACTTATCAGGTTGGTCAGCTCAATCTTTAAATGCTATGGTTGGAATATATTTTAACTTTATTCCTCCCATCTGGAATGAGAACAACCGAAGAGAAAAATTTCCAACGTATGATGAGTGTCAGTTACAAATGGAATTATGCAGTCAAAAATGGCAAAAAGATAATACTTGGTGGTTTTGTTCGGACGGAAAAAATATGGAAGAGATAATGGACGATATTAAAAATACCTTTCTATTAACTGGTGTGCCATGGTTGGAAAGGTATTCCAATATTGAACATGCTTTTAAAAAAATCGAGGGTGAAGTAAATTCATATCATAAATTTTATAAAGCCAAATGCTTTGCCAAGCACTTAAAGCAATGGGATAAATATGAGAAATATGATCGTCTATTTAGAAACGAGGCCATAAAATTTGGTGAATGAAGGATAAGGAAGAATCGCTGTCATAAAACGATAAAGGGGCAGGAGAGTAATCGTCGGACACAAGAAGAGGTTATTCCTGTTCTTCACATAACAATACGCTTTAGTTTATCATTAGGTATTCAAGCTATCTAACTGGATCCGTACATTGGATTCTTTTTTTTGCTTTTTATAAGAGAGATATATTAGAATTAAGGGAATAGATGGAATTATCAAAAATAAAATAAATGAAGTGGCAACCTAAAAGATGCGTGTACATGTGCTACTTGATATTTTTACTTAAAGAAAAGAAGGATGTATTAGCTCGATGAAAAATAATCATGACATACTAGAAATAAAAGGGCAGACGAATTTAAGGCGGCTAAAATTAGCGCTTATATTAGGATCGCTTACCGCTTTTGGTCCATTATCGATTGATATGTATTTACCCGCACTGCCAACCTTAACAAAACAACTTCAAACTAGTGCCTCCGTTGCACAGTTGAGCCTGACAGCCTGTCTTATTGGGATGGCAGCAGGACAGCTTTTTATTGGCCCGCTAAGCGATGTCAAGGGAAGGAGAAAACCATTGCTAATGACCCTCATTCTTTATGCCATTGCGTCCCTGTTATGTGCGGTGAGTTCCTCTATCTGGATGCTTATTATTTTGCGTTTTATCCAGGGGGCATCTGGTGCTGCTGGCATTGTCATTGCTCGGGCATCTGTGCGGGATATGTTTTCCGGAACCGAGCTAACCAAATTTTTTGCGCTATTAATGCTTGTGAATGGCGCAGCACCAATTTTGGCACCGATTGTTGGGGGGCAAATTCTTCATTTCGTTTCTTGGCGCGGAGTATTTATCGTATTATTCTTTATCGGAATACTTATGTGGACTACGGTTGTATTTGGATTAAAGGAAACATTGCCAATCGAAAGGCGAGCAAAAGGGAATCTCTCCCACACTTTCTCCGCTTACCTTCGCTTATTGAAAGATCGTGACTTTATGAGTTTTGCCTTTTCACAAGGATTTGTTTCCGCCGCGATGTTCGCGTATATTTCCGGTTCTCCGTTCGTGCTGCAGGAGATCTATGGGGTTTCTCCTCAAGTATTCAGTGTTATTTTTGCGATAAATGGGATTGGGATTATTATCGCTTCGCAAGTCACGGGGAGGCTTGCAGGAAAAATTTCTGAGCTGAAGTTATTTATCTTTGGGATAAGTTTAGCTGCTGTTGGCGGGGCTATTTTCCTGTTAGTCATCCTGACAGGAGGAGGTTTAATTGCTGTAATCCCTTCTCTATTCATAGTAGTTTCTTGCGTAGGGATAGTAGGTACTACTTCCTTTTCCTTAGCAATGCAAAATCAAAGTAATGCAGCAGGAAGTGCATCGGCTTTACTTGGACTCTTGCCGTTTATTTTCGGATCAATCGCAGCGCCACTTGTTGGAATTGGCGGCAGCCACACTGCATTGCCAATGGCAATTGTTATTGCTGTATGTGATATTGGAGCACTGTTCTTATTTTTGCTAATTAAAAAAGGCAACCGGAAAGAAGTAGCACCACAACACACTATTCAATAAATCTGTTTGGGACTTACTCCAAACATTTTTTCTTTTATAAAGGGTGTTTTTCTATATTGTTGTGTTATATACATTCTACTCCATCCTAATAGGCTATTCGCATTGGTGTACTCCAATACAAAAGACAGATTCAAAAAAAGTTTATTGATTAAGAAAATGATAAACTAAATTTAACAAATAAATATAGAAGGGGAATTGAATAAACCATGAGTGCACCCAAAACAGTGATTGAAAAACTAAATTTAACAAAATATCCTACAAAGCTGATTTTGAACAAGCCTGAAGACATAAAGGATTTCAATGAATTGGAATATGATACGATGATGAAGCAGGAGCAATATGATCTCGTTTTCCAGTTCATTTTTACGATAGAGGAATTCCTCCAAAACTTACAGTTCATAACCGAAAAACAAATAGTTAAGAACAATGGTTATTTATTCTTTGCGTATCCAAAAAAGAATAATCCACAATACAAGGAATACATTGACCGAGACCGTTTTTTACAAGAAATTAATCTAGATGAGGATGGATATGTACCTGGAGGTAATTTGAAATTTTCGAGAATGGTAAGTTTAAATGATGTGTTTACGGTTGTGGGTCTCAAATCAGCACCTAGGAAAACGAAAAAGTTAACAAGTGCAAACAGCCAATGTGTCGACGATTATATTGCAAATGTAGAAGATATTAGGCAATATTTACAGTCAAAAGAAGAAATACTAAATGCCTATAATCAATTAACCCCTGGATATCAAAAGGATTGGGCACGATATGTGTACAGTGCAAAACGCAAAGAAACACAAGAAAAACGCTTATTGGAAATGGAGAAGGTTTTAGGCGAGGGGTATAAAACGATGGATTTATATAGAAGGGATAAAAAGTAATAAGAAGCTGATTGCAAGAGACAGTGTTCTTTCTTGTAATCAGCTTCGTTTTTTAAGCACTCATTTTGTTTACTTTATTATAAGTTAATGTCTTGCCTGTAAAACCAAAAAGTATCGTTAAAATAGGGGATAATAAGCAGAAAAAGGCGAATGGCAAGTAGTGTAAAGTATTAACTCCAAGAACATTCGTTAAAAATACTCCACAAACACTCCACGGTACGAGCGGATTCACAACTGTTCCAGCATCTTCCACTACTCTCCCAAGATTCTTATTTGCGAGACCAAGTCGGGCAAATGATGGTTGAAATGTTTCGCCAGGAAGAATAATCGACAAATATTGCTCACCAATGAAAATATTCACCCCGATAGCGGTAAAAGCGGCTGTCATAATAACTGTACCAACTTTGTTCAATGCTTTATCGATTGATCGCAGTAATACTGGAATAATTCCCAATGTAAATGTGAGACCACCCATGCTTAAAGCTAATATAACCAAGGATACGGTAAACATCATACTATTTAATCCGCCTCTAGTAAGGAGGCTGTCTATGGCTTTGTTTCCGGTCGAGGAGACATAGCCGTTAAGGATAATTTGGAACAATTCCTTCCCAGTTGTATGGAAGTGAAAAAAAGAAAGAATCATGGCAAATAGAGAATTAAACGCCAACGTTATAAAAGCAGAAACTTTCTTATATGCAAAGATTGCAAGAATGATAACGGGAAGCAGGCTATACCAATGTACTAAATGGGTAGCTCTCAATCCGTCCTGAAAACTTTCTAGTTTATTTAAATTTGCATTTGTTACACTTGGAGACAGCAGCGCATACACAATAAAGCTAATAATAAATGCTGGTACGGTGGTCCAGGCCATATTGCGAATATGCTCAAATAAATCTACCTTCATGATAGTGGATGCAAGGTTTGCGGTGTCTGATAAAGGGGACATTTTATCTCCGAAAAAGGCCCCAGATACAACCGCACCAGCCGTAATGGCTAAGGAAGCGTCAAGTGCAGACGCAATACCGATGAAGGCAACGCCAAGAGTGGCGGAGGTCGTTAAAGAACTCCCAATTGCAATCCCGACAATAGCCGTAACAACAAAGACGATGGCGTAGAAGAAATGGACTGTTGCAATTTGAAAACCTGAGTAAACAAGAGTTGGAATTGTTCCACTGATCATCCATGTCGCAATCAATAGTCCGATTAAGAAAAATAGGAAAATAGCCGCCAATCCTGATTGTGCTCCTTTTACCATGCCATCCTCTAAAATCTTAAACGGAACCTTTTTAATAAATCCAAAAATGATTAATAGGAAAATGGATAATAATATCGGAATATGTGGTGCTGCCGAAAATCTAATAATGCTGACACTAATCATCCCGATAATTAAAATGGTAAGAATAAGTGCCTCTATGAGAGTGGGGGTGTATACTTTCTTCACTTGATTCATATGTTGATTACCTCCTGTGATGTATTAAAAATAAAAAGAGAGCCTCTTGTCCCAAAGTAGGGACGGAGACTCTCCGCGGTACCACCCTAGTTAATGATGTCACTCATTCACTCTTTTACATTCCAAAACTGCACACGATGTATTTCATCCTTCTTATCGCCTGGATTTACAGCAACCATCCAGTCTCTTCTTGCTGCTAATAAGAGAATTACTAAGGTTCGTGATTTGGATAAAATATTAACTTTTACACTTAGACGCTTTTAAGCTTTTATGCAATAAAGTAATTGATTACTAATATAACAGTTTTTCAAAAATAATCAAGAGAAAAATTAAGAGATTTGCAGAAAATGAATCTAAATATTTTAGTATGGTAATGAATGGCTATTTACAAACGTTCAATCTATTGAGATGATTTGTTAAAATAAAGACGTACAAAGGGGGAGGAAAGAGTGGAATCAGAAAAATTGAAAAAGGTTATTGAGGCTGCCAGGCTGTATTATTTATTAGATTACAATCAGAATCAAATTGCTGATAAGTTAGGAGTATCAAGGCCGACGGTATCGCGATTATTGCAAATAGCGAAAAATGAAGGGATTGTCCAAATAAAAATTACAGATCCGATGGAAGATTCTGAACAATTATCAAAACAACTTGAAAAAAAGTTCAATTTAAAAAAGGCAATCGTTGCTTCTGTCCCTCAATTTGAAGACAGTATTATAAAAAACTATATTGGTGAAAAAGCGGCAATGTACTTGCACGATATTGTAAAAGATGGAGATATTATAGGGGTTACATGGGGGACCACTTTATATCATACTGCGATTGCATTGAAGCAGAAGTTTGTAAAAGATGTCAAAGTTGTTCAATTGAAAGGAGGAGTAAGTCACTCAGAAACAAACACATACTCCTCTGAGATTTTATATCTTTTCGGGAAAGCGTTTAATACAAATCCCATCCATTTGCCGCTTCCGGCTATTGTGGATCATATTGTCGTAAAGCAGGCAATGGAAGCCGATCGGCATATTAAGAAAGTACTTGATATGGGGAAAGCTGCTAACATAGCTGTATTTACAATTGGTCCAACAAAGTCAGAGTCACTGCTCTTTCAGCTAGGGTATTTTTCTGATGAGGATATGCGCATGATACGTTCTCAAGCTGTAGGAGATATTTGTTCACGTTTTTTTGACCAAGATGGTAATATTTTGAATGAACATTTAAATAGCAGAACGTTGGGAATCGAATTACATTATTTAAAGCAAAAGGAATATTCTATACTTGTAGCGGGGGGACCTCAAAAAATCGAAGGGATTTATGGAGCACTCAAGGCGGGATACGCTAATGTCGTTATTGTAGATCAATTAACTGCAAAGTTTCTGCTAGAGAAAGATGAATAATGTATTAATAAAAAGGCTATCCCAATAAGGGGTTATCAGGAATTATTGCTTTCCGCTCTTAATCTGGGAGGCCTTTTTTATGCTCATCTGGAAAATTTTAAATCTTACATTTGTTCAAATGAATATTTACATTTGTTCTATATGCTGATATATTATTTGTGTAAAGGTTTTCAAGATGCTATCAAATAGAAATGGTTTGTATAGTAAATGATAATGAGTAAAATACATCATTTCATTTCTTTCATATAAGAGATTAATAGAAAAGAGGATATAAAAAATGAATCATTCCTTAGCACAAATGATCGATCATACATTATTAAAAGCAAATGCCACAAAAGCGGAAGTTCAAAAACTAGCGGAAGAAGCAAAAGAATATTCTTTTGCGTCGGTTTGCGTAAATCCTACATGGGTGAAAACCGCTGCTGAAATATTAAAAGATACACCGGTTAAAGTGTGTACGGTTATCGGTTTTCCACTTGGGGCTACTACATCTGAAGTAAAGGCTTTCGAGGCAAAAAATGCGATTGAAAATGGTGCCACAGAGATTGATATGGTTATTAATATTGGAGCTTTAAAGGACAAGCAATACGAAATGGTTGAAAAAGACATCCAAGCAGTTGTAGAAGCAGCAAAAGGAAAAGCCTTAACAAAAGTTATTATTGAAACGTGCCTTTTAACAGATGAAGAAAAGGAAATCGCTTGTCAGTTATCGGTTAAAGCTGGTGCGGATTTTGTGAAGACTTCTACTGGTTTCTCAACAGGAGGTGCAACTGCAGAGGATGTTGCATTGATGAGAAAGACAGTTGGACCAAAAATTGGTGTTAAAGCTTCCGGTGGCGTAAGAAGCTTAGAGGATGCTGAAAAAATGATTAAAGCAGGTGCAACACGCATTGGTGCAAGCTCTGGGGTTGCGATTGTAAACGGTCAAACCTCTACCTCTTCTTATTAATAATGATAATCATGACAGGGGGATGTAAAAAATGGATGTAAAATGGCTCGTTGAACAAGCAATGGAAGCAAGGAAGAAAGCATATGTTCCATATTCTTCTTTTCAAGTTGGAGCAGCTTTACTAACAAAAAGTGATAAGCTGTACTTAGGCTGCAATATTGAAAATGCCTCATATGGACTAACAAATTGTGCGGAAAGAACAGCAATCTTTAAAGCAGTATCCGAAGGGGAGAACCAACTAAAAGCAATCGCTATCATAGGTGATACAGATGGACCAATATCTCCTTGCGGTGCTTGTCGGCAAGTTCTAGCCGAATTTTGTGATGAGAATACGAAAATTATTCTAGCAAATCTCAACGGTGACATAGTGGAAACATCCATTGAGGAGCTATTACCTGGCTTTTTTTCTAGTAAGGATTTAGCCGGGTAACGGCTTTAACCTTTACTAATTAATAGTTTTATATTTTTTGTAAACGTATCCATTTTTGTTAAAAAACTTACAACTTAGGGAGAAAGCATAATGAAATATTTAATTTCTATACTCGGTATTTTAGTCGTTCTTGGTCTTGCATTTCTCGTAAGTAATAATAAGAAAAAGGTTAAATATAAGCCTATTATTATTATGATCGTCTTGCAATTGGCATTATCCTATATACTATTAAATACAAAATTTGGTTTACTTATTATTAAAGGAATATCAGAGGTTTTCAGCAAATTACTCGAATATGCAAATGCAGGGGTAATGTTTGTATTTGGCGGGTTAACTAATAAGGGAGAAGCTCCTTTTTTCTTAAATGTATTACTTCCAATTGTATTTATTTCCGTATTAATTGGTATTTTTCAATATTTAAAAATCCTTCCATTTATTATGAAGGGTATTGGGTTATTACTTAGTAAAGTAAATGGCATGGGAAAATTAGAATCTTATAATGCGGTAGCGTCTGCAATGGTTGGACAGTCAGAGGTTTTTATTACTGTTAAAAAACAATTACATCATTTACCATCCCATCGTCTATATACGTTATGTGCTTCTGCGATGTCAACGGTATCTATGTCTATTGTTGGGGCATATATGACGATGATAGAACCGAAATATGTTGTAACGGCATTAGTAGTTAATTTATTTGGAGGCTTCATTATTTCCTCTATTATCAATCCATATACTGTGGATAGTAAGGAAGATATATTGGAAATACAGGAAGAAAAACAAAGCTTTTTCGAAATGCTTGGCGAATATATTTTAGATGGATTTAAAGTAGCAATTATTGTTGGTGCAATGCTTATTGGTTTCGTAGCTTTAATGGCGGCTATTGATAATGTATTTGATTTAATTTTTGGAGTCTCATTCCAGCAAATACTTGGATATATCTTTGCACCGTTTGCATTTTTGATGGGAATTCCTGCTTCAGAAGCGGTAAAAGCAGGTGGGATTATGGCAACAAAACTTGTAACGAATGAATTTGTAGCCATGATGGATTTAACCAAAATACAAGCAAGTCTTAGTCCGAGATCAATTGGAATCATTTCTGTCTTTCTAGTGTCCTTTGCGAACTTCTCCTCTATCGGAATCATTGCTGGGGCAGTAAAAGGCTTAAGTGAAAAGCAAGGAAATGTTGTTGCAAGATTTGGATTAAAGCTTCTATTCGGCGCAACATTAGTAAGTGTTTTATCAGCAATTATTGTTAGCTTTATTTTGTAAAAAGGATAAAAAGCATTTCCTAGATCAATTAGGATTTGCTTTTTCTTTTTTAGACACGGTAACGGTACTAAAATTCAAGTTGAAGAGGTGACAAAATGCCGTGAGATACCAGGGTGATTTCACAGCATGTACGTATGGGTGATGTCGGATTATTATTATCAGGAGCAACGTTATTTTTAAACAGCCTCATGTTGTTTGGAAAAGCAGATCATAAGAGTGTAGGAGTATTCAATTTGTTTGTGGGATTACTGCAAGTGATTATTCCTTTCTATTTAATTATTGTGTCGGATCAACAGCACTGGACGATTTTTCATTTAGCCTGTGTTTTTCTATTTGGTTTAACTTATTTATTTGTTGGTATTACAAATTTATCAGGCTTTAGCGGAAACGGATTAGGGTGGTTTTCCCTTTGGGTATCCATCATCGCCATAGTTTATATGGGTGTTTATCTAATTCATTTTCATGATATTGTCAATGCATTGACATGGGGAATGTGGGCCTATTTATGGTGTTTATTCTTTTTATCCATGTCCTTGAATAAAAAAATCAACAACTATGTTGGAAAAGTGGCATTTGTGCAATCATGGGTGACACTTACGATTCCTTCCCTATTGTCCTTAATGGGAGCGTGGAACACCGATATTATGTCTCATATCTGGGTGTATGTGCAAGTGATATCAATAGTGTATTTCTGTATATGTACAGTACAGGAGATAACGGCTGCGAGTAAGCAAAGAAAACAAAAGAATGTATCCATAAATCCAATCTTAAAATCATAAAGAACTCTCTGTGAGAATACGAAAGGGCTCCATTTTGAGGTTAAGTACGGTAAAGTGACATAAAACTGGCAAACAAAATAATACTGCCAGTTTTTCTATTGTTAAGGTTAAATCCCTTCCGATAAATCACAATCTTATTGAACGAACGGACAAGTAGTTGAAGCGAAAATGATGGAAAAACTACGAAGTGGGATCTTGTAGTAAAAAATGGATGAGGTCCTTTTTAACAGGGACTTCATCCATTTTTCATTGTATTATTTTGTACCGGGAGCGGGTTGGTCGACACCCTTTACATGGTGACGATGATGATTCGCTTCACTTGTGTAAAAGTCATAATAATGAACATGCATGCCATTGACGACTGGAATAGCCGGACCTGAATAGGCTTTATAGTAATGTGTGTGTCCGTCTTCGTATAATACATAACCCTCCGTATAATGAATATGACTTCCATCTTCCGTCTGAATCGGTGGCGATGTAACATCAAGACATTGATGAACATGCCCATTATCTACAGATGTATAGTCAACGGATCCATGATTATGATGTGCGACGAAACCCTCCACAAAGTCATCCTTTGCCACCCTTTTCATTAAAGTCCCTCCTAGATGCATATTTTCTATAAAAATTATGCATTTATAGCCCTTTATATTCGAGGTTTTGTTAATGGGGTGTTTATAAATTAATGTGTACTAAAGTAAAAGAAAACACGCTCAAAATTAATGGATTTCGAATACGCCTGAATGGAATATATACTTCGTTCTCTTGCTTTTTTTAAGGCGATATTTTTTACCGGAGTTATTTCGTTTACACGCAGATGAATGATGATAAAAACAACAAACGAAGTACCTGACAAGAACATATTGAGTATATTATCCAGAATAATATCAAGTCGATATGCCTCAACACCGTACTTGAGAATCCATTGTATTAAACAAAAGGTATATATAAGTTCGTTTATACAGTAAATGATTGTTGTTAGTTTAAAAAGCTTGTATATCTTTTTCTCAAAAAACAACTCTTTCGTTATCTTTCTGTCATATCCTTTCAACGTCATTAGATCGAGCGCAAAATATAAATAAAGAGGCCTCTTAAAAATAAGACTTATTAAATATATAAATAATAAGGTTAATGAGTAAAAAATATTATTCCATAAAAGTTGTAAGGCCGAACCGGAAAGTAGGTCCAATAATAGACCAACAATTAAGTTTAGAATAACAAATAATCCTGTAAAGGTTAGCTTTTGATTATTTTTGAACCTGTATAAGCTATATATAATTCCAGGTATAGTGGTGAGAATCATAGCAGGATAGTCTCCTACAAGTCCCCGACAAGTTTCCCAGCATACTAAAGGAAATAAAAAAAACAGAAATACATCAAATATTAACATTAAGGCTGGTTTCATAATTTCACCGTGCTTTCTAGCGTTATTTAAAATATATGATTTTCAATTATAAAAAGAACATAGATGACTATCCTTTTTATTATCCATTTACCCACTTTGTAAATGGGATGAAAAGAGATGGATTAGCACCTATTGATGTACATCTATGGTTATGGAACCTAGCAGGATTTTCTTAAAAAGAAAATATTGTAATTGTAAAAAATAAATGGTAAAATTTACATTAAGTTAGTTAGTTGAATAACTAATAAGGTGGTGACGAATTGGCAAAACCTAATATTATTAGTAAGGGAGATTTAATTAAAAGTGCAAAGGAGTGTTTAGTGAATAACGGAATCGACAAGTTTACCTTACGGGCAGTTGCAGAGCAGGCAGGAGTAACGCAGGGAACAATCTATTATCATTTTAAAACTAAAGAGCAGCTGTTATTAGACATTGTTCAAGATACTTGTGAAAGCTCGTGGTCAGAGATATCAGAACTAAGTAATCAATATATTATCAGTCAAGCAATAGAATCGGCTAAAAGTCGGTGTTCTTATGATTCTTTTTTTCATAAATTATTTCTTACACTGGTTGTTTCAGGTTTTAACAACGAAACAATAAGAGGTAAATTAGGAGAGATAACGCAATCTGAAAACAATGCATTGACTCAAAGCTTATTAACTTTATGGTCAAAAACACCGATTGATGGTGTTTCTGTAGAAACGTGGGGAATTCTCATCAATGCAATTGTTGATGGGTTAGCATTACAAGCATTGGTACAAAAAGATTTTCCAGTAGAAAAAACATATGAAGAGCTTGGACAACTATTTAAAGGTCTTACTCAATTACTTAACGAGGGGGATAAGTAATGAAAGGATATTTAATCACTGTATTATGGGGTGTGTTAGTTTGGTTCTTTGCTACAATGTTTTTTGTATTATTTGGAGAACATGTGCTATTTAGTCCTGGAACGGAAAACTTTACAATAAGCATTTTATTATTAGTGATAATAACAGGGCTTTTTTTGTGGGGGATCACTTATATTTATCTGTTATTGGATAAAACAAAAAATGCACCATTAAAGTTTGGAATAATTGGAACTATCATTGGTTTAACATTGGACACGTTTTCTTTATCGAACTACAATTTGATTTTTCCAAAATTAGATGATACACAGGTTATTGCATTTACAGCGTGGATGTCTTTTGCTTATGCATTATATTTATTTATTCCTGCAATGATAAACCAACAAAGAATGAAACATCATAAGGTGTAAAATAGTTTTAATGCTTACTATTAAAGTAACAGGTGTCTTAATCAAGCAGTACTATTTGAGAAATAGTGTTATGTTAGGAGTAGTAAATGGAAAAAAGGTTTTATGATGATGAAGGCAATGGATTTTCGTTGCCCTTTTTTTGTTGGCAAATGAAGCCGCAAGATTGGAATAAAAAGAGGCAGGTTAATTTTATGGGGGGAATATTCTGAAACCATTGTACCTTTTATTCGTAAATATATTAGTTTGGATGATTATCGGAATACAAATTAATTTTATTCCGATTTTTTACAACTAATTTATGAGTCAGGAAGGGGATTATTGTGAAGGCATTACTTCATATCGGTTATTTCATCGCCCTTATTATCCTCTCTTTCATTTCCTTTTTTACGATATTTGGCACAGGATTTGTGGATGGGATGGGATTAATGCATATGTATTAATTATGCCCTTTGTTTTTAGTGTGTTGTGGCTAAGTGATTACACATGGCGTTTTTTCAGTATAAAAAAAGATCCCGATAAGGTACAGTTGTTTCGTCCGTCTAAAAATTGGACGTTTATCAGTTTATTCCTTGCTGGTATTTTCACCGTATATAGTTTATTTCTATCAACTTTGATTCCTTGTCCTGCGACATTTGCTCCCCCCTGGGTATTTCTCGGAACACCTCTAGTTTTGTTGCTTATTTGGTACTGGCTACTGTATAGATATACAAAGAACAATAGACACAAGCAAACAAAGTCCTTGGTGTTGAATACGCTTCTGCTATTTTTTTCTTTGATATACACCTATCAAATATGTAGTATTTATATCAATGACATTTGAATATTGGACAAATGGGTGCAATAGTTTGAAAAAATAAGAATTAAGAGCTTGTTCCGTTTCATTACAGCAGTCATGGTTCTTTCTGGGAAGAACGTGTCAAGTTTAATGAGCTATTAAGCTGATTTATTTGTTGATAGTCTTCTATATATAAAACAATAAATTGAATGATAAGATTCAAAAATATTTAGTACACCATGGGGTGAAATTGAAATGAAAATTGAACATGTAGCTATTTGGGTCCATGATTTGGAAGTCATGAGACAGTTCTATGAAACGTATTTTAATGGAAAGTCAAATAATAAATATCATAATGCAGAAAAGAAATTTGAATCATATTTTGTCACCTTTGATTCTGGAGCACGATTAGAGATTATGCGTAAATTAGGTATTGATAAGCAAAAACAGGATGATATGATAGGCTGGGCTCATATTGCCTTTTCTTTAGGGAGCAGGGAGTCCGTTAATCAATTGACTGCCAAATTAACGAATGATGGCTATCGCCTAATTAGCGGTCCTAGAGTCACTGGAGATGGGTATTTTGAAAGTGTTATTGAGGATCCAGAAGGAAATCTTATTGAGTTGACTGTATAAATACAAGTGGCCGAATTTAGTCAATGACAACTACTTTAAAAGGTTTTCCTTCGCTGCTTGTTTGCTTTAACGATAGTAGCGTACCCAATTAAACACTTAGGAGACTTTAAATTTTTTTCTAGGTAAAGTGGCAGAATACCATTAAAGAACCTAAAATGACCACATGTATTCCTAAAGCTTTTGACGAGGAGGAAATTGAAATTACCTAAAGCCTGTCATTCATCTTTTGAAAAAGCATTATATATTATGAAGCGATCCCGCATTGAATCAGTAATGCCCTGATAAGGTATGTGAAAAAAGGAATCTTAAAAAGAGCAGGGATTATAATAAGAGTAACAGGGCAGTTTGGATTGAGTACATTTCTTATAAAGTAATAAAAAAAGCCGATATACCATGGTATAATTCGGCTTACTTCTTATTTAAAACGGTTTTTACCATTCTGTTTTTCCTGTCATCCTTGCTAAATCAAATCAATTACTAAGGATACTCACTAGTTAAAGAGCACATATACAAGAAATAGAAGTATATAATATAAAACTATAATAACGGGTCGAAACAATCCGTTATCTAGCAAATGCAATGATTCTAAAAGGGATACTCTTTTATCACATTAAGTTGAATCATTGCTCTTATGAAAGATGTTACAGATGATCAGTATTTAGTAATACTAAAATGATATTCAATATAGCAAACATAAGGGCTGGTGCCGTTTTTCCAAATGAATCTTTGACCCTAATATGTGCAAGGCATGCAAATATCATTGTAATTCCAAGTAAGACAACCTGCCCATGCGACTGACCCACCAATTCAATAACCGATGATAAGTAGGCTGGTGCCTATTATCTTAGCGCACCCTGAAAAGGCATAGTATAAAACCAACAAACTTTGAAGAATCACGGAAAATATAGACATTTCGATTTTCCTCCTAATTTTATAAAAAAAGTTTGAGTTACAGTTCTGTTAGCACCTTTTCAAGTTTACCACCCATTAAAGCCCACCCTTGTTTGGCACCATGGTATGTATGCCCCTCCATTTCAATCCGCTTTGCTCAAGATGCAAATGAGTGATTCCATCTATTTCTCTTAAGGTCCATGTGACAGTAGTGTTTTCTCCAGCAGTTATCCAAGTGTAAGATAGTTTATTAGGCTGATCTACTACAAGTACTTCAGAGTCTACAATGCCATCCCACACTTTATTGGGCTTTGTTCTGAATTGAAATTTATGACCTAAGCGAATTTGCACTGGTTTTTCTATTTTAATTGTAATATTGTGAAATACGACACTTAAACGAATGGGTGTAAAAGTTAAAGCAGATGTGGCTGAAGATACAAATCTTCAAAAGGTCACCTTCCGCGTAAATATGAGAGCAAATGTCCTTTATGCCCCCTCAAAAGGACACTTTCAGCCAAAAAATCAGTGCAAATGTCCTTTATACCGTGTCAAAAGGACAGCTCCCGCGTAAATATGAGAGCAAATGTCCTTTATGCCCCCTCAAAAGGACACTTTCAGCCAAAAAATCAGTGCAAATGTCCTTTATACCGTGTCAAAAGGACAGCTCCCGCGTAAATATGAGAGCAAATGTCCTTTATGCCCCCTCAAAAGGACACTTTCAGCCAAAAAATCAGTGCAAATGTCCTTTATACCGTGTCAAAAGGACAGCTCCCGCGTAAATATGAGAGCAAATGTCCTTTATGCCCCCTCAAAAGGACACTTTCAGCCAAAAAATCAGTGCAAATGTCCTTTATACCGTGTCAAAAGGACAGCTCCCGCGTAAATATGAGAGCAAATGTCCTTTATGCCCCCTCAAAAGGACACTTTCAGCCAAAAAATCAGTGCAAATGTCCTTTATACCGTGTCAAAAGGACAGCTCCCGCGTAAATATGAGAGCAAATGTCCTTTATGCCCCCTCAAAAGGACACTTTCAGCCAAAAAATCAGTGCAAATGTCCTTTATACCGTGTCAAAAGGACAGCTCCCGCGTAAATATGAGAGCAAATGTCCTTTATGCCCCCTCAAAAGGACACTTTCAGCCAAAAAATCAGTGCAAATGTCCTTTATACCGTGTCAAAAGGACAGCTTCCGCCAAAATACGAGAGCAAATGTCCTTTATACCGGCTCAAAAGGACAGCTTCCGCGTAAAAATGAGAGCAAATGTCTTTTATACGGTTTCAAAAGGACACCTTTAGCGTAAATATGAGAGCAAATGTCCTTTATACCGGCTCAAAAGGACAGCTTCCGTGTAAATATGAGAGCAAATGTCCTTTATACCGGCTTAAAAGGACAGCTTCCGCGTAAAAAACAGAGCAAATGTCTTTTATACGGCATCAAAAGAACACCTTCCGCGTAAATACGGGAGCAAATGTTCTTTATGCCCCCTCAAAAGGACAGCTTCCGCGTAAAAAACAGAGCAAATGTCTTTTATACTACATCAAAAGGACAGCTTCCGCGTAAATACGAGTGCCATTGTCCTTTATACTGCCTCAAAAGAACAGCTTCCGCCAAAATACGAGAGCAAATGTCCTTTATACGGCCTCAAAAGGACACTTTCAGCCAAAAAAACAGAGCAAATGTCTTTTATATCCCCTCAAAAGGACACTTTCAGCCCAAATACCAGCCCAAATGTCCTTTACACCACCTCAAAAGGACACCTTCAGCCTAAATACCAGTCTAATTGTCCTTTATAACCACTCAAAAGAAATACCTGTCCAATCCATCTTTCTTAGGTGACCTTCATGTTTGGCAATTAGGTAATGAAAGTTCATTGTGGATGTGGCCAAAAATATCTTAACTCATATTCATTACATTAAAGCAATATTTCAATAGTAATGAAATCCTCCGAGTAAGGGAGTATTCGAGAGATATTCGTAGTGAACTGAGGGGGGAATAAGAAAGTGAAAAGACATTCCACAGGAATGTCTTTATAACAAGATATTTTCTTTAATAGCAATATCCTTCACAACATCTTCTAAAGTAAGGCTTCTTAAAACTTTCTCCATTGCAAACTGGGCTGCTGAAAATAAGGGTTCAATTGTATTTTGGATGTTCCGACCTATGGGACAATCTGGATTAGGATTATCATGTATACTAAATAATTCTTTTTCCTGTACAACATTCACTGCCTTATACACATCAAACAGTGTAATTTCAGATAATTCCTTTGCAAGCTTAGCACCTGCAATGCCTGGATGTACCTCTATCAATCCAGCTTTTTTAAGCATACCCATTAGTTTTCTTATCACGGCAGGATTCGTGTTAACACTTGAAGCCAAAAATTCAGAGGAGGTTACTCCTTCTTTATTTAATTTAATAAGAGCTAAAATATGAATTCCGACAGCGAATCGGCTGCTGATGGACATGTTTAGTCACCATCCCTACTAACAATTCCATTATTGAAATGTATTTGCTGATCATGTAATTAATTTGATTACAAGTTTATTATACCAAATTAAGTACAGATTAATAAATAGAAACCAACCTGTTGACAAAACAGATACAGGTAACTAAAATGAATACATGTAATCAATGTTGTTACATCCGAAAGTGAATTGGAGGAATATAAGATGAAGATATTAGTTACAGGAGCTACAGGAAAATTAGGTTCAAAGGTTGTAGAATCATTATTGAAATCGATACCTGCAAGTGATCTGGCAGTAAGTGTTCGAAATCCAGAGAAAGCCCAAGGACTTCATTCTCGTGGAGTGGAAGTGCGTCATGGCGATTTTGACCTTCCGGAAACACTAGATAATGCATTTAAAGGAATTGATCGATTATTAATTATTTCTGCTGATGGTGACAATGAAACAAGAATCCACCAACATATTAATGCTGTGCAAGCGGCAGAGCATGCAGGGGTAAAATTTATTGCTTATACAAGTTTAGCGAATGCCACTGAAAGTAAAAATTTAATGGCTCCTCCTCATGTTGCAACAGAAGCAGCTATCATTAAGACGGGCATCCCATATTCCTTCTTACGTAATAATTGGTATTTGGAAAACGAAATTGGAAGCATTCAAGGTGCTATGGCAGGAGCTCCATGGGTAACTTCTGCTGGAAAAGGTAAAGTAGGCTGGGCATTGCAACAAGATTATGCAGATGCTGCCGCAGCAGTTCTTGTTGGAAATGGTCATGAAAATACAGTATATGAGCTTTCTGGTCCTCTTTTAACTCAAGAAGAATTAGCAGCCGCTGTTGGTAATGTATTAGGTAAAGAAATACCAATACAACAGGTTAGTGACGAAAAATATGCTGAGGTCATGAAAGGCCTAGGTTTACCTGAATTTGTAATTCCCGTTGTAGTCGGAATTCAAGAAAGCATTCGGAACGGTTCACTAGAAGTTGAAAGCAATGACTTTGAGAAAATACTTGGTCGTCCAGTTACCCCAATCCATGAGGCTCTAACCCATCTTGTTAATATCATTTCACAAACAAAATAAAATGAGTAAAAAACCGGCAGGCATTTTGCCGGTTTTTTACAGTGTAATCCTAATCAATACAAAGTTTGGGAAGAGCGGGATGGAACATAGGCAGCTGCGGATACAGCCTTTTTCTCAGATTAGATTAGCATTTCTAAAATCTTAATTGAATTGGTGTACCCTATTTTTACTACTGTGTAGACAAAGAAAGGAAAAGAACGAACAAAATAAAGTAGTATTTTATTACAGAGCAAAAAAATCCGCTATCCATCTTCTTAGATTTAAGCTAGTAAGGAATGTTGTGAATAGAAGTGGCGCTCCGACTAAAACCTTTCCTTCATATACCCGTGTTTTAACTTTTATATGAAATACAGAAGATGCAACTAAGAACTATTGATTATTTTTATCTGTATTTCTGTTAATTTTTTTTATCAAATACTCAGTTTGGATTTGGCCAATTATGGCAGCAATAATTACGTTTACAATATTAATGATGATGAACCATTTCAAAATCTTTTTTGTCTCATGTCTCATTTATACTCACCTTTATTAACAGTTAGTTT
Source organism: Heyndrickxia camelliae (assembly GCF_002844575.1). Lineage (GTDB taxonomy): Bacteria > Bacillota > Bacilli > Bacillales > Bacillaceae_C > Margalitia > Margalitia camelliae. The sequence goes on from NZ_PIQO01000005.1 coordinate 121,876, forward strand.
TTATTAGTATCAACATAAGAAAATCGTTTATTCACCAAGTTAATAAAGAGTATAAATGAAATGCCGAGAGCGATAAACTCCCGACCATTTCCATTGTAACACCATAAATCTAAAAAGAGTGTGGGAAATATAACTGTACGGAGATTAATGGAAACTTTCCAATTGAACTAGCGGTTTCTTTTTATTAATTACAATAGAATTCATACTTATTAGGCTTCTATCTATTATTTCGAGGACTTGGTCAAAGGTAAGAATATGCATCCCTAAATAGGGCAGATATTTGGGTTAAAAATGGAGCTACGGTGCCAGCTCTATATGTTGTTCAACTAAGGAACAGGATAAATCAACGAATTTCCTCTTTTAATTAGTTTTTTTGTACTTTTCAAAAAGGTATTGGAGTCCATAAAACAAAAATACCTTAGAAAAGAAATAAAAGAAAAATTGTAAATGATTAATACGAACTAATGTGAAGTACTTAATTTTCCGCGCAAATTTGGCGAAAGGATACGCAAATAAGGCATTACCTATGGCATTAAGTAAAAGAAACTTCATAAACTTTCCATATGACCACTTCATATACCAAAGTGAGATAATCAAAAATACCCCAATATTAAAAGGAAATTCATTAAAAAAGTATGAATTTGGTTTATTATAAAAAATCCACCATCTACGTTTTTTTCCAATCAGTGCATGAATTCCTTCTATAATCCCTATCAGGATTGAAATAGGTAAAAATCGCTTTATATTTTGTAACCCCATAAAAGGTATTGTTGAAAATGAAATCAAGATCATAGCAATATTTAATATCTTTTGAACCTTTACTGACATAATATTACATCCTTTTCTGTTATAGGGCTAACTAATCCTTTTTAGTTAGAGTCTCAAAAAAATAAACTTTTATGTAATTCCTAATAAGTTTTATGCTGTAGATTTTGCTATGGTTTCTGTAATCATGAGATTAACCTATCCATTTTGAAAGTCTGTTTTCTATCCACAATTGGTATAACATCACATGCCATACCTATTTTTGTTTAAAATTAGATTGGAGCATTAATGGCAGATTAGTTCAAAAAGCAAGGTATTATAATTGATTAAAAAATGAGAGGATATTTAAACATAAATATGGAAATTATATATGGATTTATTCAATAGAAAGGGGAGTTTTTATGGTATCAGTATCTAATTCCAAAACGGTGAGTGTTTCCATTAAACGAAAACCTAATGAGGTTTATGATTATATTTTTAATCCCGAAAACTTACCGAAATGGGCAGGTGCATTCAGCCTAGGTATAAGCAAATCTAGTACAGAGGGGGAGTGGATTGTGGAAACGCCAGAGGGTCCTGTGAAAATTAGGTTCGTGGAAAGGAATAAGTTCGGAGTATTGGATCACTATGTTAGTCCTGCCCCAGACCAAGTAATCCTGAATCCCATGCGTGTCATTCCAAATAGTTCTGGAAGTGAAGTGATTTTCACACTTTTTCAGCTGCCTGACATGTCAGATGAGAAGTTTTCTGAGGATGCTGGATTAGTAGAGAGTGATTTAAGGAGCTTGAAAAGCGCTTTGGAAGGGTGATATACCAATGCCGATTCCTTCTCCCAAACTTCCTTTAACGGATGAAGAAAGAGCCAAATTAAGAACTTGTAAAATTAAATTAAACGGTATACGTGTCTCTGAGTACATTGGAACTTTCTCAATGCCTGGGAATCTCGATTGAGAGGTCCAAATATCTGCTAAAAAAGAAGCCATAACAGATACTTGGGGGAGGAAGATAAATCAACTATATTGCTAATACCATATATACTTGATAGCGATATAAAAAGGAAGCAACGACTTACTTGCTTCCTTTTTTGTTGCGCTAAAGACCACACAATAAATTGTGATTTCTCCAACGAATTTAAAATGTTTAAGTAGGTAGTTTTTTTATCTTTTTCCATACAGCCTATTCCATATACATATTTGAATTTATTTTTTTAGCTTCTCTAATAAGTTTCTTTATTAACGAATTAACTGTTTGACTTGTGGCTAATCTTGGACTCTGGCCGGACCAAAGTGACATGAAGTCTTGAGTGTTTTGTGCACTAGAAGCCTTTCTAATATCCTGGGTTAGTGTATTTTGCACAGGATAATCTGGTAAAAGAGTTTCTTGTTTTTGCATTTCTAAAATAAATTTATTTTTTATTCCTCTCGCCCATTTACCAGAAAATGATCGAGTTAAAACAGTCTCCTCTTCGTTAGCATTAAGAATAGCATCTTTGTGTACTTCATGTGCACCACTTTCAACGCAAGTCAAGAAAGCTGTACCCATTTGTACGCCCTTTGCTCCTAAGCAAATTGAAGCCATTAACCCTCTTCCATCCATGATTCCTCCAGCAGCAACAACTGGAATGTTTACAGTGTCAACAACTTGAGGGATTAGTGACATTAAGCCAATCAAACTCTCTTGATCGCCATCGATAAAGCTCCCACGATGTCCGCCAGCTTCACTACCTTGAACAACAACAATATCCATGCCTGCTTTTTCATTTTTAACTGCTTCTCTAACGGATGTAGCAGTCCCCATTAGAATAATGTTACATTCTTTTAAATCAGCAATTATTTCATTTGAAGGAATGCCAAATGTAAAGGAACAAATAGGGACATTCTCTTCCATTACAATCTTAATCTGTTCTTTAAATGTTTCATAAACATCATTATAATTAGGGATATCCATGCTATCCTTTTGTTCCAAATTTAATTGTTGACGAATGGGGTTTAAGAACTGGTTCGCTGATTTAATTTGCTTCTCTGTAACCATAAATTCATTAGGAACAAATAGGTTAATACCAAAAGGATGTGATGTTAGTTGCTTTACTTCCTTGATTTGTTCCCGCGTTTGAACTGGTGATAAGTATCCAGCTCCAATCATTCCTAAACCCCCAGAATTTGAAACCTCTGCCACTAATGTAGAGGTAGTTACGCCACCGGCCATAGGAGCCTGTATTATCGGGTACTTGACATTCAAAAGCTCTGTCATTTTATTGTTTAACATAATCACACCTCGTAATTTTTCTTACTTACTGTTTCTCGGGCTTTCTTCTCAAATGGAATTCCATTTAAAAGCATCCCGGCCCCAATTAAGACGACACTAGATGCTCCTATTAAAGCATTATTAAAATTATGAGTAAATGATGAAATGACTCCAGCAAGGACTGGTCCAATTAACTGTCCGATAGCATAAATAGCTGTCAAAATACCGATTGTTCTATTACTATTAGCTGGATTGATTAGTCGTCCCAGTGTGGTAGCGAGCGTTGTGATTCCCATAAATGTAGCTCCAAATAATAAAGCACTTATGATAAAACTTGATTTCGAAATCCAAAAGGCAGGCATCGCCATTCCAAAAGATTGCAACACCATTGCAAAAACCAAGGATTTGATGTATCCCCAATTCTGCGCTAGTATTGACCAGATGAGACAGGATGGAATTGCAGCCAATCCAACTATCATCCAAACTAAGGTCGCACCTTTATGAAAAGTTGAGGAAGCGATAGATACGATAAATGTTCCTGTAACAATGTAACCTAATCCCTCTAATCCATATGCAATAATCAACCATAGAAGCCAATTAGTAGGCGGCACTTTTGCAGGAATATCTAGTTTAGTTTTGTTCCCTGCAGTGTTTGAGTGGTCATCAAGCCAGATCCATACGAAGAAAGCTAGGATAGCACTAACAACCGCTAGTCCTGTCCAAGTTCCTTCCCAATGAAATAAACGATTTAATCTCGGGATAAACATACTGGATAAGCAGATTCCCAAGCCTACGCCCCCATAAAATAAACCGGACCAATTTGTTCTATTTAAAAAGGCAAGTTTATCTAACACGATGCCAGAGGCTAGGATCAGCATAAAAGCACTGGAAACCCCCGATAGAAATCGCAGTACATACCATAGCAAATGCGAGTATGTTAGACCCATTACGGCAGTGGTTAAGATACTAATGACAAGACATATTCTTAAGATAACCGTTCTATGCTTTTTAAGGGGAATTGCACTTGCTAAAACTGCTCCAAGCAAATATCCTGCGTAATTACTTGAGGCAATATAACCAGCAACAGTATCGGAAAAAGAAAGATCCTTTTGCATTAGTGGCAGAATGGGAGTATAAGCAAATCTCCCAATCCCCGTGGCAATAATTAAAGACAATATTCCCCCGATTAGAAAATGATAGGATTGCTTTTTCAAATAAAAACCTCCAAATATAAAGCTTACCTTTATAACTTACAATGAACCTGTTAGAAATTGTGCCTCTCCTAGTCCAAAACTCCAATCAGCATCGCTGTTTTCCGTTATAGAAACCATCAAATCTTGTGGTGAAATCCCGCATTCAGATTTAAGGTATTGGGCTAGAAGTGAGTATAAAGTTTCTTTCTGTTTCACAGTTCTTTTTTTACTAACAATACTAATAATTACAAGGTCTTTGCTTCTTTCAAATCCTAATCCTGTATCCTTTATAATGAGTTCATGCGGCGGGTGTTGATGAACTATTTGATAGCGGTCACTTTCAGGTACTTGGAATGCTTCCACCATCGCACGATGAGCCGAATCTAATAATTTTTTTAACGTTTCTTCACTTCTACCCTCTACTAAATCAAAGCGTAATAATGGCATTGTATATATCTCCCTTCAAATTGAATATTCTTTTTAGAATGTCTCTTTTTTCAAAGATTAACCTCCAGTTAAAATGTAGGATATTTAAATCATATAGCTTTTTTGCTATATGGTATAATACATAAAAATGATATTGGGTATCACTTTAAATGATAGCTAAAAATAGGGAGAGATTTTATTTTGGATTTGCATACATTAAAAATTTTCCAGACCGTGGCAAAGTTAGGGAGTATTTCAAAGGCAGCAAGAGAACTTCAATATGCACAATCTAACATTACGATGAAAATTCAACAGTTGGAATCGGATCTTCAAACTACCTTATTTTATAGGCATAATCGTGGAACTGCTTTAACGGCTAAGGGCAGCATGTTATTAACATACACAGAAAAAATATTTGATCTTATAGAAGAAACAAAAAGTGTGATCAGCGACGATGAAACACCAAATGGTCCGTTAATTATTGGGTCGATGGAAACCACTGCAGCGGTTCGTTTGCCAGACCTGCTTGCAAAGTATCATAAGGACTTTCCGGATGTTGATTTAACGCTAAAAACGGGCTCAACAGAACATAATATTCAAGGAGTCTTGCAGTATGAACTTGATGGGGCATTTGTGGCAGGACCTATTGAACACCCCGAGCTGAATGAAAAGGAACTAATTGAAGAGGAATTGGTAGTTATTACAGATACCATACATCCCCCTATTTCTTCTTTTAAAGATATTCAAACAAGGACGCTGCTTGTATTTCATGCGGGATGTTCTTATCGAGAAAAACTTGAACAATGGTTACATCAAGAGAAGGTAATTCCTAATAAAATTATGGAATTTGGTACTTTGGACGCGATTATCGGTTGTGTAGCAGCTGGTCTTGGTATAAGTATGCTTCCACAAAGTGTAATTTCAAAGCATGTACAAGACGGAATCCTCAGACAACATTCAATTCCGAATCGATATGGAAAAGTCAAAACAGTATTCATTTATCGAAAGGACAAGTATATGCCTACTTCTTTAAAACAATTTATCAATATGATAAGTGATTAAGGGAGTTAAGGGACCTTGTTTTAAATAAGAATTTAATTAAAGTGGAAACAGTGAATATTGTACTTAAACAAACCTGTTTTTATTTAGAGGTATCTAATCCCTTTTTTATTGTGTTGACTATCAGATAAGATGAGTTTTAACTGAAAAAAGAAGTTAAAAGTATTAACCAGACCCGTTTCTCTTTCAGCTATCAAAATATCAGATAGTAATTATCTATTATACATATTTTACGGTATTCATTTTTAGAGTTATGATTTATATATTAAAATCTCAAGTGCTGGAAAATAGGCGCTATACTAACATAAATTTAAAGAAATGATGCGTTTATGTAGTGAAATTTTTTCAGCTAACAATAATTCGGCAACACAATGCTATTAACAAATTTGCTTGAATCGTTTTTATATCACTTATTCTTAATGGGAAGGAGTAGTAGCAATGATAAAACCCTTTGATGCACTAGTTGTGAATAAATATGAAGACCAATTTTCTGTAAAACTTCAAAGTCTAACGATTCAAGATTTACCAGAGGGAGAAGTATTGATTGACGTTCAATATTCTGGTATCAATTATAAAGATAGTCTCGCTACAATACCTAATGGTAACATCGTCAAGAATTATCCCTTTGTACCCGGAATTGATTTAGCAGGGGTCGTTGTATCATCAGAAGATCCTCGATTTCAAGAAGGTGACGAAGTTATTGCGACGAGCTATGAGATTGGTGTTTCCCATTTTGGGGGTTACAGTGAGTATGCTCGTATTCCAGCCAAGTGGGTTGTTCCCCTTCCAAACGGTCTTACTTTAAAGGAAGCCATGATTATGGGAACCGCCGGTTTTACAGCGGCATTGTCGGTCCAACGATTAGAAGAAAATGGTGTTTCACCCGAAAAAGGAAAGGTGCTTGTCACAGGAGCTACTGGTGGTGTAGGTAGCTTTGCTGTCTCTATTCTCTCAACTCTTGGGTATCAAGTGGAAGCTAGCACAGGTAAAGAAACCGAATGGGAGTATTTAGAGAATCTTGGAGCAGCCTCAATTGTTACAAGAAAAGAAGTATTTGATGGGAAAATCAAAGCGTTGGGTAATCAAAAATGGGCTGCTGCCGTAGATCCGGTTGGTGGCGATCCACTTGCATCTCTATTAAGTCAAATTCAATACGGCGGTTCCGTTGCGGTTAGCGGTCTAACAGCGGGAACAAAACTTTCGACCACAGTCTTCCCTTTTATTCTAAGGGGGGTAAATCTACTAGGAATTGATTCTGTGTATTGCCCAATGGATGTACGATTGAAAGTATGGAATAGATTAGCAACAATTTTTAAACCGGTAAACCTAGAACAATTTATTCAACAAGAAATAACACTTCGTCAACTTCCCGAAGTCTTACCTACACTACTTAAAGGGCAAGCAAGAGGAAGAACACTTGTAAAAATATGATAAGAAATGACGAGATAAATAATTTCTCGTCATTTTTCAATGGTAACTAATATAAATCTACTTCTAATCCTTATAAAGCCCCAGATGTTCATTTTTGAAAAAATGGAACTTGGAAGGTCAAGAATGATAATATAGAACAGAATTAATTGTAGAGAGAGTGAAAGTAATGAGAATTGGTTTTTTTGATTCTGGTATAGGTGGAATAACAGTACTTCATCAAGCTTTGAGGTATCTACCAAATGAAGATTACATTTTTTATGCAGATACCTTACATAATCCATATGGTGAAAAGTCTAAGGAGGAAGTAAGGGAATATATTTTTAATGCAGTTGATTTTTTAGCCGAACAAGGAGTGAAGGCCTTAGTCATTGCTTGTAATACTGCAACAAGTATTGCAGTAGATGATCTTCGACAAAAGTATGATTTTCCTATTTTAGGTATTGAACCAGCCGTAAAACCAGCTGTCCAAAGCTGTGAGGGAAAGCGAAAAAAAGTACTTGTATTGGCAACCAATTTAACTCTTAAAGAGAAAAAATTCCATAATCTTGTAAATAGTATAGACCAACATGATATTGTGGAAAGTTTACCGCTTCCTGGTCTTGTAGAATTTGCCGAGAAATTTGAATTTAGAGAAGAGATAGTTGTCCCATATTTAAAGGAACAGCTATCTTCGTTTAATTTAATGCAATACGGTACGGTTGTCCTAGGATGTACTCATTTTCCATATTTTGAAGATAGTATTAAGAAAATATTTCCCGAAGAAGTGGAAATTATATCTGGGAGTGTTGGTACCGCAAAAAACTTGAGGAGAATCCTGGAAGCGAATAATCAAATTAACCATGGTTCAGGAGATATTATATTTTTTAAATCTGGTTTTCCAGTGGAGGATAAAGAAACATTATCTAACTACAAAAAGTTGTTGGGAATGTTAGACATGGAAGGTTAAAACGATTATTTAAATTAAATCGAAATGAGTATGTGAATTTTGAAATTAACAAACGGGAGCATTCCTTTAATAGGGATGCTCTTTTCTTATGAGGGCAGGATAGTTCAATATGGCATGTTCATTTCAAAAACGATTTGTTTGCATTGAGATGATGGAAGGGGCAAGTATTATTGATAATAGAAAAGAAGCTTAGTGCAAAAATTTAGTTATTTATCGGTTGACAAAAAAAAGTAAAAGGAATATATTAATGTCGGTCAGTGCTGACGTTCAATTAGGGGGTTAAATAATTATTTATGGCTTCAAATCGCAAACAAGAGACCAGTGAAAAAATTATAACAGTAGCAATCGATCTTTTTTCTAAAAATGGCTATAACGGAGTTACAACAGAGGAAATTGCAAGGGAAGCCGGTTTTAGTGAAAAAACGCTTTTTCGACATTTTCAAAGTAAGCAAAATTTATTGGAAAAAGCCATCGATCGATATCATTATGGTGAGGAAATGCGTTCTATTTTTGAAAGTAAGCTTGTCTGGAGTTTGAAAGAGGATTTAGAGTTAATTAGCAAAAATTATCATCGAATTATGCATCAAAACAGAAAGCTCCTTAAAATGCTTATGAAGATAGGGGAAAATGTGCCTGGATTGCACCAATATTCTCACAGACATCCTGAGCTTTTGAAGGAGTTTTTAACAAATTATTTTGAAGAGATGAAGAATCGAAAAAAAATTATCCCGATTGATGCGGAAAAAATGGCTATAACGTTTCTATACATGAACTTCGGTTTTGCTCATGGAAGAATGAACGGAGATTCCGCCTTTATGGAAGAGGAGTTTGACAAGCTTCTAAATGATAGTGTTGTATTATTTACTAGGGGATTAACCCCCTAGTGTGTACTTTAACCTAAAATGTCAGTCAGTACAGACAATCATTTTATGAAAAGGAGAAGGGAAGAATGAATCAAGTGTTACAAAAACAAGGGAATGAAAAATTATTGATTATCATGATGTTAACTATAACCCTCTCATCAATGAGTATATTGCTTTTTAATTTTGTTCTGCCACAAATAAGCAAAGAATTTCAGCTTACTAATTCACAGGTAAGTTGGGTTACTTCCTCATACACACTTTTATATGGGATTGGTACGGCAATTTACGGAAAACTTGCAGATCGATATAAGCTGAAAAATTTATTAGTCTTTGGTTTATTACTCTTTGCAATTGCATCATTATTAGGCTTCTTTTCTACCTCTTATTGGCTCTTGCTAGTAGCAAGATGTATACAAGCCGCTGGTGCAGCTACAATTCCTGCTACAGCTACTTTAATCCCAATCCGATATTTTCCTCTTGAAAAAAGGGGTACTGCAATGGGGACAGTGTTTATTGGTACTGCTCTTGGCAGTGCACTTGGGCCCATTGTTTCTTCGTTAGTTGTTAGTGTTGTAGACTGGCGATGGCTGTTTTGCATCCCCCTACTACTTCTGTTGACATTGCCATTATATTTTAAGTATTTAGGTGATGAGGAAGGAACGAATACGAGTATTGATTGGTTAGGAGGCGGGCTGTTAGCTCTAACCACAACCCAAATCCTACTAGGTGTAACAAACAATGTACTATGGTTTATTGGAGGAATCGTTGCGCTCGTTTTATTTATATATCGAATTAATATAGCAAAGTCTCCTTTTATTCAACCTCAGTTATTTAAAAACAAAGTATATATTTCGTATTTACTATTGGCGTTCTTCGTAACAGGAATTGGTTATTCACTATTCTTTTTAACTCCTTTGTTTTTAGCAGATGTTCAAAATCTCCCAGTTAATATGATTGGTTTAGCAATGGTACCAGCTGCAGCAGTAACTGCTTTATTAAATAGGCAAGGTGGAAAGATTTCAGATTCAAAGGGTACATCAACGTTATTCTTTATTGCTTCCAGTTTATTAATTGTTTGCTTCTTCTTACTTTCAACATTTATCAATTCAAATGCCGTACTGATTGCGATATTTCTAATAATAGGGAATGTCGGTCAATCATTTATGATGATTGTCATGTCAAAATCGATATCTTTAACATTACCTAGTGAACATTCAGGTATAGGTATGGGTTTATTAATGATGCAGAATTTTATTGCAGGTTCTATCGCTATTGGGATATACGGGAAGGCTGTGGATGTAGAAGGAAATAGTTCATGGAATCCTTTTAATCAGCTAGTAATGGGTGCCACATTCAGTAATGTTTTCTTTGTATTGTTTGCCTTGCATGTGATTATTTTGATTGTTTATTCACTTAGTAGACGTATTAGAAGTCACTAAACCAAATAAATAAAAATTTTACGTTTTTAATGTTCCAGACTTTACTTGTAAACTGCCAGCAATCGAATTGGTAACGGGCAATATGTGTTGGGGATATTGATAAAAGTAGATAAAAAAACACCTGAAATCTATGGAGAATGCGTAAAAAGGTATTTCGCATGATACTAAACCCAGCAGAAAAAATTATAATCTTTAGAATATAAATCCTGTTTTTAGTGTTTTTACACTTGTATGATAGTAATAAGATAGTACAGGACTAAAAAGGAAAGGGTGTACGCCATGAAACTCAATCATCTAAATCTAACCGTTACGGATGTTTCAGCATCACGTGATTTTTTAGAAAAGTATTTCGATATGAAATGTGTTGGAAGTCGAGGGAATGGATTTGCAGTTATGTTTGATGACGAAGGTTTCGTATTGACCTTGATGAAAGGAAAAAATGTTCAATATCCAGGGACTTTTCATATTGGTTTTCCACAGGAGAATGAAGATCAAGTTGACAAGATCAATCAACGTTTAAAAGAAGACGGATATGAAGTAAAGCCTCCACAACAAGCACATGCCTATACGTTCTATGTTAAAGCGCCAGGAGGATTTACAGTTGAAGTGTTTACGTAAAGAGAAACATACTTGGTATTGTTGTAGCAAGGAAAGTTTAATTTAAGTAGGATTAAGTGATTAATTTAACTGGCGGCTGTAAAAAACAGACTAATGTGGGGCAAATATTAATTTGAACCAATGGAGTGTGAGCGAAATGGTGGATTTAAGTATTAAACCACTAATAGAAGGAGAGAAAGTTGTTCTTAGACCTTTTAGAGATGAAGACTTTCCTTTTATAGAGGAATGCTTAAGGGATCCCGAAGTATTAAAACTGACAGGAAGCAGTTCCGATTTCGATAGGGAATCCGTTCTTAAATGGTATACTACAAGAAATGAACAAACGGATCGCTTGGATCTTGCTATTGTTGACAAATCGCAGACCATCCTAGTGGGAGAGGTAGTGATCAATTTATACGATGAAAAAAGTCATAGTATGAATTTTAGGATACTTATTGGTCCAAGGGGACGGGACCGGGGATTAGGAACAGAGGCAACTACACTTGTAATTGATTATATATTTAAAAATACTACACTTAATCAACTTACTTTAAGTGTTTTTGACTTCAACCCAAGAGCCAAGCATGTTTATGAAAAGGTTGGCTTTGTAATATATGGAATTGATGAAAACGATCTAGAGTTTGAAGGGAAATGGATTGACTCCATCAATATGAAATTAACAAGAGAAAATTGGATAAATAGACAAAAAAATGCTTAGAGGTATTCAATGAAGTTATATACACTAAAAAGGCAATTCAGGGGATACAAAAAAGGAACCCAATTTTACTTAATTGCCGAATCAGAATTTATAGGAGTAAAAGAGTTTGTATTGAGAACGAAAGATTTAAAGAATAGTATATCGGTTAATGAAAGTGAACTTATTAAGAATTTTTTTAATAAAAGAAATCTTTTTAATGATAAGCTTTACTCATATTCCTTACGAGACAAAAGGTAATCACTTATAAACCTGTAAATGAAAATGGTAAAATTTTATATTTAATGGATGAAAAAGATATTTATCGAACAGATTTAAGATTTCTTACCAATTGATACAATGCCTTCTTCAACTAAAAGGGGCAAGAGTTAAAGATCCAGCTGCCATTTTGGTGGCTTTTTCTAATTAAGCCTACGGACAGGCTAGCTTCATAACGAAATTGTTGTTAAAGGCGCAGTTACTTGAAGGAGAGGAAATAGAGAGTTAATGTCGAATAATTGATTGAATAGGGGGAAGGTTGATGGCTGATGAAATATTTGAAAACCCAAGATTGGCTCATATCTATGACTCATTTGACCCTGACCGTTCTGATTTAGATGCTTACGAGATTATGGTTGATGAGTTCAGAGCAAATTCTATACTTGATATTGGTTGTGGAACAGGAACTCTTGCTTGTCGTTTAGCAGCTAAAGGCAAAGAGGTTATTGGACTAGACCCTGCTGAAGCGTCATTAAAGGTGGCGAAAACAAAACATTGGTCTGATCATGTTAATTGGATTCAAGGTACTGCTCTTGATCTTCCATCATTGAAAGTTGATCTTGTTACAATGACCGCTAACGTTTCTCAGGTTTTTCTGACAGATGAAGAGTGGAAACAGACGCTGTTAGCAATTCGGAGGGTATTACTTCCAGGTGGAAGATTAGTGTTTGAATCACGAAAGCCTGAGTCACAGGCGTGGCTAGAATGGAACAAGGAAAGCACATACCAAAGGGTTGATGTCCCCAAATGTGGTTTCGTCGAGGGATGGGTAGAGGTTATAGATGTTCGAGACTCCTTGGTATCTTTCCGATGGACCTATGTTTTTAATAATGATGGCGCTATTATTACATCGGACTCTACGTTGCGGTTTAGGAATCTTGAGGAAATTACCAAATCCCTTAGAGAAGTAGGACTGTTAGTGGAAGAGGTAAGAGAAGCCCCTGACCGTCCGGGACGAGAGTACGTTGTTATTGCACGTCGCCCTACTGATATAGGTTAAAGAATCAGCTGCCATTTCGGCGGCTTTTCCTATTGAACTATCGGGGCAGCATTCCTCATAAATATAAGGTTGTAAGATATGGACATAAAGGGGCTATTGTTTAAGATCTAAGGTAGAAAATGAGCATTTTTTTCAGAATAGATACTTCTTATTCACCGGAAAATACTGGTTTATAAGTTGTTTTTAATCGAGCTTTATTTCAGTTCTACACGAACAGGGTGTAACTTAACCTTTCACGTTTTTCTTTGTTTTTCATATATTTTTAGTGGGGATGAAGAATGTTAGGACAAGTCTACGCATATTTATAGGGTAAATTAGTCATGTTTAATGTATCTATATAGATAAACATCCTTTTTTATATAAAATTCTTCAGGATCTTCATAACAGTTCCTGGATTAATATAATGAAGAGGATATGGTAGTTGTCCTCTTTTCCATCCCTGTATATGCTAAAAAGGGGGTGGAACTCACATTCCTCGCTTTTATTACATTATTATTTTATATCACCATAGACCCATGGAAATAACTTCTACAATTTTGTACCTATAAGTGATTTCGAACCATTAAATACGACAGAGGAGCAACAAGATTTTTTCCTCATTTCTTCCTCTAAAAAGCGTCTTCACATTTTTATAAAGTGAAAACAATTCAAGGGGAATCAATTCTTAATTTTGTTGTGTCCTGAGAGAAGATAATATGTGTAACAGTAGCTGCATATAGATATACAGCATCAATAAATTCTTCTGCTTTTGCAAAGGTTACAAATTCCAATTTAAGTAAATAACAAGCTTTTCCAGCTACTCGGTAACAAAACTCTAAAATTGGAAGGCATTCAATAAATTTTTAAACGCTCGATAATCACCGTCTTTAATTGTTGCTACTATTATTGGATATCCCAACTTTTCATAATCCACCTATCCTTACTTAACTCCTTAAAATTTCTTATCAATTGCATCTATTTTCATTTTTAATCAATTACTTATTATTACATTAAAATTTTAATTAAAAATACCAAAAGTCATATTTAATTTAATGTGAAATTGAAATTTCGTACTGTATATTTATATAAAAAGGAGGAAGTGTAATGGCAAGAAAGAAAGATCCATTTACGGAGAGAAACCTTTTCCTCTATAACAGTATATTGATGCAATATTATCTTTAAAGCCGGCTTGGGGGGGTTAATAATGGAGATGCAAACTAAAAGCTGGAGAGATTATTTTCTGGAAGTAGTTAGAGCTATTATCTTTTATAAATGAAATTTAAAAATGTATATTTATAGTTTTATAAAGTAATTGATTATTTAAAACTAGGTTCGATGATTAAAATCCTGCTTTTGCAGGATTTTTTTAAAACTATAGTGGCAATTTAGTTGAAGATCAATGTTGCACATAGTACCTGACCAGATTCTGAAGAAATGTATTTTACATTATAGGATAATATTGGTAGAGTGAAGTTATTCTTAAATGAAAGTGAGGTATAGTCCAATGAATTTTTCATTAGCTTATAAGTAAATTTATCAAAGGGGTGAGACCAATGATAAGATAACACTTTCACATAAATAATTTTCGGAATAGTTAAATAATATTCTCGAGGTGAAAGTGATGAGTTTTAAATCAAAATACTCTATGAATGCAAAAAATATAATTAATTGGTCTATAAAGCCGAAGAGCACACCATTGATTCTAAGGAACTGTAATAAATGCGGGAAAAAAAAGGAATTTTATTGTAGTGAACTTTTTAGAATGAATGCAAATAAACAAAAAATAGATGTATGGTTAATTTATAAATGTAGTCAATGTGATTCTACATGGAACGTAACTATTTTTTCTCGCATTAACCCGATAGATATAGATAAAAGCTTATTTGACAAAATGTCAAGAAATGATAGGGAAACAGCATGGAAATATGCGTTTGATATGGAAATAATTAGGAGTAATCAAGCGGAAGTAATTTTTAACATTGATTATATTGCAGATGGCGAAACCATTGATTTTTATAAAAACCTGTCGGAAGAAATATTCATTAACATTGAGTCTCAATATAGATTAAATCTTCGCCTAGACAAGTTACTTAAAGCGAAATTAAACGTTTCAAGAAAAATGCTTTGGGAAATGATAGAAAACCGTTTTATATACACAATTCCTGAAGTTAATATAAGAAAGCATAAAATAAAAGAGGAACACTTAAAAATTACTATAACTTACGATGCACTAAAGATGATTAATTCAACTTTATGATTTAAAAATCATCAATAAACATCCCTCTCTTTGATTGGAGCGTTTGTCATTTTTTTTCTTTAAGTTTGAAATTGAGTAGTATTCCACTAACGGGCGCTTTTCTTTAATAAGAAGGCGTCCTTTTACATGGAAAACTTAGTTTATGGAGGAGTAAAAAGATTGTCAGTAAGGGGGCAATGCATAAGATCCAACTGACAATTTCGGCGGCATTTTCTTATTGGACGAACGGGAGGGGTTTATTGAATAAGAATAACCGGGATGATTTTGAAATGGAGAAAAAATCAAAGATTTTTGTTCACAAATTGTCCACTTACGAAAATGTTTTGAATTTATCTATAATATTTAAGTATTAAAAGAAGGGAATGATTCAATTTGCCGACAACTAAGAAAGAAAGTGTGTATTTTGGCTTTATTATGTGCTTTGGGATGGTATTAGTTATGACGGTGTATAACCTTTACCTGAACGGAATGATTGGTAAAGTGAATTTCTATGAAGGAATATTAGAATTTTTTATTGCTTTTATTATTGCACTAATCCTTGACCTATTCCTGGTTGGTCCAAACGCAAAAAAGTTGGCTTTGAAATTTACCGCAAATACTAAAAATAAAATATATACTATATTAACGATATCAACCTTCATGGTAATAGGAATGGCTTTATTTATGTCAGCTTTTGGACTAGCAACGATGATTTTGCACAGTGGATATAATGGCAACTTTATCTTGGTTGATTATTTGTCTGTGTTTGGAAAAAATCTTATTATGGCATTACCTTTACAAATCCTTATTATGGGTCCACTTGTGCGTTTCATCTTTACTAAGTACATCAAACCGAAAAGAATCAACTTAGTGTAAAAGAAATCTTTTAAAAAATACTTAAACCGAAAGGTGCGATAATCCAACAGGATTATCGCATTTTTTATTGAAAACTTTTAATATGCTAACAGGAACGTAGAAAGTTAGAACAATAAGAAGATATCATTGTGTATAGAAAAATGAAGGGGAAGTAGATTGCTACGTCAAATGGGGTTATACAGTGGATATTTTAAAGCTTTTAAAGAGGGGTAAAAGCAGGTGGAGGTTCGGCTGAATGATGAGAAGACAAGAAAAATCAAAGTTGGTGATACGATTGAATTTATTAAGGTTCCTGAACAAGATGAAACCTTAAAATTTCAAGTAATGGAACTTAGGAAATACGATACATTTAAAGAGATGTATGAGGATATTCCTTTTGAAGATGTTGATTATAAGGGTTGGTCAATGGAAGAAATGATAAACGGAACCTATGAAATTTACCTCTTGAACAAGAAAGAGAATGGGGAACATTAGCGATTCCAGTTAAATATTAAGCTGATGTTACATAACTATAATGGCAGATTAGTAACATATGTAGTACAGAATTATAAGGAAAAATGTTTGGAGGCTACTTTTGTGCAAAATAATTTAGCTTTTAACATACCGATTTATACACAAGATAATTCGACTTTTCCAAAACCTGTAAATGAAAAATACGATTATTGGAGTCCGCTAATATTAGAAAAATCGGATACAATTGAAATTCATTGTTGGAATGATGAAATCGACATTATTGAAGACATTAATACTCTCTCTTTAAATACATTCGAAATGTTTCAAGAAGATAATATCACCATATTTAAGGGGAAGAAGACCTTTGCTCTTTCGAATTATTTATTGAATGACTATACAAATAATATGGGAGAGTTCAAGTGGTTCACAGTTAATTTAGATATAGGTCCAACAACTCCACTCCATAGTCACTAAATTATCTTCTCCATTAAGATGTAGTATATTATTTTGTAAAACATTCAAGGAGGGTAAAAATGAACAAAACAGACCGATTGTTAGCCATCGTGCTGCAGTTGCAACGTAAAAAAGTGGTACGTGCCGAAGATTTGGCAACCCTATTTGAAACTAGCGTGCGAACCATCTACCGCGACATTCAGGCACTAAGTGAAGCTGGCGTGCCAATCATCGGAGCCCCTGGGACTGGATATTCCTTAATGGAAGGCTATTTCCTTCCCCCTATCGGTTTCACGGTACCAGAAGCCGTGAGCCTTTTGATTGGAATAGACTTTATCGAACAACAATTTGATGATGATTATCGTATCAGGGCTCAAGCTGCTCGTGGCAAAATCGAGGCCATTCTTCCATCGAGCGTTCGCAATGAAACTTCACATGTACTGAAGGCTATGCGTTTGCTCATTTCCGATGAACAGGATACGTCGTCAAAAGAAAAGAAATATTTAGAAAAGATCCGTCGAGCGATACTAGACGAGCGAAAGATAAACTTTCATTATGCAAAAAGACTTGCAGATTCCGAGGGAAATCACCATAGTGTTCGTACCGTTGCTCCCTATGGTTTGGTGCTCATTCAAGGATCGTGGATGCTCGTAGCTCGATGTGATCTGCGCCAAGACATTCGCCACTTTCGCTTGTCCCGAATGACGGAACTTATTGATCTGGAAGAACGTTTCGAACTGCCGGCGCATTTTAACTTAAGGGAATATACTCCTTTGGATGATAGGAATTTACGAGTTCGCCTTCGATTTAACCATGACATCGTAGATAAAGTGAGAGAGTCGAACTATCATTATATGGAGGATATGGAAGAGCATCGAGATGGATTGGATGTGGTCTTACGCGTTCGTCAACTAGACGAATTGCTACAATGGGTGCTTGGCTGGGGAGCGGGAGTGATTGTATTGGAGCCTGAATCATTACGAAATCGGATTCGTGAGGAAGCCAAAAAAATGTTACAACACTACTGACATACTGTTGTCAGTAGTGTTTTTTTATAATCGGAGTAAGTAAATGTAAAGGAGTGGGAGACAAATGCGAAGTATGTATTGCAAAGGAATTCATATCACTATGGACCAATTGCACAGTAGCCAGATGGTCGTTAAACCAAAAATGGAATAATTATGAATTAAATCGAGCCTTTACAGTTTTAAACATGGGAGGAACGTCGGTTAACTCGCAAATCGGGTTACTTTTAAATGGGAAAATGTGCCCTTTGTAACCTTTGGCAACTTACGATAGCATCGCTGGTTCTGGCCAAAAATAATATGATACGATATTTTATTAATTTATTATAGGAAGGATGGTATCTCATGAATTTTGCTTCTGTACGTATTATTACAGATGACTTGGATCGTCTTGTCAATTTCTATGAAAAAGTCTTGGGTGTTTCGGCGGAACGCCCCGCTCCTGTCTTTGCCGAACTTGTTTCGACATCGTGCACCCTGGCAATCGGCCACTCGCAGACGGTGCCACTGTTCGGCGCTGGTTCCGCAATAGCGGCCAGCAATCACACTGTCATCATTGAATTCCGCGTCCATAATGTCGATGCCGAATACGAACGTTTAAAGTCATTTATTGCAGATTGGGTAAAGGAACCGACCACGATGCCGTGGGGGAATCGTGCTATGTTGTTCCGTGATCCCGACGGCAACCTTGTTAACCTCTTCGAGCCGGTGACCGAGGAAGCAATCAAACGGTTCAGCGGTAAGGTTGACAGATAGGTGTAGCGAGTGAGAACACAATTTCGATAGTGGCCACGATTTGTAAAATATATGACCATTTTTGGCCGGATGTGCCGATATCGTTTATCTGGTTACAACATCGTCTTTCTTGGTTTGACAATGAACCACTAAGAAGCTTTTGGAATATAAACGGACGGTTCAAATTTACCCGAAAAAACATGAATCATTGTCATATCCAGTTTTTTATTGTGCTATATTGGAGGAGGATAGTTTGAATTTACCTAACTACATAAGATCAAAATAGAGTAAGAGAATTGAGGTAATAGTTTTGAAAGAAACCATTTTAGAATCCTTATTCAAAATAGAAGTAGATTTTAATGTGAAGATTCTTTATGCAGTAGAATCAGGAAGTAGGGCATGGCAATTTCCTTCAAAAGATAGCGATTATGATGTTCGCTTTATATATGTTCATAAAAAGGAAGATTATCTAACAATTGATCAAATGGGAATTGGGAAGAAACGAGATGTTATTGAATTACCTATAAACGATTTGTTAGATATAACAGGGTGGGAACTTACAAAAACATTAAGGCTATTTAGAAAATCTAACCCACCATTAATGGAATGGTTACGATCTAGTATCGTTTATTATCAAGCATATTCAACTATCGACCAGATGAAACAGCTTAGTGAAGATATCTTTGCTCCAAACTCCTGCTTACATCACTATTTAAATATGGCAAGTAATAATTTTCGAGAATACTTACAGGGAGAAGAAGTAAGAATAAAAAAATATTTTTATGTACTTAGACCAGTTTTAGCTGCTAGATGGATAGAAAAGTATAATGAGTTTCCACCTTTAGAATTTCCGAAATTATTAGAGGATATATTACCAGATGGAGAATTAAAAAAACAAATTCAAACCTTATTAATAAGAAAAATAAATGGAGAGGAACTTGATTTTGAACCGAAAATTGGGATCATAAACCATTTTTTAGATGAGGAAATTTCACGACTTAGAAAATATACAGAATCACTAAATGTTAATATACCGGACTTTACACCTAATCTTGATATGCTTTTCAGAAAAACTTTAGAGGAGGTTTGGTAATAAGATTTTTTATTAGAGCTGCCGATTATGGCAGTGAATTTTTCTATTAGTGGGGAGTATTCTTTTAATATAGAAGTGTAGAGGAACGAAAGAGCTTTAGGCCAACAACATATATAGTTTTTAGAAAAAAATCCGCAATAGCGTGTAAAAACGGATATCAGTTTACACGCTATTTCTATTTGTTCCTTATGCCTCAAAACTATAGGTGAAACGCTTACCTCTTAAGGCATTACATTCCCACGAGAAGAAACATATAACGAATACCATTCTTCTCTTGTCATTAATTCTGATTGACGTACAGCGTCTGCACAATTTTTAATTCGCTCAGGACTCGTCGTACCAATGACAGGTTGGATTTTAGCAGGATGACGCATCAGCCATCCAAGTATGATGGCTTCTCTAGAAGTTTCTTTTTCACGAGCCATTTTTTCTATTAATTCTTTTGTTCTCACATCTGCTTCGGTCAAACTTATGCTTTCATTTCCAGTATAAATCCCTTTTGCTAATGGGGACCAGGCCTGAATCTGGATATCACTGACCATACTGTATTCCATTAGGCCTTCCGCAAACCTTGTTCCTAGTCCGGCCTGCTGATTCACCAGTACTCCTTGCTCTACCCAGTCAAGCTTATGTAAACTCATTTCAAGTTGGTTAACGATAAGAGGAACATCACAGTATGCCTGCAACAATTGAATTTGCCCCATATTCATATTGGAAACTCCAAAATGGCGTACCTTTCCGGAAAGCTCGAGCTTAGCAAATGCTTCTGCTACTTCTTCTGGCTCCATTAATGGGTCTGGACGATGCAATAACAACACATCTAGGTATTGAACTCCTAGCCTCATCAATATTTCATCTACAGATTTTAAGATATGTTCCTTGGAAAAATCATATCTGCCTGGGCCATTTTCATCTTGAAAGCGAATACCACATTTACTTTGAAGGATGATTTTTTCTCGTAGACCACCATGTGATTTTAAAATCTCGCCAAACACCTTTTCCGCTTTCCCACGTGTGTAAATGTTGGCATGATCAAACATAGTAATCCCAGCTGATAACGCTGCATCAACGGCTTTTTCTCCTTTTAGTATATCCTCATTGGAAATCGTGCTGTTGTCCCAGGCACCACCCAATCCCATACAACCTAAAACCAATCTGCTATTGGAAACTTTTCTTTTTTCTAAAGGCATAATACGCATGTAATGACCTCTTTTCTTTTATAATGGATCATTCTTAGTAATGGATGAATGAAAAAACAAAATATATATAAATACAGATAACACTATAATCAATTTTATGAAAAGTGCCTACATTCATGCAACTTTTAATGGTCGTTTCATCCAGACTTATCATCATTTGGGGTGTTTATTTTCTATGAAATATTGTTATAATAGACTTTTGAAGGATAATAGAAATTCATCATAGATTCATGTTAAAATATATAGTACTGCAAATCTGCTGTCGAAAAGAGGTTTTAAAATGACAAAACAATCCATTTACGGATTAACTATAGATCAGTTAACAGAATGGTTATTAGAACATGGGCAAAAGAAATTCCGCGCTACACAGGTGTGGGAATGGTTATATCAAAAGCGTGTTACTAGTTTTTCAGAAATGACCAATATTAATAAAGATTGTCTTCAATTATTAGAAGAGAATTTCGATATTGAAACCCTAAATATCCAAATAAAGCAAGAATCCAAAGATGGAACGGTAAAATTACTTTCTCAATTACACGATGGAAATTTAATTGAAACGGTATTAATGCGTCAAAAATATGGCTTGTCTGTATGTGTAACAACACAAGTCGGCTGTAATATAGGGTGCTCTTTCTGTGCCAGCGGTATTCTTAGAAAAAATCGCGACCTTGTAAGTGGAGAAATTGTTGAGCAAATTATGAAGGTGCAGCAACACCTTGATGAGGCAGGAAATGGTGAAAGAGTAAGCCATATTGTCGTAATGGGAATTGGTGAACCATTTGACAACTTTGATAACTTGGTTAATTTCTTAAAAATCGTCAATAATCCAAAGGGTCTTGCGATTGGTGCGCGTCACATTACCGTTTCAACTAGTGGTCTTGCACCAAAAATTTATGAATTTGCAGACTTAGATTTACAAGTTAACCTAGCGATTTCCTTACATGCACCAAACAATGAACTTCGTACGCAAATTATGAAGATAAACCGTGCATATCCATTGGAAAAACTTATGCCGGCTATCGATTACTATTTAGAAAAAACAAATCGCCGTATTACCTTCGAGTATATTTTATTAAATGATGTAAATGATCATAAAGAAGAAGCATTACAACTTGCCAAATTATTAAAAGATAAACGTCATCTTACCTATGTCAACCTAATTCCGTATAATCCGGTAAGTGAACATATCCAATATAAGCGCAGCTCAAAAGAATCGATATTGGCGTTCTATGATACTTTAAAGAAAAATGGAATCAACTGTGTGGTACGCCAAGAACACGGAACTGATATTGATGCGGCATGCGGCCAACTTCGAAGTAAACAATTAAAAAAGGCAAATTAAACTTAGTTTAATCTCGTCTCCCATTAGCGGACCAAATCGCATCTGATTTGGTCCTTTTTTATGACTTTTTGTTGATTTATTAGGCAACCGCCGTTGCATAAGGCATGAACCATTCATAATTAATAAGGGAATAGACTAATGGGAGAGATGCCTAATGTATACTTATGACAATTATTATTATCCATCCACATTTAATCCTTATGAGGACTCCATAAGACAACAACAATTATCTCAATTGTTGCAATTACCTCAATGGCAACAGCTTCAAAGAAGAGTTGCTCAGCTTGAAAGAGAAAATAATCTCCAAGATAGGGAAATAGACCAGCTAAGACGTCGTTTACAACGAATAAATCAACGGCTCCGCACTGTGGAGAATCGACTAAATATTCCTTTCACACCTTTTGAAGGCGAATTTTAAAGATACAGGTTGTCTTGAGGAAGGGAAGGAGGATAGGATATGATAATCCATGTGATAAAAAGCGGGGATTCAATATGGAGACTTTCCCAGCAATATGGTGTTAGTGCAGGTCGCATCATCAGAGTAAATGGTCTGGAAAATCCAAATCATCTAGTGATCGGTCAAGCGCTTCTGATTCCGAATCCATATATTCAATATCGGGTCCAACCTGGCGATACAATTGGAACGATTGCGGCTAAATTTGGAATCACCGTCAACGAAATTACTCAAATTAACCATTTAACAAATCCAACCAATATTTTTCAAGGACAAAGGTTAACAATACCAATAATCTTTCATCGTGTAGCGGAACATGAAAACATAAATGACATTGCAGGGAGGTATGGAACTACCGTTCAAGCAATTTTGCAGACCAATAGAATGTCCAGTCCCTCTGGAGTTCAACCAGGAATGACACTAAGAATCCCACAAAGGTCAAAAACAGTTATCGATGTAAATGGATTTACCAATATATATGGGCAAGCCGGAGGACAAATAGTTCGAGATGTTGCCCATAATTTGTCCTTTGTAAGTCCATTTGCGTATAGAATGAAAGAGGATGGTACCCTTGAGTCGCTTGACGATAATCCAACCATTCAGGCGGCACAATCGAACATGGTTATCCCGATTATGTGCATTACCAATTTTTCTCCGACAGAAGCGGGGACTGAGCTTGCACATACGATATTATCCAATCCAACCCTAGTGGAAACATTACTAACAAATGTGATCAATACGATGAAAAATAAAGGTTACCGGGGTCTTAATATCGATTTTGAAAATGTTTCACCAGACGATCGGGAACATTATAATCATTTTTTAGAAAGAGCAGTCGATCGTCTCCATCGTGAAGGCTTTTTAGTATCTTCATCCTTAGCCCCAAAAACGAGTGCCAATCAAAAGGGGCTGCTAGTGGAAGCGCATGACTATCCTGTTCACGGGCGACTCCTCGATTTTGTGGTCTTAATGACGTATGAATGGGGATATCGCAAGGGGCCGCCACAGGCAATTTCACCGCTTCATGAAATAAAACGTGTTATTGATTATGCTGTTTCTGTAATTCCACCAAATAAAATTTTTATGGGATTTCAAATTTATGCGCGTGATTGGCTGTTGCCGCATGTCCAAGGTCAGGAAGCGGAGACATTTGATATGCAGGAGGCTATTAGGCGTGCTGTCCAGCATAATGCTGAAATCCACTATGATGAAGAAGCGCAGTCCCCTTATTTTCGATACACTGATAATCAGGGGCGTACACATGAAGTATGGTTTGAGGATGCTAGAAGCGCAGAAGCAAAGTTCAATCTCGTCAAAAACTATAGATTAAGAGGTGTGAGCTATTGGGTGCTGGGTTATCCGTTTCCGCAGAATTGGGAACTGCTTGCAGACACATTCATTATAAGAAAGTTTTAAAAGGAATAGGCAGCCAACAAGGCTGCCTTATTTAGATTCTTGACTTCCTAGTGGAGAAATCAGTATCAGGATAGTATTTGTTTTTGACTAGAATATTAGGACCTAGACATTGAACAGAAGGACAATGACAGTTCAAAGCCCTCGCAATTGGTTGTTCCATCCATTTTTCAAACATGCTTGGAAGTGTATCATCCTGAATATTGCCAAGAGGTGGGGTATCGCCAAAATCAGTGACGATAACATCCCCGCTAAAGATATTTACGTTTAATCGGGAACGACCATCCGGATCATTGCGTACGGTCACATTTTTACTCTTATATAATCTTTGCAGGAGCTTTAGGTCTTCCTCGTTCGGACTGCATGGATAAAATGGCAGTGTGCCAAACAGCATCCAGACATCCTCAGACCGAATATCCAATAAATGATGAATGGCCGCCCGTATTTCCGCTAAAGTGAGAACTTCAAGGTTTTCAGCGAAATCACTTGGGTACATTGGGTGGATCTCATGTCTTGCGCATTTCATTTCCTCAACTACTTGATGGTGGATATGCTCCAAATAAGGAAGTGTTCTTTTATTCAACATAGTTTCAGCGGAGACCATGACGCCTTCTTCAGCTAAAATTCTGCTGTTCTCTATCATACGGTCGAATAATTTTCTGCGGTTTTCGCGAGTTGGTTTACGCAGCGCATTTGCAAAACCTATGTCGATGAATTCATCAGGCGTTCCCCAATTGTGTGAAATATGTAAAACATCTAAGTAGGGAGCAATTTTTAAATATCGTTCTGTATCAAGTGTTAAGTTGGAATTGATTTGCGTACGAACACCTCTTTCGTGTGCGTATTGCAATAAAGGAAATACATAATTTTCAATCGATTTCTTTGAAAACATTGGTTCTCCGCCGGTAATGCTCATTGCTCGCAAATGAGGGATTTCCTCTAATCTCTGTATGAGTAGATCTAATGGCAAAGCATTAGGATCCTTTGGCTGCAAAGTATAACCGACCGCACAATGTTCGCAACGCATGTTACAAAGAGTGGTAGTGGTGAACTCAATATTGGATAATGTCATTTTCCCATGTTCTTTTACATCCATGTAAGCTTCCCACGGATCAAAATTAGGGCTAATGATTTTTGCTGTAGTTTGCATATAAAAAGACTCCTCATAAGTAATCTATTACTCTAGCATTATTAAAAACGAAAGGCGAAATGTCAATGGAATGTGGAAATATGGGAAGGTGCTTAATTTTCAATTATTTTAAAAGAATTTTATGACTTGAAGAAAAGACTTATGTATGTAGGTATTTATTTTTATAAAGGCTCTTTTCTTAAACTTTGTATAATATCCAAAAGCCGATTTTAACCTGTTGCTATTTACATATGAGTAAAAATCGGCAGTAGGATTTTTACCGTAATTTTCTGCATTAAATGAAAACGGAATGTAGAAAAGAGCGCAAATTCTATCCATTTCAAGGGTTATACAATTATTGAAAAAGACAACAATCTTGGCGACAGCCTTTATAAAAAAGTACCTATTTTGTATAACGATTTGCATAACTAGAAGCTACAAAGGCATTGGGCTTAATCTTTGGCTCTACGCCCATGGACTCCATTCTAGCTACCATTTCCTTTACAAACTCGCTTGTTTTGTTACGTTTACCAGCTCCAATATCGATATGGCCCTCCATGGAAAAGGCAGATCCTTCATAAACATGGGGAAGGACGACATTGATTAGTTTGTTTTTCCGTTCCTCAGTAAATAACGATACAATTTCCTCTGTTAGCGATAATTCATAGGAAATACGTTCGTGCAAATGAGTCATTTTTCTGGGGATCAGAACCTTTTTGATGCAAGCCCAAACCCCGTTACCTTCTTGCTGTATGACAATTCCTGAAATAAAAATAGTATGGGATTTATGGACCTGTGAGTCAGTACCCACCATTAATTTGAATTTCCCTTTCGGATTTGACTGCATGAATTCTAAAATATGCTGAAAGACCTCTTCGAAGGACATCGCTGACTTTTGTAAATTGAGATATGGTGAAACATACACCGGGGATGGTTTCAATGGGATAAACACCTGTCTTTCTATTTTTAACTGTGCGTGTAATATATTATGGTGTGTTTTTAATGGTCGTGCAGGGATATGGAAAACGAAGTCTTTCTAATTATATGAATTGACCCTTTCGGATAGGCTGATAATAAAATCTTACGCGAAAAAGGAAGATGTTAGATGCTTGGAAATCGATTACTTGGGTTCATGATTATCATCGGTGGGGTTTTCATATTGATTGGAACCATTCTGCATCCTATTCTGGTTGACCCATTCGCTGGGGAGGAAGCCTATCATAAATTTAAACATTCAGATCTATGGATGTTTGATCATATTCTAATGCTGTTAGGTATGTTCTTATGGTTAGGGGGATTAGCCGGAAGCAGTTCTTCTTTCGGAAAAAAGGCAGGAAAAACTGGCGCGGCTATGTTTTATATTTCATTAGGTATGTGGATCATAATCCTTTCTACTGAACTGACACTGCTGCCAATGCTAGGCAAAGAAATTAGTAATAGCAGTCAGGTTATGTTGAAAAAGGTTTGGGAAGCTAATTTTTCCTTTGGGCTTTTAGCAGGGTATTTTGCCGTTGCTTTCGGTTGGCTGGGGGTAGCGCTATATGGATGGAATGGGAAGGGAACCTTTTCCCTTTGGTTCCAAAGGGCTGGATTATATAGTGGTATTTGGGGCTTTGCAGGAATTGTATTCACTTGCTGCTTTTTTCAGTCCGCCTATATAGTTCTTCCTCTAACATCAGGGCCAGTGTATCTGTGGACAATGTGGTGGGGCTGGAAGTTATGTCTGTTAAGGATTTAACTTTGAATGAAACAGTTGGCGGACAGGAAATCCGTTGTTCTTATCAAATGACCTCGATTAGGATCTCACTTTCCGCAAATATCAGAAAATCCCTCCATTTTTTATCGATAAAGAGAAGAGTCTGCAAGCACAAATTTAAAAAACCTGCCACGAATAGCAGGCTTTATCTATTAAAATATTTCTGGTGCTTTTTCGAGCATGGTTCCGTTCTTTTTATAATGAATATGCCATGAGAATGCTTTTTCTAAGACATGCGGAGTTTGTCCGCCCCTAGTTTTTGCTTCATTATAATACTCCCAAAGCTGATCTCGATATAACGGGTGTGCGCAGTTTTCGATAATAAGCGGAACTCGTTCCATAGGAGCCAATCCTCTTAAATCGACATATCCTTGTTCAGTAACAATTACATCCACATCATGTTCAGTATGATCTACATGAGCAACAAAAGGGACGATGCTTGAAATGTTTCCGTTTTTCGC
This sequence comes from Heyndrickxia camelliae, assembly GCF_002844575.1. Lineage (GTDB taxonomy): Bacteria > Bacillota > Bacilli > Bacillales > Bacillaceae_C > Margalitia > Margalitia camelliae. Next base: position 149,416 of record NZ_PIQO01000005.1, read on the forward strand.
TACCGATTTCGTTACAAAAATGGCTAGTCGGGCATTCCGAGCAAAGTCACCTGAGCCGCCGATTCCGTTCATCATATGAGTGCCGCTAACATGTGTGGAATTAATATTTCCATAGATATCTACTTCCAAAGCAGTGTTGATGGATATTAATCCTAATCGACGGATGATTTCAGGATGATTGGAAATCTCCTGCGGTCTTAACAGGAGCTTATCTCTATATTTTTCTAAATTTGAATAGACCTGTTTCATTTTGTCATCAGATAAAGTAATCGAACAGCATGATGCAAAACTTACTTTACCAGCATCAATCAAGTCAAAGACCGCATCCTGTAAAACCTCTGAATATACCTCTAAATCTGTAAACTCTGATTCGATAAGTCCATGCAATACGGCGTTTGCCACAGAACCAATTCCTGATTGTAACGGAGCGAGTTTATTCGTCAATCTGCCTGCTTCAACCTCTTTTCTTAAAAATGAGATTAAATGGTTAGCCATTGTTTGGGTTTCTTCATCGGGTTGAACAATGGTGGAAGCAGAATCAATCTGATGAGTGAAAACGATTCCAAAAATCTTGTCAGTATCTACAGGAATTCCTAACGTACCAATTCTATCACTGACTTTTGATAAAGGAATTGGATTTCGTTCTCCTTGCTTTCCTGTTTCATAAATGTCATGAAGTCCTTCTAAACCTTGTGGTTGGGCAGTATTAATCTCGATAATAACTTGCTTTGCTTTTTCGACAAAGATAGAAGAATTGCCAACAGAAGTGGTGGGAATAATCATCCCATCTGTACTAATAGCAATTGCTTCTACAATGGCGAAATCAATAGGACCAAGGACATCAGCACGAATAGATTCTGCCATATGGGATAAATGCTGATCAACAAAAAGCGTTTCGCCTTGATTGATACTTTTACGCATCGAACTGTCTGCTTGAAAGGGAATGCGTTTATATACCATACCGGCCTCTGCCATTAATTTATCAATATCTGATCCCAAGGATGCGCCAGTATAAATATTTACCTGTAGTGGTTCAGCTTTTGCTCGTTCAATTAAGGCGGTCGGAACAGCCTTGGCGTCACCAGCTCGTGTAAATCCGCTTAAACCTAATGTCATTCCGTCTTTTATCCAAGAAGCTGCCTCACTAGCAGTAACCACACGGTCAACTAAACGAGAATCTCTAATATATTTTGAAATATTTATTTCCATTTACGGTCACCCTTTGTTCGCTTTTTAAAAATTTTATCAATGAATGAACAAGGATTCATTAGTTTTGGTATGAAAAGGCTTTATTTTTGTTTAAAGCAGAATATTTTTAACATAAGGCAGATATGGGGAAAAATAAAAACAGTTTGCATATAATGATACAAACTGTTTTTTTAAGAAATAAGAAAATATAAGTTCTTTGAAGACAAAAAATATAAACAAGTATAGACACTGTCTAGCTCCAACGCCTATCGGCCGACTCCTCCCTACGTTAATTCAACATTAGCTCGCGAACTACCTCAATGCGGTTTCCTTTATCTCAGTCGAAGACTATGAAACCCGTATGCCGATGAGCAAGGCGCTTTTTCGCTTTTCTATCAGAAATGAAGAATCTTACGAAATTGACTCGAGTACGTTTGACTAACAGGTATTCTTGTTCCATCCTTCATTAAAAGTAAAAAGGTTGAATGTGATTCAGGATGAATCTCGGCTATGTAATGGATATTGATAATGTAAGATCTGTGACATCTAATAAACATATCACTAGGGAGATAAAACTCTAACTCTGTTAAGTTTAGCTTATGCACCCCGACCATCATTTCTGTGTGAACATTGGTTTTTCGGCTCAAGGCCTCTAAGAACATTACGTTTTTAAAGGAAACAGGATACCAACGATCATTAGCTTTTATTGTTAAAAAGGAAGTTGGAAATTCGAGAGGTTTCTTCGGCAAAATGGCGGTTATACAGCCCCTAACCTTTTCACCATCTAATATTGGTACAGACATGCCGAAATATGGTATCCCCAGGACATCCTTCTCAATGTAATCAGAAACTTTTTGGTGGAAGGATAAAGCTTTATGGGATGCCGTTCCCTCACGAACCCGATCACCAGGCTTAATTTTTAAATCAATTTGATTACTAGGCTGATAATAAATATATTGCTGATTATTTGTTACGGCAATGGATGTATATTTTGGAACTAAATCACGAATAACCTCCATAATCGATAACACCGTTTGCTGATCCACGCTGACCTACACCTTCCTCAACAAAAGCAAAAATAAACACAACAAACTACAGCGCTTACAACCATTATACCATGTGGTGCCTGGCACCACAAATGGACAAATCAGCAAATTGTCCTTCTGTGGTGGACAGTTTGGCTTTAACTATAAATGCATAAAATCTGCCGAATTATTGAATCCAATCGCATTTTCAACCGTATGCATACTAATAACTCTTTAAGGAGGAAAAGTTAATGGATCTAGCTGTGATAGCTTTTATTTCAGCTTTGGTTTTATTTTTCCTTGCTATGATTCCTTTACAATACCATTATATAAAAGAGATGCATGAGAAGAGGATAAGGACCCAACAATCAAATGAAGAAATCGTGGATGGCATGTCTTTAAAGAGCAGCAGTTAACCTTCAATATGCAAGGAAGTCTGCTTACCTACCATCGAGTTTTATAGCGTGGATCATATTTAAAATACGTCATCGATCTGCATAAGAGTATAAATCGAAAGTTAGATTTATCCTTGTATTATTCGTTGTACCGACTCTCCTTACTGCTAGAAAAATAGGAAACTAATCCGAGAGCCAGGTGAATCCTTTATTGGAAATCAAGCAGGGGGCCGAGTTTTTCTATTCCTTGGAACAAATGATTATTGGCGAGACTATAATGATATGCTGGAAAAAGGGATAGAATTTATTAGAGAACCAAAGGAACAACCCTATGGTATTGTTGCAGTATTTAAGGATTTATACGGAAACCTAGGGGATCTAATTCAATTTGAGGAAAATCATCCATTGTTTCAAAGAGTAAAATAGACTCATGGAACTGACATTATTTGCTGTAAAAAATTTTTGTGTAGGTAAAAATGCAAATATTATTTAACAGGTGCATTGATGTAACAAAAGATGCTCGCTCTTTCCTTTATGAAGTATAGTGGGGGGCTAGTAAAAATAGATAACCTTTTGTGTGCTACCAAATTCTACTTGAATGGAGTATACATCATACTTTTGCTAGATGAATAAAATGGCATTAAAAGATTTTGGAGGGATTTTATGAAGCTAGTAGGTCAACAAATTTATCTTCGATTTTTTAAAACTTCGGACGCCAGCGAATTAGCTAACTTACATATTAGAAATCGAGAATTTTTTCAACAAGTTAGCCCATTGCTCCCAGAAGACTTTTATACAGAAGAACATCAAAAAGTACGCATTGAACGGGCATTAAAAAAGTCAGATGAAGGGCAATTATATGCTTTTGGAATTTTTTTGAAAGCAAATGATAAACTTATCGGAGATATTTCATTAACTCAAATTGCTAGGGGAGATCTACAAAGCTGTTATACAGGATTTACTTTAGATAAAGAGTATAATGGAAAGGGCTATACAACAGAAGCTCTTCAACTTGTCGTAGACTTTGCTTTTAAAGAATTAAAGCTACATAGAATTGAGGCGGGAGCTATGCCTGACAATATAGCATCTATTCGTGTATTAGAAAAAGTAGGGTTTAAAAAAGAAGGTATAGCGAAAGAAAATCTAAAGATTAATGGCAAATGGACGGATCATCAAATATTAGCTATTATTAATAATTTGGATGTATAAGCATATTCCCTTTGAATAACGATGAAAAGGGTCGCAACTGCGTCTCTTTTTCTTGTTTAATTATCGGGCAGCTATTCCTGGAATGAAAAAATATGCGGTTTGAGTATAAAAAAGCCCCTTGGTAAGATAAGAGTGACCTAGCTTGGCGGCAAAAAGGGCACAAACATAACTACCAGGAGGCTATTTAAATAAATGATAACCATAATGAAAAGCTGTGCTTAAAATACTTCTCAAACGTTAATTATAGGCGTTGTCATTCCTAAATACAGGAGTGCATATTCTTTCCTAACGATTTAAATGGATTTTGTTTCTGTGCCATTAATGGAGTAACTTACACGAATAGTTGCACTTAATGAATGGGCTACTGAACAATATTTATCTACTGAAAGCTGAATGGCACGAACCACCTTCTCTTCGGGAAGGTCTCCTTCTAATGAATAGTGAATGTGAATTTCTGTGAATTTTTTTGGGTGATCGTCTGCTCGCTGACCTTCCACATCCATGTAAAATTTAGTAGGGTTCAATCGCATTTTTGTCAAAATAGAGATAATATCAATTCCTGTACAGCCTGCTACTGCGTTAAGGAGTAATTCAGTTGGCCGCGCTCCATTATTTGATCCTCCAACTTCTTCGGCAGCATCCATTTTTATTTCATGACCGGAGGGTGTTATACTCGAAAATGCCATTTTACTATTCCAATCTAACCTAATCTTCATTGTTTTAACCTCCTAGTTTTTCTATATAAATATATGTAGTCATTATATTTTAGTTTAATGAATTTATATTGTTTCCAGTAATCCGGATTTTAAACTGATTCTTGTTTTTTGCATCTCCTTCAAAAAAGAGTACTGAGCTGCTGAATGGTGGTGTTTTTCTTCTTTTACTAACAGGACAGGTTTAGGACATAGTATTAAGTAGTTGCCTCTTTAGGAACTCTTCTAAATTAGGGGATTGTTTGTATTTAATAGCAGCCATCATGTCTTTTTCCAAAATCACTTTAGATAAGTCAGTATTATTTATACTTGCTATTGCAACAGAATAATGTATGAAGTCTGCTAATTCTTTTTCTAATGAGGAAATTCCGCTATTCTTCTATTTTATTCAACACTTTAGCTACCTCACCAACTTCTTCAACCAGCTTCATAAATAAACCTGTTGTGGAACGCCCCTCCTTATATTTTATAGCAAGATAATCTAGCAAACCTTAAAGTTAATTTATCCATGCCTTATATTCCATCGAATTTAGTTTTTTGGTAAAAATCTCACATGAAATTATTCAATATATGACAAAATATTAACATAATTTCTTGCCTTATATTGTAATTTGTTCATCTTTTTAAAATATTCAAGGTTTTGATTCATTATTGTAATGCAGTTAATAACTGTACATTAAAATATATAAATTTTGTTCAACTAAAAGGTGCAAGAATCCAGTTGCCAATTTGGTGGCTTTTTTTATTCGACTAACGGGGAAGTTTAGATTTAATAAGTATTTTTAAAATATTTTCACTCTGCATCAATACAAATCTAAAATAAAATAACTGGAAACGTAAAAGAATAGTTAATGGAATTAAAAATGATGGAATCTATGTTTTTATAGAGAGATTTATTGTAACAGCAATTCATTCTTATTATATTTTATTTGAAATAGCACAGAAAATTTATCTTCATAATAAAATTATTTTAGGTATTGACAATATATTTGTTTATTTTTACAATAGTTTTATGACTTTAGAACAATTGAGTGATAACCAAAGGATCAAAATTTTTAATGCGTTAGCAGATGAAAAAAGAATTAACATCATCCGTATATTATCTCATCATGAAAATCGCCCACGTTGCTCGGATATTGGAAGGAGGTTAGAAATAAGCAAATCAAATGGTTCTTATCATTTGAAAATTTTAGCCGAAGCAAATCTGGTGCATATCGAAAGAGAAGGGGTAACGAAATATGTTTCTTTAAATAAGGAGACTTTTAATCAATATTTACCCGGATTTTTGGCTACGTTATAAAGTAGCCTATTTTTCTCGCTAATAGTTCTAAAGTTTTATGACTATAAAAATAAGGTGATTTATATGAAAAACAAGATGAATAAGCTTATAGCAACATTATGTTTAATCGTATTGGCAGGTGTAATGAATTCAATATTATTTAACGTAACACTAGAAGACATGGCTAAAGACTTGAATGTTACAAGTTCTGCTATAAGTTGGATAGTTATTTCATACACTTTGGTCATAACATTTGGATCGGTAACATACAGCAAGCTAGCTTCTTATTTCCAAATTAAAAATCTATTGCTATTTGGAGTCATAATGTTTACTTTAGGTTCTTTAATAGGATATTTCTTCAATAGTTATATTTTGGTATTGTCAGCTCGTATTATCCAAGCAATAGGTGGTAGCTCATTTATTGCTCTTTCCATGATTACAGCCAATCAATTTATTCCAGTATCTATGCGTAATTTCGCCCTTGCCTTGATAGGAGGGTGTCTATCACTAGGTTCTGGCTTAGGATTCTTAGTTGGTGGGATACTTTCTTTAACATGGGGATGGCACTCTTTATTTTTATTAACAAGTCTGACGTTACTAACGGTTTTTGGTATTTACACTCTACTTCCCTCCGGATATGCCAGCAAAGAGAGGATAACCGAGCCTTTTGATATTCTAGGTTTGTTCTATTTAGTCATATTTGTTACATCATTCATCTTAGGTGTAAAACTAAATAGCCTTCTACTTTTTCTAACTATAATTTCTCTTTTTTTGTTGGGTTTGCATAGTAAAAAGAAAAGAAAAGTTTTATTTATTGATCCTTCAGTTTTGAAATATTTTTCTTTTAATAAGTTACTCTTGATTAGCTTTATTAATAATGCTGCCATGGTTGCTATTTTGTTTTTATATCCTTCATTGATGAATAGAGCATTTCATTTATCATCTGTACGGATAGGTTTTATCATTTGTATGGGTTCTATAATTTCATTTTTATTCAGCTTACTGATAAGAAAATTAGCTAGTTCTATGAGCAATGAAAAGTTAATGTTTATATCAATAGTGATTCAATTAATTAGTTTTTGTACCCTCTCATTTTTCGGCATGACTTCCATTATAATTGCAACTTTAGGTCTTTTTTTGATTTATTCATGCTATAGCACATTAACTGTGATTATAAACCAAGAAATACCACTTCATGTAGAGCAAGACAAAACTTCAATGGGGTTGGGAATATACAATCTTATAAATTTTTTAGGAATGTCTTTTGGACCAACTATGTCAAGTAGGATATTAGGTATCAGTACCAATTATACCTTTGTACTTCAAAGTTTCACTGTTTTATTAATAGGATCGTTACTATTAATGTTAGTTGGTAGAAGGAGAGTCGATACTCCATATAACGGAGCATGCCATATTAGAGAAGAACAGTGATAAGGTGTCTATCACTACTGGGCAGTATTACTAAAACAAAAGAAAAGATAAGATAAGTTTTGAAAGATTGTATTTAACCAAAAGAAGTAAGAGTTAAAGTTCAAAGCTGTCATTGCACTAAAGAGACAGATTAGTTAAAGAATTTTCTTGCTTATAGTTAGGTGTAACACAAAATGGATTTAATATTCTTAATATTATCAAAAACTAAAAGGGGTTTATGGGGAAATTTGTAGCGATTTTGCTGGCAAAAGATAAAAAAAGAGTCAAAACTATTTATTTATGGGCCTTTTAAGGATAATGACAAGGCTATACAAATATTACTTTGTAATACCATTGAAGAAGCAACTAGTCTAGAAGAGTAACCCATTTATTAAAGATGGTTATTATGCTATATATGAAGTAAATCAGTTGATAGAAGCTAACGAGGATAAACTCTTCAATTTAACTAAATAAAACGTAACCTATATTAAAGTAACGGTAGCAGGAGTTAGAAATCCTGCTACCAATTTGGTCGCTTTTTTTTATTCGACTAAACGGGCGTGTAGTTCATGAAGGAATTGCATATCTCATTGTGGAATTATTAAACTAAGAAATGTTTTTTCAGGAGTTGGTCAGATGGGAATTTAAATAAAATTGATTATAGTTATTTCATCAATCAAGCTGTAATAAATGTAAACACTGAAGAAAAAGTTCCTTTGGGAATTATTTTTCAAAATGGGTCTCTTATTGGAGAATTCGTAAAGGTGATGAAATTTTATTAGGTGAAACGGATTGTATTTCTGCACCAAAACAATTCTCTTATAACAATGTGAAGGAACTACTCCTCTCTAAGAAAATAGTAAACATTTCTTATTATCGAGAGTTATTATTTGTGATGGAATTTGAAGATAATCTATCACTTGAATTGTTTCACGCTAGTTCTTATTTTGAGGGATGGGCATTACGAGGGGACGATGGATTTGACGTGTTTACATTGCCTGGTGGGGAAGTCTGTTATTAACGTAACTGGAGCTTGTGTATTGAACAATGTGGTTGCAGGGAAATCCTATTTTTTCCTCAACAAAAGAGGCATTTTAGTTGAAAAAGCTAATTAATAATATAAATAAACTTTATATATAATGTATCGAAATAGATATAGTTATGGGGGATTTTTATGCAGACAATTGGATTAATTGGAGGAATGAGCTGGGAATCTTCAGCTGAGTATTATCGAATTATTAATGAAGAAGTAAAAAATAGATTGGGTGGTTTACATTCAGCAAAATGCTTGTTATATAGTGTTGATTTTGAAATGATTGAGCGCTATCAAGCTGAGGGCGAGTGGGAAAAAGCTGGTAAACATTTAGGTGATGTTGCTCTTTCATTAGAAAAAGGTGGAGCAGACTTTATTGTTATCTGTACAAATACAATGCATAAAGTAATTGAATATGTTGAAGAAAAAATAGACATCCCCATTTTACATATAGCTGAAGCAACAGCAAATCAAATTAAAAAATCAAACATTAGTACGGTAGGATTATTAGGTACTAAGTATACTATGGAGCAAGAGTTTTATAAATCTCGATTAGAGTCAAACGGTATAAGGGTGTTAATACCAAATCATTCTGAACGAGAAATAATAAATAAAGTTATATTTGAAGAATTGTGTTTAGGAAACATTCAACAATCATCAAGGGAGTATTACAAAAAAGTTATTAAGAATTTAATTGATAATGGAGCCGAAGGAATAGTATTAGGCTGTACAGAAATTGGATTGTTAGTAAAACCAGAAGACTCAGATGCTCCTTTGTTCGATACAACGTTTATTCACGCTATTGAATCAGTAAATATGGCTTTAAATAATTAGTTTGATAACACAGGTATTAATTCATAAGCATGTTTCTTATTTCCTTATACAAAAAATGGAGCAACATTTCTACATTGAATGTAGGTTTTCAAATTATTTTATGTGAATTAATAGACTTAAATTAAAGGTAAATAGTTAAAGAGCCAGCTGCCTATTTGGTGGCTTTTTCGACTAACGTGGCAGCTTTGTTGAAGAAGGATTTGTCTAAAATAAGACGACTTTTATTACAGTAAAGGAGTTTTGATTCTGAAACTTATTTAATTCTTAAGAAATAATCAGTTTTTAGTAGGTGCTAATATGGAATGGATTGAAATTAAAGGAAATGAAGATATTAATAAGCTACTTAAAATGTTTGGTAACTTTCACGATAGCTGTTTAAAAGAGTTATTGATGTGGACTGAAAGTTTTGTTGACAAAGACCTGTCTATGGGAGTTGGATTAGGACTTGATACCAATATACGAATGCTTTTTCAGAGACAGTTCAATAATCCATCCGCAATAGAATTGTTATTCGAAGGAGTAACACATTTTCATTTAAATCCAAGTCCCGAAAATTACGATTCAATTATCTTAGATGCTATCCTCTTATTACAAGATGGTAATTTCTATTGGGCAGATGCCTATGATTGGAAACCAATTAGCCACGATGATGAAGTTACTTGGATCGCATCTAAAAAAGTTAAATGGCGCGATGTAAGCAATTGGATGGGGGACAACAGAAGATATGGTGTGATAAATGAAGGTTAAGTTTTTTGCTTCTACAACAAACTGGTGCATTACTGAATAAGGAATGCATGAACAAATGGGGCAGAAAAGTATAAGTATGTGTATTATAACGTTGGGACTTAATATGCTATTAATTTTTAAGTTAATGAAAAAGGAAATGTAACTAAGTAATGAACCGTAAAAAAATCGATTTCGAAATTTGGGTTTATTTGAAAAAGCGTTATTGGGAGTATATTTTTTGGATTTGTAGGCTTTTTTAATTTATTCGGAGTACGATGTACATCCCCATACTCTCTTATAAATTTTATATTGTTGTTGTTTCTTTATGGCGGTGTAGTGGATTTAATTTCTATTACTTTAATCACATTGTTATCCCAATATGTATCGGGAAAATACAAATCATTTTTTACACGAATGTTAATAGATTGCACATTTACCTGGTTAGCATTGCATATGGTAGATGAAGCTATGAATAGCATTACAATACCATTGAAAACAGAAACTGTTGCCGTTTTATTATTATTCATTATTGTAAATGCCTTTGATAATAAAGAAAAAAGTAAGTAATTTTTATTCTAATTGAACTAAAGGGTGCAGTTTAAAATCCAGCCGCCATTTCGGTGGCTTTTTTTATTCGGCTAACAGGGCAGGATAATGGAACAAGGATGATAAAATACTTGTAATTAAACCATAAGGAGTGGGTCATCTATATGCCTGGGAAGTCAGAGTGTCTAGTTCTAATCATCTAACCAACTTGAAACGGTGAATATTGTATATGAAAATAGTACTTATTTTCATGGGGCAGACTTGTTTAATAAAAATATTGATTTTATATATGGTGAAAATTTATCAGTGAAGGGGGAAAGTCTTTTTTTATTGGGCTAAAGTTAGAGTAGCTAATGCAGTTGTATGGACTTTGATACAAAATAAATTAGTTGTTAAATAATTTTAAATAAATAATAATGAAAGGGCTCAAATTCAAGAGATTCTAATGAAGGTTAGCCTGAATACTAGTAGCTCATTCATTATTTGACGTCTATTGCTAGTGTATTGTCGTTTTATGCTAGTTACAGAAGCGGATTATATAAGTAAAATGAAATAACTGTTCCGTTAGCAAATTTATCTGCGTTTATTTTGAAAACGTTCATGTGTTAATAGATGAGAGGTGTAATATATGACTGAACATCCTCGTATTAAAATACCGGATGGATTTTGGGCAGGACTGTATCAACTTGGAGTTACGGCTCAAGCTGTAGCTAGGAAAGCGAAATTGCCACTTACGGTAATCACTGAATCTGTTGTTACTACTGAGCAATATTTCGCAATATGGCAAGCATTTTCTGATCTTGTCGGTAATATGGAAGCGGCGATAATTAAGCTTCCGAAAGTATTTGAACCATCTCATTATCCACCATCTGTACTGGCAGCTTACCATGCTCGTGACTACCGGGATGCTCTAAATAGAATGGCTCGGTATAAAGAAATGTGTCCTCCTGAAAATATTCGCATTGTGGAGGAAGGCGGAAGTTGTATCATCGAAGTGGAGTGGTCGGATACTGATCAACCAGGTCCACCTTTGCTTGTTGGAACTACGCTTGCATTTTTACTGGAGCTTGGGAGACGTGGTACGGGTGTGCCTTTAAAAGCGAGTTTAGTAGAGTTTAAACATACCATGAATCCAGTACAAGGAATGGAAGATTACTTTGGTTGTCCTATCCAAATTGGTGAAAAATGCAACAGATTGACATTGCATAGAGAAGATTTGGATCGCCCATTTGTTTCTTACAATGCGGAATTACTGGACATATTAACCCCCATACTCAACCAAACGTTGGACGAACAGCGACGTCGTCACTCTATGACTGAGATAGTTAAGTGGATATTGAAACGCAGTTTAACAGGAGATCGAGTAGAAATACAAAATGTAGCAAGTGAATTGCGAATGAGCGAACGTACCTTACAGCGCCGACTGAATGACGAACAAACTAGCTTCAAACAGTTGTTGAAAGAAGCCCGCCATGAACTGGCAAGAGAGTACTTGTCCAATCTTTATTTAGATATTAAAGAAGTGGCCTTTCTAGTAGGGTATAAAGATCAGAGCTCGTTCTATCGAGCTTTTCGTGGTTGGGAAGGTATTACCCCGTTAAATTGGCGTGCTGAATATGTAAATATAAATTCAATAAACTGAAACCGTTTAATTTGATGAAACGTAAAGGAGAAGTAATAGGATGGAAATGGGATTAAACAATAAAACAGCGTTAGTAACAGGTTCCACTAGAGGAATAGGTAAGGCAATTGCTATAGAACTAGCCAAAGAAGGAGTGAACGTCCTTATAAATGGACGTAATTATGGAGAGGTAGAACGAACAGTAAAGGAAATTAAATCAACTTTCCCAGCAACTTCTCCCCAGAATGCTACAGCTGATATCACTGATGCCCAACAAAGAGAGGCATTATTTAAAAAATTCCCCAGGGTTGATATATTAGTGAACAACATAGGAATATATGAAATTATGCAGTATGAAGATATTACTGATGAAATATGGGAGAAATACTTCCGTACTAATGTATTAGCTGCTAATGGATTGTCCAAATATTATTTAACGAAAATGTTGGGGAATAATGATGGCCGCATTATCTTTATTGCAAGTGAAGAAGCAGTAATGCCTTCTGGGCAGATGCCTCAGTATTGTATGACAAAATCCATGCTTTTATCATTGTCCAAAAGCTTATCTAAATTAACAAAAGGAAGCGAAGTTACAATCAATACGATTATGCCTGGACCTACGCTTTCGGAAAATGTACAACAAATTATTGAGGGAATTTATAATAATGATAAAATGTCTTTTTCAGAAAAAGAAAGACATTTTATGATGAAAAATCTACCTCAATCTGAAATTCAGCGATTTATTAAACCTTTGGAAATAGGCAGACTAGCTGTATTCTTATGCAGTCCATATGCATCCGCATTTAAGGGATCTCCAATCCGTATGGATGGAGGAATGGTTCCAACCATTTATTAATACGTAATAATTGCTACTATCATAGTAGCTTTTTTATTTAATGTTACAAACTGGCCGCATTTCCTTTATAAAAAAATTTAAATTATGATAAGTTTGTGATGAAATACACTTAATCTAAAGGGGGCAAAGAGTTTAAAATCCAGCTGCCAATTTGGCGGCTTTTCTTATTGAACAAACGGGGCAATTTAGTGCAAAAAGGATTTCTTGCAAACATAAAAGAATTACTCACCTAGAGGTGTCAATATTTATACAGGGGCAGTGTAGTGGATGAACCATTTTCCTACCTTTTAAAGAAATGAGGGATAAATATGAAACTAGGAGAATTGAATCAACAACAAATAGGAAGAGTTCTATACAAGCCTCAATGACTGCACTTTATCAAAAAACAGGACTTTACAGGAAACAATATTAAGTTTTGATATTGATTCGGAAAATAAATTGGAATGGAATTTTGTAAAAGTTTTATTCACTTTAACGACAGACGAAATAGCAAGCATTAGCGTACCAACTAACAGAGTGAAAATGGTCATTGTTACTCTGTAGTTTAGGTGTCCTAATAACTCAGGGAATTTACATGAAGCTAGTAAATAGCTAAATGGATATAGTAGATACACTTAAAAATAAAAACATTAAGGTAATCGAAATACCGAAGTGGGGAACGTATTTACGAAATGAATGGGAAAATAATTTCGCCATTCATCTAAGCGATAAGGAAAAATAAGCTATTTATTAGATAATGGTGGTTTTGGTGGCTATCTGTAGCATCTTTTCAGTTATAAAAAGAAGGATTGTATTGAAGGTGAAAAAGCTGCAGAGGCTTTTAACAATGTAAGGAAAAATAAATGCTATGTTTTCTTTCAACATTCTGATTACGCATTACTTCTTGAAAATGCAGCGATGTTTAACACCGATGATTTAACTGATGAAACCAATATAGATATGTACATTGTGGACAAACAATTTCGTTGGACTTTTGTAATAACACACGAAACAGGTTGGTGTGGTCCTTATTTTAGCCCAAAAGGCAAGATATAGATAAAATATGAAAATAAAAATGCTTCGTTAGTTGACCGTCTCATTATTAATTTAGGATCCTTTTGTCGATGTTAGAAAACACTATGGGGGATGAATATTCAAGCTTTGACTAGAATGATGTAGTTTAACATATGATTTAACTTTTGCAATTATTTCCTTCCTATAAGAATGTTTTGTCTAATTGTTATCTCTGCAATAAAAAGATTAATAATCCAACATAACCATACTGCTATCGTATAGGCATTTCCAGAGGGGAAGTTCATTGCATTATGAGTAATGGCTACGATTATATATATAGTCATATTCGCAAAGGAAAGAAAGAAACTTCGAATGATCCATTGACTGTGTAGGATTACTTTTTCTCTCTTGATATACCAAAATCCTAGGATAGTTGTGCCGAGCCATAATGTATTTAAAATTAGAAAACCGATTGTACTTGGCCATCCCCCTGTTGCAAAGAAAGAGACATAAACACCGGGAATGAAATTTATTATGATAGACAGAGCATATAATCGGCCATTCCAGCGGTGAAACTTGATAGATTTTATGCGTATTCTTTTTATCATACCTAATGGACCTGTGAGAAGTGCAATAATAGCCAGCAAAATATGAATACGAATCATTACTATCCATAGGGATTTATTTGTCAGAATTAGATCCTTTCTAGAAATAAATTTTTCAAAAGTAGGATCGACCATAAAATTCTTTGAAAGAGTATGAAATACCCATAGGATTGGGATAATTAAAATAGCAATTCGAATGAATTTTTTCATTAGCTTTTCCTCCTTTAGTCATAATAAAAACAGCAGTCATGATGAAAAGAAAGGTAACCCAGCTATACCAATTTAACATTGATACATTTTCTACTAGTTTGTTATTAAGGTACTTTCATAGAATAATCTTTTTAGATTTCTATACATCGTTTCAATCATGCCGCCAATCAGGACAAACAGCACGATTGCAATCCCTGCCCATAAGATTGAAAGATAGATGAATAACCAAAATTCATCCATCCTTCTGAAATCATAAAAGGAACTATTGCATAATGCCTGCTAGAATTCCTTTTAAGTAATACGATGTCCAATTAATTTTGAAGAGGGAAGCATACCAGCCTTCGCTTCACCAACCATTTGGTTTCCATCTATCGAAACGCTAAACTTTAAAGTAAGACGCATGGGCTTCGTTATTGTCATGGACCATTTTAATTGTTTCCCTTCAAGGGAAGGGTTGTCTAAAGGAACAATCTCTTCTCCTTGCTTTGCGGTTCCGACTATTTGTCCATCATTAGTAGATAAATCTATTAATACAGAAAGCTTTCCTATAGGGGTGGAAATGGTAGTATCCCATTTTCCTAGAAAACCCCATATTTCATTTGATTGAATAGTGCAAGGTTGTATTGTCGCTTCAACTGGATTTTCATGTTTACTTTCTTTGGGTACATTTCCTTCAGCCTTCCAAATCGTCCCCCTTCGTTCGTGTTCAAATAATTGCTCAACAGCATGTGCAATTTGAGGACCTAACTCTCGTTCAACTAAGTAAAGGGCGACATCTATCCCCGATGTCACGCCCCCTCCAGTGATGAGATTACCATCGTCAACGACTCTTGCGTTAACAGGAATAGCACCTGTGGCACTTAAAAGTTCCATTCCCATATGATGGGTAACGGCATGCCGTCCTTCTAATAAACCACCCATAGCTAATATGCAAGAACCACCGCAAACTGTGGTTAGCAAAATATCTGGCTTCATTATAGCTTCTTTTAACAAATGACTTAATTCTGTTTCTGTTGCTTGTTGTAATTTCACAGGCACCGAATCTGGTCCATTATCATGAATAAAACCCGATGCTCCCGGAATAAGAATGATTCCTTTACGGTTTAAATCAAGTTTATCACTTGCTTGAACTTCTAAATGATTTACACCACTTGTTACCAAACGCTTGCCTTCAGCAGATACAAGTTTAACGGTTACTTCCTCGTTTAAGTACATCGCTGCAGCAGTAAACACTTCATAAGGTGCAATGGCGTCTAATAAATCAAATCCATCAAACAACACAATTTGGATATGCATACATATTTCCTCCGTGAAAATAAATTAAGACCATTTGTATCTTTATTTTGTAAGCAGATTTATCAGTCTCTGATATTCCGTCTCGGTCAGTTCCCCCTTGATTACTAGGTCTTTAAGAAGGTCCATTTGCCTGTTATCTTTATAACGATAGCGTATGGAGAATATGCGGACAGCTACAAAACAAAATAGTGTAAGGCAAAATAATGCGCCAAACGGAAAGAATGAGAAAGTGTGATCCATTGGTAATTCCTCCTTTAAAGTAGTTGAATATGGCGTGAAGCCTGCTAATTGTTCCACAATGAAAGAATATCCTTTGAATGTCTCAAATGAATGTATAAAACAATCACAAAATAATCCCAATCCATTAGAAAACTTTATCTTTATTAAAAAAATGATAAACTAAAATCAACTTTCATTTGTTAGGTTGATATATAGAGAGAGTTCATTGAGGAAAGGTGGGATAATCATGAAGGAAGAGCAGACGATTTTAGTTGTTGACGATGATAAAAGCATTGTTGAACTATTGAGGGATTTCTTAGAGAATGAAGGATTTTATGTGAAAACTGCTAATAACACTACTCAGGCATTTGCCGTCCTAGAACAAAATACCATTGATTGCATTGTCCTTGATGTAATGATGCCGGGACAAAATGGTTTTGAGTTATGTCGGCAGATTCGTATGAAAAGCAGCGTACCGATTCTGTTTTTGAGTGCTTTAAGTGATGATGTAGATAAGATTCGCGGCTTAGCACTTGGAGGAGACGATTATATAGTCAAAACCGCTTCACCGGGTGAGATTGTTGCAAGAGTGAAGGCTGTATTACGGCGCTCCAGTTCTCAGCAAGAATGGAATAGGAAGGTCTTGAATTATGGAAGGCTCTCATTGGATTTGTCGACACGAGAAGTTTTTGTGGATGGGCAGCCCATCTCACTCACACCTAAAGAGTATGATTTGCTGCAATTGTTTGCAAAACATCCTAAATATGTATTTTCTTACGACCAATTACTTAATAAATTTTGGGAAGGAATTGGTGACAAACATACAATTCGTGTCCATTTAAGTCGACTAAGGGAGAAAATTGAGGCTGATCCGAATGATCCTCAATTTATCGTTAACGTATGGGGTATAGGCTATCGTTTCAAAGGAGAATAAAATGAAAACCATTCGTATTCGTAAGTTCACCATTCTCTGCTTATTTATTATCCTGATTTTTCCATGGATATTTTATGTGGGAGCGCATTTTCTTGAAACAAAATCGTTCAATCTCGGCATTCAACCCAATTCAAAAATGACTCAAATTATTGCAGTAATTAGTGGTCTACTATTGGCCTTTTTGATTGTTGCCTATACAATGCGAAGATATATTCTCATTCCTCTGGAGAAAATGAGCGCAAGTGCTAGGCAGATTGCAGAAGGAGATTTGGATATCCAGTTACCTTCCTCAAAGATTTCAGAGATTGCTGAAGTCCATAAAGGTTTTCATGTGATGGTAGATAGTTTGAAAAAATCTTATCAGAAACAGGTAGAATTGGAAGATGAACGGAGATTTGTGATTGCTGCAGTTGCGCATGATTTACGGACACCATTATTTGCTTTGCGGGGCTATTTGGAAGGTTTAGAGCAAGGTATTGCTGATTCACCTGAAAAAAAAGCAAAGTATCTGCAGGTTTGTAAGGAAAAATCTGCACAATTGGACCGACTGGTTGAGGACCTTTTCACATTTACAAAGACAGAATTATTGGAGATGGAATTCAAAGAAAATACGGTAGACCTTTCCATTGTTTTACAGAGGTCGATCGACAGCGTTAGTCCACTAGCTCACCAGAAACATGTATCGATCATTATGCACCGATTTGGTGAGAAGTGTGTAGTCCTTGGGGATTCGCACTTATTGGAGCGTGCCATGAACAATTTATTGGATAATGCGGTCAGACATACTCCCTGCCATGGGGAGATTTTTGTAGAATGCTATAAGAATGGCAACAATGTGACCTTTACCATTAAAGATACAGGTAGGGGTTTTTCTTTAGATGAACTTCAACGAGTTTTTGAACCATTATATCGTGGGGAAGCATCGAGAAATCGTTTAACTGGGGGAGCTGGGCTGGGAATGACGATTTCAAAGAGAATCATTACGCAACACAGAGGTGACCTTGTTGCAGGTAACCATTCTGACGGTGGTGCACTCCTAAGTGGTTGGATACCCTTGGCAAACAGTTCTTTCTATTTTCATACTTGAAATCATTATTTAGGAATCTGATTAACTTTCTTTTATCTAGATCCCCTTTCATAAAAATATTTTGCTTTACTATCAAACTAGCAGTGAATCATGACATAAATAATTTTTTTTCAACAATCTGGCGCTTTTCTTTAGTAGGAAGGTGTCTTTTTTGTATGCTACCACACGAAAGATTTACTTAAACTATAGGATTCAATACTTTAAGAAGATAGATTGCTACGATGATTTTAGTTTTTTACAAAAGAGGCAGGCTAGTGGAATAAAGGAATTTGAATTATTTTGAAGAATGTTTAGGAAGGGGGATTAGCGAAGCGTATTTAAAACTTGCTATGAAATAAAAAGGCGGGTGTGGAGATGAATTTAACATTAAATAAAAGTGTTTTTACAGATATCACATTATATACAGAAAAGATAAAACGAGAAATGCATGCATCAGGTTCTGCTTTGGTAATTATGAAAGATAACCGCATAGTACATGAATGGTATTCAGGCACGCATCATTTTGAAAAGGGAGCAAGAAAAATTGATATAGCTTCCCAGTTTAACGTTTACTCAACAAGAGTGACTTATATTGGATTAGCAATAGCAATAGCATTGTATGAAGGCTATTTAAAACTTGATCATAAAATCAGCAATTATTTATTTGAATATGATAAAGAAATTCTTGGGGAAACAACTATTAGACATTTATTAACACGATGTACGGGTTTAAAAATGAAAAATAATAATAAAGTGGAACGTGTATTTAATGCAGGAACAGATATTGAAGGGAAAAAGCCAGATTTATTAGCAAAAATTTTATTCAATGTTACTGGAAGGACAGTAAATGAAGTGCTTACAGAAAGAGTGTTTCATCCTTTAAATTGGACACATACAGAATGGGTTACTGAAGGAAAAAAAACGCTAGTGTGTGATATACATGCACCTAAAAGCTATCCAACTTTTAGACTAGGTTCAAATATCGGGAATGAAAGAAATTTATATGTAAATGCTAGAGAATTGGCAATGTGGGGTAATCTGCATTTAAACAAGGGATTATGTGACGGAAAACAAATACTCCCTAAAGAAATTTTTGATTTTGTTACTACGATCCAAAGCCCTGAAACTTTACCTAAACATTTACCTAAATTTGGATTTTTTTGGTGGGTGAAAAATAACGAGGTTTCCTGTGATTATAATGAATTGAGTTCACATTTACCAGAAGGTTCATACCAAATACTGGGGGCATCTGGCTGTTCATGTACAGTTATTCCTCAATTAAACACAGTTGCTGTTAGGATGTATAATAGCTTATGTGAAAACTTTGACTATATAAAAGACATGGAAAGGTACGGAAAATTATTAATCTCATGTTTAAAGAATTTATAATAAATAACCTTTTCAACAAAAGTTAATCAGCCTTTCTTTTTGTGTTAAAGGGACAGTTATTTGTAATGTATTGTACTTAAATTAATAGATATTGCTATTAATTTAGTATATTTCTAATAAAAAAAGATCATATTGTCCTATAAAAGAGTAGGGGCTTATATAGAGCGGATAAACAAATTCAAGGTTATTCTGGACAAACATTAAAAACATACCATGTTCAAGTTATAATATTGATTCAACACTTTGGGGATATTTCTATATTAAACACGACGAAGTCTTTAAAATGGTATCAATGTTTGGTTTTATTGTATTCATAATGGTTTTTGTGGATGTAACCTAATGGACCATTTATGAATAACGGTTTCTCTTTTTTATTGAAGTAGGATGCGTTAGTTGGCAAAAACAACGATTACCTTAGCAGTTCGTTTATAATTTTGTTTTGCAGCTAACGGTTTGTTGAATGGGTTATTGTTATCTAAAATAGGAATCTAAATATAAATTTAGAATAATTTTAAAGATATACATTATTGGAGGAGGCACGATATTGAAAAATAAAAGAGCGTTATGGATAGGTATAGGATTTCTTTTAGTTGGATTTTTGATTATGTTGGAAAGTTTTAATATCAATTATCCGAGTCAGATATTAGAACAGTATAGGGTTAAAAGTGAATCATTACAAAATTGGCAAGTTTATATTAAGTCAATGGCTGTTTTATTATTCGGATTTATTCTATCATCAGGTGGGATGTTTCTTTTGGTGAATACCTTCATAAAAGAAGAATAAAGAGTGTTTCCTTATGTAATTTACGGGATGCTTGAATTAAGAAGGAGTGCTGCGGCAGTCCTTTTTTATCGGCTAAAGGGGTAGGTTAGTGGAAGAATAACTTTCCTAAAAAAGGAACTATCCCGCCCTTTGAAGAAAGAATATTGAAGAACTGAGGAATAAACATGAAAATAGGAGAATTGGATCAACAAAAATTAAGAAGGATTCTTATACAGTAATTAATGACTGCACTTTATCAAAAAAACGATACTTTACAAGAAACATTGTTAAGTTTTGAGAATGGCTCGGAAAATAAAACGGACTGGAATATTGTAAAAGATTTATTTACTTTAACCAAAGCCGAAATAGCTGATAAATGGTATGGTGGAAAAGACAACTCTATTGGTTTTATCTTTAAAGAATAGTTGTTTTATAACACTGTTATTAAAATGCTAAAAAGATATTGAGATGCCAATGGTGACTATTTTCCTCTTGGACTAAAGGGGCAAAAAATATAGTAAGAAATAAATTATTAGGGGCTTATTTATGAAATATTTCTTGAAGTTAAATGTATTTAGTATTCTATAGGCTATTATGGTATTTGTTCCTCTTGAACTCGTGTTAAATGTGTATAGAATAAGTAGACTAACAAATTGGGAAGTTGGTACGGTAAATATGTTATGGTGAAACCTTAATTGTTGAAATTGTAGGAGGTACAATACTACTCGTTTTCTTAACAAAAAAGTGGTTGGGCGAAAGAAAGACAAACTTTTGGACAGTCATCCTTTGGGTACCCTATTTTGTTCTATTTATTTATGTATTCGCTTCCTTATTTCCAATAACTTATGGTGGAGATTCCCCTAATTCTGTTATTGGTTTTACAGCGATAGGTGGCTTGATAATCTATCCGTTTTATATACTAATTATTAATTTTCTTGGAATGACAAGTGATGATAAGACGATTAAGACTGTTTAAAAAAAGATGGTGCAGAATTGTATTTAAGGGGATGCTCTTTTCGTATTGAAGAAAAGGGCAGTATAGTTGAACAGTTGTTATTAAGAATCATTATCTTTTTCTAAAAAATCAAAATAGCTTATTAATCTTCATTATTTTTATGATATACTAATTTTCAGACTATAAGAGGAAGGGTGTGATATGTATGGCACATACAAATCATTTTATTGATTGTGGCTATAAGACTTATGAAAAACAATTGAGAGGATGGGATCACACCTTTGATAACTGGAGTAAAAGTTGAACTACGGCCTGTGTCGCTAGAAGATTATAAAAGATCATACGAATGGCGAAACGATGAAGAGTTTGCAAAAATGGCAGCAGGTGCTGACTTATTTCACTATAGTCATGTCTCCTTGGATCAGATTGAGTCTGCTTACGAAAAGGAAATTAAAAAACTTGATAAACGTGAAAAAGGGGAATTTTCTATTTACACCCGTGGGGAAAATTCAAAGCATATTGGTTTTATTGTTTATCGTGAAATAAATATTGTCTCACGGCGTTGTACGATTGGGATGGGAATTGGAAATAAAGAATATTGGAACAACGGATATGGATCAGATGCACTGAAGACGCTTATCCATTATTTATTTCAAACCATGAATTTGAATCGTGTGCAGCTTGATACTTGGAGTGGAAACGAGCGTGCAATCCGTTCTTATCAAAAATGCGGGTTTGTCATAGAAGGGCGATTGCGGAACAATTCCTATGCAGACGGAAAGTATTATGATACCGTTGTATTGGGGTTATTAAAAGAAGAATTTCAATATTAATATCTGGTTGTGGGCACCAAGTAAAGGTGCCCACTTTAATTTTAATAACTCAATTATTAGGAATAAAAAGATTAAATTTTCAAAGGTGTTTGTTCTGTTAAATAGGCATTTTTCATTAGTTAGAAGGAGTTTTTTTATATGCTCCTGCATAAAATTGTGAATTTGCCAGTACCCCTAATCCTTCATGCAGTATCAAAGCTTCACTTGTTTACGAGACCTGAGTCCCAACCAGCCTGAATCATGTGTCTACAGGTAGGGTCGAAGCCCAACAGTCAATTACGTTCTACCCTGGCTACTTATATAATTTGACCAAAATAAATAAGGTCATCCAAAAATATTCAACATTCTCGATAACCTAATAATACGACTGCGGCAGTTTAGTGAAACAACAAGGCTGTTTGAGATTTATTAAGGTTCGATAGAAAATGAATAGGAAACTGAGTATATTATACTACCCAGACCCATTAGTTTGAGGTAACTCCTTACCCTTTTTTATTTTAATCCCTACTTATTGAATCCAACAAAGTTAATCCACATTTTATTTAAAGCTGATGCCACTTTTGATTATGAGCAGTAAAATCAAGTTTTAAATACTTGGTATGATTAGTAAAGTTATCTCAATCCAACTTAGAGATTCAATCCCCAACCACTTCAAATCCAATTACAAGAAGATGTAGGTATAGTAAACGGTAATTACTCTCCTAAAATTTGCTCGCCATTCATTTAATTAGTTCAGAACATTAAGGTATTTTGGATTATAAATCGGACTATCCTCCTGATAATGTCGAGTGATTTTTTTGTTATTTGTAGTCCGTTATATAGATATATTTGGTATAATTTAAAAATAAATACAAATTAAGGGGAGAGTATATGAAATCAAAGCTTAGAAGTGGATTATTATTAGCGTGCTTAGTAATGGGGAGTTTGTCGATGCCAGTTATGACACAGGCATCTACAGATCATACCAAACCTACGATTTATGGTGCCAGTAGTAAAATAGTTTATTTAGGCCATTCTTTTAGTAAGTTATCGGGTGTAACCGCAAAAGACAACAAAGATGGAAATCTCACTAGATACATCAAAGTCTCTGGTTCTGTTAATCTCAAGAAAACAGGGGTTTATAAACTGGTCTATACGGTAAGTGACAAGGCGAAGAATAAAACAACGATCAAACGATATATCACGGTTAAGAAAGACACTGTGAAGCCTAAAATATCCGGAGCTACCAGCAAAACAATAAATATAGGCTCAAGATTCAATGCTTTATCTGGAGTTACTGCGAAAGATAGCGTAGATGGGATACTAACAAAATACATTAAAGTGTCTGGGTCCGTTAATACAAAGAAAACCGGTAAATACACTCTTACATATTCAGTCAAGGATCATACCGGAAATAAAGCAGTGGTTTCTCGTATAATTACTGTTCGCGATAACGTAAAACCTGTTCTTTCAGGTATTAAACCTTCTCGAATTAAGGTGGGAAGTACTTTTAACCCATTAACGGGCATCTCGGCAACTGATAACAAAGATGGAAGACTGACTTCTAAGATTAAAGTTTCTGGTTCTGTGAATGTGAAGAAAGTGGGAACTTATACTTTAACCTATTCCGTTACGGATCGTGCAGGAAATACGACTATAGCTAAACGTACAGTAGTAGTAGTAGATACGGTAGCTCCTGTTTTATCTGGGGTAAAAGAGATTCATATTAATCTAGGAACTTCATTTAATCCTCTAACTGGAGTGACCGCTTCTGATAATTACGATGGGAATCTTACTTCTAATATTAAAGTTTCGGGTAGTGTTAATGTAAATAAAGCAGGTTCTTATTCTTTAACCTATTCAGTTAAAGATGCTGCCGGAAATAAAACTACCGTTAAAAGGATAGTAAAAGTGGTTGATACGGTAGCTCCTGTTCTATCTGGAGTTCAAGACTCTACTCTTAATTTTGGAGAATCATTTAATCCTTTAGATGGAATCACAGCTACTGATAATAATGATGGAAATCTTACTCCTAAGATTAAAGTGTCCGGTTTTGTAAATGTCAATAAAGCCGGAACGTACACTCTAATATATACTGTAACGGACACTTCAGGTAATCAGAGCACGGCTAGCCGAAAAGTAACAGTGGTAGATAATGTGAATCCAGTAATTTTAGGTGCAAACAATGTAACAGTAGGGTTAAATACATTTTTTGATGTGTTGAGCGGTATAACGGCTACGGACAACAATGATGGAGATCTAACTTCTAACATTCTAGTAAGCGGTAGTGTAGACACTAGTACAGAGGGACAATATAAGGTGATTTATACGGTGGTAGACGCTGCAGGTAATGAAGTGCAAGTTGAGCGGGTTGTTACTGTTAAAAGGATTGATGTAGAGAGTGTATCAATTTCTGGTCCTGCCACAGTTAAAACGGGGCAATCTATTCAACTAATCGCTAAAATCTTGCCTACTAATGCGACAGTGAAACAGGTGTCCTGGACTAGTTCCGACGATAACGTTGCTACGGTTGATGGAAATGGGCTATTGACTACTAATAATGAAGGAACCGTCACCATTACAGCTACAGTGGATGGAGTAAGTACATCTAAAACCATTACAGTGTCGGATCGACCAAATTTATATCTATATCAATCAAGTTCCATTGTGATGAATGGTTTATATAAAGCCTTGGGTATTTCTATGTATAACTTGGAATCTCAGGAGAGCGTGACGGTTCTAAAGGTTGATGTATATCAAAATAATACCCTGTTTGCATCGTACTCACAGCAGACACTTGAGAATGCTGGTATTAATACAATGATAGCTCCTTCTAAATCCTGGGGTATGAGTATTAATTTTGCATTAGGAATTAGGCAAAACCAAAGCAAAATCGTGGTGACTGTCGAGGTTCCTGATGGAAAGACATATCAATATACATTAAATGTATAAAAATTTAAAGACCGTCGTTCCTTCCTCGACGGTCTTTTATAAAATAGAACTATCTTCATAGATTTACCTTAAAAATCTGAGAGGTGCTTCGTTCTTCGCAGCTTTTTTCTTATGTCACTAAACCAGTTAGTAGTTTATTAATATTTTTCAATAAAACTTAAATATCTCATACTATACTAAAAATGTGCATGCCAAATAACCTCCCGTTATTCTGATTTTGGAAGCTTTATTCCATCTAGTTAGATTTTAGATTCTAATTTATATCTTAGAAAGTTGTTTTATTGTTTAAAATGGCAAAGATCCAGTGTAAGGGCTTATTGACACAAGCAACGACTGCTATTTTAAGAGGTGCTTCTTTACGTTTCATATTATAAAATCTCGTAATTTTTTTATTTCGAGGCATGACTTCATCGCTTGTTTTGCTGTCACGTATGGCACAACGAACAGCCTTTTACAAGGCGTGACGGAGCCTGCAGGACTCTCTTTTTGTAATTCGATTTTTGGTGTATGAAAACTTACCAGATTAAAACACTAGGTTACCCCCTACGAAAGCTACAAATTTTTTAGGATTAATAAATTGATCTATCTCCCCAACACTCTTTTTGAATTTTGCTTAAGATTTAGATATCGAACTTTAAGGTACCAAACTCTTTTAAGATTTCCGGATCGTTATGTGATAAGAATAGGCTCTTAAATGTATCCATCCTTCCGATTTTATCCATATCTTTTTTGTCTAATTCAAAGTCAAAAATATTAAAGTTTTCCATGATCCGTTCTATACAAACCGACTTAGGAATCACAATGATTTCTCTTTGCTTCAGCCACTGAAATCTTCGTTGATCAAATAACATGTAAGATTTGTCTGGATTGAACCAATACAAAGAGAGAGTGCTCGAAGTCCACAATCGTAACCAAGTTTCTCTAGAGAAATGGCAAACAGGCATTGGCGACTTTGACTGTCCGTAGGATCCATTTATCATTCGGTTTTTGCATTGAAATTATGCTAAAGTTTTTGGCTCAAGAGTCTGTGTTCATGTTATAAAAAACTGTTAAAGGGGACAAGTGTGTGTGTGAAGAACGAATTGAGTTGCTCCTTGAAAGTTCCTTTAGAATGGTAAATTTAGCTATTGGGAATAATACGGGTATCCATTACTTTTCTAGCAAAGGGTGACCAACATGTCCATCGCTGTTCTAGCCTTATTAGCTTGGTTAGTTTTGATTGTATTTGCTATTGTTCCTAAGGGTTTAACTCTTTCTGACATAGTTTTTTTGTACTTTCTTATTGGAATAATTACTATTACGCTATTCACTATACTTGATGTTAATTTGCACTGGGTTCCACTCACTCGAAGTGTAGAAGGAGCTTTTGCCATGTATATTGACCGCTTTATTATAATCCCTTTTGCGATTATCTTGTCTGTGTGCATTCTCAATTCGCATTTGAAAGCGATATGGCGCTGGGGATTATCGGCGACAATTGTATTATTCTTATGCGTGGTAGATCGGATATGTATATGGGCGGATCTCATTACTTTCCAAAGGTGGAATGAATTCTTTGCCGTTGTTATGTATGTGGCATTTATTGTTTTAGTATGGTGGATACTCCTGTGGTTTCTTGGCCTTGAAAAAGGAGAATTCAAAAATTCATGAATATAATTCATAATTTTAATATGAACGATTCGTTTATCGTCATTTCACTCTTTATTGGAACTATAGTAGTGTTAATACTGCCAAAACGTTTTACAAAAAAGACAACCTGTAATTACCTCTTGTGCGGCGTGTTTTTTGGTTTCCTTTTTGATCACACTTTAGCTGTGATACCAGTTAGTTATTATGCTATAAATGATAGTACTTCTTTTGAACTGATGGATTTTTTTTCACATGTGATGTACGCACCGTTCAGCTATCTTTTCTTTTATCTGTACGACTTATTCAACATAAGAACCCGTTTTTCTCTATTGTACGTCTTGGTTTGGGTGTTTGTGAGTATCGGGATCGAGTTATTTTGTGTAAGCATAGGGATCTTTCACTATAAAAATGGGTATAACAGCTATTATTCCTTTGTTATTTATTTTTTGGTTCAAAGTACTTGGATAATATTTTACAGGATTATTACAGTATATGGAGATAAAACATATTAACTGTACCCGCTGCGAAAACAAGATAAAGACGATCAGGATGGACGACTAAATCGTTTGGAAAAACAATCAGACGACATTGATTATTCGAAGAAACACATTCAGGACCTACAAAAAGAGATTGCAACTGTACAAGAGAAAAAATAGTGGTAGTTTTGGAAATGACTTTTACCTCTGAATTTGCGAATGGAGAACATTATTAAATATTCTCCATTCGCAAATCTATTTGATTTTATTTAGACTAGTTCAATTATTTTTTAAATACCTTCCCATAGCAATATAAATTCTGTTTTATTTAAACATATATTTTTTAATATTGTTGCTAATTTTTCAAGATTACTTATAGTTTCATCCTTTGTGAATTCATTATTAAATTTATTAAGTGTATAATCGTCTAATTCTCCAGCTATATGTTTTAACTGATTAGTTTGTTTAATAATTTTTCAAAGGAAAAACTGTTTATTATACTTATTCCTGCTATAGAAATGCCTTTTTATGTTGCAGTCTTTTTTGTGAATTTTTCTAAATAATTTAGGTTTTGTACAGATAAATGATCAAAATCAATATTATTTGGATAATAATAGGTCCCCAATAAAAGAATATCTTTTATTCGGTCTAATTTTTTAATTACCTTCAAATAGATATAGTTACTTATTGAATTGAACAAAACCAAATTATTTATAGAAATAAATTTCGTTGCATCCTATAAATTATGGTATCTATTATTGAGAATATTGGATTAACTCCTACGTTTCACTTGTTGATCTTTTAGCCGTAAGTTCTCGGCGTCTTGTTTTGATTACGTACCTTCCTGCAAGACTTTTGGCATCGTTGCATTGCCGATTATTATGACTATTATTGTACATGAAACAGGGAGGTTGTTTCATGCATGAAATAAACCCAAGAGAAAAATGGTAGAAACATATACTGTTATTTTTGATCCAAATGATTAATATTAGAAATATTATTTATACTCTCTATAACTACTTTTGGATGAAGATGAGGGATCATGTGACCAATATTAGGGATACGCTTATATATAGCATGGGGAATATCTTTCTTTAATCGTTCGGCTTGCTCAATTGTACTGAATGGATCCTTCTCTCCAACTACTATAACGATGGGAACTTTTATTTCCTTATATCTTTCACTTAAAATTTTCGAGGTTTCTGGAAAGGCAAGAACATCTTCACGATTCGCTTTAAAGTGACCTGGACGAAACCCTAATGCATATACTGCTTCCATATACCCCTCCGGTACAGGTTCAGGTGCAAATGTCTCTCTCACCATCGAAGTTGCCATCCCTTTAGCTAATGGCGTTTTTAATAGGGTATTTAAAATGATATTTCCTAAAATTGGTGTTGTGACCATTTTAGATAATGCATCACCATGTTCTGCTGGATACCCTTCTTTATACATAGCTCCTGCTAATGTTACAATTCCAGCTACCTCATTGGGAAATTGTAAAGCATATGATAGAGTCATGGTACCACTCCACGAATGTCCAACTAGAATAATAGGTTGGTCAACACCAATTTCTTTTAATGCTTTATGAATAAGGCTTGCTTGGGAGATTGGAGTGATTTCTACCTTGTTTGGTCTATTACTATATCCATATCCCGGTCTGTCAAAAGCAATTGCATGATACCCTTGTTTAGATGCTAACTGAACTAAATCTGTAAAATCCCGGCTTGAAAGCATTCCTCCATGAAGAAACACAACAGGCTGCCCGGTTCCTTCAGATATGTAATGTAATTTATAATTACCTACGGTTATAAATTTCCCGTCTGGCGGAAAGGCTTCTTCTGATTTTTTAAATTGCACCTGACTATAGGTGTATAGCAGTCCAATGACTATAAGGAAAATGAATAATACAGAAATAAACATTCTTGTTCCTCCTTAGCTTTTCATTCAATTACTTGTATTTATGATTGTATTGGTTAAAATTTTCGTAATTTCCTATATTTTGTTGACATTATACTATTTGTTGTAAATTTTAACAATTTTTATAATTGGTTTTTCAAATCCGTGGGAATTGCGTCTTATTCATATTCCTGGCGGCTCCAAGGGTTTTTGGTGGAAAATTCTATTGTTGACATGTGACACTATTCTGCGTTACTATATACCTGTATTAAGTAATACAGAATACTTGTGTTACAGAGTACTGAAAATATAAGTGAAATGCAAATGGAGGAAAATATTACAAAAATCCTGAAAGTGGTACTTGAGGGTGTATATTTTGAGATCATCAGCCGTGGTGAAACATATGGTATGAAATCACGCAGCAGCTGCGAGCACTGGGCTTTAGCGACATTGTGGAGGAAATAGTTTACACCATCACGATGCGGATCGTGCTCTCAGCAATGATGCAAAATCGAAGGTTGAAAAGCAATGCTATAAACTCAACGATGTGATTCAATAGTAGAACTTTGCTGAATAGCTTATTATCTTAAAGGAGGAGTCTACAATGAAATTTTTAGAGAAAATCACCGGCAGCGATATGACTAAAGAAATGAAAGGTTTTGAAGCACGAGCAAAAGTCTTGCCAGCTGAATATCAAACTGCTTGGAAAGAAATTATAAGTAATCTCTGGATTCATGGAGATTTCACCGGTCGTAATCTGATGCCGATTCTTGACAGTGCTCTTGAACTTTTAGAAGTAACATCAGCAGACGGACAGAGCGTTGAAGAAGTACTAGGAGATGATATAAAAGGCTTCTGTGCAGCTCTTGTTGGTAACGAAGGCGCAAAGACTTATAGAGATAAATGGCGTGACCAACTCAACAAGAACGTAGCAAGAAAATTAGGAGGATTGAAATGAGTATCAAAAAAATCATCGAAGGCAAAAAAGAATGGAGAGCCCATATTTCGCGTATCAAGGAACTTCCAAAAGATTACCAAATCGTCTATAAAGAGATCCAAAAATATCTTTTCAAAGTCGGTCCTGTTGAGCTAAACGAAGGTATCGGACTGCTTACGGAAATTCTCAGCTTCTTTGAAGAAGGTGCAGCTGCTGGGAAAGGTGTGCTTGAAGTCACAGGAACAGACGTTGCTGCTTTCTGTGATGCGCTGATTGAAGATTCAAAAACCTACGCTGATCTCTATCAAGAATCGGTCAATCAAAAAGTCAATAATCCTATGAAAAAATAGAAAGAATGTAGTACTTGACGACAAAATTTAATCGAACCTTTGCCAAAGTACTGTGCTAATCTCCCAAACTCGAAAGTATTCGAGTTCGAGAAGTGCCGCAAATAAAAGAAAGAATCAAAATGGAAACAATGATAAAATTTGAAGGATTAAAAATCCTTCAAAGAAAAAAGTCCTCAGAGGCTGAAATAACCCTCCAAATCAAGATTTTGATATTTACCAAATTGAAATACTCAAAAAAACGTGAGTTTGATTTGAAAAATGAATTCTTCTTGTAGAAATAACGGATGCATTCCTTTAATAAGGATGCTTTTTTTCTTTTTGAAAGTAAAGGAGAAGATTAGTTTACAATTATGTAAGGGAATAGTTGAAAATCAAATATTTGAAGAGTTTGAAGAACAAAAAGGAATTAGCTTGTTCCATCATTCTTCTAACGCGAGTTCTACAGATGATTATTTATCGATAGCTTTCTGGCAGCTGGTGCCGTTAATGCAATTGACATGGCAATCGCACCATGAAGACTAATTGCATTTTTTTTATTTGATATAAGAAATCACCTCAGATTTTTTATTTTTTTGGTAAATACCAATGTAGTTGAAGGTATATATCAATTTATTGAAACTTTATAGATATCCGAAAATTCCATAAATCTCCTTTTTTTTTAAAATAAAAAGCGGATCAATAATTGATCCGTAATTAACGATAAATTTCCGTCTCGATATTATATCTATCTCCCCTATAAACAGAATGAGCAATTTCAATAATAGTATCATTTTGATCGAAAGTTACCTGTCTTAAACGAAAAACCGGTGTCGTGTAATTTATCTGAAGTAATTCTGACTCCTGTGGGGTTGGCATTCCTACTTCTATTTTTTGCTGAGCCTTTATAATTTTTATATTATATTCATCTTCCAAAATTTGATAAAGTGATTCGTTCTGAAAATCCCTATCTTCAATTCCGGGGAACCGATTAATTGGCAGCATACTTGTTTCAATCGCAAGGGGCTCAAGATCTGCTAATCGTAGACGTTTTAATATGAGCAAGTTCCCCTCTGATCTTAATTCAGCAGCCATATTCGCCGAGGGGTTTGTAATGATATTTTTCTCACAAATCTTAGACCCAGGCATCATTCCTCTTAAACTCATATCCTCACTAAAACTTTTTAATTTTTTTCCATGAGGAATTTTATTTTCCGCTACATAAGTTCCGCTTCCATGCCTCCGAACGAGAACATACTCATTAACAAGTTCTGAAATTGCTTGCCTAACAGTTACACGACTCATTTCAAACAATTCTGCAAGCTCCCGTTCAGGGGGTAACACATCACCAGGTTTTAACTCCCCCCTTTCAATCTTTTTGATTATTATCTGTTTAAGTTGTTTATATAAAGGTATTTTTTTTGAACTCATTTCATTCCTCCACATTTTCAATCACTCTATTGACATTATAACCAAAAACTCATACTATTTAAAGTAAATTGATAAATACCAATTATGAAGGGTGGTATTAATATGATGAATTGGTCGTTATAATTGGTTATTTTAGTGTATGAACGATTTATTAAATAAAATTGGAGTGATTACTGTGAAAACAGCCATTATACTAGCGGCGGGAAAAGGTAAAAAAATGTGGCCATATAATGAATATTGGCCAAAGGCGGCTTTACCAATAGCAAACCAAGGAAACATTGTCCATTTAGTAAATCATCTTAAGAGTTTATCGTTTGAACGAATTATTGTTACCACAAGTTACTTGGGTCGTAGGATCAAATCCCTTCTCTGTGAAATAGAAGGGATTGAATTAATTGAACTTTCAGCTACAGAAGGGACCGCAGACTCTTTAGAAAGGGTTGTGCACGATGTTCATGATCCCAACCTTTTTGTTTTTTTTGGAGACCTATTTATTACCCGGGAACGATTAAGAAGTTTTATTAATGCTTATGAATTGCAATCAGATACTTTGGATGCTCTTATCTTATCAAAACCAATTGGAAGCGAGCACGCACAGGATTGGTTTGGGATCTCTATAGGAGAGAATCAACGGGTTAAAAATATTTTTGGACACCCTCGTCCACATTATGTACAGGAAAGAGTAATGGGGGCTTTTGCTTTAAAAACTAATGCGCTAAAAAGAATGCTGAACCATAATCCAGGCTTCATGAAAAGTGTGCCTACTGGAGTTATGCCACAGCAAGAAGTTGAGTTAGAGCAATGCTTGCAATGGTTAGTGGAAGAAGGATACAAAGTTTTATCTTATCCGATATCGAACGGAGCGATTGATATAGATAAACCATGGCATCTTTTGCAGGCGAATCATCTTGCTTTATCCGAAATGACAAAAGTACTTGAAAAAAATGAAATTCATGAGACGAGTGAAATCCATTCGACAGCCGATATTCAGGGATATGTAAAGCTAGGAAAGCATGTAAAGATAGGTAAATATGTAACGATCAAAGGAAATGCCATAATTGGTGACTATACTACACTAGATAACGGTGTCGTGATTGAAGGAAATGTAGTAATTGGTTCCCATTGTCGGATAGAAAATTTTTGTCGGATTGGATCAGACAGTGTAATTGGACATAAAAATCGGATTGGTCATTGTGCAGAATTCAAGGGAGTTACTTTTGATAACGTTAGTTTCATTCATTTTGGTGAAGTTTTCGGAATTATTGGTGAATCTACAGATATAGCAGCTGGAGTCACTGTAGGGATTACCCGTTTTGATGACCAGCTCCAAACTCAAATTGTGAATGAACGTAAAGAAATTCCCGAAGAATATGGAAATGCCGTTTACTTTGGTGATTTTACTCGTACAGGTATTTTGAGCCTATATATGCCAGGGATAAAGGTAGGCAGTAATAGCATCATTGGATCTGGAGTTATAGTGGAGAAAGATGTACCTTCAAAGACTTTACTATATGCCGAACAAACCACTATTGAAAAAAAATGGGGCCCTCACCGTTATGGCTGGTAAATCGAAATTATTGTTTCACGGTCAGAGAACAAACTATAAAAAGAGTCTAAAAGTTTTTATGAATAAATTTAACTATCTTTATTTAAAGGGGGAATAACAATGACATCACTATTTAACGATTACTGCAGGTTTTTTAATAATATACTGTTCGAAGTTCAAGATACGCAAAAAAAAGCGATTATTGATGGGGCAAACCTTATATCTACGGCTATTATGAATGGAGGAAGATTTTATGTATTTGGTTCAGGGCATTCCCATATGATTGCTGAAGAAATCTACAATCGGGCAGGGGGGCTAGCATTCGTAACAGCGATCTTACCGCCTGAACTGATGCTGCATGAACGTCCAAATAAAAGTACTTACCTAGAGAGAATCGAAGGGCTAGGTAAATCATATCTAAATTTGCACCAAGTGACCGACAAGGATGTAATTATGATTGTTTCAAATTCAGGGAGAAATATCGTTCCGGTAGAGATGGCCATAGAGTCTCGTAATAATGGTACAAAGATCATTGCCATGACAAGCATGAAACATTCCAAAGATGTTACCTCAAGACACAAGAGTGGAAAAAAATTATATGAACTTTCGGATGTTGTACTCGATAATGGTGCTGCTATTGGCGATGCAGGATTCCATATTCCAGGTACTGATATTTATTCTGGAGCAACATCAGATGCAATTGGATGTTTTCTAGCCCAAGCACTCATTGTCGAAACCCTGCAGCAATTAGTAAAAAAAGGTTTTCAATCTCCAGTATTTAGAAGCTCGAATGTAGATGGGGCAGATCAATTTAACGATGAGCTTTTTGATAAATATGTGAAGTGGTAGGTAGCTTTATCATAACTCGATATAAAAGTGAGTATACAAATTTTATTGTAAGCAAAGTAAATGACCATGACCTACGAATAGCTGTAATAAATGGGGAATATCATTGGCATAAGCACAAAGATTGTGATGAACTGTTTTATGTTTTAGAAGATGAACGGTCTATTAATATATAAAATAATAATACAGTTTCTCTAAATCTAGGTGAAAAATTTACAATTCTAGCTAATACAATGTATAGAACTCACTCAACTAAAGGTTTAAAAGGTATCTAATGATATAATGGGACGACTAAAATTAAAGTGGAATACCCGGCTGTCATTTCAGGCAATTTTTGCTTGTGTTAAAGTTCGTAACTCTATAAAGGAGAATCTTTGAATGAGTAAATCATCATTAATAGAAGACATAGAAAAGGCATTATTAAACTCTTGGTCAATTAACTCAAGTTCAAAATGGTCTATAGTTAATCCAGCAAGAGGACAGTGTGGTGTGACTGCATTGGTAGTTAACGACATACTGGGTGGTGAGATAAAAAAGACAATGTTATCTGAAGGATGGCATTTTTATAATGAAATCAGCGGTAAGCGTTGTGATTTTACGGCTTCTCAGTTCAATGAAGATATTGAGTATATGGATATTCCGTCAAATAGAGAGGAAGCATTCTTAGATACAAATCAGAAACAGTACGATTACTTAAAACAAAGTGTAAAAAATCATTTATAAGATACGTAAAGTAAACAGCAAATGAAGGTATATCAAGCGAAGCAGACCTATTTAATGAAGGGGAAAAGAGTTAACGAAACAGCTGCCAATTTGGTGGCTTTTTCTGATTCAATCAAAGGGGCAGTATAGTTTAGGTGAACTCTTCACGAGACCCTAGTTGTACGGTTGTTAAAATCCTCATAATAAAACGCAAAAAAACTTATTATTTATATAGGTGTAAAAGTAAAGCACCTTAGTTATCACACCAAGCTGCCTTAGTACTGTATGAAAGTTAAAATTTCCTGATAGAAAGTACCAATTAGATAGGAGAATATCGCTGAATAGGCTAGACGGTTTTATTCTCCTCCTCTATAACTATAACCTCTCTTGCTACTTCTATGAAAGATAATATGATTGGTGAAAGCCACTTGTCTTTATGCCATGATATATGTGTATAGACGTGCAAGTCCGGAATTTGCCACGGAAGAGCAACAAGTTCCCCCCGTTCAACTTCGGCTTCCACGGTTATTTCCGGAAGAAAAGCAATACCGATTCCAGTAATTGCACATTGCTTGATGGCTTCGGCATTTTGAAACTCTAAATATGTAATATCATCAATACCCTTTTTCTCAAATGACCGGTCAAACATAGTTCGATAGGTACAACCTTTTTCATTAACCAGGAACACTTCCCCCTGAAAATCTTCCAGCTGAAGTGCAGTTAGTTTCAAGAGTGGATGGTCTGGAGCGACGAAAAAGCGGAAAGTTTCTTCTAGTAATGGTTCCACTGTAAGTCCCGTCGAGAGAATGGTTTCGTCCAGCATAAAGACGACATCCGTGGTTCCCTCAAAGAGCGTTTGCTTGAGTTCCTGATTTGGAACAGAGCGAAAGATGAGACGAACTCCTGGATAGCGTGAACGAAATAGACGGAAGACAGCTGGAAGTCGATAGGCGCAAAGAACTTCGTTAGCGCTTATCGTTAGGGTGCCACTTAGATTTTCATTATCATGTACGGAACTGCGAGCTTCGTCCAATTTGTCTAGAACACTTTGGACATGAGTTAAAAAGCGCTTACCCGCAGTTGTGAGCACAAGTTGTTTGCCCAATCGGTCAAAGAGCCGAACATCAAGCTCATCCTCCAATGCTTTTATTTGCATCGTGACGTTGGAGGGAACGTAATTCAAAACTTCCGCGGCTCGACTGAAATTTAGTGTATAGGCAACCGTGCGGAAAGTATTCAGTTGGCGTAATTCCATCATACTACCCCCATTTACTTTCAATATTATTGAAAACTACTTTGAATTTTATTCACTTTTTTTGAGGTTATCACAGGTTTATACTAACAACAAGAAATACATTCTAAATGTTTGTGTTTTATTTTGAAGGGAGCGACAATACAATGGATTATGAAATTTTTGATTTAGGTGACGTTACCTTACAATCTGGAGTGACGCTACCGAGTGCTTTTCTTGCTTATAAGACTTATGGGAAATTGAATGAAGAGAAAGACAACGTGATTGTCTATCCAACTGCTTTTGGCGACCAGCATGTTCAGAATGAATGGTTGATTGGAAACGGTATGGCATTTGATCCGCAGAAATATTTCATTATCGTTCCAAATCTATTGGGAAACGGATTATCTTCGTCTCCTAGTAATACGCCGCCTCCATTTGACCGTGCTAATTTTCCACAGATAACCATCTATGACAACGTTAAATTACAATATCGGCTGGTGACCGAAAAATTCGGCATTCAAAAGATTGCACTTGTAGTTGGATGGTCAATGGGAGGCATTCAATCATTTCAATGGAGGGCAAGTTACCCTGAGATGGTGGAACGAATTGCACCTTTCTGCGGAGGTGCAAAGACTTGGCCCCAAACGTATGTGGTCCTAGACGGGATGAAAGCTGCGCTCATGGCCGCAGTTGGCTTCGATTCAAGTAAACTAAATCAATTGACTTCTGTTGACATGCGCGCTGTTGGTCGTGTCTATGCAGGATGGGGCTTATCACAGGCATATTACAGAGAAGAACTTTATCGTGATATGGGATATGATTCATTAGAAGCTTTTGTGACTGGCGTCTGGGAAGATAGCTTTATGAAGATGGATCCGCACAATGTCCTGGCCATGTTATGGACAGGACAATTTGCAGATATTAGTGTCAACCCCATATATAACGGAGATTTTGATCAGGCACTCAAAAGCATTAAAGCGCTTGCTTGCGTCATGCCAGGGAGTACGGATTTATTCTGTACTGCAGACGACAACAAATATGAGGCAGAGATTATACCTAATGCTGTTTTTAATCCTATCCAGTCGATCTGGGGCCATTTTGCAGGTCGCGGAATCAACAGTGTCGATAATAAATTTATTAATGACAACCTAAAACGCTTGTTGGCGCTTAGTACAAATGGATAGAACATTAGTTGTATCTATTCCGAAAAAAATGTCAAGGTAGACAAAAAAATATAAAGCTAGATATCAACAAAAGCCAAAATGATTTTCAGTGATTAATAAGAGGATGGAAAAAGATTAGGTGATGTTTACCCGTCTTTGGTCAAGCCTAACGTGGCAATCTATCTGGATAGTTCCCTAAAGTACGATAATGCAGAATATCCGGGTGACGGAATTGAACATAGTATTGTGGAAGAATTGTAAACGGCGGAATTAGAGCGCTACTTGGCTTTGAAAGATTGGGTAGATGTCTAAAAAGAATAGTAGAAAAAATGGTTCCTAAAAATATATATATTTTCAACACTATTCTAAAACATAGACTTAAATTAAAGACAATTGTGAAGAAATGCTCCAGCTGCCAATTTGGTGGCCTTTTCTTATTTGACTAACTAGGCAGTTTAGTTAAAGAAGAAATATTGTAATTATTTTTTATTGAATTTTGATTAAATTGAGTTTAGGATAAGCAAATGACAAACTTTGGGGGGGCACTATGACCATTTATTTAATTCAGTTAGAGGCAATTCATTCCTGATATAGATAATCCAGAAAAAGAAAAATGTGTGGGTGCAATTGTAAACTGTTGGGTTAAATCTATAAATATGAAATTAGCTTTGAATAGAGCTAAAAACTACCTCAGTAATCAAGGTTGGGAAGTAATAAACGTTGAGGATCAATTTATAACTAGTCGAGATATGTATATAGGTGAGGCTGAAGAAGATGATGAATTGCTAGAATGCTTCGATGAAGCAATGAGAGATGGAATTTCTGCAATTTTTTATACATATAGCGAGGAAGATGAAATAGAAAATATGGATTGATTAGATTCTTATGACACAATTAAGGGGTTCTGTATTGATTACCAATTGGATGGAGATTTCATTTCCCCCACAAGTGTTTGAAAGCAAGTAATGTAGTTCCTCTATAATTGCAGCTTTTTGTATTCAGCTAAAGGGGCAGGTTCCTTCAATCAGGGCACCAGTTAAAGTAAACTTAAATTGAAACTAACTGGAGGTGGCATTTTATGTTTCAAATGAACCTAATAAAGAATTTAAAAACATCTTATGAAATAGTGTTATCGAATGACAAGAAATTATTGTGTCATCTTATGGGAGGAAAAACCGTGATATTTGATACAAAAACTTGGGAAAAAGTTATTGAATTGAAAAAACCAAACAATCCAAGCCATCTTCACTTTTCACAAAATGATGATATGCTGTACATAAAAAATACTGTAGGAACATTTTGTGTTTACAACACAAAGGATTTTCAACTCATTAAGACGATTAAATCTGGAAAGTTTTTCCAAATAGAGGAAGGGAACTTTGCACTACTTGATAATCCATTTACTATTCTTGATGTTCTTAAAATTAATGATAAGAAACAGGTTTGTACACTTAACTTTGAAACTGGAATATATCAAGTATTAACTGAACTTGAAGGCAGTCATATTAAATTTAATCAGTCTGTAACCAATGATAATACCTACCTGTTTACTTTGTATTATCTTAAAGAGATTAATGGAAATCATTATTCAAGACAAAAATTAGTTAAGGTCAAAAATCCTTTAACCGAACCTTCTTATTCATTTGAAAGTTTATTGGAATTACAGAATTGGGATTTGGTGTATTTTGAACCCGTTCATCAAGTTTATATTTTTGTTCATAAGGACTATGAATTAACAATTATGGACGCTGAATTAAAAAACGTCTTAAAAAAATCAAATTTAATCGAAAATGGAATTCAAAGTACCGATGAGTATTTTGTCCATATTGCTTCATCAAATGATGGAAATTACATTGTTCTCACTTCAAATGATAGGGTCTTTATATTAGGATTTGAAGATTTAACCCCAATCCAAATTGAAGAATTTAAATACGCCTGTTTTGCAGAATTTAGCAAAGATGATACTTATTTTCTTGTTGGTACTTGGTCAAAAGGATTTGTATTTGATAATATTCTTAAGGGAGTAAAACTTTAACATAACCTTCTTAAACTACCGGGTGCTATTGTACAATAACAGGATGGCTGCGGCGGTCCCATTTTTCTTATTAAAATAACGGGGCAGGTTACGGACGGTGAATAAACTTTAAATATTACCTAAAAACGGAGGGATTGCTTTGCATAAATTTTGTATTGTTAAAGAAGTAATTGACTATTGGGATCCTTTCGATTTATTAAAACTCACCATAAGTCAGGTGTAATTTGGAAAATGTAACTTTTAATTTTCTTATTCGTATAGGTATTGAATTTCAAGAAAAATAGGAGGAAACGATGATATCACTTGCTAGAATTTTAAAACTGCGCGATTTAGAAATTTTTCATGTATTAAAGAATGGAAATATTTTAGCTTATGCAATAATTGAGGATACTAGAAAGCCTTTTACAGAAGAAAATAGGAAGCTAGATCCTTTATGTTATATGGATGAAGAAGACATTAATGAGATATTAAATGTTATTAGAATTTCATTAATCAATGATGAAGCTTTAGCAAAAGAAGATTCAATTAATTTGAGATCGTACTTTTCGGATTTCGTGAATAATACAAATTTGACGAATTTCATTATTAACGAATATATACAAGAAGATTTATATGATAATAATAATGATGATATAGAGTTTTTCAATAAGATTTTACAAAATATAGGTTCGAATTATATTATTAAAGAATTTGATGAGAAAAATTGGATTTATTTATCTCAAGATTAAAAAATGTAAATTGCAACAAAAGAACAGCATTCTTTATTGGTGAAAAATTATATTATTTAGAAAATGTATTTATGAAATTGCATTTGCCGATAAGTCTTATCTTAAAGAATTATCGGCATTCTTGTTTTTTATAATCTCTAAACTTTTATTTAACCAACAAATGTAATTTTCTTCGCGTGAAATGGCTTTTGACAGAACAAAGTAGTGACCTAATTCTTCAGCATCTAAATTTAGGGGATTCTTCTCTACTCCAAAATAAAAAGAGAACTGTTCTTTTAGAAAGGCTAATTTTTCGGTTCTAAGTTTTAATTGGTTATTAAATAACGCCGGGATTTCTTCCGCGGGGATATCTTTTAAAAAATATAACCGTAATGCAAAGATATCCTTTTCCGTTTCCACATTTTCGTCCAATTCCAGCAACCAATTCTGAAGTTCTTCTTTTCCTTTTGTTGTAAGGCTGTACATTTTTTTTTCAAGTTTTACTCCTGCCATCTCTATATATTGAGAAATCGAATCTTCATCTAATAATTTTTTTAACTCAACATAGATTTGGCTATGCTTTGCACTCCAGAACTGTCCAATTGCTTTTTTGAATTCGGACGTAATATCATATCCACTCATGTCCTCTTTACTTAATAACCCTAAAATTGCGTATTTTAATATTCTGCGACTCACCATATAACCTCCGTTTATAGCATCTTGACATAATTATATCACAAGTCTATACTAAAACATGTAAATTAATACATGTAAATATTTACATGTTTAATGTTGAATAATTTTTAAGGAGTGACCGATTTATGAAAGAACTTAACGAATTTTTAGGAAGTCATTTTATTTATACGTATGAAAATGGTTGGGAATATGAAATGTATATAAAGAATGAAGATACAATCGATTATCGTATCCATAGTGGAATGGTAGGCGGACGTTGGGTTCGCGATCAAAAGGTAGATATTGTTAAAATTGCTGATGGAGTATTTAAGGTTTCATGGACTGAACCTACTGGTACTGATGTTTCGCTCAATTTTATGCCAAATGATAAACGTATGCATGGAGTTATCTTCTTCCCTAAATGGGTTCATGAACATCCAGAAATTACAGTTTGTTACCAAAATGACTTTATTAATGTAATGGAAGAATCTCGTTTAAAATATGAGACTTATCCTAAATACGTTGTCCCTGAATTTGCTGATATCACTTTTTTCAAAAATGAAGGAGTCATTAATGAAAAAGTTATATCTCAAGCTCCTTATGAGGGCATGACTAATGATATCCGTTCAGGAAAACTAACTTTTTAATAAGATTGAATATAAACTAAAAGGCAATCCTTACAAGGACTGCCTTTTTTGGTATATTAATTATTTGAAAATGCTAGAATATGAAAGGAATACACTTTAATAAATGGGGCCTTAGTTGAATAAGATTAAACATATTATCCATTTTTGCATGTAAACATATGAATAGAAATCAACTTTAAGGAGCCTTACTACTATAAAATTTAGCAAAGCTCGTATATTTTAAAACAAAACTCAATAGCTTTATATAACTAAACAAAAATTGCAGCTTTTTATATGATTTATACCTCTCAAACGAACTCACACTGTGTTTTCAAATGATTTTCTTATATTAATAAGCCCAGTCTAAATGCAGAAGCAACGACCTGGGTTCGATTCTTCGCTTGCAGCTTTGTCATTAAGCTTCCTACATAATCACGTATTGTATGTTCACTTAAGTGAAGCAGCTCACCCATTTTTTTATTGTCATAACCCTCTGCAAGCAAATCAAGTATCATAGCTTCCCTTTCTGTTAAGTGAACCTTAGGCTCCCTTATACTGTCATCATTACTTCTGGATAAATATAAACCGATTCTTTTCCCAACTTGATCGAGTAGCATAAGTTCTCCTTTAGAACAATTGAATTCCACTCCCATTTGATCAAAAGTTAGCCAGCCGTACACTTGATTGTGATGGACTATCGGTACAAAAATAACAGAAGAAAGATTAAATAATTTAATATGTTCTTCTTTTACAAAGGTATGAGGATCCTTTAAAAAAATCGGCTTTTTTGTATGGAAAACAGCTGTCATATTAGCTCCAATATGACCCTTCATACTTTGTACTTTAGGAAGTTCTGCACCTATAACACCATAAAATTGCTGAGACCAAGGTATGTATGCGTAAAATACACATCTTTTATAATGAAAAATTTCTTCACATTGTTTCAGAATAAAAGGGAGATCTTTCTCTCCTGAACAACTAATCAAAAGCTTGTTTAATTTATCCAGTTGTTTCAATCTATCTACTTCTATTAAATCAGGAGAAGTCCTCAAATCCTCGGTTTCATCTACCATTTTATTATAGGTGAAAATGAGATGCGAATAGATGGATAATAGAAACATTAAAATAGAAAAGCTATTTTGTTTCACATTTGCAATTAAAGTTATAAAAGCCTTTTCGAACGTTACTAAGAACAAATTGAAATGTTTTGCGTTCATGGTTGAAATTTGTGTGTGCATCCATGTGGCGAGTGACCTTTTGTATTCATCCTTTATCATTTTCAAATCCAGACTAACTAATAGCTTAAAAAAGGATTCCATGATAATCCCTGTAATTTTTCTATCCTGTTCAGAAAAGTAAGATTCCAGATTTAAATAAATATTCATATTTTCTTCAATCTGCTTCTGATGACTCCTAATAAAAATGATAAATTGTTCAAAAGTTACTTCTTCGTAGAAGCGATTCATAATAATTCTTCTCCTTGGAACAAATTAACCCTATAAATGAAGGATATCTTCCCTGTTATTATACAGCTTTTTGTAGGATAGTAATCAAAAATGGGGGGAGTACAATGAAGATATAGATAAAAGAGAGTATATTGATTCTGCGTTTCTCTAGTATCTACGGCAGCACTATTTTAAATCGATGGTTACTTGAGGTGCTGAAAAGTTACAGAAAGGAATCGTGATAAAAATGAGGCTTGAAAATAAAGTTGCCATTATTACTGGTGGGGGCACAGGTATTGGGAAAGAAACCGCTTTATTATTTGCTAAGGAAGGGGCAAAGGTTGTCATAACGGATATAAATCAGGAATCTGGTAATCAAACAGTAAAAGACATTCAAGTAAATGGCGGAGAGGCTCTATTTATTCGCCATGACGTCAGTAAGGAAGACGATTGGAAAAAGGTTGCAGATGACACCATCAAGGCTTTTGGAAAAGTCGATATCCTCTTCAATAATGCTGGCATTTATATTATTAAACCAGTTGCGGAGATTGAACTTGAAGAATGGAATCGTCTAATGTCCATCAATGTAACGGGAGTATTTCTAGGCATGAAGCACATAATGCCATTAATGGTAAAACAAAATAACGGCTCTGTCATAAACGCATCCTCTATTGCAGGATTATCAGGAGCTCCAGGTCATGTTTTATACGGTGCAAGTAAAGGTGCGGTCCGTATTATGACAAAAGATGCAGCAATGGAATATGCATCTTTTGGGGTTAGAGTTAATTCCATTCATCCTGGATATATTGATACAGGAATGGCTGATTATGCATCGGAAATAACTGGGGATTCAAAAGAAAAATTAGGTCATGATTTATTCCCACTTGGAAGACTTGGTACTGTGAATGATGTGGCAAATACCGTTTTATTTCTTGCATCGGATGAATCAGCTTTTACAACTGGGGCAGAATTTGTCATTGATGGCGGTGCGACAGCTAGATAATAGTGTTTTTGGAAAAATAAGAACTAAAAGGAGCGATACATGATGAAACTAGAAAATAAAGTTGCAATTGTAACAGGGGGCGCAAGTGGAATAGGTGAGGCATCTGTTCGTCTATTTGCGGAAGAAGGGGCGAAAGTGGTTATCGCAGATTTTTCTGAACGTGGCAAGCAATTATCCAAAGAATTGAATGACAAAGGCTTTGACACTTTATTTATTAAAACAGATGTTACAAGTGAAGAAGATGTGAAACATATGGTAGCGGAAACAGTTAACCATTATGGAAAGCTTGATATATTATATGCAAATGCGGGAGTTGCTGATGATGCACCAGCACATGAATTAACTTATGACAAGTGGAAACGGACTATTGATATTAACTTGTCAGGTGTATTTTTATCGGATAAATATGCGATTGAACAATTTTTAAAACAAGGCAATGGCGGTGTAATTGTGAACGCTGGTTCCATTCATAGCCATGTTTCACTCCCGAACCCTACTGCATATTCTGCTGCAAAAGGCGGTGTGAAACTATTAACGCAAAACCTATGTACCGCATATGCCAAAGAAGGTATTCGTATCAATGCTGTATGCCCTGGTTATATTGATACGCCGTTACTTTCTAAAGTAGATCCTAGAACGAAGGAATATCTGGCAAACCTTCATCCACAAGGAAGACTTGGAAAGCCAGAAGAGATTGCAAAAGCAGTTCTATTTTTAGCAAGTGATGACTCATCGTTTGTAAATGGTACAAGCTTGTTAGTAGATGGGGGCTATACAGCTCAATAATATGGAG
Organism: Heyndrickxia camelliae; assembly: GCF_002844575.1. Taxonomy (GTDB): domain Bacteria; phylum Bacillota; class Bacilli; order Bacillales; family Bacillaceae_C; genus Margalitia; species Margalitia camelliae. The sequence goes on from NZ_PIQO01000005.1 coordinate 193,915, forward strand.
GAAGGGAGGTTATCCGGTTGGGAACCTCCCTTTGTTATTTTTGAGTTGTAATCGATGAAGCAAGCTTATATTTTGTAAGTAATTCAAAAATTGGCTTTTCCTCATTATTATTAACTATTATGATATATTGCTGTTGGAATCTGGTTGTCAGCGTTAATTCACCATTTGGATAGAAAAAATGGGTGGTAGGCAGCTGTTTATATGCACAACTTTCTACTTTCTCCCATGGAATAAATGAATCCGCTACTGAAACTCCTTTTCTCCCTATTTTTCCATATCGAAATATGGAAGGAAACATCGTATATCCGACCAGGGTACTGGTGTACAGCCAAACCAGGCTGGTTAAATTATAACTTAGAAGTGAGATAATAACTAAGGCAAAAAAAAGTATTAATACTGCAGTAAATATTCTAGTCTTCCACCATTTTCCTGTCCCTTTTACCCTAAATATCTTCTTATGTACAGGTTCACATTTCTTCATTGCACTACGAACGCGAATGAATTGGAATATAATATACAAGATAAAAAGACTAGCAAACACATTTATTATAAGAAGATAGGTATGATTCATATTTCCCTCCACATTTTTTCAAAATCCACTTTCTTCTATTACATACGGTTTAGTTTATAAAAAGTTACAAAGGATTTTTCGGATAAGGGTTACAAACGAGTGAAATTCACAGATTCGTCCATATTAATCAACCATCAAATCATTTTTTTGATCTATGAATTGTTACTGAAAACCTGAGGGAAGGGATCATAATGGACACAAAAAAAGCAATTGGTGCCTGGCACCACAAATGGACAAACTGGCAAATTGTCCTCCGCAGAAGGACAGTCGAAAGGGTATGGAATGAAAATCGAGGGAGCCGCGGCCATACTAATGGTGTGCGGTTTTTCGGTTTCCTTTCTTATTTTAATTAACATACGCCTCTTGGTATTATTGTCCCGTATCTTCCTTCAGACGCATAACATATAACAATCCTATGGTAAGGGAGGTGTGACCTAAGTGGGATTGTTTATTAATAAGGATGATCACCCGGAGGTTTTTCATAATCCTAGCAGCCTTCAAGAGCATAATCAACATTTTGCCAAAACAGATTACCTAACGGAAATAATCTCTGGACAAAAAGAGGCATACGAATCATTGCGTCATTCTTTTTATGATTTAAAGGATTTCCATTTGCAGCAAGAAGCAAACCACATGAATCAGTGGCAGGATTTAATCACTCAGTTCAAGGAATTACATGAAAATCATCAGCAGCAAAAAGAATTGGCAAGTCATGTAATGAATCGGTTAATAAAATTAGATGAAGAAAGCAATAAGCTGCAATGCATTTTGGAAAATCAAGGCCAGTTAAAACAAGATATGATGGATCAAATTCAAAGCTTACATCAGTCCAATCAAGAAATGATGAAAAGACTGCAACAATATGAAATAACTAATCAGGAACTTACTGTAAAGATGAATGAACAGATGGAACAGCAACAGCAAATCTCCGAACAATTTTCCGAACATGAAGAGTTGCAAAATGAAGTATTAACCCGATTGGATAATCAAGAGGCAATAACAGAAAAAATCTTAAGACAAATCAATCACATACGGTCCATTTTATTTGAACGGACCAATTATTTAGCTGAAAAAATAGAAAGCGGCTATAAGATAACCTCTGCTTATGTCTATAAATTAATGACTGGCTCTGATAAACCACTTGCATTATATATGCTGAATCAAAAGGAAGAACAAACCCAGAATAAAAATGAATAGATCACGTATAATTGTGGATAAAAGAGCATTTTAGTTAATTCATAATCTAGTATAAATCTAAACGCTTTGGGACTGGATTCGGTTGTGATCGAAACTCAAGTTTGCTATAGTATTTTTAGACTTTACACCTCATATCCCCCGAAATACCCCATAGGAGTTATATCCAATTTGAATTAGTGGGATTCATTTCAGTGGTAGTTGTACAAAGTAGATTAAGTCTTAAGGAGCTATCAAAATGAGCAAACTTGAAGAGCTACAAACCGAATTAGCAAATTTAAAAGAAACGAATCAAAAGATAATGGAAGAAAAAATCAATCCCGAGCTAAAACGAAAAGTTCAGGAATTCTTGGATGCCTTTGAAGATTATTTTAGAGAAAGAGGATTTGTAGTAAAGAAAAATCAGGGAACTATTCGAGTAGCCTACAGTTCACTTGAATTTTCTGCATTTGCAAATGACGAAAATGATATCTTTATTATGAAAGAAAGAGAACAAATTGCATCTATATCGGTAAAATACAAAAAGTCGAAAATGGGGATACATCTTGTGTCGGCAGATCCTATCGAAAGACTGTCCAAAGAGATAGAAAAACAACAAACAATTGCACAGGATCTTGAAAATCCACACTTTTACTATACTGGTAGTGAATTTGGATATCTGTACGAAACACCTTTTTCTGTATTAGATAGTATTTTTCATGTATAACACCAATTCTTTAAACAGCTGTTTCCAAAACTGGAGGCAAGCTGTTTTTTTGTTTGGTTAGTAAAAGGGTCCGTCAATCAACTTTTCGGATTGTTCCATTGTTCCAATTTTTTTATCATTTTCTCGAAGGTTTCCTCTAATATAATAAAGATAAATGTAAAACAGAAGGAGGTCCCAACGTTGACAACTAAACAAATAGCAGGAAAAACCATTCAAAATTGGATAGAAGAATATCCATTACTACAAGACCTAATCAAAATGGAAGAAATTTTATGGATAAATCCTGATTATGATGCAAAAAACGATAAATCTACTCTCACCAATCATGATATTTTAAAAGCTAACCAACGGCTTCAGCGCTTTGCACCATATATCGAAACTGTTTTCCCCGAAACAGCTTCATCAAAAGGAATCATTGAATCACCACTTGTGGAAATAAATAAAATGAAAGAATCGTTGGAACAGAACTATCATCTAAATATTCCGGGTACGCTCCTTTTAAAATGCGACCATGCTTTGCCAATCTCAGGCTCTATCAAAGCTCGTGGTGGGATTTACGAAGTTTTAAAACACGCGGAAGAGCTCGCACTAAATCATGGACTTTTGAAAACTACTGATTCGTATATCAAATTTGCCTCGTCAGAATTTCGACAGTTTTTTTCTTCCTATAAAATTGCGGTGGGATCAACCGGCAATCTGGGATTAAGTATTGGAATCATGAGCGCCCAATTAGGCTTCCAGGTTACCGTTCATATGTCACTTGACGCGAAACAATGGAAAAAAGAGCTTTTACGAAGTAAAGGAGTACATGTAATTGAGTATCCATCTGATTACAGTAAAGCGGTGGAAGAGGGGAGGAAACAAGCGGAGGCAGATCCTACCTGTTATTTTATCGACGATGAGAATTCACAGGACCTATTCTTAGGATATGCCGTTATAGCTTCTCGTTTGAAAAAACAGCTCCAGAATTTGAATATTCCCGTGGATAAAGAACATCCGTTATTTATCTATCTCCCATGCGGAGTTGGCGGGGGACCGGGTGGAATCACTTTTGGATTAAAAAAGGAATTTGGTGAACATGTTCATTGTTTTTTCGCGGAGCCAACCCACTCTCCATGTTTTCTAATAGGACAAATGACGGGACTTCAGGATAAAGTATCTGTTTTCGACTTTGGGCTTGATAATCGAACAGACGCCGATGGATTGGCAGTGGGGAGACCGTCACGATTCGTAGGAAAAACAATTGGCCATATGTTGAGCGGCTGTTATACCGTCCAAGACCAAAAGCTCTACACACTTCTACGAGAGCTTGCGGACCAGGAGAATATTTTTCTTGAACCTTCTGCTCTAGCCGGATTTTTAGGTCCAATTCAGCTTATTCTCCAATCAGAAGGGAAAAAGTTTTTAGTAAATCAGCATCTTCATAAAAACATGGAAAAAGCAACCCATATTGTGTGGGCAACAGGCGGTAGTATGGTTCCTAACCATGTGATGGAGGAGTATTATCGACGAGGCGCATCTAATCATGTCATGTCGAATGATAGCATATCTAATAGAAACTAAAAGAATTATTTGGAACATTCCTCCTTCTAATCTATTTGTTTGTTCAATATAGATAACATATAGGAAAAGATTACTAGGGGGAAATTTATGAAGAATAAAGTACTAAAAGTGTTGCTTTCTTCACTCACGATTGGCTTATTATTGCTTGTTTCGGCATGTGGGACAAGTGAGAAAACAACTTCAGGCACTAACGAAAAGCCTGCTTCTGGATCAGGGGACAATAGTCATAAAAAATTAAGAATTGTAACTGATGCCAACTACGCACCGATGGAATCATTGGATGGGGATAAGATTGTTGGATTTGACGTAGATATACTAGATGCAGTGATGAAGGCTGCAGGGTATGACTACGAATTAGTGAACATTGGATGGGACCCGATATTTGTAGAGATTCCCGGCAAAACGGCTGATGCAGCGATATCTTCGATTACCATCAATGAAAAACGGATAAAGACATATGATTTTTCCATTCCATACTTTGAATCTATTAATAAAATTCTTGTACCGAATGACAGTCCAATTCAAAGCGGTGCAGATTTAAAAGGAAAAACAGTAGCGGTTCAAAACGGTACAACCGGACAAGAAATTGCCGAAAAGATTCTCGGCAAGGACCCGCAGCATATTAAGAAATTTGAAAGCAATGTACTGGCAATTATGGAACTGACAAAAGGCGGTGCAGATGCAGTGGTAGCAGATAATGCCGTCGTTGAGGAATACGCCAAAAACAATCCAAACAAAAATTTGAAAGTGATTACAGACACTTCATTCCCATCTGAATTCTATGGGATTATGTTACCAAAGGGCAGCAAGTTAAAAGCTAATATTGATAATGCCATAAAGAAAATAATCGACGATGGAACTTATACCAAAATTTACAAAGATAATTTCGGCACAGAGCCAAATATCGATGTACTAAAAAAACAATTTTAAGCATACAAGAATTGCGTAACAGGGGGAAGAGGTTACGCAATTTTTATTTTCATTACTTCAAAACCAAGCCGAAAGAAAAGGGGATGGACCATGGATTTTAGCTTTGAACTAATTAAAAGTTATATGCCTTACTTTTTACGAGGAACACTTGTTACTATCGAGATATCTATTATAAGTATTATTTTTGGTACCATTATCGGTCTTTTTATCAGTATCGGAAAAATGGCAAAAAGCCGAGTGATCCGCACTCCATTTATTTGGTATATTAATTTCTTTCGTGGAACCCCTCTTGTAGTTCAGATATTACTTGTTCATTTTGCTGTAATTCCAACTATAACAGGCAAGACAAATGCCTTCTTAGCGATTATAACAGCGTTATCTATCAATGCCGCGGCTTATATATCGGAAATATTCAGGGCTGGAATTCAATCGATTGACCGCGGACAGATGGAAGCTGCAAGATCCTTAGGGATGACCCATGGGCAAGCAATGAAGCTTGTTATTCTACCTCAAGCTGTAAAAAGGATGATTCCTCCGCTTGGTAATGAATTTGTTGTCTTAGTAAAAGATTCATCACTAGGAGCTTTTATTGCAGCGCCAGAGCTAATGTATTGGGGAAAAGCAATGCAAGGGGAGTATTATCGTGCCTGGGAACCTTATTTGACAGTCGCGCTCATCTACTTCATTCTAACGCTCACCCTCACATATATTTTGAATTTTATTGAAAGAAAGGTGAGTACAGAATGATTAAAGTAACGAATCTTAAAAAATCATTTGGAGATAATGAAGTTTTAAAAGAAATTAATGTTGATGTTAGGTCGCAGGAAGTGGTTGTCGTGATTGGACCCTCCGGATCAGGAAAGTCCACCTTTTTGAGATGTCTTAATTTACTTGAGACAATTACAGATGGGCATGTATACATTGAAGGAACCGATATAACGGACCCAAAAGTGAATATTAATGATATTCGGACGGAAGTGGGGATGGTGTTCCAGCAATTTAATCTCTTCCCACATAAAAGTGTGATGGAAAATATCATGATGGCTCCCATTCATGTACGAAAGTGGGATAAGGAGAAAGCACGGCAAAAGGGGCTTGATTTATTGAAAAAAGTGGGCTTGGCGGATAAAGCAGATGCATATCCTGATTCTCTTTCTGGAGGACAGAAACAACGGGTGGCAATTGCTCGCGCTTTAGCCATGGAACCGAAAATCATGTTGTTTGATGAACCTACATCTGCACTCGATCCGGAAATGGTTGGGGAGGTACTGGAGGTTATGAAGCAGCTTGCTAAAGAGGGAATGACTATGGTCATTGTGACGCATGAAATGGGCTTTGCCCGCGAAGTGGGAGACAGAGTATTATTCATGGACGGCGGTTATATTGTGGAGGAAAATACTCCTTCCGAATTGTTCGATAATCCGAAACACGAGAGAACAAAGGCATTTTTAAGTAAAGTATTATGAACCTATTCTTCCTCAAGAATAGGTTTTTTACTTGTTAACAAAACCCGTGAACTTTATGAACAGAATAGCGTTATCGTTTTTAATACACATTAAATGACTAATCGATGAAATTACTTTTTTTATTATAAAATTTAGTAAACGTTTTCAAAAAGGGGGATTTATATGGTTACAGTCAAAAGGTTATCAGCAATATTGTGTGCGGGGGCTTTGGCGTTAGGCTTGGGTGCATGCAGCAGTAAAGATACATCAGGGTCTGCTACGAAAAATACAGGCTATCCGAAAAAAGCCATTACTGTTGTAGCGCCATCTGGAGCAGGGGGAGGCTGGGATATGACGGCACGCTCTTTTACAAAAGTATTAAGTGAGACAAAGCTTGTTAAAGTACCGCTGACGGTGGAGAATAAGCCCGGCGGCGGCGGCGCGGTTTTCATGGCGGAATATGCAACAAAAGAGGCACAAAATAATGATATGTTATTTGTCAGTTCACCGCCGATTATTATTAACAATTTGAAAAAAGAAGGCAACAGTCCATACGGAGTGAAAAATACCACTCCATTGGCACAGCTGACAAAGGACTATGGAGTGATTGTTGTAAAAAATGATTCAACATTTACGGATTTAAAATCGGTACTTGAGGAAGTAAAAAAGAACCCAACCAAGTTAACTTTTGCCGGTGGCTCTGCACCAGGTTCGATGGATCATCTAGTTGCGATTCTTCCAGCATTTAAATACGGGGTAGACCCAACTAAAATTAAGTATGTTTCTTATGATGGCGGTGGGGAAGCGATTACGGCACTCCTTGGCGGCAATTCAGATGTAATCGGTACAGATGCTTCTAGTGTGAAGGAATTTTTAAAAGCAGGTAAGGTACGTATCCTGGCTGTTACAGCACCTGAGCGTTTGTCAGGTGAATTTAAAGATATTCCAACTGCAAAAGAACAAGGCATTGATGCCGAATTTACGATTTGGCGCGGTATTTTTGGACCGGAAAAAATGTCAGCTGAAGCGAAGGACTATTGGGAAAAAACAATCGGCAAGCTGGTAGAAACGCCAGAATGGAAAAATGAAGTCGAAACACAAGGATGGGAAATGCAATATAAAAATGGCGACGACTTCAAGAAGTTTTTAGAAGAGCAAGAACAACAAATTCAGCAGTTATTAGAAGCACTTGGTATGGAAAAGTAAGAAAAATGACTGGCATATTAAACATAGGGAGTTTAGCGGACGAGCTCCCTCCTAATGTCAGTCATCATTATTTTTTGAAGGAGGTATCTGAAAATGAGCATTAAATTTGACCGTGTTGCTGCTGTTTTATTTTTAGCGGTAGGCATCTTTTTTATAGTTGGAAGTAAGCAACTGGCAAGCTCTTCATACGGAAGTAAAGTCGGCCCTGATATTTTTCCGTTTTTTCTTGGCATTATTCTAGCTGTTTTAAGTATTCGTTTATTTTATGAAACCTTCTCTGTCAAGGGTCATGGATCAAAAAAGGAGAAGCTGCAATATAAGCCATTTTTGATTATCTTTGTCGCCACATTCCTGTATATTTTAACGCTTGAAACCATTGGATATGTCATTACAACCTTTCTATTTTTATTTGTGTGCTTTCAAACGATGGAGCGTACTAAATGGATTTCGTCCCTAATCATCTCAGCCGCGTTTTCTGGTCTTGTGTATTTTCTTTTTGTTGAAATACTGAAAGGAACATTGCCGGGGTGGCCAGTTTGGTTTTCATAAGAAAGGAGGAGTAAAGCAACGTGAGTACAATTGAATATTTAATACATGGATTTGGAACAGCATTCATCTGGTATAACCTTCTATTTGCATTTGTTGGGGTACTAATAGGGACCGCTGTTGGCGTCTTGCCAGGAATTGGGCCAATGAGCGGTGTGGCATTGCTTATTCCTGTGACAGCATCCATAACAGGGGGACTTCCGCCGGAAACAGCTGCAACGAGTGCGATTATATTACTTGCAGGAGTGTATTATGGTGCGATGTATGGCGGATCAACCACATCCATTTTATTAAATACACCCGGTGAATCCTCTTCGGTAGTAACTACATTGGATGGCTATCAAATGGCGAAGAAAGGCAGAGCAGGAAGTGCGCTCTCTATTGCGGCAATTGGTTCTTTTGTCGGAGGGATTGTAACACTGATTGCATTAATTGCATTGGCTGAACCTTTGTCAAATGTCGCCCTTAAGTTTGGACCTGCCGAATACTTTTCCCTTATGCTATTAGGACTTGCCGCTGTAAGTGGACTGGCAGGTAAATCCGTAACAAAAGCGCTAATTATGACGGTTTGTGGTTTATTGCTGGGAACTATCGGAATTGATAGTGTTTCTGGTATTGCCCGCTTCACTTTTAATATTCCATGGCTGTATCAAGGAATTGAATTTTTAACTATTGCCGTAGGTTTATTTGCACTTGGAGAGGTATTTAAAACAATTCTTGAAAAAGAAGAGGAGGAGGGAGGAATTGCGAAAATTAATAATATGATTCCTTCCAAAGAGGAAATGAAAGAATCAGCCGGACCAATTGCTCGCGGATCGATCTTAGGATTTTTCGTCGGCATTTTACCTGGTGCAGGAGCAACACTAGCTTCCTTTTTCTCTTATCTTTTAGAAAAAAGAATTTCAAAAAACCCATCTAAGTTTGGAACTGGAACCATCGCCGGGGTTGCTGCGCCTGAGACCGCCAATAACGCGGCATCAGGCGGTGCGATGATACCTTTACTAACATTGGGAATTCCCGGTTCCGGTACAACGGCTATTCTAATGGGAGCGTTAATGATGTATAATGTTCAACCTGGTCCATTATTATTCGAAGATCATCCGCAGGTTGCTTGGGGGTTGATTGCCAGTATGTTTATCGGTAACCTTATGCTATTAATCTTAAATCTTCCACTTGTAAAAGTATTTGCCAAAATCATTGAGACACCGAAAAAATATTTAATTCCATTAATTATAGCAATCTCTATTTTCGGTGTATATGCAGTTCAAGTATCTACAAATGACTTATTGCTGTTATTGGGATGCGGAGTTTTGGGTTATTTTCTAAGTAAAAACGATTATCCGATTGCCCCCCTTGTTTTGGGACTTGTCCTAGGACCAATGATAGAAAATAATATGCGCAGGGCACTTACCATTTCAAACGGTGATTATACGATATTCTTTACACGACCTATTTCCCTTGCGTTTTTAATTGTAACGGTTCTGTGGCTGGTGATACCGGTTTTATTGAAAGCGAAGGGAAGGAAAGTTGTTATTAATGTTGAAGGTTAATAGACTTTGATGATGAATCTCCTTTCAAAGGAGATTTTTTGTATAATAATAGTATTATTGTTGTGAATATTTCGAAGTCTATGCATCACCGATACATAAGCAACTTCATTCAATAGAGGTGTATTTGGTTGCGCTTACATACGAAATTAATGGCAGGTATATGTATTTTAATCTTTGTGATTGTTGGAATATTTGAATACACCTTTCGAGATATGATTGAAGCTAATTTAAAGCATGAAAAAGGAACAAAGGCATTGGCAGTGGCTGAAGCAATTTCTTATATGCCGGACATTAAGGAGGCATTTTACACTAAAGAGCCATCCAAAATTATTCAGCCAATCGTGGAGAAAATTCGCAGGCAAGTAGATGCAGAGTTCATTGTAGTTGGAAATCGTGATGAAGTCCGGTATTCCCATCCTAATCCAAAGAGAATTGGGCATAGGATGGTTGGCGGCGACAATGCAGCACCATTAAGTGGTAAAGCCATTATCTCTGAATCTACCGGAACGCTTGGTCCTTCTTTAAGGGGAAAAGCGCCAATCTTTGATAACGGGAAGGTGATTGGAGTCGTATCTGTGGGCTATCTTCAAACAGATATTGAGGAAGAGGTGGTAAACCTTCAGAAAAAAGTTCTTTTTATTACAATTCTCGTCCTATTAGGTGGTTTATTATCTGCAGCGCTTATTTCCTTCCATATTAAAAAAGCCATCCTTGGTTTGGAACCGAAGGAGATTGCCAGCTTGTATCAAGAAAAACATGCTATTTTAGAATCTATTCATGAAGCAATTATTGCGGTGGACAAAGATGGGTGTATTACAGTTGTAAATGAAACAGCGCACAGTATTCTTAAGATACCTCTTAATATGATACTGCGTGGAAAAAAGATTGATGAAGTAATCGAGAATACGCGCCTTCAAGAGGTAGTGAAAGCGGGAAAGGCAGAATATGATCAGGAATTAATGGTACTCGGTGAAGTATATCTTGTCAATCGTGTACCTATAATTGATAAGAATGGAAAGGTTACTGGGGCGGTGGCAAGCTTCCGAAATAAGAATGATCTTACAAATCTTCTTCAAGAGCTATCTCATGTAAAGGCATATGCAGAAGGCTTACGGGCACAAACCCATGAATATTCCAATCGGCTTTACACATTGCTGGGACTAATACAGCTTGGTTCTTATAAAGAAGCCATTGATTTTATTTCAAAGGAAGTAGATGTGACACAAGGGTTTATACATTTCCTTATGAAAGAAATTCCAGACCCAATTCTAGCAGGCTTTATCTTGGGAAAATTCAGTTTGGCTAGTGAATTAAAGATTGAATTTACATTAGACGAATATAGTAGTTTTAAAGATATACCTAGTGACATAAGCAGGGACTCTTTAGTAACGATTATTGGTAACCTTGTAAATAATGCTTTCGATGCTGTAAGAGAGGACATTAAAGCCGAGAAACGGGTGATATTATTTTTAACCGACCTTGGTAAAGAACTCATTATAGAAGTGGAAGATAATGGGTCTGGAATCGACCCTCAGGTGGCAGAAAGAATTTTTCAGAAAGGATTTTCAACAAAAAAAGGGGGAACTAATGCTGGCATTGGGCTTTCATTGGTGCAACAAACGGTTGATCTGCTAGGAGGCACAATTACTTTTTCAACAAAAATGGGAGAGGGTACCCATTTCACTGTGGCGATTCCAAAAAAATAGGGGGATTTGGATTGAGTGATAAAAGGGATATTGAAGTTCTAATTGTAGAAGATGACTTGCGAATTGCAGAAATACAGAAACGTTTTATAGAACAGGTGGAGGGGTTTCAAACAGTTGGGATTGCAGCCAGTTATATTGAGGCAAAAAGTTATATGGAACTATTGCAGCCGGACTTAATTTTGTTAGATGTTTATTTTCCTGATATGAATGGTTTAGATCTATTAAAAGAAGCAAAGCTGCAACCAAAACATATGGATGTTATTATGATTACCGCCGCAAAGGAAATTAATAAAGTTCAAGAGGCAATTAGTATAGGTGTATTTGATTATATAATAAAGCCGGTTATTTTCGAAAGGTTCAAGAAAGCACTTATTCGGTATAAAGAGTATTATACAAGGCTTGCAGAATTGGGAAAGGATCAATTAATCGTTACGCAGGAACAGGTAGATGCCTTATTGCGAAAGGAAATAGATGGTCGTGCTACAGATAAGTCATTATTACCAAAAGGTATTGATCCCCTGACACTGGTCAAAGTGCTAGGGATTTTAAAAATAGTGAAAAACGGTGTAACGGCAGAATTTGTAGCAAAGGAGATGGGGGTTAGCAGAACAACGGCAAGGCGCTATTTAGAGCATCTAATTGCGGAGGAAAAGATTGAAGCAGATTTGGCTTATGGTACGGTAGGAAGACCGGAGCGGGTATATATGGTGAAATAATTTTTAGAAGGAAAAAAGCCTTTGCCGATAGCCGGCCAAGGCTTTTTATGAACTATCATTTTATTTTTCTATCGTATTATTATTGGATTGCTTGTTTCGATGTCTCCATATGAAATAGATAATGAATCCAATTAATATTAAAAGAGCAATAACCGGGAGATTTCCAATGATAAAAATAATCAGCCATGACAGGAAGGAAGCAAGGAAATTGATGCTACTCATAAACTGTTTCTTGGTTTTTTCCCAGGTATTCAATTGATTTTTCTCAAGCTCTGGTACAACCACTTTATCTTCGTATAGATTGATGGCTACGGTAGAATAGTCAACCTGATTATTGAGATATTTAATTTTACCTTCGAGCATTTCCATTTCCTCCTGAACTTTGGACAGCTCATTTGAAATTTCCAATAGTGTTTTCGTATCTTTTGCTTCATTCATAAATTGCGTTAGTCTTTTCTCGGTTACTTTCTTCGATTTTAGCCGGGATTGCAGATCTACATACTCCTCGGTGACATCCTGTCCACTGATCGATTGATTTTCCACTTTCGCCCCCAATGGCTTTACCTTGCGTAGAAACGCTTGAAACTGCTCTTGCGGAATTCTGACTGTTAAATAGCCTTCTTGTCTCTCCTTTGTTTCCTCATTCATTTTTTGATCGACAATATAGCCTCCCATTTGACCGGTAAGATCCCTGATTTTATCCTGAACATCCGGCAAATGTTTCACTTCCATTTGGAGACTCGCATTGTAAATTACTTTCCTTGATTGCACGCTAAGATTTTTTTCGGAGTCTTGTTTTGTCTTGGTGCTTGGATTTATGGTGGATTGTTCTGTTTCTTTCCCATTGCTTCCTATATCGTAGGAGGATGATTTACTGCCACTTTTGGATGATTCATTATTGCTGCTGCAGGCAACGAGCAAAAAAATGGACAAGCTTATTAAAAGAACAGTTTTACAAATTCGCATGAAATATATCCCTTCCTTCTGCATTGAATCTCTTTTCATAATAGACGAAGGGACAAGGAAATAGTTACAAAATTTTGGAATGTAATTCTCACTTATAATTTATAAATTGGTTTTGTTAAATTTCACCAAGTGGATATAATGAAAATAATAAGTGGATTGTGCGGAATTTTAACAATCGAAAAGTGGAACCACAATGAGGATATGAATGTGTAAATGATTGGCCCTACATGTTTGAGAAACCCCATTCCTAGATGTTTTTCTTAAAAGCCTAGGACTGTAACAGAGAAAATTAAGAGCGGACTTTATTCTTTTACAGAAGGTGAGGGTGTTTTGATGACCAGACCCGTTGGATATAGAAAAATGGAGAATGATTACCCTACAAGAAAACAGATAGATGATAATCCATTCATCGTAAAGAAAATTTAATGCATCTCATACGGACGTATAAACTTGAAAAAACCTGTCATTGTTGAGGAATGACAGGTGTTTTTCTGATGATTACAACACAAAACTGACAATAATAGCCGACAATACACTAACTAAAGTAGCACCGTACAATAATTTTAAACCAAATCGTGCAACAGTATTTCCCTGTCTCTCATTTAACCCTTTCACTGCTCCTGCAATAATTCCGATGGAAGAGAAGTTCGCGAACGACACAAGAAAGACGGAAATAATCCCCAAGGATCTCGGACTAAAGCTTGCTTGTATTTTAGTTAAATTCATCATCGCAACAAATTCATTCGTAACTAGCTTGGTAGCCATTATACCGCCGGCTTTTACCATCTCTGATCCAGGAATCCCCATTAAAAAGGCAAATGGTGAGAAAATATAACCCAGGATTTGCTGGAAGGAGATGCCGAATATTAAATCAAATATATTATTAATGGCTGCCATTAGTGCAACAAAACCAATTAACATAGCCCCAACAATTATTGCAACTTTAAATCCATCTAGAATATATTCGCCAAGCATCTCGAAAAAGCTTTGCTTTTCTTCTTGAATCTCCAAAATATCTTCCTTGCTGTCAACCCTATAAGGATTGATAATAGACGAAATGATAAACCCTCCAAATAAATTGAGAATAAGCGCGGTCACAACATACTTAGGCTGAATCATCGTCATATAAGCTCCTACGATGGACATAGACACCGTTGACATCGCTGAAGCGCAAAGAGTATACAATCTGTGAGCAGGCAAATGATTAAGTTGTTTCTTTACTGTAATAAACACTTCCGATTGCCCCACCATTAGAGAGGCTACGGCATTATAAGATTCCAGTTTGCCCATTCCATTTATTTTGCTTAGCACGAATCCAACCCCTTTCATGATAAGAGGCAGAATCCGCAAGTATTGAAATATCCCAATTAAAACGGAAATAAAGACAATTGGCAGCAACACATTTAAGAAGAAGGGAGATTCTCCTTTATTTGCAATTCCACCAAATACAAAGGAAACACCTTCCTCAGCATAATCAAGCAGCTTCACAAAAATATTCGAGATCCACTTAATGAAAATTAAACCAAACTCCGTATTCAGTAGGAGTGTAGCTAAAATAATTTGAATGACAAGCATTAGTATAATTGGGCGATAATCCACCTTTTTTCTGTTGTTGCTAACGAGTAAGGCCAGTCCTAAAACGACCAACAAGCCTATAATGGCAATTACATATTTCATTTTTATCCTCCATTTCGATGATATGTCCTAAGGATGAAAAAATGATTTCCCTTCACGAAGTTGATGCCTTTTCATTGATTTGAAGTGCATTTTGAAGATCTCGAATTTCCTTTGGCACCTTTGCAAGACCTGGGATATCAGGAACATCTTTCTTAGGGAGAGGTCTTGAAAGTTCAGTGGATTTAGCCATCATTTCAAATACAAGTAAATATTGCGAGAGCACCTTATCATCCAGAATAGGACGCTTTTCGAGCTTAAAGCAGGCATCAAGAAGATATCCTAATTGTTCGATTGAAAATATCGAAGGCCATTGATACTCCAAGGTTGTTTTATTATTAGGAAGTTCACCTAGTGCAGTTGTATACACAACTTTTAAGTTGGTAAGATTCGTGTGCATTTTGTTTTGTGCGTGAACTATTAAATGCTTAGCACTGCTACGCCATTCTGAAAACAAGATCATAAAAAATTGCTCTTGGCTGCGAATTGTTTTCGCCATGATATGTGGAAGAAGCATAGAAGCACGTCTCCTTCCAATTATTATCGCTCCCAATAAACCAATCATACATCCAATGATGATATCAATTACTCTTACTGTTGCAAAATAAGACACATTATGCAGAGAAGTTGAGCTCTCAGCCATTAATAAAGCATTGGGTGTGATAAAGAATGCTGCTATTGCATAATTGCGAACGATAAATAACTCTGTTAAAAAGGTTAAGATCATGCTTAAGAAGACGATCACGATGCCCTGAGGATGAGTGGAAAGCACAAAAGACGCGATTAAGATGCCAATTATGGTTCCGAAAGACCTTTGTATAGCACGATGAAAGGTCGATATGATAGTGGATCCAGACATGACAGCAGCACAGGAAAGAGGAATCCAATAAGACCGGTTAAAAGGAGCATAATAGGCTATTAGTGCTGCAACCACTAGAACGATTCCATAACGAAGGGATGAATGAAAGACCATTGAATTTTTGTCAAAAGCTCCTCCCAGAAGAGTTTGTAATGTTAATGTAGTTCGTTTAACTTCATGATTTATTTTAGTTACTGGTTCATTCAATATTGCATCTGCATCATAGACTTTTGAAAATAAGAACATCGTGGTTTCGTCTATATAATCAGGCAGCTGAATCTGAGAGATAGTTTTGGTATTTTTTTGCTCCATATACGCCGTAAGAAGTCTTACGGAATCGCTTAACTCTTTTGGAAGTCTAGTGCTATTTTCATCTGTATGTTCTAAAATGGATAAAAAAATGTTATTTGCATGATCATTTAATAGTATTAATCTTTTATATTGATTCGAAACTTTCCATGAAATATATCCTTCTGCTAAGGTATCTTCGGCTGTCTTTAGGGCCAATACAATTTTATGTCTTGCAACGTCATAGCTATCCGTTCCAACGGCATCGATAAAATTGGCAAGCTCATGATAAACTTTTATAACAGCAGTTGTTTCAGGACCATGGGGATGCAGGATTCTTGGCAACATTCCAATGATCCATGCGATTGCTCCGCCAGATAATACTAGGGCTGCTCTAAGTGGAGCTTGTGTTGGATCCAATGGCATTGCAGTAGTCATGGTAAAGCCTAAAACAAAGAAAATGGCAGCAGGACCAGGAATTTTCAATGCCCCAAAGACAAAGGTAGCAATAAACCCAATGATGCCAACCATAATAGCGGATGCGATTGGCGATGGGGCAAGAAGTGACCCAATTCCAACCGAAAGAGACATTCCAATCATAACGGAACCAAGTTTCTTTGCTCTTGTAGCATAGGGTTCATTAAACATATAAAGATATGTAAAACTGCCAATTCCAGCAATAAGTCCGAAATGTAAATTTCCGAGCATTAGTCCAATCATCGCGGGTAATCCTGTACAGATTCCTGCACTAACAGCCTTAGTCCATGGAAAAGGTGTCTTTTTAACTTCAAATGCTTGTTTTAATGCAGCACCTAAGGAAGACTTCCATGAAGAAAAGCCAGATGAAGTTGCTTTCTTGCGATGTTTTCGATTCAATTCCAGCAGCCCTTTCTTTTTCTGGTTTTTCATAAACCTATAATGACTCAAGGGATATATTTCTATACGGAGAAGAGGGATGGAATGATAGGAAAATGGTGAATCTATCGAGGTATTGTTATAATTAATTTGTATACAAATTATATTTACACTGATAATTTGTTGGTATATAATAAACTATATGCTCGAAAAGGAGATTTTCTCTATGGTGATGTCAAAAGACAAATCGATTGGTTCTGCTTCTGTTCGTACAAGTAAAAAGATTAGTCGAATTTTAAATGTCTATTTAAAACCTTTCCAGATTACAACTGAACAATGGAGTGTATTAAGGACATTAAGCGAGTCAGATCGAATCTCACAAAAGGAACTGTCAGAGTTGGCAGATAAGGATCAAGCAACATTAACGAAAATCCTAGATTTACTGGAAAAGCACGATTTTGTGAAAAGAATTGCAAATCCAGCGGATAGACGCTCATATCTTATTGCAATTACGGAAAAAGGAACGGAACTTACGAAGGAAGTGGGGCCATTTTTAGAAGATATTTTTTCTGACATCATTCAAGGTATTGATGAAAAATCTCTTGCGCTTTATCAAGAAGTACTTCTATCACTTGAAAGGAATATCGATGCACTGCTAGAGAAAGAAAACAACTAGAAAGAAGGAATTTTGGAATGAATGATTCATCATCGCGGCTGTGGACAAAACAGTTTGTCGCCATTGTAATGATGGCTTTTTTATTTTTCCTTAGTCTGCAATTACTTACAGCGGGATATCCTGCTTTTATTACGGAAGTAAAAAACAATCCGACTGAAGGGGGTCTTATGACCACAGTCTTCATGTTGGCCGCAATTTTTACACGACCGTTAATTGGATATTTAATACATCAAGTTAATATTAAACTGTTGAGTGTTCTATCCTTTGCATTTGTTGCTATTACCGTAGGATTAAGTTACGGACAAGAATCGATACCGTTTTTAATTCTTTTACGAATTTTTCACGGTATTGGTTTTGGAATAATGTCTACTGTTCTTGCTACCATGGCAACAAATATTATCCCGAAAAAGAAGCTTGGGGAAGGGATCGGGTATTACGGTCTAGCAACTAGTGTTGGAACAAGTATGGGACCAATGCTTGGACTTGCGGTTCTTCAATATTTTTCTTTTAATCTATTATTGATTATCTCTGCTTTATTAGCAGTTATTACTTTGATTCTCAGCTTTACTATTAAGAAGCCGCAACCTACAGCAGCTCCTAAAAAGATGGAAAAAGGATCATTCAAAAAATACGCATTTGATAAGACCGCCTTTGTACCGTGTATTTTAACCGCCTTTTTTACCATTACATTAGGGGGCGTTATCAGCTTTTTAAGGGAGCTTGGCAAGGAAGAGAATATTAGTGGGTCGGTTTCATTATTTTTCTTAGTAATGGCGATTGTAATGGTGGTTGCTCGTCCAATATCGGGACGCTTGTTTGATACATTTGGACATAAATTAATTATTTATCCTTCCACTATATCCGGCATTATCGGATTATTTTTATTAGCCATTACACATAATTCTTGGATGTTGATATTAGCAGGACTATTCTATGGGATCGCGTATGGAACCGTAACACCTACCTTACAAGCGATAGCGGTCAGCATCGTGGCAAAGGATAAGCAAGGAACGGCAAATGCCATGTACTTCTCCTCTATGGACTTGGGAATGGCGATTGGATCCACAGGGCTAGGATTATTAGCATCTTACACGGGATATCATTTTATCTATGGATTTTCGATTGTTTGTTTAGTAGCTTTATTGATTGTATATACATTGCTATTTGGAAGAAAGAAAAGCTTGGACGTTTCACCAGCAACTCAAAATATGTAAAAAAAATCGGTAGCCATGAGCTACCGATTTTTTTGTCTTTATATGGAGGACAATCGTCCATTTGTGGTGCCTGGCACCATATCTTAAACTCGTTTTTCGAAGTGTATGCGTTGGTTTAGTAGATACATAATTGGTGCACCGATTGCCATTACAACGAATTCTCCAATAGCTGTTGTAAGCCAAGTAAATAAGAATGGCAAGTGGAACGCGAGGTGTAGCTCCAGCGCAATTAGGAACATCGTAATTGTAAATACTATCGTATTCACAATCATGCGAGCCCACATATTTTCTATAAATCGACTAACAAGAATGGTTATCAGTAAGGAAATGATCGATTGGCCAAAGCCGAATACAAGATCATACGCACGCATCGGTGAAAAAAATAGATTTGTAAGAAAAACACCCAATAAAATACCATAGACGTATTTCTTATTAAAAACAACTAAATGATTAAACATTTCGGAAACACGAAATTGGATATTCGTAAATCCGAATGGCTGAATGAAGAACGAAACAGCAATGTACAAAGCTGCGACAATTCCGTTCCCTACAAGTGTTTTTATTTTCATATAAAATTCTCTCCTTAGTTTTTTATCGTGGGATGGTTTCGAACCACGTATGGCATACATACAAACTATTATATTAAGCTACTATTTCGTATTAGTCAATTTTATTTAAGGACCAATGCACTATTTTGCTGGCATTACACATTTTTTTTGGAGGAAATTGTTATATAAAAAAGCCGGAGACAATCTCCAGCTTTAGATATTGTTCTTATTAACTTGTATAAAATATTGATCTTTTCGATATGCTAATGCCTCCATCGTAGCAATCAATTCTCCATCACTTTCAATTTTAATATTATACCAAGCAGTTCTGTGGTTTCGCCTTTCTTCTGTTGCCGTAGCTTTTAATCGTGCCCCTTTTTTACCAGGTGCCATAAAGTTAACAGTAGTGGAAAGACCAACTGCTGTTTTTCCATAAGAGTTGCAGGCAACCGCGAATACAAAATCTGCAATCGCAAAAATTATTGCTCCATGTACGGTTCCGTGCGTATTTACCATATGATCCGCTACATCGAGCTCCGCAACCGCCATCCCTTCGCCCATATCTTTCAGTTCAATCCCCAAAAACTGTGCATATGGTTCATTCTTTAAAATTTGAAAAATCTCATCCTTATATTGGTGATGTAGCTCTACTTCATTCATATTGTGCATCAATATGATTCCTCCTAATACTTACTTTTATGGATAATATAATTCTATACTATTTAGAATTTTTAATTAAAATGAAAAGGTATATTTTTTTTAAAATACCTATTTACATTAACGTTACGTAAAGGTGTATATTGATGATGTCAGGAGGGATAACACGTGGAGTACACAGTGCAAAAACTAGCAAAAATGGCGGGAGTTAGTACAAGAACTTTACGATATTATGATGAAATTGGAATTCTGAAGCCGGCCAGAATGAATTCATCCGGATATCGGATTTACGGTCCCGCAGAAGTGGATCGTCTTCAGCAGATTCTATTTTACAGAGAATTAGGAGTCAGCTTGGAGAATATCAAAAGCATTATCACCGATCCGTCATTCGATCGCACCCATGCATTGAAGGAACACCGTGAAGAGCTTCTGGCAAAGCGAGCGCAACTAGATCAATTAATTGAAAATGTAAATAAAACCATAGCTGTATCGGAAGGGAGAATGATTATGTCAGATAAGGAAAAGTTTGAAGGATTTAAGCAAAAATTGATTGAAGACAATGAAAAGAAATATGGAGTGGAAATTAGAGCAAAATACGGAGATGAGGTGGTTAATCAATCTAATCAAAAAATCAAGGGTTTAACAGAAGAACAATATGCTGATTTGGAAAGATTGAGTGAGGAAGTTCTTGATAGCTTGAAAGGAGCAATGGCAACAGGCGATCCTGCCAGCGAATTAGCGCAAAAAACTGCAGAATTACATCGTAAATGGTTGAGCTATACCTGGTCCAACTACAGCAAAGAAGCACATGCAAGCTTAGCACAAATGTACCTGGATGATGAAAGATTTACTGCATATTACGATAAAGTAGAACCTGGCGCAGCTGAATTTTTGCGAGATGCGATCCATATTTATACTGGTATGAAAAAGTAAGGAATCGAGCGATTGGGGCAACCAATCGCTTTTTTATTTTAATAGTTTGATACAGGAGAAATAACATCGCCCTGAAAATGCTCCTTCTTGAAAACGACCAAAGATTGTTCAAAGGTCACCATTATAGAATGAATGTGCTCGAAGTAGAGGAAAAGGGTGAAGAAAGGTAACGCTGATGGGCAGAATGTGCCCAAAGTAGAGAAAAAGGGTGAAGAAAGGTAACAATAATGGGATGAATGTGCTCGAAGTAGAGGAAAAGGGTGAAGAAAGGTAACGATGATGGGCAGAATGTGCCCGAAGTAGAGAAAAGGGGTGAAGAAAGGTAACAATAATGGGATGAATGTGCCCGAAGTAGAGAAAAAGGGTGAAGAAAGGTAACAATAATGGGATGAATGTGCTCGAAGTAGAGGAAAAGGGTGAAGAAAGGTAACGATGATGGGCAGAATGTGCCCGAAGTAGAGAAAAGGGGTGAAGAAAGGTAACAATAATGGGATGAATGTGCCCGAAGTAGAGAAAAAGGGTGAAGAAAGGTAACAATCATGGGCGGAATGTGCCCGAAGTGGAGGGAAAAGTCGTAGAAAGGTAACGATGATGGGATGAATGTGCCCGAAGTAGAGGAAAAGGTCGTAGAAAGGTAACGATGATGGGCAGAATGAGCCCGAAGTAGAGGAAAAGGGTGAAGAAAGGTAATGATCATGGGCAGAATGAGCCCGAAGTAGAGGAAAAGGGTGAAGAAAGGTAACGATCATGGGATGAAATCATGAAAAAGTGAGGGCAGAGAATACTATCATAGAATGAGTGTGTCCACAGTGAGTATTAGCCACCCGTAAAATATACTTTACTGGAAAAGTCCTCCGAATTTGTTAATCAATGAAGAAAGCCCCTCACTTTTTTGAGGAGCACCTTCAATAACTATGCACTATGAGTTGATTCTATTTTTGCTGCATTCCGTTGTTTTTTGGATTTTTTAAAATAGAGCAGTTCATAGAACACAGGAACAATAAAGAGGGTCAAGACTGTTGCTACGGCAAGACCGCCAATAACGACAACTGCTAATCCCTTTGAAACGAGACTGCCTGCTTCGGCATGTGTAAACAGTAACGGCAGCATGGCACATATGGTTGCTACCGCAGTCATGATGATTGGACGGGTTCTTGTTGCCGCCGCTTCTACAATGGACTCTCGGATGGACATATGTTCTTCGTTTTGTTTTATTTTGTCTATTAACACGATAGCGTTGGTTACAACAATTCCGATTAACATCAATGCGCCTAGAAGGGCAGTAGGATCAACAGAAACTCTTGAAATCACCAACCCAAGAATTGCACCGATGGACGCAAGCGGTAATGTCATTAGAATAGCAATAGGCGTCCTTAATGTTCTAAACGTCAGTACCATAATTAAATAAACTAACCCGATTGAAATCACCATAACTAACCCTAAGTCGGCAAAATCACTTGCCTGCTGTTCAACTGCACCACCTTTAACCAACTTCACATTTTTGGGTAACTTTAGCTTATCCAGTTGCTTATCTATATCCGCTGAAATAACTGAAAGCTTTTTAGGATTAATTTCTGCACTAATGCGAATATATTCCTTTCCATTCTTATGGAGCACTGTACTGCTTTGTGTCACTTTCTCTATTTTAGCAATAGTAGAAAGGGGAACCATTCCTGTTTGAGTTGCAATTTGAATTTTATCCAAATCATTTTTCGTGGCCGGATTCAAGTCTGTATCCATTACAACAGAAGTTTCTTTTCCGTCTATTGTCATATTGCCAATTGGTGTTTTGTTTAATAGCCCGTTTAATTGCATGGCAATTTGCCCCGTATTGGCTTTTGTCGGGTCTACAATTAATTGATAGACTGGCTTTTTCTCTTCCGCATTAGAAGAAACTTTCTTAACACCATTTGTTCCATCTATTAGCTTTACCATTTCATCAGAAGCCTCTAAGAGTTTTTCCCTATCTGGCCCTTCAAGATCATAGGTGATCGCAGTTTGACTTGACCCCATGAAGGATGCAGTAGATGCTTGTATATCGGCGTTCGGAAAATCCTTCTTCATTGCATTCACATCTTTAATAAAATGATCGGCATTAGCATTATCCTTCAAGATAACAGTAAATGTTGTTTCCGTAGGATTTGATACTTGCCCCCATTTTGCTTGCTCCTCACTATTTCCCTGCTGTGTGATGATAGATTGATACCCTTTTAACTTTAAGAGCTTATCTTCAAAAGCAAGTCCTTTGTCTTGAACCTTTGAGATTGGCGTGTCACTTGGGTAGGTCATTGTCACAGAAACCATTGTTGCATCATCTGCGCTAATGGATCCCTTTGGAAGTAAGGTATAAAGGGTGATAGAGCCCACAAACATAATCATCGCAAAGAGAACGGGTATCCATTTATGATTAAGATTCCATTTTAGAATATTCATATAACGCTTTGGTGCTTTATGTTCTGGTAGTTTCGACTTCTTCAATAATCCAAATGACATTAACGGAACTACTGTTAGGGCAACTAAAAGAGATGCCAAAAGGGAATAAGTAACCGTTAGTGCAAATGGCAGTAAGAATGCCTTTAAAGAGCTTTGAATGAGACCCATAGGCAAAAATACCGCTATGGTCGTTAGAGTAGAGGAGGTAATGGCCTTAGCTACTTCACCTGTTGCCTTTATAACAGTCTCTTTTGAAAAGCCTTCCTTCTGTGTCTTCCGGAAAATATTCTCGACAACAACAATACTGTCATCGACTAGCCGCCCAACTGCTACTGCTACTCCTCCTAATGTAAGCATGTTCAACGTGATACCGGAGCGCCAAAGTAATAGCAAGGTAAGTCCCAGCGAAAGTGGAATCGATACAACAGTAATCAATGTAGAACGAATATTCCTTAGGAATAATACAATGACGATTGTTGCAAATAATGCCCCAAGTAAAACTTCTCTTAGCATACTGTTAACGGAGTCGATCACCATATTGGAGCTGGAGAATAAAATTTCTGCATGCACATCGTCATCTGATTTATTTATTTCGTCAGCTACCTTTTTAATATCCTTACCTACAGTTACAGCACTAGCATTGCTTTCTTTTGTGATTGAGATAGCCATTGCATCTTTTCCATTAACACGGGAAATTCCCTCTTGACCATTCTCCCTTTGGATATCAGCTACATCTTTTAAGTGAACTGCCGGGGCATTGGGCATTGTTGAAGGAAGAACAAGGTCTCCTAATTCATCAAGACTTGTAATCTTTCCGACTACTTTAAGATTACTCATTTGCCCATCAATGTTCTTATCACCTAAAGATACAGAAAGATTTTGTCCTTGCAGTAAACTCATAATGGAATTGATAGATTGCTGTTTAGCGGATAATTTTTTTAAATTCAATCTTACTTCCACTACTGGATTTTCTTTTCCATAGAGGGTTACATTGCCTACCCCATTTACACTCTCGAACTTAGGTAAAATCTCTTTCTCGAGTTTTTGAAGATTTGCTTCTTTAGAGCTCTCATCGAATGCAATGGAAAGCTCCGCTACAGGAATCATCGAGGTATCGTATTGGATGATATTTGGTTTGGAAACAGTATCCGGAAGCTTCAAGTTATTAATAGCATCTTCTACATGTTTTTTCGCTTCCTTCATATCTGTTTTAGAATCAAAGGAGACCGTTACTTGCGAATAACCATCACCTGTTGTAGAAAAGACATCAGTCTTGCCTTTGACGGTTGCTACTGCATTTTCAATTGGTTCGGTAACCTCTTGAGTCATTGTTTGTGAATTATACCCTTGCCCAATAGTCGCAACTGCTACTTGTGGATTATCAGCTTCAGGCATTAATTCCATGGGCAAAGCAAAGTAACTGCCGATTCCTAAGCCCAATGTTAAAATGGTCATGACAATTAAGGCAGCCTTATTACGAAAGGCCCACTTCGTTAAATACTTCATAAAATGTACATTACCTCCCATTTCTGTTCTTTGTTTCGTCATTAGTTCACTTAAATAACAATAATTTCCTCACCTGCCAACAGATTATAGCATCGTTCATAGCATGTTAAATCCTTTCATAGGTTTATTTTTATATAAGACTTAAGACTGATGACCTTTTCATGTGCCAATAAAAAAACCGGGTACCAATATACCCGGTTCAACTTAAACAATATGCTTAATAAAATGAAATAGCATTCTCGGAATGAAAGTTAGGATATTCCAAATGATTTCACCCATTATTTCTCCTACAATACTTTTGAATAAGGACTCTTTAGTCATTAAGGAATCCCCTTTGTATGCATACTCATTCAAAAAAACAATGTCATTTAATTTTCCAAATCGCAAAGCCGAAAGGTGGTAATTCAACTTCCTTATCCAATTCAACCACTTCATCATTCCATAAATCGACAACGGTTTCATCATTTATATTAATAGAGAGAGGAAATTTGACATTTTCACTGCTATTATTAATCGCAAACAAAATTGTTTCATCTGATGATTGTTTATAATAGGTAAGGTAATTATGGATTTTATTGGCCTCTGCGAACTGAAATTCCGCGTCATTTTGAAAAGCAGGATATCGCTTTCGGAGAGCAATTAGTTTTTTTACAAATTGTAAAAGCTCTTTGTCTTGCTTTGCATCCTCCCAAACCATACATTTTCGGCATCCAGGATCTTGGCCGCCAGTTATGCCAATTTCATCGCCATAGTATATGCATGGTGTTCCAATGAAAGATAACTGAAATAAGAATAGTAGTTTGATTCGATCCTTGTTTCCATCTGCAATCGTTAATATTCTTGGTGTATCGTGACTGCCAAGAAGATTAAATGCAACTTCATTTACATTCTTAGGATAGGAATAAAGGACAGTAGATATTACATTTTTAAATTGTTCGGCGTTTATTTTTCCCCTCGCAAAGAAGTCCAGGGCTCCTTGGGTGAAAGGATAGTTCATTACTGCATCAAATTGGTCACCTTGAAGCCATGGCATCGAATCGTGCCAAATTTCTCCGAGAATATAGGCATCAGGTTTCACTGTTTTTACCGTTTTTCTAAATTCACGCCAGAATGCATGGTCTACTTCATTTGCAACGTCAAGCCGCCAGCCGTCAATATCAAATTCTTCTATCCAATATTTTGCAACATCCAATAAGTATTTTTTTACTTCCTCATTTTCAGTATTTAACTTAGGCATCTGTTCCGTAAAGGCAAAGGTATCATAGTTTGGAACAGGAGACGTTTTCACGGGGAATTCCCTCAAATGAAACCAATCTTTGTACCTCGACTTTTCTTGGTGTTTCAATACATCTTGAAATGGAGCAAAATAAAAACCGCTATGATTAAAGACAGCATCTAACATAACTTTTATGCCATGTTGATGGCAAACGTCGACCAAACGCTTGAAGGTTGCCTTATCTCCAAACTGCGGATCAATCTCCATGTAATCAATCGTATCGTATTTATGATTAGAATAGGCTTTAAAAATAGGAGTAAAGTATATACCTGTAATCCCAAGATCCACTAAATAATTTATATTTTGAATAATCCCTTCGAAATCTCCACCAAAGAAATTATTACTTAAAGGCTCTGCACTTCCCCAAGGCAGCGTATCTTTAGGATTAATAGCCGGATTGCCATTCGCGAATCTTTCCGGAAAGATTTGATACCAAACAGTATTTTTTACCCACTCTGGTGCACGAAAAATGTCCCCTCGATGTAAGAATGGAAAGCAGAAATAATATGCTACATCATCATATGGGGCCTCTGGGTAAAAGCCTTTTTCAGTGTAAACTATTGTTTCGTTTTCATTTGTCAATTCAAAGCCATATCGCATTCGTCTGAACTCGGGGGAGACTTCCACAAACCAATAATCAAATAGGCCATCATTCCCGCTATATTTCATTTCTTTATAAGAGAAGATCCAGCCATCCTTATTCCAATGATAAGGATCACCATATAGAATCCTAACTTTTTCCACGTCATTTTTCTTTACCCGCAATTGGATATGAAGTGTCTTTTCATCGTAAGCGTAAGCAAAATGTCCTTTAGGACGGTGGTAAATAGCTTCCAGTTGCATCTGAAAACCTCCCAATCTAGAAAATTCAAATTATATTTTAGGTAAAAATATCACAAAAAAATTTTTTGTGCAAACGGTTGCTTTTTTTAAATCACTGGATATATAATAGTGGTGCAAACGGTTTCATAGATTTTCGATTTTTAAAAACAAGGGGGAAATCAAGTTGAAGAAAGCTTTATCTTTATTCATGACTCCTGTGTTGATCGCAGGGATGCTTGCGGGTTGCGGGCCAAAGGATTCGAGCACTAGCACTTCAGACGGTGGCAAAAAGGCTGAGGATGCAAAGAAACCTGAAAAGTTACTGGTTTGGGAAGATAAAAAGAGAGGCGTCGCTTTAGAGCCTGCTATTAAGAGTTTCGAAGAAAAATATGGTATTAAAGTAGAATACAAGGAACTTGGTATGGCTGATGAAATGCAAAAGCAGCTTCCACTTGATGGTCCAGCTGGAACAGGTCCGGACGTCTTAACACTTCCGCACGATCAACTTGGGGCATTAGCGACACAAGGTCTCCTTGAACCGCTTAAAGTGGATCAATCTGTTCTTGATCTTTATACTGATTCTTCTATACAAGCGGAAACATATAACGGTAAATTATACGGATTACCAAAAGCAACAGAAACGCCTGTTTTTATTTATAACAAAAAATACATGAAAAAAGCTCCTGAATCTTTTGACGAACTATATACCTTTGCAAAGGATTTTACAAAAGGCGGCAAGTATGGCTTCTTAGCTCTGTGGGATAACTTCTATTTTGCTAATGCAATCATGGCAGGCAATGGTGGGTATGTGTTCAAAAATAATGACGGTAAATTAGATCCGAATGATATTGGATTAAATAATGAAGGTGCCTTAACAGGTGCTGAGTATATTGGCAAATGGTATAAAGAAGGTTTATTCCCTAAAGGTATCGTTGGAAATAGCGGCGGTTCTGCAAAAGATGGTCTTATGAACGATGGAAAAGTAGCAGCAGAAATGGATGGTCCATGGGCATTCCAAGGTTTGCAAAATGCAAAAATTGATTATGGTGTTGCTCCTCTGCCTAAATTGCCGAACGGTGAATATCCAAAAACATTTGTTGGTGTAAAAGGCTGGCAGGTTTCTGCCTTTTCTAAAAACAAAGAATGGGCTACAAAATTAGTAGAATGGTTGGCAAATCCTGAAAATGCAAAAATTCGTTATGAAAAAACAGGTGAAATACCTCCAGTTAAATCTTTAATGGAAGATCCAATTATTAAAGATAATGAAGGTGCAAACGCTGTAGCAGTTCAATCAGAACGTGGAGTTCCAATGCCGAATATTCCTGAAATGGGTCAGGTGTGGGATCCAATGGCTAAATCCTTGCAGTTAATTGCGACAAACAAACAGGATGCAAAAAAATCACTGGATGATGCTGTAAAAACCATCAATGAAAAAATTGCATCCACTAAATAAGCTTACTTTTAGATTTTTAAGCGGTGCCTCTGTTAAAGAGGTGCTGCTTCCAATTTTTAATTATGCTCCAATAAATAAAAACGTGTAAGGGTTTAAATGTTTATCACAAGTAGAGGTTGTTTTTTATCTACCACCTTTGAATAAAGTGGCAAGAAGTAAGAAATAGCCTTTATAATGCTAACCCCAAAAAGAGGTTTGCATGGAAAGCTCATTTTGGGGTTGGCATTAACCTCGAGATGAATTACTTACATATTAATTAGAAAGGGGAGCGGGTCTGTATATGGAAGGAAGTCAATCAAAACATCAGAAATCTGCGGCAGCATTGTCTATAATCCCGGGATTTGGTCAGATTTATAATCGACAATATATAAAAGGAATTATTTTATTCATTCTTGCTTTTTCCTTCACTATCGTTTTTAAGGACCTTTTAAATATGGGATTATGGGGAATCGTGACCTTAGGTGTAGAGGTACCAAGAGATAATTCCATCTTCTTATTAATTGAAGGAATTCTTGCTGTCATTGTCGTGGTATTTGGATTAGGTTTATATGCTTTCAATTTTTATGATGCTTTTTATAACGGAAGAAAGAGGGACCAGGGGATTGAATTAACCACCTTACGTCAGCAGTATAGAAATGTAGTGGATAAAGGATTTCCATATTTAATTTTATCTCCAGGAATGTTTCTACTAATATTTGTGGTTATTTTTCCGATTTTGTTTGTTGTTTTATTAGCTTTTACTAATTATGATTTATATCATTCTCCGCCGGCAAAGCTAGTCGATTGGGTTGGCTTTAAAAATTTCGTGGATATTGTAAAGCTAGATATTTGGAGATCCACCTTCATTGATGTCTTTTCCTGGACGGTTATTTGGACATTTGTTGCTACTACTTGTCAAATAGCGATTGGAATATTTCTTGCCGTTCTTGTGAATCAAAAGGACTTAAAATTCAAGAAACTTTTCAGAACCATCTTAATTTTGCCATGGGCAGTTCCTGCATTTGTGTCGATTCTAGTATTTGCCGGAATGTTTAATGATACATTCGGAACTATTAACAATGATATTTTAGCATTTTTCGGTATTGATCCAATTCCATGGCTAACCAACCCATTTTGGACGAAAGTAGCCTTAATTATGATTCAATCCTGGCTCGGGTTTCCATTTATCTTTGCAATGGTGACAGGGGTTCTGCAGTCGATTCCAGGTGAATTGTATGAAGCTGCAACCGTTGATGGGGCAACCGTTTGGCAACAATTCAAAAAAATTACACTGCCGATGATTTTGTTTTCCATCGCTCCGATTCTGATTACTCAATACACTTTTAATTTTAATAACTTTAATATTATCTATCTATTTAACGGCGGTGGACCAGCGGTTCCTGGACAGACGGCTGGGGGCACAGATATTTTAATTTCATGGATTTATAATTTAACACTGGAAACAAAGCAATATGCGAAAGCAGCTGCCATTACACTAATTCTATCCTTCATTGTTATAAGTGTTGCAATTTGGCAGTTTAGGAGAACGAAATCATTCCAAGAAGAGGATATGATGTAAATGAGTATGAAAAGACAAAAGTTCATTCGTTTAACAATAACCTATATTATTTTGGCGATAGTTGCTGTTATCATTATCTACCCGGTATTGTGGATTATTGGATCTTCTTTAAATCCAGGAGACAGTTTATCGGGATCATCCATTATTCCAAAGCATGCTACATTTGCACACTACAGAGAGTTGTTTGATTTAGATAAAAGCAAATATTTTTTATGGTATTGGAATACGTTGAAGATTTGCTTCTTTACGATGGTGTTAGCAGTATTAATGATTGCCCTGATGGGATACTCTTTTTCCAGATATCGTTTTAAAGGAAGAAAGTACAGTTTAATGACCTTCTTAATTCTGCAAATGATTCCAAACTTTGCTGCTCTAATTGCGATTTATGTATTAGCGTTACAAACACATTTAATCGATAAACATATTGGTCTAATCCTGTTTTATGTTGGAGGACTGCTTCCTATGAATACATGGTTGGCCAAAGGATATTTTGATACGATTCCAAAAGAATTGGATGAATCAGCGAGAATGGATGGTGCCGGACACTTTCGGATTTTTTGGCAGATTATTTTACCACTGGCAAAACCAATCTTAGCGGTTATAGCTTTATTTAGCTTCATTTCTCCATTTACGGATTTTATTATTGCAGGTGTATTATTACGTACAGAAGATAAATACACACTTGCTGTTGGACTGTATCAGTTGGTGGCAAAACAATTTGGAAATGAATTCACAACCTTTGCAGCGGGTGCTGTCCTTATCGCAGTTCCTATATCAATATTATTTTTATCACTGCAAAAATATCTCATATCTGGTCTAACAGCTGGAGGAACAAAAGGCTAATGATAGATAGGAATTTTCAATAGGTCACCTCTTTGAAAATGGTTTTATTACAAGTAGGAGGTACACAACATGCAAGATACCAGTTTTGCGATTCATCCAGGTAATAAGAAACAATTAAAAGATACACCATATCAGGATATAGGCGATTTTAGAGGATTTAAGCAAAATGGAAGTTTAATACAGATTCAATGTGAACAAGGATATGTCAATATTATTTTTTATCAAGATTCAATTGTGCGAATTGTGATGAATCCTTTTCAAAGTCCGATTATGGAAAGCAGCTTTGCTGTCATTACAGAACCAAGAGAAGTCTCATATACATTAAAGGAGACTCACGATCAACTCATTATTTCAAACAGTGAACTGGAACTCGTAATTCAAAAATTTCCACTCCGTATAAATGTTCATTCAGCTGATGGTCGTGTTTTAGTTGGAGAAAGTGAACGTGGATTGGGATTCAATGAAAAAAAGGAAGTAATTTGTTACAAGGATATGCATGAAAAAGACCATTTCTATGGATTTGGTGAAAAAACAAGTTTTTTAGATAAACGCGGAGAAAAAATGACAATGTGGAATAGTGACGTATATGCCCCGCATAACCCAGAAATTGATGCTTTATACGAATCTATTCCATATTTCATGACGCTTCGAAATGGGAAAGCGCATGGGATTTTCTTTGATAATACGTATAAAACCGTTTTTGATATGAAAAGTGAACAGGATACCTATTCCTTTTGGGCAGAAGGGGGGCAAATCGATTATTTTGTCTTGGCTGGCCCTTCACCAAAGGATGTACTGGAACAATATACGTCTTTAACTGGAAGAATGCCATTACCTCCAAAATGGTCTCTTGGTTATCATCAATCACGTTATAGCTACGAAACGGAGCAAGAGGTTCGTGAATTGGCGAGAAACTTTATAGAAAAAGGAATTCCCGTTGATGCAATCTATCTGGATATCCACTATATGGATGGATATCGTGTGTTTTCTTTTGATAAAGAAAGATTTCCAAATCCAAAGCAACTCATAGCGGATTTGAAAAATGCTGGAATCCAAGTTGTCCCCATCGTTGATCCGGGAGTGAAAGAGGATCCGGAATATCATGCCTATCAGCAAGGTATCTATGAGAATCACTTCTGTAAATACATGGATGGCACAATTTATTATGGAGATGTATGGCCAGGAAACAGCGCTTTCCCTGATTTCACGAATGCTGATACTAGAGAGTGGTGGGGAGAACTACATCGTTTTTATACAGAATTAGGGATAGAGGGCATATGGAATGATATGAATGAGCCTGCGGTATTTAATGAAACGAAAACGATGGATGTTAAAGTAATGCACGGAAATAACGGGAATCCCAAAACCCATAAAGAGCTGCACAATGTATATGGACTTTTAATGGGAGAAGCAACTTATCATGCATTGAAGAAGCAAAATAATGGGAATCGCCCTTTTCTGCTAACTAGAGCAGGTTATGCTGGTGTTCAGCGTTATGGAGCAGTTTGGACCGGGGATAATCGCAGTTTTTGGGAGCATTTGGCGATGGCGGTGCCAATGTGTATGAACCTTGGAATATCAGGTGTTGCTTTTACGGGACCAGATGTAGGTGGATTTGCTCATGATGCAACGGGAGAATTGCTTGCCCGTTGGACACAGCTCGGTGCTTTTACACCATATTTTCGTAATCATAGCGGATTGGATACTGTACGCCAAGAACCATGGGCATTTGGAGAGGAAATTGGCAATGTGGTGAAGAAGTACATTCAATTAAGGTACAAATGGTTGCCGTATTTGTATACCTTATTCTATAAAGCGAGCAAAACAGGAATACCTGTTATGAGACCTTTATTGATGGAATATCCAAATGATGAAAATACATTCAATCTATCAGACCAATTTTTAATTGGGGAGAATGTGATGATAGCGCCAATTCTAAAGCCAACCACTTACCATCGCGTTGTCTATTTGCCAGCAGGAAATTGGTATGATTACTGGACAAACAAGTGTTATGAAGGAAATACCTATATGATGGTAGAGGCATCCCTTGACACGTTGCCGATATTTATAAAAGAAGGCACCATCCTTTCACTAGGAAAGGATATAAAAAATACTTCCGAAACACTAGAGGAAATGGAAATCCATCTCTATAAATCAGATGAAGGTACCAGTTTATTTCAGTTATATGAGGATGATGGGAGAACATTTGAATATGAAAATGGTGCTTATTTACTGAAGGAGTTTCGCTGTCATTTTCAAAATAAAATGATTACAATTAATATGGAAGATTTACACAGCGGCTATCTATCAAGCTGGAGAAGGCTTGTATTTCACCTCCATGGCCTCACAGAGAAAATGGAATTAAAATTTAATGGAGAGACAGTAGAAATGGATTTGGATGAGCAAAAGGGAACTGCGTCATTTCAAGTATCTATATAGAATACTAATACTAACGATGAAAAGGGGAGGGTAGCATGACAGTTACTATAAGGGATGTAGCAAAATTAGCTGGTGTTGCTCCATCAACAGTATCAAGGGTCATAGCAAATAACCCGCGAATTAGTGACTCAACAAAGAAAAAGGTCAGGCAGGCCATGGACTATTTAGGTTATCATCCTAATATAAATGCCCGCAGTCTAGCTGCCCGCTCTACACAGGCTTTAGGTCTTGTTATGCCGAGCTCCGCTAATAAAGCATTTCAAAATCCGTTCTTCCCGGAGGTCATTAGAGGGATTAGTACAAAGGCTCATGAAAAAGGTTTTGCCCTTTATATCTCGACTGGAATGAATGAAGAGGAGATTTTTGATGGAGTAGTAGAGATGGTTCAGGGAAGACGGGTAGATGGGATTATTCTACTATCAACAAGTATGGATGACAAAATCGTAGAATATCTTTATGTATCTCATTTTCCGTTTACCGTAGTAGGAAAACCATATAAGTATGAAGATAAAATTTCCCATGTGGATAATGATAATTACCGTGCTGCTGGAGAATTAACCAAACATTTAATTGATTTGGGACATGAACGTATTGCATTTATTGGTGGTAGTTTGAACCTTGTGATGACGACAGATAGATTACTCGGTTATGAAAAGGCTTTGCGTAATGCCGAAATTCCGTTTCGAGAGGATTATATTTTTCACGAGGAGTTCTTAAAAGAAGGCGGCAGCGGTGCGGTGGAAGCATTAATGGCATTAGAGGAACCTCCTACCGCATTTGTGGTCATGGATGATTTAATGGCTCTTGGAGTTCTTGGAACGCTTTCTGAAAAAGGAGTGTCTGTGCCAGATGATGTATCTGTTGTAAGTTTTAATAATGTAATGCTTGCCGAGTTGTCAACTCCACCATTAACAAGCGTTGATATTAATATTTTTCAATTAGGATATAAAGCTGCTGATTGTTTGTTAGATTCTATTGAAAATGAAAATAAACCACCAGAACGAATTATTATTCCTCATAAAATAATCAACAGAATGTCAAGCGCTCCTTATAAGAAAAAATAAGGATAATGGAATGGAAAGAATGAACTCTTTCCATTTTTTTAAAATGATAAACAAAATTAATAATTACCGCCCCTATTCCTTGCATAGATTAAAAATGGGAATAAGGGACAGGTTCCTCGTCCCACATACATTTATTGGGAGGGAAAAGGGACCGGACCCTTCATCCGCTATACAACACAGAAAAAAGGGTTTTACCTCTAAATAGTATTGAAGGAGTGTTTCATTATGTTAAAAGTTACAGTTTGGAATGAAAATCGCCATGAGAAGAAAAATCAGGTTGTTGCTGAAATATATCCAAATGGAATTCACGGAGCCATTTCTGCCTTTTTGGAAAAGGAAGGGTTGGATGTCAAAACTGCTACATTAGATGAACCTGAACATGGATTAACCGATGACGTATTAGAGAATACAGATGTCCTTGTTTGGTGGGGGCACATGGCGCATCATGAAGTTTCAGAAGAAATAGTAAATAAAGTGGTTGAAAAGGTTTTGGGAGGAATGGGGTTAATTGTACTGCACTCGGGTCATTTTTCCAAGGTATTCAAGAAATTAATGGGAACGTCTTGTGATTTAAAATGGCGTGAAGCAGATGATCGCGAGCGACTTTGGGTAGTAGAACCAAGTCATCCGATTGTAGCTGGTATAAACCAATACATCGAGCTTGAAAAAGAAGAAATGTACGGGGAGCATTTTGATGTGCCTGCACCAGATGAGCTTATTTTCTTGAGCTGGTTTGAAGGCGGAGAGGTGTTCCGTAGCGGATGTACGTATAAACGTGGAAACGGTAAGATTTTTTACTTCCGACCTGGGCATGAAACATACCCAACCTATCATAATGAAGAGATTCAAAAAGTTATTACGAACGCAGTTAAGTGGGCGGCACCCGTGGATTACGCAAGACCTATATATGGAAATGCCAAGCCTTTAGAAGAAATCTCAAAAAAATAGCCACATATAATTTTAATAGAAAAACTATTTTATAGAAGCGGGAAATCAAAGCCGCTTTCCCATATAGTAAATGTTTTACATAGCAATAAAGGAGGAATGCCCAATGGCAAAAATAAAAGTTGGTGTTATCGGCTGCGGAAGTATTGCAACACACCGTCACCTTCCGGAATATGCATCTAATAAGAATGTAGAGATTGTAGCGGTATGCGATATTGTCGAAGAAAGAGCGAAGGAAAAAGCAAAGAATTATAGTGCAAAATTCTATACCAAGTATGAGGAGCTATTAGCAAACGAAGAATTAGATGCTGTCAGTGTTTGTACACCGAACTATCTTCATGCGCCAATCTCCATTGCGGCACTGAACGCTGGTAAGCATGTACTTTGTGAGAAACCAATGGCTACCTCAGACGAAGAAGCAAAGGCAATGATCGAAGCTGCGGAGAAAAATGGCAAAAAATTAATGATTGCCCATAATCAACGATTTGTAAGTTCTCACGTAAAAGCGCGGGAAATCATTGAATCGGGCAAGTTAGGAAAAGTATACAGCTTTCGAACTGCATTCGGTCATGGCGGTCCCGAAGGATGGAGCGTAGACGGCGCTGGTAGCTGGTTCTTCAAAAAAGAAAAGGCATTTATTGGAGCAATGGGTGACCTTGGAGTTCATAAGACCGATTTGCTTCGGTATATATTAAATGAAGAAATCGTAGAAGTTGCCGCCTTTGTTGAAACGTCGGCAAAAGATAACTCAACCGTAGATGATAATGCCGTTTGTATTTTAAAAACAGAAAGCGGAATAGTCGGTACACTTGCTGCAAGCTGGTCTTATGTTGCAAAAGAGGATAATTCAACAGTGATCTATGGTGAAAACGGAATTTTACGATTAGAGGAAGATCCGGATTATTCATTCATCCTTCAACATAAGAATGGGGAAGTCGAAAAAATGGATATGGGGAAAATTCAGTCCAATGAGGATGGTGGGCAAAATACTTCCCATGTAATAGATTCATTTATTTCTAGTCTCGTAAATGATACCGATGTACCTATTAACGGATATGAAGGAATGAAATCGTTAAATGTTATTCTTGCTGCACTAGAATCTAGTGAAACTGGAAAAATAACAAAGGTTAAATAAAGATAGGTGTAGAATCTAGTATATAAAGAATATAAGGGGAATTACATGTTAGCCCCTTTTTTGAAATGAGGTGCATGTATGAGTAAATTGCGGCTAGGAGTTATTGGTGTAGGCGGTATTGCAGTGGGCCGTCATATCCCTGCATTTCGTAAATTGGAGGAAGAAGTAACGATTGTTGCGGTAAGTGATGTGAATGTGGAGCGTGCTAAAAGCGTGGCAAAAGAATTTGATATTCCACATACTTTTGCAGATTATCGTGACATGTTGTCTGAGGTAGATGCTGTTGTTGTTTGTACCCCTAACAAATTTCATTCTGAAATAACGGTACGTGCACTGGAAGCAGGAGTTCATGTTTTATGTGAAAAGCCGATGGCAATGACGGCAGCGGAATGTCAAGCAATGGTAGATGCTGCAAAGGCAGCAAATAAAGTTTTAAGCATTGGTTTTCACTACCGTTATATGAAAGAATCTCAAGCTGCTAAAAAGATAATGGCAGCAAAGGAAATTGGAGAACCGTTAGTCGTACGAGTTCAAGCTTTAAGAAGAAGGAAAGTACCGGGATGGGGAGTTTTTACTAATAAAGATCTTCAAGGCGGCGGAAGTCTTATCGATTATGGGTGCCATTTACTTGACCTTTCTCTATGGCTTATGGGAAATCCGAAACCGGTTGAAGTTACTGGAACTACATACAATACTTTAAGCAGGCAGCCTGGGCAGGTCAATCAATGGGGTAGTTTTGACCACGAAACCTTCAATGTGGATGATCATGTTACAAGTTATATTCGCTTTGATAATGGTGCATCCATGCTATTGGAAGTATCATGGTCAGCGAACATCGAAAGCGATAAGGAAAGTGTAAGTATATCTGGTGATCAGGGTGGCTTGGAGGTATTTCCATTTAAGCTGAACTATGCAAAACACGGAATGCTCTTTAATAGCGAAGCAACCTGGATTCCTAGCGAAGAGGATCCCGGACATCTACAGGCGAAGAACTTCGTGGATGCTTGTCTAAATGCTGCTGAACTAGTGGTAAAACCGGAAGAAGCTTTATTTGTTTCCCAAATTATGGAGGCTATTTATAAAAGCAGTCAAGAGAAGAAGGGTGTACAACTTTAAGGAATGGTGGGATAAAGATGAAATTAGGTGTTTTTACCGTATTATTCTCTGATAAGTCTTTTACTGACATGTTGGATTATGTAAAAGCGGCAGGATTAACCGCTGTTGAAATTGGAACAGGCGGTTACCCTGGAGATGCTCACTGTAAATTGGATGAATTATTGGATAGTCAGGAAAAAAGAGATGCCTATTTACATGAGGTGAAATCTCGCGGTTTACAAATTAGTGCATTTAGCTGCCATGGAAATCCAATTTCACCAGATCAAGAGTTTGCAAGACAAAGTCATGATGTTTTTGTAAAAACGGTCAAATTAGCATCTTTAATGAATGTGCCGGTTGTAAATTGTTTTTCTGGTACTCCAGGCGATCATGAAGGCGCGAAATATCCAAACTGGCCAGTTGTAGCATGGCCAAATGAATATGCAGATATTTTAAAATGGCAATGGGAAGAAAAACTCATTCCTTACTGGAAGGAATGGGGACAATTTGCGAAGAATCATAATGTAAAAATTGGCCTGGAACTTCATGGCGGATTCCTGGTACACACTCCGTATACATTGTTAAAATTGCGTGAAGCAACCTGCGATGCTATTGGAGCAAACCTTGACCCTAGTCATCTTTGGTGGCAAGGAATTGACCCTGTAGCTGCAATCAAAATTTTAGCGAAGGAAAATGCCATTCATCATTTCCATGCGAAAGATACTTATATTGATCAAGATAATGTCAATATGTATGGATTGACGGATATGCAGCCATACGGTGAGGTACGAACAAGGTCTTGGACATTCCGTTCTGTTGGCTGCGGACACGGACTTCAAGAATGGTCAGACATGATGAGCGCTCTTCGCACATATGGTTATGATTATGTTGTAAGCATTGAGCATGAAGATCCCATTATGTCAATTGAAGAAGGATTTAAGCGCGCGGTGAAAAACTTGCAATCGGTGCTTATTGAGGAAACACCTACCGATATGTGGTGGGCCTAAAATTGCATAAAAAAATGGAAAGAGGAGATTCTCTTTCCATTTTTATTTATCCCGAATCCCTTGATATAAGTTCACCACGCCAATTAAGAAATGCATTACCATACCTACAACTGGTATAAACGCTAGGATATTTCCGATTATCCCGAAGACAGATGCGGATTTGGCTTTACCAGCTACAAATGCGATAATTAGACCGATAAAATGAAGTACAATCAATGTTCCTAATGGTGTCCAGGCGTGTGCAAGAATGATTGCTCCGCCTAAAATCGGAATACTAAAGAATAACTCGACTAGACCAATAATTATTTTATATAACCGTAAAACTGAACTCATTGTAAAAAGTCCCCCTTTTTTAAGGATTATTGTATCATTTGGAATAGCGATTTAGGCAAATAAAAGCGAAAATACATTATTCCTTTCAAAGTCAGCAAGAATCCCTTTTGGTAAATATGTTTTTAATTCATCATATGTAGCCCATAAGTAATCGGAGTGTTCATTTGACAGAGTAATATCTTTATTATCACAGGTGCACAGGTAGGTAATGATTACAACTTGTCTTGTAGGAGAGGTTTGAAAAGTAGTGGCATAGAGAATCTGTTTAATTTGAATTTCTAGACCCACCTCTTCCATCACTTCTCTTTTCAAAGCACTTTCCAGATCCTCGCCAAATTCAATTTTCCCTCCAACACCTTCCCAAGTTCCTCCAGCAACATGTGCTTCATTACAACGCTTGATAATCAGTACCCTTCCGTTCTTTATAATCACGCCTTTTACCCCAACAATCATCTGATTCTCCACCATTATCACCATCCGGTTTAGTTTATACCATTTTCTACTAATCTAATACGAATCGTCAACGCTTAATTACTTCATGTTAGAAGAAAGTGTCCACCTCAGGAGGACACTTTCAGAAAATGTCCATTTGTGGTGCCAGCCACCACATGAAACTTTTTTCAGGTAGGATACGTAAAGTATTTTATCTTGTATACTCCTTATCTAGTATAATAGGTGGATGAGGAATTGGAGGGGGACATCATGCTTTATTGGTTGGCTATATTAGCTTTAACATGGAATCCATTTATATGGAAAATGAATTATAAGCAGAAGTTGTTTATTTCATTTCAAATTATTAGATTGTTACTAGGTATCGTGATTATATTTTGTGTATCCTATTTCGGCTTAGTAGACCATACTTTTCAGGCATTTATTAGCTACGGCCTATATATACTAGGATTTTTCCTTCTTTTAGACATTGTATATGGGCAGGCTAAGAAGGCAAGGATAACGCCCGTAATTGGGGCAGCTTTTATAATCGGAGGATTATATTTCAGCTTCATGTACCCTTTGACGATTACCAATGACAAATATGAGTTTGTGAAGGCTAAGGTAAAAACAGTATCCAAAATTGATGCATCTATTGATGAAAAGCATATTCCAGTTGTACCGGAAAAATATGCACGCTACCGCAGTGAAAAACTAATCGGGGAACTGAAGCATTCCTCTTATTATGATTTGGGGGATTCTACGATTCAAAAAATGGACGGTCATCTCTATTGGGTGACTCCAATTGAATACACAGGATTTTTCAAATATATGAAAGGCGAGAAGGTTCCTGGATATATCAAAATGAGTGCAGAGGATGAAAGAGCAGAAGCAAAATTAGTTAAAACAAAAATGACTTATGTGCCATCTGCTTATTTTAGTAAAAATGTGAAAAGACATGTTCGTAACCTGCATAAGGATAAAATTTTGTTGGACGTCAGCTTCGAGCCGGATGATCAAGACCGACCTTACTATGTTATCCCATATGGTGAGTATAGGAAATTTAGAAATATAATAGACGTGCAGGGAATTTATTTAGTCGATCCTGTTACAGGAAAGACAAAGGAATATACACTAGCCAATTTGCCGGACTTTATCGATCATGCCATTCCAACGAGTGTTGCGGAGGATTGGAATGAATGGTATGGAAAATATGTTCATGGTTTCTGGAATTCACACTTTTCCCAGGAAGATGTTATGGTTCCAACGCAGTGGAAGGGTGTAGATGAGGTAAACGGTGTATTTAATGATGATTTACAACTGCATTGGTTTACCGATTTTACTCGTCCAAAATCAGGAAGTGGTTCGATGGTAAGCTATTCTATATTAAATGCACGTACTGGTAAATTCACTTTTTATACAGAAGGCAATGGCCTCTTAAATGGAAAGTCAGCTATGAATGTTGCAGAAAAAACGTTCAGGGCAAATAAGTATGATGCCGGTACTCCTATCTTGTATTCTATTTATGGACAATTTACATGGGTTGTTCCGTTAATGGACTCCAACCATGTCCTGAGAGAAATGATGCTCATAAATGCAAAGGATGAAAAAGTATATAGTGCAGAGGATTCCAAACGTGCATTATTTGATAATTATAAGTATGCGATTGCTACCAAACTTGGAAATGATGTCGCAACACCAACGGATCAAGCACTGCTCAAACCATTAAAAGGAACCGTCAGCCATGTTTACAAAGCTGAAACAGCGCAGGGGACAACAGTAAAATTTATGGTGGCTGGCAGTGATAAAATCTTTGTTGTACAATCGAACGATTTCCCTTATTCAATCTTTTTGGAAAAAGGTTCCGTTGTGGAATTTAAGTATATTGACACGAATGAAACGATAGCTTCTATTAGTGGGGAATTTAAAATAGCTAAATAATTAATAAGAGGGCACCGTTATTAAACGATGCCCTTTTTTAGTTTAGACGATATCAAAAGGACAATTTAATGAAAAAGCGAAGTCGAAATGTCTTTTAGAGGGAGTCATGGACAAGTCGATGGAAAAGCAAGGGCGATTTGTCCTTTAGGCGTAGTCAAAAGGATAACTCAGGGAAAAAGGAAGGCCGAAATGTCTTTTAGATGGAGTCAAAAGGCCAAGTCGAGGAAAAAGGAGGGCTGATTTGTCTTTTAGAGGGAGTCAAAAGGACAAATCAAGGAAAAAGGAAGGCTGAAATGTCTTTTAGAGGCACTCAAAAGGCCAAGTTAAGGAAAAAGTAAGATTGAAATGTCTTTTAGAAGCACTCAAAAGGACAAGTGGAGGGAAAAGCGAGGCTGATTTGTCCTTTAGAGGTAGCCAAAAGGACAAGTTGAGGGAAAAGAAGGACTGAGTTGTCTTTTAGAGGGAGTCAAAAGGACAAATCAAGGAAAAAAGGAAGGTAGAAATGTCTATTAGAGGTAGCCAAAAGGCCAAGTGGAGGGAAAAGGAAGGCCGAAATGTCTTTTAGAGGCACTCAAAAGGCCAAGTTAAGGAAAAAGTAAGATTGAAATGTCTTTTAGAAGCACTCAAAAGGACAAGTGGAGGGAAAAGGAAGGTCGAAATGTCTATTAGAGGTAGCCAAAAGGCCAAGTCGAGGAAAAAGAAGGGCTGATTTGTCTTTTAGAGGGAGTCACAAGGACAAGTGGAGGGAAAAGCGAGGCTGATTTGTCCTTTAGAGGTAGCCAAAAGGCCAAGTCGAGGAAAAAGAAGGGCTGATTTGTCTTTTAGAGGGAGTCAAAAGGCCAAGTGGAGGAAAAAGAAAGGCCGAAATGTCTTTTAGAAGCACTCAAAAGGACAAATAAAGCAAGAAAGTAAGCTGAAATGTCTTTTACAAGCGTTCAAAAGGACAACTCAAGCCGAAAGTCCAGTCGAAATGTCTTTTACAAGCATTCAAAAGCACATTCCCTTAGACAATCTCACTCAAGTTGTCCTTTACAAAAAATGGTCCGAGTTAAGTACTGCCAGACCCTACTTTTTTATAAGAAAAGAAAAGGTATTCATATATCACTACTTCATTATTTATCTATGTGTTCTAAAATAGAATTCTACAAATCTAAGTCCTTGGTTACACCATCTATTATCTTTGTTAAACGATCGGCTGTATCAAATATTTCACGGTGTTTTGTGTTCCAAACCGATTCGGAATATACCCTCATATTATCGGAGCGTTTGGACAATATATCCGAAATGGCAGACTTTTTATCCAAATCAATGATAGTTTCTTCTAGTAGTTTGCTTAATGTGGAATTTATTCGATCGGATTCCCGATTTCTGGCCGTAATATTCTTATTATATAGTCCTGACAGCTCTTGCGACATTCCTACCGAATCCCAATTGATATTGCCAACATTTCCTACTACCCAGAATCTCCAGGTTGTTTTTCCTATGGCTTCTCTCCAGTTCTTGGCCACCTCATCATCTAATTGCTGTTTTGTGCGGACAGAAGTATATTCTCCGCCGCCTGCCTTTGCAACTTCTTTGAGTTGGCGGTCCGCTTCACTGTCAACGTCAAATCCAATGATGTTAATCTGAATGTCCATGTTAGATGCTTTGGCATCTTTTGCAGCTTGAACTGGATTTCCGCCGCAAGTTTCAATTCCATCGCTTACTACATAAATAAAATTTTTTGTATGGTCATCACTAGCTGCTAATAGTTGCTTTTGCGCGTTTTGAATAGCAGAAGCTAACGGAGTCCATCCGCTGGCCTTGAATTTATTTAACGCACCGGAAAACTTACTCTTTTCGTAGGAAGTTAAAGGATACACGGTTTCTACACTGCTACAGGATAATTTTTTATCTTTATCTGATCCTGTTCCTTTATGACCAAAGACCGTTAGGGATACATTAGTCTTATCAGGAAGGTTTTGGGCGAAATTACTTAGACTTGATTTAGCCAGCTGCATTTTATTTCCGCCAGGTATATCTGCCTTCATACTGCCGCTTGCATCTAGCAATAGTGCAATATTGACTTTATTTGCCTCTTCATGAAGCTCTTCTTCGCTGACATCCTGCAGCAATCTCCCATCAGGCAGTTTTAATTTATCAAACTTCACCTCATAGTCTTTCATAGGCTGTATTGTTTTTTTATAATCGGTGCGAAAAGCGGTGATAAGGGATCCTGCCCATTTTTCAGCTGTCCAATTTTTCGTATCTGTTTTTTTTATATTTTGTATGTACTCATTAATCGCTTTATTCTGTGCCTCAGTGTAAACATTATTATCTGCAAATTCAGCGTCGATTATGAATTTTTTATATAGGTCACCACCAGGTTCCTGCTCCATTTCCTCACCGGATAGGCCATATGTTGGTTCCTTTTCCTTGGCAGTCTCCGTTTCTTTTGTAGGGGAAGAAGTCTTTCTATGTTGAGAGGTTTTCTCCGTTTGCTGGCATCCGGCGATGATGATCAAACAAAGAAGGGTAACAAACGGACGTGCTATTTTTAACATTTTATACTATTCCTCCTCTTTTTAGTAAAATTTACCTTATTTTATTATTATAAATAATGACTGAAAGGGAGAAAATATGTCTTTTTACCTACAAACTGAATAGGAATGAAAAGAAGGGAAACTTATACATGCAAAAAAAGCAGAGAATAAAGATTTTATTGAAAGTCAAGAAAATATATGAAGTTCCTTTTTATTCAATCATTAGATTTAATGTCACACATTAAAGAGAGCAAAAAAGAAAGGATAGATGTACAGGAAGGAACCCCCCTCTTACAACTATCCTTTTTTGCACAACAAATGCCCCCATTTAAATGTTCATTTAAAACAAAGTTCGATTATTTAAAGAATTACTTGAAGATTCGGCTATCAATGCCGGCTTTTTCTTCTTCAACAAAAGGGGCAGGTTTGTTAAGGAAGGAATTTTTTGTTAATTCATAGAATAATGTAATCTTAAAAGGGGGAAATGTGTTTTGCGTTCAATTCGATGGATGTTCCTGGGTTTATGTATTATGATGGCTGGTGGATTTATTATTATTGACCCTTCAAGTAACTGGGGTGGAATACAGCTAGTATTAATTGGTTTATGCTTGTCTATTGTTGGATTTTTTATTAAAGAAAAGTAATTTTGTGAACAGTTACAATTAACCTATAGAGTCAAGATTTTAAGAGCCAGCTGCCATTTCGGCGGCTTTTCTTATTGAACTATCGGAGCAGTTTACTTTGAAGAAGGAAATCCAAAAATTAGAGAGAATATTACAGGTAAATTAACTTGAATTTGGGTGTAGTAATGAATTTATCCGTTAAGGTTAGCGAGATGGATTTCTCAATCTTTATTGGCCAAACTGTAACTGAAGTGGTCCCTATTAGTCTAGAATTAATAAGAGTTAAGTTTAACAAGGGTAATCTTAACGTGGAATGCTCGTGGAGATTGAGGAATGCAAAAGGTATATTAGTAGGAATATCGGAAGGAAAAGAATCTGATGTTTTTAAAATTTTGGAGAGCTATTTGTTAGCCAAAGAAATAACGAATATTTATCATCTTGAACCAACTGAAG
The DNA here is from genome assembly GCF_002844575.1 of Heyndrickxia camelliae. Classification (GTDB taxonomy): domain Bacteria; phylum Bacillota; class Bacilli; order Bacillales; family Bacillaceae_C; genus Margalitia; species Margalitia camelliae. The sequence goes on from NZ_PIQO01000005.1 coordinate 238,595, forward strand.
ATTTAATAATTGAATTTGACAAAGAATTGTATTTAGATTTATTTGCTGATTCAACATCTTTTGAACAGTACCAATTGTATGGAGGAGATAGCCTGTTTTTGATTGGAAAATAAAAGGTGTTGTTAACTACCATGAAAATTAACTTCCTCATAAACTTCAAAGAGACATTACTTAAGAAGCCCCCACTTAACTGTTAAAAAAAGAGGAGCTAAATAATAATAAAGCTATAAAGTGTCGACTGGATTAAGGTCTATATCAGTATTGACACTTCTGACCAATTTTCATTCTCTGTGGTGCAGGACTGTTTTTGTCCTGCATGGTTGGCTAACGGGGACGATTCTTCCCTTACCTATCTGTATTAATAAAGGCTTACAGAAAACAGGGAAATTTATATTGCTCTTTACCTATTTTCTGATAATTGCTATTATTTATACATACCCAAATTTTGGTTAAGTATAGAAATGGGGGGTTTTTATTGTCCACAAATATTGAATGTATAGATGTTGGAAAGTCCTATTTAGGGGATGGGATTAAAACAAATGCCGTTAAAAACATCAATTTGAAATTTACAAAAGGGGAGTTTATTTCAATTGTTGGTCCATCAGGATCAGGAAAATCGACTTTACTTAGTTTGCTAGGAACACTTGACTTCCCAACCTCGGGAAAAATATTGTATGACGGGGAAGAAATCGTAAAGAAAAGTAAGAAAACGATTTCCGATTTTCGATTTGAACATATCGGATTCATCTTTCAACAATTCCATCTATTGCCTACATTAACAGCCCTAGAAAATGTCCTCTCACCCTTGTTTGCCAGAAAAGTCTCTTACAATAAAATAGAACGCGCAAAAGAAGTATTAGCTCAGGTGGGACTTTCCGATAAGGCGAATTCATTACCCTCCCAGCTTTCTGGAGGACAACAACAACGGATTGCCATTGCAAGAGCTATTGTTCATAAACCAGATTGGCTCCTTGCAGATGAACCGACTGGAAATCTGGATTCAGAAACAGGCGATACAATCTTCGAGTTAATCCAACAACTTAACCAACAAGAAGGGTGCGGTGTTTTTTTTGTCACGCATGATCCCAAGCTTGCTACAAAAGCCAATCGCACCATTACCATGAAAGACGGAATAGTTATTTCAGACAAAACTGGTGAACGAATATGCTAAGGTTTATATGGCAGAACTGGTGGCGGCACAAAGAACGTTTTATTCTATTGATTATTGGTGCGTTAATTATTAGCTCTGGTTTAAGCTATTTAGTTGGACTTTCTGAAACAAGTAAAGGAACGATTGTTGATACTTTGCAAAAACGATGGTCTGCTTCATATGATATTGTAGTGCGTCCACCTGGAACCCGTAGTATTACAGAAAAATTGCATTTACTAGAGCCAAATTACTTGAGCGGGTTATCTGGCGGAATCAGTATGAAGCAATATGAAAAAATTAAAGCGCTTACAGATGTTGATGTCGCTGCTCCAATAGCGATGATTGGTTATGCAGGGTATTCAGTTAAGTTAAAGCCTCTAACCGTCAAGCAAAATGGAGTTTATCGCGTACGAATAAATGAAGTAACCAATAACGGTGTAAGTAAGATAAAAGATACTTCCAATATCTACTTTCCAAAAGGAAGTTGGGATCCTATGAATAAAGGACCTGAATATGGAATAGTAGCATCAGTTGATGACTTAAAAGTATATACCAATGCATTATTGGCGGGGATTGACCCTGTACAAGAAGCTAAGCTAGTTGGACTTGATAAGGCAGTAATCAAGAAGGGCGATAGTCGATATTTTAATCAAGACGACAAAAGTTATACTTCCGATATATTCGGCTCATCGGTCAATGAATTTCCTGTCATTGTAAGTAATCAAGCTTTTGTAGATAGAACCAACACCTTTACTATTGAACGATTGGACCTGACATTTCAAGATAGTAAAAGTGCTGACAGGACAATGGAAACAATTAAAAAGAATGGCGGAGAAAAATATTTAAACACCATAAAAGGGTCAGTTGTCCAAAGTTATACTTTTTCTGGAAAAGAAGCATTTAATCTATTTGTAAAAAATACAATAGGTGTCGATTTAAATACAGGAAAACCCTTTCAAGGTACTAATGACAAGGAAAACGTGAATGCGGATTGGATTAGCATGCGACCAAGTCCTGTTGAGTATAAACCAGTTAGCAGTCCATTCCCAGAACGTTGGTCATTTGCCTATGAAGTAAAAAAACATGTTCTCACAGATAATCATAATCTAAAGGGATTAGGAAATGAATCATTTAGGATACCAAAATCTTTTGGGCAATCATTTAATGACTATCCTCGAATTCATCCTAAATGGATAGGGTTTTATGATCCTAGTAAGTTGAAGATTTCAATGGATCCCACTACAGAATTACCAATGGAAACCTATCGTCCAGCTACAGCTGATCTTGTTTTGGATGCAAAAGAAAAGCCCGTTAATCCTCCAAGGTCGTTAAAGCCAACAGATAACCCTTACGACTTTCTTTCCAGTCCACCACTTATGCTTACAACCATTGATGCTGCCCAACAGATTTTAGGGAATAAACCGATTTCCTCTATTCGTGTAAAAGTAGCTGGGGTTAAGGATTTAAGTGAAGATAGTCAAAAAAAATTAGAAAAAGTGGCAAAACAGATTGAAGAAGAAACAGGATTGATTACCGATATTACCTTAGGCTCTTCTCCGCAACCAACCCTCACACATGTGCCTGCAATATCTGGGAAGAAGGAAATTGGTTGGTTGCAGCAGCCATGGGTAAAAATCGGCTCATCTATTTCGATTTTCCGTGAAGCAAAGGTTGGGTTTTCAGAGGTTATAGGAAGTGTAATTGCAGTTGCGGTCATTTATGTATGGGCGTCAAGCCTAGTTTCATTATTAGCAAGGAGAAAGGAATTTGCGGTCCTTCTTGCTATCGGATGGAGACCGAACCAGTTGGCTAAGTTATTATTTTTAGAATCCACTATTGTAGGAAGTTTTGTTGCTATGGTTGCATGGATTATGCTTGGGAGTGTTTTTATCTTAGGAAATACCATGTTTTCGCCAATAAGATTTATATTAACAGGGGCATTTGGTATTTTGATTTATTTGCTAGGAGCTATTATTCCTGCATGGATTTCCAAAAATATTTCTCCTTATGAAACCATGAATAGAGGGGAGATTTCTAAAGGTTCGAGGCGCTTTCTTCCCACACGGGGGCTTCTTTCGATTGCATTTAATCAATTAATAGGAAAATGGAAACGGAGCATGCTTTCCATCATTGCTATCGCTTTGCCCACTAGTTTCCTAGCTTTTTTCCTTTTTATCACTTTCCGTTTAAAGGGGATCATGTACACTACATGGTTAGGTCAATATGTCGCATTAGAAGTGGGTCCTATGCATTATACGGCGATGGGAGTAGCTTTGTTAATCGCAATCCTAACCACAGTGGAAATTATGTGGCAAAATATTTCGGAACGTAATGGGGAAATTGCCTTGTTAAACGCAATTGGATGGCGAAATAAAAGTATCCGTTTCATGATATTAGCGGAAGGACTGCTATGTGGAGTATTTGCAGCGATAATTGGACTCCTCCTTGCAATTGGAATGATGTGGGCGATGTATAGGCAATTTCCATCCGACCAATTAGGGTTTATCCTCCTAACAGGGATTATCCCAATTATTGTAGGAATCATAGGTGCAATAATACCTGCTGAAAAAGCCGTTCGAATCAATCCTTCACGCGGAATCGCGGGACAATATTCCAATAGAAAAGTAACGGAAAAAAGGTTGAAATGGGTATTTTCTTTAGTGGCGATTGCAATGATGGTTGGCTTGGTTTTGATCATGATAAAGGTTGCGCCGAAATTAGTACCAAACAAACCTGTTGCGAACCATGTTTCAAATGAAATGGTAACTTCAACAAAAGGTGAGGTAACGAAAGGTAAATCCTCAGAGAGTAAAGGTGAAAATCAAGCAAAGGAAAACCAATCAAATCAAGAAAATAAAAATCCAGAAGAGTCTCATTACGATGAAGAAATTTCACTTGGGGAAAATCTAAAAGATCTAGGATGGTGGGTACTTTCTTTTGAAGCGAAAAAATTAGAGAAGCTTCCTTCGAAAATCAAATTTAAGGAACCATCTAAAGGAAATAAATATCTTTTTTACCAAATTACTTTTGAGAACAAAGATATTCAGGGATATGATTTCAGACCTTTTGGAAACTTTGAATTACAGACAGATATAGAACAATATATTCCACCTTCTGATTTTTATATTTTAAGTAGCAAAGGGCTGAATGATAATGAATTAGAAATCGGTGGTAAAGTCAGTGTAATCTTGACTTTTGAAATACCTGAAAACGAAAATGAAATGTCATTGTTATTTAAATCTCGCAATTTTGTGAAGGGGATATTTGTAAATTTAAAGGATTAATTAAAGGGCTTACATTTTATTGTTTATAAAAAAGTAAATAAGGCATGTAATTCATTTGATTTCTTAAGGTTGAAGGAGTTGAAGATCATTTATGAGGATGATCTACAGCTTTTTTTGTTATTGTTCTTACATAGCATTTTAGCATTCCTTTATGATAAATATCTTAAATATATATGTTTGTGAAGAAATATACTTAAACTATAGGGTGCAAGAGTTGAAGATTCAATGTGGATCAACAACTCTTTTTTCTTATTCGACTAAAGGAGCAGGTTAGCTTAAAAAGGAATATCTGGTAAGAAAATAGAACTAATAGTTTAATCTGTAAAGTATTTGAGAGTTGGTGAAACAATGAATATAGACAATGTTATTTTAGCAATCGAAGCTGAACAGTACGATTTTGAACCTACACTTCGTATTCCTGGTTTGCAGGAAGTTAGAAATGAAGAACTTATCCTACGTTTATCAGAAGGTTCCTCTAGCGTCTTCGCCAATAAGGTTGTTCGATCTGTATTTACTTCCAATCCAGAAGAAAAAATTAGAAAGGTAATCGATTTTTATGAATCAAAACAAAAAAGCTTTGCTTGGTGGGTTGGTCCAAAATCCCAGCCTTATGACTTATCCTTACGGTTAAAATCAAAAGGATTTACTTTAGAAGATGAATATGTGGGGTTGGCTACCTCCGTTCAACAAGCACCTTCATTTGAATCGTCTCAATGGACTGTTAGGGAAGCCTTGACAGAACCTGAGCTACGTAATCACGTTGCTATTAATGCTGAGGTATGGGGAATGGATTTAACATCTGTTGAAGCAGCAATACGTGAAAGAATGTCTTATATTTCCTTACCTGGGCGACGTGGTGGATACATCGTCGCCTATAACAATGAAGGATTGCCAATCGGAAACGGCACATTTCGAATCAGTTCTGATGGTCAAACTATGTATCTTATAGGTTCTGCTGTTTTACCTGAATATCGTAATAAAGGAGTTTATCATTCATTGTTGCAATATAGGATTAATAAGTCTAAAGAGGAAGGGTGTCAACTTCTAACGGTACAAGCTCGTATAGGGACATCTGAACCGATTTTACGTCGGCTTGGATTTAAAGAGTATTGTAAATTTGAAATGTTCGTTAAGCAATTCTAATCCTTATATCGTACTTACGAAATTGTGAAATATTATACTTACATTAAGGGGGGATTGATTTAAGAAAGATTTATGCCTCTTTTGTTGAAATCTTTTATTGTACTAAAGGGGCAGTTTAGTGGAGGAAGGAAATAATTTTTACCTGC
>NZ_PIQO01000050.1 GCF_002844575.1 Heyndrickxia camelliae
AATGGGACGGCAGAATGCTATCCCATTTTTACTTGCTTACCGAAAAAAGATGTAACAAAAATTGCTATAACTGACCAAGACGGCAATTATGTTTATGTCGGGGCAGATGTAGATCCAGATACAGGGGACTCTCCAATAAATAAAGAGCCTTTAGTCTTTCATGACCCTTGTAGTACATTGGCCACGTGGACTGAAATTACGAAGGATAATCTTACCTTTCAAATAGAAAACGGTATACCTTCTGGAACAATGAAATCAACCGGCAATGCATTGAAAGTAGGATTAGACTCGAATGGGGTATCTGACTTTGGACCGGCAACAAACAATAAAAAATGGCATGGTCCAGTTAGACAACAATGGTTGCCTAATGCTTACGATGACTGGAGATTATTGATAAGAATGTATAACTATCAATATTATCCACGTGCGCATGGAAAAGTAGAATTATATTTACTAGATGAAGATGGGGCAAGAATCGGTAAAATCATGCTGAAAGATGCTAGTAATAGTGAGGAAGTTGCCGTTCAGTTTCAAATTGGAACCTCCTCAAGCTTCAAAGAAATTTATGCTGGTGTGGGGAAAGTGAAAAAGGGGAAAAAGACAACCAAAACAGTTAAGCTTGGGAATGGTACCAAAACGGTTACTTCAAAGGGAAAGAAAAAAACCGTTCAGCAATGGAAGACGGTTAAATTGGATGAAGATACATCAACATCCACCTATACCAATTTTTACGGATACTTACGTCTTCAAAAAATCGGGAACAAATATCAAGTGTATATACTCAAGTTGGACTCAAACTCTAATCCATTGTGGGATAAGCCGATAATCGTTAATTGGACTGATACCAGTAATAAGTATTCCAAGAAGAAATTAGCTGGAGTAGCTTTTTACACTGCCAAAATGGATATTTCCGAAGATGCAGCGAAGCCTCCTAAAAGCTACAAAAATAATAATATGGGATTAGCTGATGTGAAAGTTTGGAATATTATCGATGGCGGGAACGGTGCTGCTACGGAACCAACAATCATTGCGCATAATGGAGATGAAATAAAGATCAATAGTGAGGATCATACGGTTTATAAAAATGGTGCTCCATTCATGCAGAATTTTTATATTGGTTCGGAATTTCCCCTCATGAAAGGTGGAATTTTAAAGACCTTTGCGTTTGAGCCAAATTTAGACGAAGCAGATTGGTACGTGGAGTATCGACCAACTAAGAACTAGGGGGTGATAGCTTGTATACAATATTAGATCCCAATCTAAATGTTTGTGGTGTATTGGATTTGAACGGAAAAGGCTGCAAATTTTATGATGATTTACGTTCGGTGAAAATTGCAGATGACCAGGGAAAAATATGGTCTGATACGCTTCAAATTAGTGTTCCTTATGGATATCGCGAAACAGAATATATGACACAAGGCTATCACCTTCTAAAACAGGCAGATGATGGCTTTTTTTATTGTTTCCGTATAACAGAATGGGAAGACGATGCTATTGGTTCCACTCACGTGAAAACGGTACAAGCTGTTAATCTATTAGCATGGGACTTAACACATAAAATCGTACAACCTAAAACGTTTAGTGCAGCAAACAGCCAAACAGCATTTGAACACATCTTGCAGCAGTCTGGATGGGAAATAGGGAATAATGATTTCTTCGGTGGGGTAAAATCTTTAGAATTTAGCGCAGGGAATAATGCTCAATATTGGCTAGACCAACTCACCAGTCAATTTAGCGTGGAGATTAGAGCCTATGTCCAGGTATACAATGGAAAAATTGTTCGTAAATTAGTCGACATTGTGGAAGAACTGGGTGAATCGCTAGGATATCGGGTGGAATATAGTTATGACTTATTAGGATTGACTCGAACTGGTAGCGACCAAGAAATGTACACCAAACTTTTTGTGTATGGTGGCACTAATAGTAAAAACGAGGTTGTCACCATTGCCAGTGTGAATAATGGTCGTGAATACATCGTCGATGAAGACGCCAACGATTTATACAACAATGGCGGTCCATATTTAGAAGGGTATGTGGTAAATGACCAAATCCTTAATCCTTCTGGCCTTTTGGATTGGGGAAAGGAGCAATTAGAGAAATTTAATCATCCAAAATATAACTACAATGTGGATGTAGCTTATTTGGGATTTAGGCCCAACTTAGGTGATCACTTTCAAGTAGTGGATTTTTCTATGCAACCGGAATTAACCATTGCAGCAAGGGTGATTCAATTAGACGAGTCAGAAGCTAATCCTACCAATAACAAAGTAATACTTGGTGAATTTATTGAAATTGTCGCTGTTACACCTTCAGACATATGGGAATTGAGATCAAAAGCTTCCCAGGCTTACCAAGAAGCACAAAAGGCAAAATCCTATAAAATTGAGTATTTTACACCGGATGGAACGGATTTTGCGGATGATACCGAAAAGAGAATTATTATCCGTGTTTATTACGGTACAGAAGAAATTACTTCTCAAATCAGTAATGATAAGTTTGTTTGGCAAAAAATAAATTCCGATGGTTCCCATGATACTGCCTGGGAAAATTCCCATATAGGTATTGGAAATATCATCACAGTTGGTTCAGAGGTTGCAAATTCAACCATTCGATGCCAAGTGGACGATGGACTATCGGATCCAATCATTTTTGCTACGGAAGAAGACGCAACTTATTTTGCAACTTTGCAAATGGATCCTCCGGATGGATGGGATGACTTCACAAAAGGTGTTGCGCAATATGCCCAGGTTGATGATGTGCACGGTGATATTTATTGGTCACAAGGCTATACAGGTCCTAAAAATGGGGATGCAGTATCTTCCTATTTAATCACAAGAACCGACCTAACCGGAGCTATCAAAGATAGGATGTGGGCCATAAACGGTGGACACGGTGCCCATTTTGGCATTGAATACGTGGATGGTCAAATGTGGATTTGGTCTTATTATCGTGACAACAATAATAAGTGGCATATCGTTAAGTATAAATACCAGGCGAATAAGATACTAAAATGGGGAGACAGCAGCATCGTTGATTTACTATCTGTAAATGAAGAATTACGAACGAACTTGGACGTACAAAATGGGTACGTCCTTTTTGTTGGCGGAAAAGCTGACCCAACATTTTACGTTTGTAAAAAATCAGATGTTTTAAATCACATCTATAAGCCGGTGTATACGGCAAAAGGTAGTGATATTAATTATTTTGGTACCGAACAGACTTATCAATCTGCATGCTTAGATTTCCCTTATGTTTATTTTACTAGTGGAAGTTCCACCGGAGAGGACCAACGGTGTTTATATTGTTTTGATATCCGTTCAAAGTCGTTGGTTTATCGAATTGTTTATACGCTTGATAAAGGAACCATTGAAGAAATCAACAATCATAACGAGCCGGAAACAATAAGCTATTATTACGACTCCAACGGGAAGAAATGGTTGATACAAGGTTTCGCTTTTGGGAATGAAGATGTGGAAAGTAACCAACGTACTAATCAACTTTTCCGTATCGATGAGCATAAGCGAGGAGGTGGGACATAATGGCAATCATGGGGAGCGTTGATATCCCTTTTACTAATTCTTCTAAAGTGGCAAAAGGAGCAGAGCAAACGGCTGGAAAAGCGCAAGAAACTGCAAATGGCGCAGCACAAACAGCTAATGATGCTCTTGCAANAACGTAATGGTAATCATGGGGAGCGTTGATATCCCTTTTACTAATTCTTCTAAAGTTGCAAAAGGAGCAGAGCAAACGGCTGGAAAAGCGCAAGAAACTGCAAATGGCGCAGCACAAACAGCTAATGATGCTCTTGCAAAAACAAATGAAATACAAAAAATAGTGGATGCAGTTAATGATGCGGTATCACAGGCACAAAAAGATACTGCTAATGCGATTAATCAAGCTAATACTGCGGTTGATACAGCGAACAAAGCTACACAGGACGCTCAAAATGCAATTAATCAAGCACAAGGTGCATTTGATAATGCTCAAAATGCTTTAGTAAATGCTGGTGACGCAATTGATATTGCTAATGCATTAAGNAATTCTTCTAAAGTGGCAAAAGGAGCAGAGCAAACGGCTGGAAAAGCGCAAGAAACTGCAAATGGCGCAGCACAAACAGCTAATGATGCTCTTGCAAAAACAAATGAAATACAAAAAATAGTGGATGCAGTTAATGATGCGGTATCACAGGCACAAAAAGATACTGCTAATGCGATTAATCAAGCTAATACTGCGGTTGATACAGCGAACAAAGCTACACAGGACGCTCAAAATGCAATTAATCAAGCACAAGGTGCATTTGATAATGCTCAAAATGCTTTAGTAAATGCTGGTGACGCAATTGATATTGCTAATGCATTAAGTGTAAAAGTGGATGAAAATACTGGAGATATTTCAGCGATAGTACAGACAACTTCCAGCCTCACATCTAGAATTTCAACAACTGAGGGAAATGTAAGTACTTTACAACAAACTGCAAATAGTTTTGCTACTAGAATTTC
>NZ_PIQO01000051.1 GCF_002844575.1 Heyndrickxia camelliae
TTCGGTTTTTCGTGGTGTATTTGGAGATAGTGGCATCCCTCATCGTCTCTACGAATGCATCGATTTCTTCATAGAAGGGATGGTCGATTCTACGATCGACGATGTCCCCGACTTTTCCCGTAAAGGAATGGAGCACTTCAAAGTCTTCATACAGTGCTTGGTATTTACTCTTTTGACTTGTGTGATGAAAGGAAATCACTCCATCACTGTCATATTTCGCGATATCGGACTCTGCATCCTCTAAATTATCACTCAAATCCTTTAGGTCATCAATCATGCCTTTGCCCCAACGGCCAAGACCAATTAAATCNATCGCCGATGCCGTCTCTCATCTTTTCCCAGTCGGCTGGTATGTATTTGACGTCCATCACATTACCTCGATTCATGTTCAGTTTCTTACTTTTCTAGTAAAAACAAAAGAAACATTCTTATGGGTAAAATGAGTGATTCTACCCTATTCTTCTTCTCACGCTCTATGTCTGAACAAGTGGCTATTCAATTCATTGCGTTCGCATTATACAAATCTACGGAATTACCACTAAAAAAAGGGAGTTTACTGCCGTCCAGTATCATCATCAATAGATTTATTCTCTTATTGATATAATCGGTAAAAACCATTCTTATATGGCTTATACTTTATCCATTAAATAGATTGTTTTATATTGGACTGATGAGTCCCATGAGAAATAATCTCCCAATAGAAGGATTGCTAAAAAGAAGGCAGGCCACTGTTTAATCTGGTATTCCACGATAGCCCTTTGCCTGGGCGTATTCGTATACCTGTTTGGCGGTTTTATAATACCAATTTAGAAAATAGAATCGTAATGTAATAATTCCTAAGATTACTTCCACAGCTGGACTTTTTGACTTATTGCTAACAATCAATCGATCTGAAGTTTGATAGATCCAGTAAAGATAATAGATTCCAAGTAAATTGATAAAAATTTTAAAACACTGAAATTCTTTCTTTTTTTATTTTGATATTAAATAATTAATTATATCTACTTTTAGTTATACTGCACATGACATTAAATATTTCCTCTTCTGTTCCTTCTTGAACTACATCAAGGTCTTGACGTTCCCCTACCATATAGATTTTCCATACACCATCTTCTTCGAAACAACCTGTAACAAAGGGAATTATCTTCTTTTCTCCAATAACCAGATTTAATTTATTTGTATCAATGTTTTGCATTGCTATAAAGTTTTCATACTCTATTCTAGTCAAAGTGTTATGCCTCCTCCAATACACCCAAACATTTACTGAAACGCGAGTGTTGAGCTGAAATCACCAGCTTCGCCGTTTGCAAGTACATTATTTTAACTTTCATAATCCTAATAGAAGCTCGCTGTTTCGATTCAATATCAACAATATGCCTGATCTTTCTTGTAAAGGGATGCTAGGCAAAAAATTTATATTGTCCTCGATATTCGTTTTCCTGACTAGTTATTTTCGCTATATTTATATCTAATTGATATTGCAGCAGTCCCACTTCTTGGGTCTAAGTATGAAGAAACAATTCCCCAATTAAAGTCATATCTTAGATTCCCATTAGAAGTTTCATCAGGTTCGCCAAGAAGTTTCTTTACCCATTTATCATGACTTTCCTTTTTTTTCTGAACCTTATAATTTGACCAATTTGTGTAATCGTTAGTGAGATTCTCATCTGCATTTTCTAATTCTATATAGGTGATTCTATTTCCGCTAAAACCTATTACTATCCAGAAATTCATATTTTCAATACTTTTTACTATTTTAAAAGTAAATATCTCTGTATCTTGGTTATAGGGCATTAATTTATTATTAAAATATTGCAAAAAGAAGTTTCTATTTAACTGTCTATTTATTTGTATATCGTTAAGCCCTATATCTTCCAACCATTCACACCACCATTATCAATAACTAGTTTTCTCGACATTAAAGTTTCTTTATTAATTCTAAAACTTCAATCTCATCCTGATTTACTATTTTCTCATAGTAGTATTTATCGGTTCGTTCAAATCCATTTTGCTTTGCAAGTTCCGCATTATTAGTCCCAAGTCTAAATTGTGAGCCTGAATTACTAAAACTTAAATTAAATATATTTCCTTTGTACTTTGCTTTGTAATCAACTTCATAAATTTCATCAATTTCTGCTTTATTTATTTCCTTGATATATATCCTAGGTAAGTTAGCACTATCTTTATAATTGCTCGGATAAATTTTTTCTTTAAACCCATTGTTCAAATCCGCTTGATCGTCACTAACAAGTCTTATAATATCCCCATCAATATTACTAACTCTAAAGATTTTATTTGTATATTTTGCAAAAATCCCTTTTTCCATAGATACCCCTCCCTTATTATTTGACTGGTATAAACATTTTTAAATCACTATCAAATATAGCTACTAGTTTTTCAATACCATCCGTAACTCTATATAATTCTGCTCCATTATTAGGAAAATATCTATTATCAAATTGCCATTCAGGAACTAATTCACCATTTCTGGATCCTGTAAAACCATTCTGTGTACACGGTGGACCATCTGTATTTGTTCCTCCAAAGCGTTCTCCATAAGGGATTTCAATTCTATCTACATTGTTAGTTGTAAATTTAATTTTACCATACACATTCCCATCTTCCGGAAATGGCCTAGTTCCATTCCATGAAGTATAATCAAGACGGAAAGATTCAACCACATCACCATAGTTTTTAATATGACCAACGTCATCAAATTTAGCAACATATCCACCTATTTCAGCATAATCACCAGATATATATTTTTCTATATCACTAGCTGGAATTGTTTTCTGTAGCACAGTTTCTTTTGTAATAGGAGTTACTGAATCTCTTATTTCTTTCATAATACGAACTTCATCACTAGTTAATTCTGATATATGTTTCAGTTTTAATTCTTGGAAGTGACTGAAGGTTAAATTATGTTCTTTTAAAGCTTCTCCTATTTGGTTTTTGAAACTATTTGGAGATGCAACATCAGGCGCATGCAAGGATGTTTTTTGCACCACAACTGGTACATCTTTTACTTTAGACGCAGCACTTTTTAGCCTCGAGACTGATTCCCTTCCCGCGGTTTTCACCATATTATCAATATGGGTAACCCCTTGGTGAAACCCAGCCTTGACTCCTGTCCTTAATCCTAACGCTCCCAGATTCTCTCCAAGATGTGTCACTCGCACTGCACTGCTGAACTTCGATACCCCGCTCACTCCCGGAACAATATCCAGAGGAGCCAATACTCCTC
>NZ_PIQO01000052.1 GCF_002844575.1 Heyndrickxia camelliae
TATGTGGAAAACGAGGATGGGTGATCCAAAAAACTATAGGGAGGTAGGATATATGGAAAGAAATAAAAAAACAAAAAAATAATCGAACTACTTCCCACGAAGTTGAACCATAAGAATCTTTTATTTTTAATTCCTCAAACGATTGAACTATTCCCTTCTGAAATACATCTTTCGTTTTTGCTTCTATAACATTACTGTTATACAGGAAATTTATCAGTATAAAGGAAATACAGTGAAGAAAATAGAATAAAGTGTAGAGAAATTCAATAAAGGGCTGATGAACATTGTTAGATATCTCGTACTTTGAAAAACTTTTTAATGGGACATTCAAAGTCTTAAACGGATTACCTCGATATATTGCGTTAGAACAAGTTCAACCAGAGCCCGATTTTAAAGAAAAATTAGGTCATTTGATAGGGGTTGGGAAAAGCAATAAATTACAGTACATAAGTGTATTAATACAAAAAACGAACAATGACTATTCAAATATCTTAATAACCAACGGGTTTGAGCATAGATCATCGATTATAGAATATACAAAAGACTTAGGAAACATAGAGGAATTACCGTGCGAATTCCAGTGGAAGTCCTTAGAAAATGAACTCACGGAAAAGGAGTTCAAGGATACTTGGAGACAGTGCATGCTTTATTCGGATAACAAGCCCTCCACTTTTACGATGGCACAGCATCTTGAAGCGGTGAAAAGTGAATTAGGTAATAATTGGAGAAATTCCTGTCGGGTTTTTTTAAAAGGGGGGAAACCGATTGGTGTAACCATCCCTCATATGGAACCTGGAACTACTGATGAAGGCAGACTATTTTATTTTGGATTGATTCCCGAAATGCGTGGAAAGGGTCTAAGTTCAAGCCTTCATAAACAATCGTTACAGTTTCTTAGGGAAATGGGTGCAACCTACTATATCGGCAGTACTCAGGCAACCAATAAAAAAATGCAACATGTGTTCATAAGAAGTGGCTGCATGTTGAAGTCACATATGGAATCATTTTATAAATATTTTTAATGGGGTGAAGACATGGGGATGTCCGATTATTATCAAGATCTTAGAGAAAAGGTAGGAAGCGAATTAATTTTCATGCCGAGCGTAGCGGCTATTATCCGTAATAAGGCTGGGGAAATCCTATTTCAACATAAAGGGAATGGGGAAAAATGGAGCCTACCGGCAGGGGCTATTGAGCTTGGAGAAGCACCTGCGGAAGCAGTCGTTCGTGAAGTATGGGAAGAAACAGGGCTGCATGTAGTTCCAAAAAAGCTTGTGGGAGTGTTTGGCGGAAAGGATTTTCGATACCAATATCCGAACGGACACAAGGTTGAATATAATGTATTTTTGTTTGAATGTGTCGCGCAAGGTGGCGAATTAAATCCGATTGATAGTGAAACAGCTGAATTGCGTTATTTTAAAGCAGAAGAAATGCCTGAACTTGCTTTACCTTATCCTAAGTTTCTGTTTTTACAAGATAATCATGCAGAAACCTATTTTCAACGAAAAGAATCAGGAGATATATATAATGAAGCAATTAAAAATTTAACGAATTTAACTCATTATTGGCCAGGTTTTGAAGCAGTATCTTTTGCATTCTATGATAAAGAAAAGGTCCATCTTTATCGCCATCCTGATTTCAAGGAGGAGGTGTTTGCTTGGAATGAACAATTCATGGCGGATACCCTTATTTTATATGAAAATTATCCAACTGCCATTATGAATCTTGAACGTTACGCGGATGAAGAAGGCTTATTTTCTATCCTTGCTCACGAATTATTTCATGGTTATCAATACTTAAAAGGGGAAGATCGCTTTCCAAATGAAATGTTGGGAATTTCGTATCCATTAAAGGAAGAAAATATAGAATTAAGAAACCAGGAAAGATTTCATCTTTATCAAGCGTTAGTAGCAACTTCCGTTGAGGATAAGAGGAAGAGTTTACAAGCATTTATATCCATACGTGAAAAAAGAGCAAGTATAATTGAAGAGTTTATTCAATATGAAACCAATATTGAAACCGTGGAAGGTCCAGCTTGGTATATCGAATTGAAAGCCTATGCCGAGAGAAGTTTACTACCTTATGAGGCAGTATTAGAAAAATATAGTCGAAGCCTTTTAGATAAACATGATTCTAGTTTGAATATAAGAAAGAGTTGTTATAGTGCAGGTTTGGTCCTGTGCCTGCTGCTGGACGAACTTTACCCCGATTGGAAGCATGGCTTTTTCGAGTCTAATCACACTTTATATGATTTATTGAAAAAGCACGTGGACTATACCATTCAGCAAATAAATGAAATTTCCATTTCTAACGAAACGAAAACAATCCTCAAAATGGTAAAAAACAGCAAAGATGCCGAATTTACAAAATTTGAAACAAAAAAAGGTTACCATCTTGTATTAGAAGGGAACATGATAGCTGCTTTGATGGACCCTATGAATATCGTAAAAAGTGGAAATAAGCTATTGCATAAAAACTTTTTAAAAATAAGGGTAGGAGAAAAGGAATACCTTTTTCAACAGCCGGTGGTTGCCTATAAAAATGATAATAGTAGAGGTATATCAAAAATCCATACGATTCTTGAAGAAGAACCGATTGAGAAGGACAGTTCCTTTATCTTAAATGGAGTAGGGGAATTTGACGGTTCGCTTTATACAAAAGATGGGACATTTTTTGCAAAATTATTGGAGATTATTAAATAAAGAGGCAAAACAAGAATAGAGACTATTTATCGGTTATATTGAGGCCCTTTTCGATCATGGCTCTCATTCATGAACGCGAGCATGTTTTTTTTGGCAAAAGTATTTGGTTGGAAAGTAAGTAAGATAGAAGTATGGAATGTTAATTATTGCTGCGGTTCATTCCGTCTAATAGTGACGGAGAAAACTACTGAATATATGGAAAAAGACTCGGGGGATCGTTTTACATTGTAAAAAAGTAGTGAAGAGGCTGGGACAAAACCCACCTCTAAGAT
>NZ_PIQO01000053.1 GCF_002844575.1 Heyndrickxia camelliae
TCAAAATTAAAAAGATTGTTCCAGGAGAATCTGTAGAGTTTGAACGAAACGATGACTATTATGCTGGAAAGCCTAAATTAAAAACCTTAGTATTAAAAGTTGTAAACCCTAAAGTAATTTTACAGTCCCTTAAAAAAGGTGATGTTGATGTAGCTGAATTCCCTACAGATCAATATCCAGCTGCTAAGGGTTCCAAAAACTTCCAATTTGTTGGTAAAGTGGATTTAGCTTATAGCTATATCGGATTCAAATTAGGACATTGGGATGCGAAAAAAGGTGTTAACGTAATGGATAACCCTAAGTTTTCCGACAAGCGTTTACGTCAAGCAATGGCATATGCCCTTGATGAAAAATCTGTTGGAGATAAGATTTACAATGGTTTACGTTTCCCAGCTACTGGTTTAATTCCACCATCATTCGCTAGCTGGTACAGTAAAGATACTGATCCTGTAGGATATGACCCAGCTAAAGCGAAGAAATTATTAGATGAAGCAGGTTATAAAGATAAAGATGGTGATGGTCTTCGTGAAGATCCAAATGGCAAGAAATTTACTATCAATTTCTTATCTATGAGTGGCGGAGACACTGCTGAACCGCTTGCGAAGTTCTACATTCAATGCTGGAAAAACGTAGGTCTAGATGTTCAGCTTGTAGATGGACGTTTAGCAGAATTTAACTCATTCTACAAAATGGTGCAAAATGATGATCCAAAAGTTGACATTTTTGCAGGTGCTTGGGGAACTGGTACAGACGTGGATCCATACGGATTATACGGAAGAGATGTTCCATTTAACTACTCTCACTTTGTAAGTGAGAAAAATGATCAATTATTAGCTGACGGTCATTCCGTAAAAGCTTTTGATCACGACTACCGCCAAAATGTATATAAAGAATGGCAAAAATATATGAATGACGAAATGCCTGTAATTCCTACACTATTCCGTTCTGTAATCACTGCAGTTAACAATCGTGTAACAGGATATACAGTTGATCCGGCAGCTCAACATGTTTGGATGAATGTTGGTGTATCCAGCAATACTCCAGATGTTGAATAATTTATAAGGCAAGGAAGATCCCTATGGGGTCTTCTTTTTTTTGTATGGATATGGGTTATTTATACAGTAATACTCATCGGGGGTGCGTTATAAAGAATACTAGAATAACAAAGTACTTATAGAAAATTAAAATTATTTGAGAGTAAAGTCCTATAAAATAAAATTTATTAAATATCATTGGTCAAAGGTCTATATAACGTATAGGTAATAAGGATTGGTAAATAAGTTTAATTTAGAAATTATATAAATAAAAAAACTATATTGACTATTCAAATATATCAATCTATAATTTGGTTAGTGAATTTAACCGAATTTTAATGAAATTTTAAAATTTGACATCAAGGTTTCTTTGTTAAGGGGGATTTATATTGGAGAATCAACCACTTTTGCAATTACAGAACCTACGTACTTCATTTCGTATACAAGATGATTATTATGCCGCAGTAGATGACGTTACATTAACGGTCAATGAGAATGAAGTGGTTGCAATTGTAGGGGAGTCCGGGTGTGGGAAAAGTGCATTAGCCCTATCGGTTATGGGCTTGCACCCATTAGATCGAACAAAATTAGATGGCAATGTAAATTTCAACGGACGTAATCTTCTGTCGCTTTCTACAGGGGAAATGAATAAAATTCGTGGCAAGGATATTGGCATGATTTTTCAAGATCCACTTACTGCCCTTAATCCTTTAATGACTTGTGGAAAACAGATTGAAGAAAGTATGAACTATCATACAAAGCTTTCCGGATCGGAAATTAAGGCTAAAACACTTGAACTATTGAAAAAGGTAGGTATTCCGAATCCAGAACGAACATACAAACAATATCCCCACGAATTATCGGGTGGTATGCGCCAACGGGTTGTTATAGCCATAGCGATATCATGTGAACCATCACTTGTCATTGCGGATGAACCAACCACCGCATTAGATGTAACTATACAAGCCCAAATAATGGATTTATTGAAAGATCTGCAAAAACAAATGAAGACAGGAATTATTCTTATCACCCATGACCTTGGAGTTGTTGCAGAAATGGCAGACAAAGTGGCAGTTATGTATGCAGGGGAAATTGTGGAATTAGCGGATGTTAATACATTATTTAAGAACCCTTTGCATCCATATACAAGATCGTTATTAAATTCGATTCCATCCACTAATACTGCAAAAGGCAGATTACATGTAATTCAAGGAATTGTACCATCTCTGCAAAAATTGCCAAGAAAAGGATGCCGCTTTAAAGGCCGTATTAATTGGGTGCCTGATCATGAACATGAGGAAAATCCAGTTTTGCGTGAAGTAGAACCTAATCATTTTGTACGCTGTACATGTTATAAAAACTTTGAATTTCCGCAAAGCGACATAGGAGAAATTAACTATGACATTTCTTAAAGTAAATAATTTAAAAGTCTATTATCCAATAAGAGGCGGTTTTTTTCGTAGAGTTATTGACCATGTAAGAGCGGTAGATGATATTAGCTTCGAATTAAAAGAAGGGGAAACATATGGATTAGTTGGAGAATCCGGATGTGGGAAAACAACTACTGGACGTACCCTTATCGGATTGAATAAGGCTACCTCTGGAGAAATCATATTTGCCGGACAAGATTTGACTAAACTTAACCGAAAAGCTTTTCATAATTATCGCCGTGATATCCAAATGATTTTTCAAGATCCATATTCCTCCTTAAATCCGAGAAAACGAGTAATGGATATTGTCGCAGAGCCTTTACGGAATTTCGAAAATTTATCAAAGTCAGAAGAAAAAGATA
>NZ_PIQO01000054.1 GCF_002844575.1 Heyndrickxia camelliae
AACCCTGTAGTTGAAACTTCGTTCCCTCCTGAGTGGATCCTGAGTACGGCGGGACACGTGAAATCCCGTCGGAAGCAGGGAGGACCATCTCCCAAGGCTAAATACTCCCTAGTGACCGATAGTGAACCAGTACCGTGAGGGAAAGGTGAAAAGCACCCCGGGAGGGGAGTGAAAGAGAACCTGAAACCGTGTGCCTACAAGTAGTTAGAGCCCGTTAATGGGTGATAGCGTGCCTTTTGTAGAATGAACCGGCGAGTTACGATTTCATGCAAGGTTAAGCTGATGAGGCGGAGCCGCAGCGAAAGCGAGTCTGAATAGGGCGAAAGAGTATGAGGTCGTAGACCCGAAACCAGGTGATCTACCCATGTCCAGGGTGAAGGTAAGGTAACACTTACTGGAGGCCCGAACCCACGCACGTTGAAAAGTGCGGGGATGAGGTGTGGGTAGCGGAGAAATTCCAATCGAACTTGGAGATAGCTGGTTCTCTCCGAAATAGCTTTAGGGCTAGCCTCAAGATGAGAGTATTGGAGGTAGAGCACTGTTTGGACTAGGGGCCCTCATCGGGTTACCGAATTCAGACAAACTCCGAATGCCAAATACTTATGCTTGGGAGTCAGACTGCGAGTGATAAGATCCGTAGTCAAAAGGGAAACAGCCCAGACCACCAGCTAAGGTCCCAAAGTATACGTTAAGTGGAAAAGGATGTGGAGTTGCTTAGACAACCAGGATGTTGGCTTAGAAGCAGCCACCATTTAAAGAGTGCGTAATAGCTCACTGGTCGAGTGACTCTGCGCCGAAAATGTACCGGGGCTAAACGTATCACCGAAGCTGTGGATGGACATGTTGATGCATATTTTCCTTTGGAAAAATGCCGTGTCCGTGGTAGGAGAGCGTTCTAAGGGCGTTGAAGCTAGACCGAAAGGACTGGTGGAGCGCTTAGAAGTGAGAATGCCGGTATGAGTAGCGAAAGAAGGGTGAGAATCCCTTCCACCGAATGCCTAAGGTTTCCTGAGGAAGGCTCGTCCGCTCAGGGTTAGTCGGGACCTAAGCCGAGGCCGAAAGGCGTAGGCGATGGACAACAGGTTGATATTCCTGTACCACCTCTTCACCGTTTGAACGATGGGGGGACGCAGGAGGATAGGGTAAGCGCGCTGCTGGTTATGCGCGTCCAAGCAGTTAGGCTGGTTACGAGGCAAATCCCGTAACCGTGAAGGCGGAGCTGTGATGGCGAGGGAAATATAGTACCGAAGTTCCTGATTCCACACTGCCAAGAAAATCCTCTAGTGAGGTGAAAGGTGCCCGTACCGCAAACCGACACAGGTAGGCGAGGAGAGAATCCTAAGGTGAGCGAGAGAACTCTCGTTAAGGAACTCGGCAAAATGACCCCGTAACTTCGGGAGAAGGGGTGCTCTGGTAGGGTGCAAGCCCGAGAGAGCCGCAGTGAATAGGCCCAGGCGACTGTTTAGCAAAAACACAGGTCTCTGCGAAGCCGCAAGGCGAAGTATAGGGGCTGACGCCTGCCCGGTGCTGGAAGGTTAAGAGGAGGGGTTAGCGTAAGCGAAGCTCTGAATTGAAGCCCCAGTAAACGGCGGCCGTAACTATAACGGTCCTAAGGTAGCGAAATTCCTTGTCAGGTAAGTTCTGACCCGCACGAAAGGCGTAACGATCTGGGCACTGTCTCAACGAGAGACTCGGTGAAATTATAGTACCTGTGAAGATGCAGGTTACCCGCGACAGGACGGAAAGACCCCGTGGAGCTTTACTGCAGCTTGATATTGAATTTTGGTACAGCTTGTACAGGATAGGTAGGAGCCTTTGAAGCCGGAGCGCCAGCTTCGGTGGAGGCGTCGGTGGGATACTACCCTGGCTGTATTGAAATTCTAACCCGCACCCCTTATCGGGGTGGGAGACAGTGTCAGGCAGGCAGTTTGACTGGGGCGGTCGCCTCCTAAAGAGTAACGGAGGCGCCCAAAGGTTCCCTCAGAATGGTTGGAAATCATTCGCAGAGTGTAAAGGCACAAGGGAGCTTGACTGCGAGACCTACAAGTCGAGCAGGGACGAAAGTCGGGCTTAGTGATCCGGTGGTTCCGCATGGAAGGGCCATCGCTCAACGGATAAAAGCTACCCCGGGGATAACAGGCTTATCTCCCCCAAGAGTCCACATCGACGGGGAGGTTTGGCACCTCGATGTCGGCTCATCGCATCCTGGGGCTGTAGTCGGTCCCAAGGGTTGGGCTGTTCGCCCATTAAAGCGGTACGCGAGCTGGGTTCAGAACGTCGTGAGACAGTTCGGTCCCTATCCGTCGTGGGCGTAGGAAATTTGAGAGGAGCTGTCCTTAGTACGAGAGGACCGGGATGGACGCACCGCTGGTGTACCAGTTGTCTTGCCAAAGGCATCGCTGGGTAGCTATGTGCGGAAGGGATAAGTGCTGAAAGCATCTAAGCATGAAGCCCCCCTCAAGATGAGATTTCCCATAGCGCAAGCTAGTAAGATCCCTGAAAGATGATCAGGTTGATAGGTTCGAGGTGGAAGTGTGGCGACACATGGAGCTGACGAATACTAATCGATCGAGGACTTAACCAA
>NZ_PIQO01000055.1 GCF_002844575.1 Heyndrickxia camelliae
TTTCATAGGATGCAGCACCATCATTGGTGAATTCATAGTCACCATTTGTTGCAAATAATGGTTCATCGAAGAATTGCATTACTTCCGCATCTGGTTCACCTTGATAAAATGCGTAGTTAAGAGTTCCTTCAAACGGAGTATCTGAAACTAATGCATAATTTAGACTTCCATCAGCCACTGCACTTTTGTCATTCTTTACTGCCAACGGAAATTTGCTGATATCTTCTTTTGGTTTTGAATTAGAAGAAGATCCCGACGAACCGTTGCTGCCAGTTTTACTTCCGCAAGCGGATAACAGTAAACCTAGGACAACGATAAGACTCAAAAACTTGAATAGATGATTCTTTTTCTTCATCCCTTTTTCCTCCCTTTTTAACCTAATCTTTGTCTTGCATCGGCTGCACGTTTTAACGCTTGTCCGATGAAATTTATACACAGCATCATTACTAAAATTAATAGCGATGCGGGTAACCAAATCCACCATTTATTTTGGAGAACATCTGGATTGGATGCATAGCTTACAAGAGTACCCAAACTTGGTGTACTTTCCGGCAATCCAAATCCTAGATAAGTTAAACCTGACTCAATCCCAATGTTTCCAGCAAGGTTTAAGGTTAAGTTAACGATGATAATAGAGCTTAAGTTTGGCAGTATTTCGCGGAAAATGATCTTCCAATGCGGTGTTCCCAATGTTTTGGAAGCCTGAACATAATCTAATTCGCGTTCTNGATAATAGAGCTTAAGTTTGGCAGTATTTCGCGGAAAATGATCTTCCAATGCGGTGTTCCCAATGTTTTGGAAGCCTGAACATAATCTAATTCGCGTTCTGCTAACGTTTTGGAGCGGATTAACCTTGCCTTACCGGTCCAATAAAAAGCACTCATGATTAAGATAAATGTGTAAACATTATATTTCGGTGCAATTGTAACGAATACAATAATTAACATTAAAGTAGGTAAAATAATGATGAAATCAATAATACGCATAATAATATTATCAACTTTCCCACCGAAGTAACCGGCGCAGAGACCTA
Source organism: Heyndrickxia camelliae (assembly GCF_002844575.1). GTDB lineage: Bacteria > Bacillota > Bacilli > Bacillales > Bacillaceae_C > Margalitia > Margalitia camelliae. Next base: position 1,034 of record NZ_PIQO01000055.1, read on the forward strand.
CACACAGACCGATGATGCCTGTTAACAATGTTATAAATAGACCGATGGTAAAGGAGTTTTTAGCCCCGATAATTAATTGTCCTAAGATATCCCTTCCCCCGTAATCAGTCCCTAATAAATGTTCTGCAGATGGAGGCGCGTATATTGATAATAAATCAACTGTAACAATTTTATCTTGATCTAATAAGAGCGCTGCACCGTATACGATAATTAGGATGACAGCTAGTAATATTAAGGAAAATAAAGCAATTTTATCTTTTACGATTTCTCTCAACATGATGGAGAATGCGCTATTTCTATTTTTAACTTTCTTTACTTTTACTTCTGATGGATTTACAGCTTCAGCTTTCATGTTTGTCCCCCTCCCCGTTATTCAATTCTGATTCGCGGATCAACAGCACTTAAGATTATGTCTGAAAGTAATGTACCAACTAATGTTGCAAAAC
>NZ_PIQO01000056.1 GCF_002844575.1 Heyndrickxia camelliae
TTTCATAGGATGCAGCACCATCATTGGTGAACTCATAGTCACCATTTGTTGCGAATAATGATTCATCAAAAAATTGAAGTACTTCAGCATCTGGAGAACCAGTGTAGAATGCATAGTTCAAAGTTCCCTCAAATGGAGTATCTGATACTAATGCATAGTTAATGGTTCCATCTTCAATTGCTTTCTTGTCGTTTTTCACCATCATTGGAAACTTACTAGTATCCACTGGAGCTTTTGCCGCGTTACCAGATTTATCATTCTTTCCTTCATTTTTTCCACCTGTTGAACTGCTACAAGCAGATAAAAATAGTCCTAGGACGATGATGAGACTCAAAATCTTGAGCAAATGCTTCTTCTTCATCCTTTGTTTTCCCCCTTTTATTATCCTAATCTTTGTCTTGCATCAGCTGCACGCTTTAGCGCTTGACCGATAAAATTTATACACAGCATCATTACTAGGATTAGTAATGATGCAGGTAACCATATCCACCATTTATTTTGAAGAACATCTGGATTGGTTGCATAACTTACGAGAGTACCTAAACTTGGAGTACTTTCCGGCAATCCAAATCCTAGATAAGTTAAACCTGACTCGATCCCTATGTTTCCAGCAAGGTTTAAGGTTAAGNAATGATAGAACTTAAATTCGGTAATACTTCCCTAAAAATAATCTTCCAATCTGGTGTTCCCAGTGTTTTCGATGCCTGCACATAATCTAATTCTCGCTCAGCAAGCGTTTTGGATCGAATTAACCTAGCTTTACCAGTCCAATAAAACGCACTTAAAATCAGGATAAAAGTATACACATTATATTTTGGTGCGATTGTTACGAAAACTATGATTAACATTAACGTCGGAAGAATAATGATAAAGTCAATAATACGCATAATTATATTATCTACCTGTCCACCGAAGTAACCTGCACAGAGACCGACGCAAAGTCCAATTATTCCTGTGAGCAAAGTTATACATAAACCGATAGTAAAGGAGTTTTTAGCCCCAATAATTAATTGTCCTAAAATATCCCTTCCTCCATAATCAGTCCCTAATAAATGTTCAGAGGATGGAGGTGAGTAGATCGACAATAAATCGACTGTAATGATTTTCTCCTGATCTAGTAAAAGGGATGCCCCGTATACAATAATCAAAATGATAGCCAGTAAAATTAACGAGACTATTGCCAATTTATCTCTGACAATTTCTCGCCACATGACGGAAAATAGTCCGACATTTCTCTGTTTCTTCGTTTGTAACTTAGGATTTGCTATCTCTGCTTTCATGTTTATCCCCCTCTCCGTTATTCGATTCTGATTCGTGGATCAACAGCACTCAAGATTATGTCCGAAAGTAATGTACCAACTAATGTTGCAAAAC
>NZ_PIQO01000057.1 GCF_002844575.1 Heyndrickxia camelliae
AATCAGATTAATATATCCACTGAGGGTATCCTTATCGATGGAAAGAAAGTTCACATAACTGGTCAAACAACCATTGATAATGCTGTTATTAAGGATGCAATGATTCAGAGTATAAGTGCTAGTAAAATTGTAGCCGATACACTTTCTGCAATCTCAGCAGATCTTGGCACTGTTTATGTAAATGGTGATGCACAGGAGTTTTTATATACAAATGCTATTGATACAAACCCTAAAACTAGCGGTACTCATATTTATATTCGTCCAACTGCCGATGGAGAAGTCAGAGCAACAAAAACAAAAACTACAGATCAATACGTCCCTATAAGAGCTGATTCATTCGTGGCGGCCCCGACAGATAATGCTTATATTGTTACAGATAATGAATTAAGGGTTATGAATATCAGTAAAACAGGCATCTATCGTGGTGTTAGGGCAGCTAACTTTTATGGAACTGGATTTATTACCACATCTACAAACGCATATGTCGGTTCTGATAGTGAAGTAAGACTGGTTAACAAGGGCTATGTAGATGGTTCAACTGGAAATCCAATATATAGAGATTTAAGAGCTAATATTTTATGGGCAGATGGACTTTCAACAAATGCAGGGACAAATCTATATTTGGGTTCTGATGATGAAATCAGAATGACAGCAAGAAGCCTTTATAATAATGGCTCCCCTATTTATCGTAATGTAAGAGCGAATGGATATTTTGGGCAATTTATGACGGCTGACCCTAATCTATACGCTTATATTGGTACAGACTTAGAACTTCGTGTCACTTCACGAGGTTTAACTACAGGGGTATATAGAACAGTTAGAGCAAAAGATTTTGTGACAGATACGTCACAACGTGAGAAGAAAAAGGATATTTCCATTTATGATGAAAATACCTTAGACGTTTGGAGAAATTCAAACATTTACACATATCACCGTTTAACTGATGAAGCAAATTCCAAATTACAGTTAGGTATGATGCTGGATGAAATTCCTGAAATAACGCATTCAGAAACAGGTGATAGTTTTGCATTATATGCTCTTACATCATTTGTTGGAAAAGGTGTAAAAGATCTTGTTGCTGTAACAGATAATCACACTGAAGCAATAAATATATTAAGAGAGCAAAATGAAAACCTAATTTTAAAGATTGCGAGTCTTGAAATGGAAATTGCGGATATAAAGAAAAAATTGGAGGTATCATAATATGCAAGTAAAAATTGAAAATCAGAAACTAGGGCAGGCTATCAACCTGCTTTTTAAT
>NZ_PIQO01000058.1 GCF_002844575.1 Heyndrickxia camelliae
ATCCAGGCGGTTCCGGTGTGGAAAGATGGCGTCCATATGTTCTCAGAGCGTTAGAGATGAATGGTTTATCTTCTTCTTTAGTAGATAAGGTGTTAAGACAAATCAAAAGTGAATCCGGAGGAAATCCAAAGGCTATCAATTTATGGGATAGTAATGCTAAAGCTGGCCATCCTTCAAAAGGTTTAATGCAAACTATTGATTCCACCTTTAATGCTTATAAGTTCCCAGGTCACAATAATATATGGAATGGCTTTGACAATTTGTTGGCTGCCTTAAATTATGCAAAGAACCGATATGGTTCTAATTTATCTGGACTTGGCGAGGGACATGGATATAAGACAGGTGGACTTATAAATAAGGCAGGTTTATATAATCTTGTGGAAGATGGTTGGCCGGAATTTGTCATTCCAACAAATCCAAGCAGACGTACTGATGCAATGAAGTTATTAGCATTGGCGGGTAGGACCATTACTGGAAAAAATAAAAGACCGAACCAATTGCCAAATGTAAGTGGTAATGATTACGGTGAAGTCATTGAGAGATTAGAGGAACAAATACTAATAATGCAAGAGCAATTAGTAAACTCCAATAAAGCCATTCAGCTTTTGACGGCTATTCTTTCTAAAGATAATACTGTCCGCATTGGAACCAAAGAAATATATGATGCAAATAAAAAAGAAAAAGATAAGCGAGATAGAACAAGAAATATCTTTAAGGGGGTAGCAACAACGTGACAACCATTATATTCTGTGGGATAGACTTGGAAAAAGAGTTAGGTATAATTGTCAACGAGATTAAAAGACCTGTTACCCCCGAGATTAGCGAGACCGTGCAAGATATTCCAGGAATGGTTGGTAGTTTGTTTCTAGGAAACAATTATGGTCAAAGAGTCTTTGAAATTGACATCACCATAAAAGCCAAATCTGAATCTGAAAAGGTACAAATTATCCACCAGTTAGCAGAGATGGTAATGACTTTTGGTGATGGTGAATTTCCAATGATTTTTGGAGATGAATTAGATTTCACTTATTATGGCCACTTTACCAATATTTCAGTTCCAGAGCGTATTTCCCGAACTCATTGGGCAACATGTACTTTAACCTTCTCTTGCAGCGACCCGAAGGCCTATGGAGAATATGAAAGCTTTAGTATGAATGAAAATCCTATCAATATCACACCAAATGGGACGGCAGAATGCTATCCCATTTTTACTTGCTTACCGAAAAAAGATGTAACAAAAAT
>NZ_PIQO01000059.1 GCF_002844575.1 Heyndrickxia camelliae
TGGTATGTCAACACTAAACTAGACAACTTTTTTAAGGTGTTTAAGTTTGTAATCAATCGGACTTACATAACCAAGTGTCCCATGAATTCGTATGTGATTGAACCAGTGAACATAGTCATGTAATTCCCTTGTTAATTCTTCTAAACTATCAAAATGTTTACCTTTCACAAACTCTGTTTTGATGATTTTAAACGTTGCTTCAGCCACCGCATTGTCATACGGGCAGCCCTTCATGCTTAAAGATCGTTGAATATGAAACGTCTCTAAAGCATCGTCAATCAGCTTGTTTTTAAACTCATTTCCACGATCCGTATGGAAAAGTTTTATTTTATGTAGATCGACCTTAATGGAGGCGAATGCACGATAAACCAGTAAGGCATCTTTGTTTGGGCCTGTACTGAAGCCTACGATTTCACGATTAAAGAGATCAACAAATACACATACGTAATGCCATTTTTTATTGACTCTTACGTACGTTAAATCACTTACAACCACCGTCATTTCTTCCTCCTGGTCGAACGCACGGTTTAGTTCATTCTGCTGTTCTGATTCATTACATGATTTTGTATGTGGCTTAAATTGAGCTAGGGTGTAAGTCGAAACCAAGCCTTGCTCTTTCATAATGCGTCCAATTCTTCGTCTAGAAACGATGAGGCCACGTTTTTTCAGTTCTACCTTGATTTTACGTGTCCCGTAATTTTGGCGGCTTGCCTTAAATACATCAATCACGTCGGATGTAATATCATCCTCACTTGCCCTTTCTTTTGCTTCATAATAATAGGTACTTCTAGGGATTTGTAGGACTTTACACATTGCTGATATCGAGTATTTATGTCGATTATTCTTAATCACATTTACTTTCGTCCTAGTATCAGCGCGGCTTGCTTTAAAATGTCATTTTCCATTTCTAGCTGCTTATTTCGCTTTCGGAGTTCGATCAGTTCCTTTTGTTCATCTGTTAAATTGTCTTTCTCCTTGAAAGAGCCCGATGATTGACTCTGATTCACCCACTTATCTAAAGAAGAGGGAGTAAGGTCATATTCACGAATAATATCTTTTCTCGGTTTTCCATTTTGGTAAAGTTGTACGATCTGTTGTTTGAACTCTTCAGTAAATGTTCGACGTTCTCTTTTGGCCATGTAGATTCTCCTCAAATATATTATCTGTAGTCTACTTGACCTTAAAAATTCTGTCCAACTAAGTGTAGCCTATTCA
>NZ_PIQO01000006.1 GCF_002844575.1 Heyndrickxia camelliae
TTGTTCATTAACTGTAATATCCATCATTTTCACTCCTTCGCATTCTTGGTCTTATCTACATCACAAAGCCTTCTTCAATGCTTCATATGCCTTCTCCATGGTTTCTAACTCTTGGATGCGGGTTTGTTGGTGTTCGACGGTTTGGATTAACCATACCACTTCCTCAACTTCTAAATTATCCAAAACATGTGCATATTGAAGATTATCTTTGGCTCAATTTAATTGATCTTTGATATGTTGCAATTTATCATGTTGTACCTCCAGGAGAGAAGGGTTTTCGTAAATATTGCCGATAACTTCCCATGTTACTTTTGGTACATTCCAAGAATCAAAATGATTGTAAACCTTATCATTCTGATATACGCATACAAAACTTCCTTCTCGATATTCAACGACACATTTCCATTTTCTGTCATTAATAGAGTTGTTGAATAGCAATATATCCCCTTCATAAATCTCACGACCATTTTTGTCTTTTAGGCCTGTGTATTGTCCTATTGATTTAGGATTAACAAGATAATCACCACTATTGGTGTATAACCACCAATTAGAATCACGTCCCACTGCTTTTGCGTGATGTTCCGCAAACTTTAATTCCGAAACACCGAAACCTTCAAGCCACTGACCATTCACCATTTCTTCTACTGCATAACCGCGAAACTTAATTTCTCTCATGTTTCCTCTCCTCCTTCACAAACACACCTATCGTAATACCAAGCACCGAAAACAAAGCAGCAACACAATATAAAGCGCCTAATCCGAACATGGGTTGTCCTCCTTAGTTTTTTATATATTCTATATAGTTTTTTAAAGTATCAATTCTTCCTTGCACGTAACTAACCATCCCATTCAAGTTGATGCTTTGGTACTTATCTAAATCGCGTTGAGCCATTTTAATATCGCTTTCCATCATTTTTATTAAATCTTTTTGCCATTCCTCCATCATTGAACCTCCTTAGAGGGAGCGATTAAGCTCCCTTTTTACTTAATTCCTTTTTAGCTGATGCAATCCATCCGTTTAGCTTAGTGATAGAAAGTTTTGCTTCTCTTTCGTTCAAACTTTCCAAATCAGATATATTTAGAACTGCGTATACCTCTGCATCTGTTTTATTTCGTAGTTGCGCAAATTCAAGAACTCTTGCTTTCAATGTTCCTAAATCATGCGCTGAAATTGGGTCTGGTTTACGATATGATTCTGATTTCTCTTGGAAAGAGTCTGGATCATCTTTATCCGTTGCGATGTTGAATTGTTTCAGAAGGAAATATTTCTCTGCATACGTAAGAGCTTTCCCTACTCCTTTTTCTCCTGCTATATCAACACCTTGACCATAGAAAGGTAAGGTTAATGTTTCCTCTGGATTATCTGCGTTAATCCAGGTAAACTCTAAATCTAACTCTGTGAAGTAAGTAGTAGTCTTTTTCAGTTTGTCGTACTTATCTCTGTTTTCTACTGTCTCTGATTGCACGTTATGACCAATCACCTTAACTGTTAATAAAAGTCCTAATTCGTCCATTTTGGCACGCACAGCCGCTAATACTTGTGAACTACCTACGTATTGGTATTGAGCGCCTTGTGCTTCTTTTTGAAGATAAGGAACAGACTTACGAACCTCTACTAATTTTTGATAGATATTCATTTAATCCTCACACTCCTAGATTGAGATAAAGTACAACCTTCGATATATTCACCGTTTTTTAATGCAGTAAGAATCGCTTTTTTGTCGATTTTGTCTGGAACAGGTACTAAGTAAGTAGATGGGATTATGCTTTCATCTTCAATTTGTACACATGGAGGGTTGTTAACAACCGATACTGTGAAAGTCGGACGCTTCACTTTATCTATCCCAGCAACCTCCATTTCGTTCTGAAGGTATGATTTAATGGATTCAATTTTGTTTTCCATAGCTTTTCTTCTGTCGGCAAGTCGTTTTTCCTCAACCTTTATTGCTTCTATATCTCCTTGAAGTGAGCGAATTAGTTTGGCGGTATTTTCGATTTTTACATCCATTTCTTCTTGAATAGATTCCAACGTATCCAAAAACGTTTCTTGATCCAACTCTTCTGCCATTTCAAGTAATTGATTGTAGCTTTGAGATAATTCATACAACTTCACTTATTGGTCAACCTCCTGTATAATGTCCGTATAGTATTTTATTAAGGGCCACTTTGTAGGGAAGTGGTCCTTATTCATGTTCTAACTGCTCTTTCAAAAGCAAAAGCTCTTTCAATACTGTTCGTATCTCTCCGCTAGGATGATGATGGTTTACATGTTCTACATAGCCGATTAATTCAGTTAGAGTGAATTTTGCTTGTTCGGTCATGGTAAAACCTCCTTCATTTAATCTTCAAACTATGACATTATGGTTTGATTATTCCATATGGTGTATATACATCCTCTCTCCAATCCCAGCAATTATCTTCTGTATCAAATTCATCACCATTTTCATCATAGTCAATTGCTTTTTTATCTGTTTCGTATCCGTAGAAATGTTTTTCAACTTTTGCAAGAATTACCGTTTCATCAGTTGTAAACTCGCCTTCACCTTGAACATAATCCTTTTGATACTCCTTGCACTTTTCGTAATCACTTAACGCTTCCTCATATTTGTCATAAATACCAAGCAAGCCTTCTTCATTGTCATAAACAATCCACATTTTTATTCCTCCTTATGTCTCTTTATGGTTCTACTCCGCAATCGTAAATTGAAACCCATATTCTAATTTGAGATACGCTTCGAAATCATCTTCCCATTCCATGTTGATGATGTTTTCTTTCTTGGAGTCGTAAGCGAGTCTATCGCCTTTTTCGATTTCATTTCCGTAAAAATCTTTGCTGCCAGTTGCAGTTGCAGTATAGAATCGAAATTCATGTTCGCCTTGCAAGTAAGATTGAAGATGATCTTTTAGAATGACTTCTCCTTCGTCCAACACGATTAAGTCACCGCTTAATATCTCATCATGGAATGTGTCGAATCCATTAAACTCAGGTTGCGCAGCTAAGTTTGGATCGCCAGTAAGCATGATGTTCTCAATAATCGGATGTTCTCTCATATCATGAAACCTCCTTATTGGATTGTTTATCTAACCAGGTGAAGAAATCATCCCTATTTACTCGTTTGGATCTACGAATTCTAATTAATGGGAAATCCTTTTGGTCCATAATTTCATAAGCAACACGTTTGCTACATTTTAGTATTTGAGATATTTCATCAGCAGTTAATAATACTGGGAAGTCTTTTTGTTCCATTTTCGTCACTCCTTTTTTCCTATGAGGGTTGAGTTATAATTCAAGTTGTATTTTAAAAAAATAGATCGTCTAACTTGCAATCCAGTTCTTTAGCGATTCTGACCGCTAATTTCAAACTCGGGGTGCCTGCTCCTCTCTCTATTTTTCTAAGATGACTCAAAGAAATGTTAACTCTTTCGGCAAATTCCTTAGGACTCAAACCTTTTTTGATTCGATAATCTCTAATATTATTGACCAATAGGGTAAACATCCCTTCTTAAACTTTCCTTATAACTCAACCCTTGTCATTATTATAAACTCAACTTGAATTATTAGTCAATAACTTTATTTAAAATAATTTAAATTAATTTTAGTGCGATTAGTAAACTGTTGATGTATTAGTCAATTTTGTAGATAATATAGGTTGAGTTATCGTTAATCCAAAGGGGTGAAATTATGAGAGGACACGGTAAAAAAATAAAGTATTATCGGCAAAAACAACAGATGAGTCAAGAAGAACTAGGGAAAAGGTTAAATGTTTCCAATACTTATATATCGAAAATAGAAAATGAAAAGACACCAATAAGTTTGGAAACTCTAGGTAAAATAGCTGAGATATTGGATGTAAATCCAAAAGATTTAATCGACAATACGAAAATAGAGGTCAATGGTGATTCTGGAACAAGATGGATTATATTAGGTAAGAAAATGGAGGAAAGAGGAATTACTCCAGAGCAGATAGAAGAATGGGCAAGAATTGCTAAATTTTACGACGATAAATAAGGTCGAATTTTGTCGTAAAATGATAATGTTTAGATTTGCGAAAAAATAATCCGCACTCGTGTTAATGGTGGTATAATAAGATATACAGACATACAAACATATGTTCCTATATTTTGTTCTTATATCATCTATTAATAAGGGGTGTCTATTTTGCTAAAGAAAATCATCTATGTCCCAGAACTTCCAAACGGCGTATATATCGAAACAGAAAAGTACTTTCTTGTAGGAATTAGCGAAGGAGATGCTAAAGATGAGAGGCTATGTCCGCAAGAGGGGAAATAAGTGGAGTTATACCGTTGATATTGGTAAGGATCCTATAACAGGGAAAAGAAAACAAAAAACTAAAAGTGGATTCGATACAGAAAAAGAAGCAGAAACCGCTTTAAATGAAATTATTTATGAATTAAACAAAGGAATATGGATTGCTCCGCAAGATATAAAATTGAAGGACTTTGCAGAGGACTGGATTAAGATGCATCGTCACAAATTGAGAGCAACAACCGCAGAGCAATACCATTTAAAAATCAAAAATTGGATTGTACCATTGCTAGGAAACTATAAGATTCAAGACTTAAAACCTATACATGCACAAAAGTTTTCTGCTCAACTACTAGAAAAAATGCAAGAAAATACCGCTCATAAAATATATTCAATCACTAAGATGATTATGAATCACGCGGTGGATTTAGAAATTATTAATAAGAACCCTTTCAAAAATATTAATTTAATTAAACAAAAAAAGGGTAAGGTAAGCACTTGGACATTTGATGACTTGGAACACTTTTTAAAAGTGACGAAACGATATAGCAACTTTTATTATCGTTTGTTTGCTACTGCTGCATATACCGGACTTCGCAAAGGGGAATTATTAGCTTTAACAAAAGATGATATTGATTTCGAAAAGAAGTTCATCAAAGTTTGTAAAAGTATGTATTCAACAAAAGAAGAAGGAGTTCAAATCGGTGAATTAAAAACTTCTTCTTCTTTCAGAAAAGTAGCTATTGATGATGTAGTCGCTTCTATTTTAAAGGAACAAATTGCAAAAAACAATGAGATGAAGCTAAAACTAGGTAAAGAATATAACGACTCAAAATTAATCTTCTGTCATCCGGACGGTATGTATTATCATCCGACTAGTTTAGGAAGAATTATGAACAAATATATCGAACTATCTGGAGTTAAACAAATAAGATTTCACGACTTGCGACATACACATGCTACTTTGTTACTTGAACTTGGAGTAAACCCAAAAGTAGTTGCAGATCGTTTAGGTCATGCTTCCGTAAAAATAACATTAGATACGTACTCTCATGTATCTTTAGACTTGCAATCTGATGTAGCTGAAACCTTCTCAAAACGTATCAAAAAAGCTTGATGTGGTCAAAATGTGGTCAAGCCTAAATGAGTAAAGTTAAAAACACTGATATAATCACATCATTTAGGCTTTAACCATAATCATATCTGGGTCATGGCGTAATACTGCTCTTAATCCATTACTATACGTAATCCCAGCTTTTTCATTTACCTGTACTTGTAAAAAATGTTCATTTTTAATCTCAACAGGATCTTCCAATGTAATAACATTTCGCATAGCATGGTTTGCACTTTTTTCCACTAATGTATACATAGTGGTCGATTTGCCACTGCCGGTTGGACCAGTAAATAGTAGAAGGCCATGGGAATGCATTAATAGGGACAATAACTTTTTGGCACTGCTCGGAAAAAGTGACATTTGATTAATGGATAATGTCTGTTGATTTGAAAGGATTCGGATGACTAGGCTTTCTTTGGAGTTTGCCGTTGGGAGAGTAGATATTCTTAAGGAAGTATATTGATGTACAAAACTTAGTTGAAAGGAACCACTTTGTGGTTTTCTTTTTTCACCGATGTCTAAAGAGGCCATAAATTTGAAATGGGAAACAAGTCTTTCCCCAATCTTGGCCGGTAAGGGCCGATGCGGAATCAATCTGCCATAAAGCCGAAACTGTGTTAGATAATCATCTTGCCTCGGGATAATATGAATATCTGTTGCATTCAGCTTTATCGCCTGCTCCAATAACAAATCTGCAATTTTTTCTATGGACATATAAAATAAAACACCACCTTTTCATTTGGTTAAGACTTATTTCGACAAAAAGTTAGAGATTCCTGCAAGAATTTTAAAATAATTTATTTTATTATGAATCATCCTATCCGTATATTTTTTTACTTAGCAGAATTTGTAGAATGACCAAAAGCAGAGATTCAGTTCAAAACTCTCTGCTTTTTATCACAATTACACCGTTTAACTATTCGATGATAAAAATTCATCTAAAGCATGTTTATTTTGAGCTAAATCAATATTTAAAACAGCCCCTACATTGTCATATGTTTCGTTTGTATAGGATCCATTAACGGGAATTCGCAATGTTTGTACTTTGCTGGACTTGTTTGTTAGTAAGTCCTTTCCTAATGTAAATAAAGTTGGTGTATCTAAATCCGTATCCAAATATGGATTAATTACTCCAAGTATTTTAGGTAGTTTTAACAGACTTGTCATACTCATTGCTTGATCTTTCAGTTTCTCGATAACCTCTTGCTGTCTTTGAACTCGACCGAAATCGCTTAAGTTATCGTGTCTAAACCGTACATAACCTAATAATTTATCTCCATGCAGCACTTGTTTCCCTGGCTGCAATGTCATTCCAATTCCATAGGACATTTTCGATGGTACATCCACTTCAATTCCTTTTGGAGCAATAACATCGACTACTTTTTCAAATCCCTTGAAATCAACAACCGCATAGTAATTGATATCAATTCCAAAATTCTCTTTAATCGTTTTCCTTAACAGTTCTGTTCCGCCAATAGCATATGCTGCATTAATTTTTTGTCTTCCATACCCTGGAATATCTACAAAACTATCTCTCATGATGGAAATTAATTTTGGCTCATGAGTATTTTGATCATAATGGGCAATCATGATGGAATCCGTTCTTGCATGTTTTTCTCCGCGGGAATCACTCCCTAATAAGAGGACGTTTATTTTCCCAAACTTTACTTCTTCCCCTTGAAATGATTTTGCATTTTTATTATCATCACTAAAATTACCGGCCTTCGCTATTCGGGTGCCTTGGTAGTATTCCATAATCGCATAAATCCCTACACCAATAAATGCGAAAACCAATAAGACAGATATAACTCTTCCCCATCTTACCCGTCTTCTTCTTTTTCTTTTCTGCATTTTTCTCTCCCTTTTTAAATTCATTTGATCTTTTTTTCAATGTTATTGTCCAATAATAAAAAAACTCTTTTAATAATATGACATAAATTTATTTCATAGAGATTACAAAGCTCTAAAAATAATATGAACTTGTTTTATTATAGGTCGTTATACCCAGCCTAACTTGAAAAACAAAAAGCATTCCCAGTTTAAGGAATGCCCGATATCAAAAGATATATGATATTGCCGGTAAGCAAAAAGCATAGACAGAAAATCTAGTATATTTTCTATTTAATTTAGGGCGTTTTTGCTTATGTATTTCCATAACTTTAAACTCTTACTATTATTAACGAATAGTTCAAGTAAAAGTTTCAAAATATAAAAACGAGTTCCGGCTTTGTGTGTCCATTTTAAGCCAGAACTTGATTTCTTGGCTTAATTTACATAAATTACATCATGCCAATTCTTGATTATTTGGTAAATGAGCTTTCTGGAGGTGTTTCCTTTTTCCTTAAATTCCAAACGAAAATATAAGGTTTTTAGAAAGTTCATTATATTGGTCCTACTTCTATAAAAACCCAAGGAATACCTATCCTTCTTAAATATTTTTTCAAGAGTATGACTGATTGATGTGATCCAGCCTTCTAACATTTCATTACTTATATCTTTATCTAACAATGCTTCAACTGCAAATATAAGTCTTTCATCTTCATCATCTATATAGCTTCCATTCTTAAATAGACAAGAATGAATGGCCTTTAATGCAGTGGGGATATTCCGTGGCTATACTGTGTGCCCACCCTTTTTCTTCGACATATCCGGGCACATCCTTTTCTTGATGTAAATAAAGAAAGCTGCTTTGAATACTTTTTTCTAAAAGCTCTCTTGATAGAAATTCTTCTTTAATATCATGATTTAATATTAACTGAGCAGTAAGTGCTGAATATGATCTTGTGAATACCGCATCAGCGTTTTCTTCCCCAATTTAAAAAATAAATAATCCGACCCTATACAGGTTTCCAGTATTTTTTCCATTAGCTTAAACCCAATTAAACTATTTTTACTAGTCTGCAAAAAGATAAATAAATTAAGTCATCCCTTAATTCAGGCTCTGTATCTCCTATATGTTGCAACATGTTCTCGATTAGTGCATCCAGGTCTAATTGGATAATTTGTTCGTCCTTCATGTCTTTTATGTGAGTAACTGTTTTTTTAGATTCATTTCATGCCCTCAATACAATTTTGTTTATATTTTCCTCGACGCTGTCTCTTTTATCATATTAAGTGCCATTTTCATATCTATATCTTCAAAAATATGTTCCGGTGTCCATGGAATATGCACATGTGGGGTAATGCCAACTCCAGTCATTCCTTTCCCTTCGTCAATTCTAGAAAGCCTCGATGTCGGGTACCATAGTTCAAATAGACCATTCCAACTCTTAATTGCTAAATTCGCGTAATCATTTACCCCTAATGTTGGTCTGCCGATTACTTTTACCTTAGAGGACTTTTTGCATGTTTCTACAAATGAATCACCAGAACTAGCACAAGTCACATCCGCTAAAACAATCACTCTTTCCGGATTTTTTCTCCCTCCAATTATCTCAAAGGTCTTTAACTCAGAAAAATCAAATTCTACAAATCCTCTACCCTTATTTTTCTCCCATTCTCGAATAAAGACATTAATCACCTTATGTGTACCTTCGTCTTCTACCTCTTTAAGGGAATTTTTCATATCTTCTACTATCAAGTTATAATTATTTTCAGTGCAATTAATTAACATACTTTCTTCATCTGGATTTATATTAGTTAATTGCTCAGGAAATATATAGGGTAACAATGGATAGTAAGAAGAATCGCTGCCTCCATTATTTATTCTTACGTCAATTATTAAATTCTTGAAATTATTTAATTTCTCTTTATTGTCCTTTATCAGTTCATTGACAGCATCAGGATTCCCAAAATCTGTTAAAGTCATTAACAAAATTTCATCCTCTAAATTTTGTAACGAATACTGTGGAATATATTTTGCTCTTTCATACTTTTTTAAATCTAACATGAACCTTTTTCCGTTTAAATTTTCTATCTCACAGTAAGAATATTCACGGATAATCGTATCCCAGTTCTCTCTTTCCTGATTATTTTCTAATAATCTTCTTTTATGAAGCTCCAATAATTCCGGTATTCTTTTGTTTTCAAGGGAAATAATTGAATTTCCTTTTTCCACTCTGCTTTCCTTTCCAACAGAAGAAATATATAATCGATCCTCAAATCTTTTCACCTTAAATCCAACATCATACTGTTTTTGATTTTCATTCGTTACTAATTTAAAAAACATATGATGATCCTTGAAATCTAATAGATAATCCTGTACGATTTCTGCAAACTTAATTGGTGTTAATTCATTTTTCTCTTCCATTACTTGAATTGCCTTTGTATACACATCCGGACTATCCCAGCCTTTTTTATCTTCCCAACCAGAATAGTCATGGTGGCATATGGAAACAATTTCTTGAAATATCTCTTTATACATGATTTTCTCCCTTTATAATAGTAATAATTTCCTATAATTACTAAATTCATTATTACTATAAAAATTCCTGCTAAACATGATAAATATTCTCTAAATATTCCCTCCATTTTCGTGCTATATATAAACGTGATAGCATTCTCTTTTCTGAATAAGGATCCTCCCCTTCTCTCCAAGGTGTATCTAGTCCTACTTTAAATCCAGTAATTTCTTCTAACGCCTTACAACGATTTCCGAATGTAGCAATTCTCATTTTTCTTGCGTCTTCTTCCATTCCTTCTACTAATGATGTAATTAGTTTTTCATCTTTAAATCTCATTGCTAATCTCGTTGCATTAAAACGAATATCTTCGTTATGATCGTTAATCAAATTAGCTATAGTATTAGTAAAGCATTTCCACATAGATTCATACTTATTAAGAATATAAAGTCCAGCCATTCGGACAAAAATGTTTGAGTCCTGTAGAAACTCTTCTAGTTCTGCTTTCTTTATTACATGTAAATTGCAAGAAAGGACTAAAATAGCAGCTACACGGACTTTCTTAGAACCGTGATATAAATATTTTCTAATGAAGTCGGTTGCTTGTTCTGAAACACCTTCCGGGAAAAAGGACATTAGTATTTCAACTATATTTTGTTTTACTTCCAGTTCTGCTAATCTCTTCTTTTCAGAAAGAGATTTATAGTGTAGCCAATAGGTATAAACACTTTCTTCCTTCCAAATAAATTTGGCTTCTTCAAAAGAATACTTGGAAATAACCCCCGCTTTTAACTCTTTGCAGTTCGGATGTCTAAATCCACCACTTATAATCGCCATTTTCATTTGACTTGCACTCCACTCTGGATTTGCTTGCCATAAGCATGCGGCAAATCCTAAAACGATTGGACTGGCAAAAGAAGTCCCCCACTCCCGAGCATATGGGATGGGAAGATTATCTTCATTTGCTGTAAAATGTTTCCGTTTATCCTCCTCATTTTTATAAGGAAAAGGCAACATAACATTCCCAGCTGGTGCCAACACGTCAGGGTTCCATTTCCCGTCAAATGTAAGACCCCTGCTTCCGTGAAAAGGGAGAATGTTGTCTTTATCATTCTTATCAGGAATATAAATGCCGCCTACATTTAAAATAGAAGGAGAAACGGTTGAACCGCTTGTAATCTCTTGATGATTTCCAGAGGAGGATATTATCAGCAAACCATCACTAAACAGTTCTTCACATAATACACGAACGGGATCGACTTGCCATGGCAATAAGCCTGTATCCACTTGACAAACTATTGTTAAGACTGCACCTCGTATGTTGTAATTCTTCCAATTTTGTTTTAGCCAAAGTAGCGCATTACAAGTGCTTTCTTGAATTTCTTCACTGATTTGCAAAAGATAAAGATTTGCTTCTGGTGCTGCGCCACTATAAACCCCATTAGATAAACTCCCTGACCCACTTGCTGCTGCAGCTGTACATAATCCATGGTTTGCTAGTTTCCATTCACCTTTCATAGGATTAACTATTTGGGGTTTAGTACAAGGCCCATTAGATGTCTTGACTAAAAAGGTATTCCTTCCTTCGTTTGTTGCAATATCGGGATGTGGTGGAAACTTCCCATCGATGATTGCAATATTCACATCTTTTCCTGTTAGATGCTCTGGAATTTCGAGAAACCTTCTGATAGATGGCCACTTCATTGTTACTCCTCCAATATAAATTAAATGTAAAAAACAATTATGTGTACTAGAATTTGTTATTTGTGATAATCCAATGTATCGTTCTAGACGGACACTGGTTCCGTCATCAATGATAAAACACAAGAAACTCCCCTTTTTAGAGACAATAACGAAATCTTAGTGTTCAAAAGCTTGAAAATAACCATTTTGTCACATATAAAGGAACTGGTGTGCGTCTTCATTAGTGTTCACTCCATATAAAAGACCAAATCATCAGCGATTTGGTCAAATTGATTTCTATGCTTTTTTCAAAATATGTTTCTTTAGTAGTTCATCGATTACTTCCCTAGGTCTAATATCTTTGGACAAGCAGTCCTTAAGAGACAGCCAAACAGGTTCATATGTACCCCTATTTCGTTTTTGATTCGTGAATTCTTCCCCTATCCCTGTTCCAAATTTACCATCATTCATTTCTGCCAAGTAGAAATATTGTGTTCCATTGAACTCCACTATTCCAATTAGATCCTTGATTTCAATCTTTACACCTAATTCTTCATAAGCTTCTCTTATCGTAGCTTCCTCTGGCGTTTCTCCTTCCTCCATTCCCCCGCCGGGAAACACATAATAAATAATTCCTTCTCTATTTCGTTTGATTAGCGCGATATTTTGATTTTCCCAATCGATAAGAACCGCTGATCCCCTGTTTCTAATTTGGAATGCCTCCTATGCTTCTTATTAAGCTATGTTATTTTATTTTTTTGTAAAAACATTTCAAGAAAATTTGTATAAATTCCGGGTTGATTATCATGAACGAGATGGGAGGCGAATGGAATGACTGCAATATGAATATCAGAAACACGCTTTTTATATTGTACAGCACCAAACACTTCATGTTGTTTTTCTTCCCCTACAATGTATAAAACGGGAATGGTTACATTTTGTACATTGCTTGTTTCATGAAACGGATACCAATCTTGTTGTTTCACTAGTGAAAGAAACTTCGTCCAGTCATTACTTTCATGCAAACCATCAAAATAGGCCTTTGCGTTTTCATCGGAAAGAATCCTATCCTGCCGTTCTATATCGATACGTTGTAATTCTTCCCAATCATCTGGTTTTGTCGGTATTACTCTTGATTTCGCCAAAGTAATAACTCGTTTTGGATATCTTTTTGCAAAACATTAATCCCACTAATGCTCCTAATGAGCAACCGACTATATGGCATTTTAGAATCTTTAAGGAATCAAGTGTTTCAAATAAATCTTCTACCGAATCATGAAAGAAGTTCTCAACATTACACTAGTGGATTTTCCATGTCCCCGTAAATCCGGCAAAAGAATTCGGTAATGCTGTTGAAAATAATTTGCCTGATATTGAAAATCCGTTTCCCCTGTTTGTAAACCTGTATGAAGAAAGAGAATCGCCTCTCCTTCTCCGAATACCGTTGTATGTAAAATTAACCTCTTTCCCCCTAAATAGCATCATTCCCCTATAAAATAGAATCTTTTTCCAAAATGTAATTTTACTTTTATTGTAAACGGACATACTAATATTGCCAAGTGTTTTTGCAATATATTTCAGATTTTTCAACCACTTGATGAAATATGGAGGAGAAGTATTAGTGAAAAAGGCAACAATCGTGAAGAAAGCAAAGTTTGTCCTCAGTCCAATGAAGAAATATGTTATGGATAGTGGATTCCGAGGCAGAATTTTATATACAAAATGTCTAAAGAGCAAACCAATACAGGAAAGAACCATTTTGTATGAAGCATATCATGGTCAGAGTATGACTGGTAATCCTTATGCAGTTTTTAAGTATTTAATCCAACACCCAAAATACAAAAACTACCAGCATATTTGGGTTATCCAGGATGAATCGGTTATCCATGAGGAGTATAAACAAATACGCAACATCAAGTTTATTAAAAAGGATAGCAGCAAATATATTACATATCTTGCCACTGCTAAATATTTAATTAATGATACGACATTCCCATATTACTTTCAAAAAAGAGAGGGGCAAATTTACGCAAATATTTGGCATGGCACCCCTCTTAAGACAATGGGTTTGGATATAAAAAAACGCGGAAAGACGGACCATAAAAATATTCAGCGCAATTTTCTTTTTACAAACTTTTTTGTCAGTCCCAATAAATACACAGCGGAAAAACTGCTCCATTCTCATGATGTATATAGTATTTTTAATGGAAAGGTGCTCGATTCCGGTTATCCCCGTGTCGATCTAATGTTTCAAGCAAATAAGGATGAAATGAAGAAGAAATTATCTGTACCGCCTGATAAAAAAGTAATTCTCTATGCACCTACCTGGAGAGGAACATTAGGCAATGAAAAAAATGAAAGTGAAAAACTATTGAACGATATAAATATGATGCAAGAGCAAGTTGGAACTGAGTACGCTGTCCTATTAAAATCTCATTATTATGCTCACAAGTTTTTCGAAGAACAAGGGTTAGCTCATTTATGTGTTCCTAATAAGCTTGATTCCAATGAAGTACTTTCAGTCGTTGATATTTTAATCACCGATTACTCCAGTATTTTCTTTGACTTTTTACCTTCGAAAAATCCGATTATTTTTTACGCATATGACGTAGACGAATACCAAAAAGACAGAGGTACTTATATTCCGATGGATCAATTACCTGGGCCATTATGTATCCATTTAGAGGAAGTGATTGAGTCCATTCACAACATTGAAAACATAAACCAACAATACCAGGATATATATAAAAAGTTTTTACAAGAGTACTGCTATCATGATGATGGGAATGCAACTTCTCGTTTTGTGGATATCGTTTTGGAAGGAAAATCATCCGATAAGCTTTTTCAAACACTTTCTTCTAAAACAAAGATCCTAATTTATTGCGGCGGCTTTTTAAATAACGGAATTACCACATCGGTTATAAACTTACTTAACGCTATTGATTATGATAAATACGATGTAACCATTCTTGATTATGCAAGTAACGACAAACAGGAAAAATGGAAAAACGTTGAAAAACTAAATAAGAATGTCCGATTCATTCATAGGGTTGGAACCTGGAATGCTACTCTTTCCGAGTGGTACCGCCACGTCTTAATGCTACGCAGAGGTGCCTATACACTTTCCATGAAAAGACTCGTTCCTATCGAAATGTATAGGAGGGAACTAGAACGGATAATTGGTAATACTACTTACGATATCGGCATTGACTTTAGCGGTTATAGTCCCTTTTGGGCTGCTTTAATTGCATTTGGAAATTTCAAAAAGAAAAGCATATACCTACATAATGATATGGGTCAGGAAATGAATAAAAAAGTGAATAATAAGTATCCCCATCGTCAAAACCTAAAAGTGATTTTTTCTTTATATAACTATTTTGATAATGTCGTATCTGTTTCCAAATTGACAAATGAGCAGAATAAGAGAAGTTTAAATAAAGTGGTAAAAAATATAGATGAGCGCATGACATATGTGGTTAATAATATTGATTATGAAAACATTTTAGCTGGAAGAGAAGAATTTTCTGAGGAATTGGTGATCGATTTTAAGAATAGGAAGTTTATGCTATCCATTTCGCAAGATCATTATAATCATCTAGAATTAACAGGTTATCAAATTCCAGATGAAAAGGATATTAATTTTATTACAATCGGAAGGCTAAGTCCGGAAAAAGATCATGAAAAATTAATAGCTGCTTTCTCTCATATCGCCGCAAGACATTCCAATGCCAAATTATTTATTGTAGGGGATGGCGATTTAAAAACCTCCTTGCTGGAGTTAGTAAGAAAACTGAAACTGGAGGAAAAAGTCATCTTTACTGGACAAATCACTAATCCTTATGCCCTTTTACACAGATGTGATTGTTTTGTCCTGTCTTCTAATCATGAAGGACAGCCTATGGTGCTTCTGGAAGCCTTAACACTTGGAAAACCTGTAATTGTTACAGATATACCCGGATCCAGGAGTGTTGTTGAGGGTGGGCATGGCTTAATTGTTGACAACTCTATTAAAGGACTAATAGACGGCATGGAACATTTTCTTATGGGAAAAGAGCTCTTTGAAAAACAATTTGATTATGTAAACTATCGTGAAGAAGCAATGAAAATGTTTTACGAAAAGGTATGCTTGCCGGAAGATCAAACAGGCTGATAAGTAGATTATGATGAAACACCCCATATATTATTTGGAGGTGTTTCATTGTTTAATTAAATCTACAAACTGTTTAATAATGCTAGCTGTTAAACCCCAAATTACATGGTCTTGATAATAGTAAAAATACTCATCCATATGTCTTGTCTGCCAGTTATATTTTTCTCCACCGCGTATATGTTCATATGGAAAATTTTCCTCAGGTGCAGCTTTGAAATGAACTTTAAAACAATCTGGAGGGTTTGAAAGAAAATGGGATAAGGGAACCGTAAATACTTCTTCTACCTCGGATGAATTAGGATGAAGCTTCTCATGCTCTGAAATAAAGCCAACAAAAGGATAAATTATGGTACCAAATGGTGAAACCGAATAATCCAACGGGGCAATAATTGAAATTCTTTCTGTAGAAATCCCTAATTCTTCAGAGGTTTCCCGTATAGCTGTGTATTGCTCATTTTTATCGCCAGAATCCATTTTACCTCCGGGAAAGCATATTTCACCTGGCTGTCTTCGCAGACTAAGAGCACGCACTTCCAACATTAAGTGAAGTTCATTCTCTTTTTTTATGATCGGTAGCAAAACAGCATATTTTATAAAATTTTGCGTTCCCCAAATGGTAGGAACTCTATTTTGTAAGGTAGACTTTATTTTTTCTAGATCCATGTTTAATCACCCTCTTTTTGAAATGATCCCTTCATTCTCTATCTTTATTTTAACATGATAATTTTACATAATTTACGATTCTTTATATCAATATTCCTTCATTCATTTATTAGAATCCTTACCTGTCACAGCTTCTTCATAGATTATTTCCATTATTGCAAAAAATATATGATATAATTTCTATACAAAAAATGAATAAAATAAGCAGGTGATGTATATTGGTGCATACTAATAAAAATGGAAAAGAAAGCTGGAAATTGCCTATTTTACTGTTGTTAGGAATAGGTATCTCTGGTTTAGGTGATTTTGTTTACCTTATTGCAATCAATTTATTTATTTTAAATATGACACATTCTGCAGCCGCTGTAGCAGGATTATGGATTATCGGACCGATTATTGCCATTCTAACAAATTTTTGGTCAGGAGGTTTGATTGACCGCGGAAATAAAAGAAATATATTAATAATAACAGATATAGTTCGGGCTATTTCGGTAGCCATTATCCCATTACTGTCCTCTATTTGGTTCATTTATCTTATGCTTATTATCATCAGCTTGGCGAAAGCCTTCTTTACCCCTGCATCCACAACTTATATTGCAAAATTAATTCCAACTCATCAGCGGAAAAGATTTAATTCCATCAATAGTCTGGTCCGTTCCGGCGCCTTTATTGTAGGACCTTCGGTTGCTGGAGCTTTGTTACTAATTGGTTCTGTTGATATTGCCATATACATCAATGCAATCAGCTTTGCTTTTTCAGCACTTATCCTACTTATGATGCCTAATTTAGATGACACCTGGACTTCATCTAACTCCCCAAAAATTCGGAAATTCCAATCTCTTCTGTCAGATTGGCATGATGTAATCGGTGAATATAAAAAACAAGCATTCGTATTCCTTGTCTATAGCTTATATTTGTTTACGATTATTTTTACTTTTGCAATGGACTCTCAAGAAGTGGTCTTCACCCGAAAAGTAATTGGGCTTAGTGAGATGGAATTTAGTCTACTCGTCAGTATTACAGGAATAGGTTATTTGCTTGGATCTTTATTTGTCTCGTTTGTGTCTCAGCATATGAACATTAAACAATTAATCGGAATAGGATTAACGCTTATGTCCATTGGCTATATTATCTTTTCTGTTTCCCAAAACTTCACTACAGCTGTAATCGGTTTTACTCTATTAGGATTTTTTAATGCATTTTCTGGCACTGGGTTTACAACATTTTATCAAAACAACATTCCGATTGAAATGATGGGTCGGATAACGAGTATTTTAGGTGTATGGCAGAATGCTGCTCAAGTCATTTTTCTATTAATTATTGGTTTTCTTGGTGATTTATTTTCACTGCGTTATATTATTATTACTTTATCGATTTTGAACTTTTTAGTGGCTATCATTATAAACTTGCTTGTTTTCAAACCGGAAAAGCATTTGTACTTTACAGATCCTTCTAGTGAAAAGAAAAGCCAATAGAATTTTTAAGTATAAAACAACAAATTCGTTTAAAACTAATAATAATTCATATGAATATGGACTCGCACTTTTATCACGTAAATGTCACAAACAAACTTATTGGTGTATTTACAATTTGCACATTTTTCCTTTATAATTATAAATTGATGGATACACACGGTACAAAGGAGGGATACATATGGATCGAATGTACAGAGTATTAGGATTTTGGACTGCTATGTTTACTGTAATGTTTTATCTTCTAGGGTTGGATAAAACCGCTCTACTTTTCCTTGCACAAACAGGATTTTTTGTATTACTAAGTTATTTGAAATTATCAGAACGTATGTATATGTATATCTTTGGTGCATATTTGACCGTGTTTTTCGCAGGATTTACATACTATACAACTTTCTTAATGGTACCAGGCGCAGAATAATAGTATTAAAAAAAGACTCCTAAGAGTCTTTTTTTAATACCCATTAATAAATGGATTAAAGTGAACTTCCTTTTCAATGGATGTTACTGGACCATGGCCCGGAAGTACGGTAGTTTCTTTTGGCAAGGCCAATAACTTTTCTTTAATGCTGTTAAGTAATTGTTCCTGATTACCATCAGGCAAATCAGTTCGGCCAATACTTCCTTGAAACAGAGTATCACCTGCAAAAACAGTGTTCATATTTTCCACATAAAATGATACACTGCCTGGTGAATGTCCAGGCGTTTCCAATATTTCAAAGGTAAATCCACCTATAGATAAAACCTCTTCTTTCTTTATTATCTTATCTGGCGGTGAAACAGTGATAGATCTGCCATTCATGAATAATTGGGATCCATTAAGGGTTGAATCTGTTAACCAATTCGCTTCGTTTTCATGGACATAAACAGGAACTTTATAATATTGCCGTATCTCATCAACTGCCCCTATATGATCAAAATGAGCATGGGTTAATAAAATTGCCTGCGGTTTAAGCTGTTCCTTTTCTAAATAGGCAATTAGCTTTTCCCCTTCTGCCCCTGGATCAAAAATAATGCAATCTTTCTGTGGATTATAAAGCACATAACAATTGGTTTGTAATAGCCCTAGAGGAATTTGCCTCCACTCCATTTCCAATCACCCTCCTCGTCTCGTTCATTCTATCACGACCTTTTAGAAAAGAAAAAGAATCAAAAATTTATTCATGAAATTTACATGTAAGGGTATACTATGACAAAGAACTTTCACTTTTTCTCCTCGACAAAATTTATTAGAAAATGTAATATAATAAAGAGTGCTATTATTATTTACATAAGATTCAAACAAATGAAAGGGGTTCTGTGAGACATGGGGACTGTTATTATCTTTGCTCTTGTAACATTATTAGCTTTATTTGCAGTATTTACAACCATAAAAAGTAGAAATCCACTTGGATTCATTTGGGCAATTCTTACTTTATTCGTTTTTGGATTTTTTACTCTTATGACGGTAATCCATTCCGGATATCCTGCAACTGCCTAATACAAAAAAGGACCTATTCTGGGTCCTTTTTTTTATATTCCACAATCGATTTTATTTTTCCATTGCTTAAGTTAATAAGCTGAGTGAACTGATTGCCATATAAACTCATTTTCCCATCTGGTGAAAGGGAAAGAGGTTGGTTATTCAACTCTCCTGTTATCATTTTTTGATCTTTCTTCTGAATATCATATTTTATCAATTGGTACTTTCCGCTAAATTCATCAACAAAACCGCTCTTACTTGGCACAAAGGTTAGAAATTGATTGCGGATAAAATCATAGTTTGGCACAAGCCAATTATCGTGCTGGCTTAACAGCGGAACCTCGAAAGAATACAATTTCTTTACATTCTGATTATAAAAATGATATTCAGCACGATCTTGATGTTTCTCCGGTATAGTAATGGTCATTAAGTAGGAGGCAAATGTATCAAATTGATAAATTTCAGGAAATAATGTTATTGCCTTATCGGTGTCTGATAAGGAATAAGAACGCAATGGAGCAAATAAGTGCACCTTATTCTTTTTCCAATCTTGGATAAGGACCGTGTCGGTTTGAAACCACTTTACAAACGGATCCTCTATACCATACTCTTTAAATGTTTGATTCTTTATATTTAAAATATGTACTTGGTAACTCCAGTCTTCAAAAAAGACAGTTGTTAAAATGACGTCTGGATTGTCTGGATTCCAATTAAAATTTAAATCATAGGAAGGAACTTTTCTCGAAATCAGAATTTTTCCTTTTAAATTTATCACCTTAATTTCCGCTAAATTGGTTAAGGAAGCAGAATGAATTAATAGCCTCTTTTTATCTGGACTAATAACTGCAGTTTTAATTGGGGTTTTTGAAGTAAAAATAATGTGCCTTTTGCCATTTACCAAATTATAACGATACAAATTCGTATGGTTGTTTTCATCCGCAATATAGATCACTGTATTATTATTCAACCACCCTACTACTTTTTGAAAAGAATTCTCTTTAACGAGCAGCGGTCTTACTTGATTGAAAAATGCCGCAGTGGATGGTTTATGTTTTGAAGGTGTTGGTTTTATTTCGCGATGCTGACATGCAGAGAGGGTTAATACTAAATTAAGAAAGATGAGGAATCGCAAGGTCTTACCATAAATATGTTCTTTTTTCACTTTTCCCCATCACCCCTATTCCTCTTTAATATTTAATATTTAATATTTTATCTTTATTATATTATAAGGAAGGGTAAATATTAAAATGGTTTCATCCGAAAACCATTGTGATATATCACTACCTCTCTTTATTAAATCTTAAGAGATCCCCGTATATTATCTTATCTGAATACATAAAGATTTTGGATTCTTTCCCGATATAAGGTTTGCACTGTTCTACGTCTACTGCTATTCCTGATTCTCGCAAATAACATGTATTAGCTGTCCAAAGATATTGATCCGTAACAAATCTTCCGTCTCTAAATATCACATATTGCTTAAAGCTTGGTGAAAGCAAATCGTGACCAAATTGTACATCCTCCTTTGTTTCAATTCCCAATAGATGAAGGATAGTCGGTCTTATATCAATTTGGCCGCCAACAGTGGAAAAAGTAATTCCTTTCCCTTGATCGGTTATTCCTGGTATATGGATGATAAAAGGTACTCTATGAAGATTAAAGGAATCATATGGAGTAATTTCCTTTCTCAAATAGTGACTCATCGCAGCATGATGGTTTTCAGATATTCCATGATGGTCTCCGTATAATACAATGATGGAACGTTTATAAAGATTTTCTTCCTTCAGTTTTTGAATAAAATGTTTCAATGCTTCATCTTCATATCTTACCGTTGTAAAATACCTATTTACTATTGGATCATCAGAATCGTATTCATCAATAAGATTATCTTCCTCATTCAGTCTAAATGGATGATGATTTGTAAGGGTTATTAGCTTCACATAATAAGGATTCGGTAAACTCCTTATAAGATTTGCAGACTGCTCAAAAAAGGGGATGTCTTTTAATCCCCATCCGACGGAATTATTAGGTGTAATCTCATAAGATGTAGAAGAAAAAAACTTCTGATACCCAATCGACTTGTACATAATATTACGATTCCAAAAGCTTTTATTATTTGCGTGCATTGCTGCTGTATAGTAACCTGCAGTTTGCAGCTTTTTAGCCATGGAAGCGTAGGTATTTCCGCTATGTGTAAAAAATACGGCACCACGGTTTAATGGATATAGAGAATTTTCCACTATAAATTCTGCATCAGAAGTTTTTCCCTGCCCTGTTTGATGATAAATATTAGGAAAATAAAAGCTGTCTTTAAGAAAATGATTTAAAAAGGGAGAGATTTCCTTGCCATTTAACGTAGAGTTAATCACAAAATTTTGAGTAGATTCTAACGAGATAAGGATTAAGTTGCGGCCTTTTGCTAATCCATAATACTCTTTATTAGGTGGCGTATAATTTGCCTGAACATACTGTTGGGTATCCATTAATTTCGTTTCATCCGCAAATGCCTTTTGTGCAGAAGATTTCGATTGAAGGATTATATCATATAATTGATAGCTATAAGGTCCAAGATTTTTGACTAGCAATTTACGATCAAAAGTTCTTGTCAATAGCTGGGGTCTATCTATCTCAGAAATTCCAAGATTCACCATCATAATTATACATGCAATTAAAAAATACAGCCGACGGTGTCGAACATTATCTGGATTAACGGATATTGATAATAAAAACTGCTTTTTTTGGACGTAATATAAAACCAAAATATCGAGGAAAAAGATAAAATCCCACCACTTAATTTCTGTATAAACACTGTCCCCGAGTTCTCTAAAATTATTTGTTTGAAAAAGAATAGGTATCGTAATAAAGTCGTTAAAGAAACGGTAAAAAACGATATTTGCATACAGTATGATAGACAAAATAAAGCTTGATATAAGAATGTAACGAGATCGGCTTTTTCTAGTTTTTAAAAATAAGCAAGCTCCGAACAGTATCATTAAAAAACCGATAGGATTAATGAATAAAATAATTTCCTGCGTTAAATTGATCGGTTTAAAATGAAAACATGTGCGATATACAGTATAGGTTTTTAACCATAATAAAAAGGTTGCAATCATTGGTAAGAAAATATCTGCCCTTCTGTTACGAAACATTAAAATCGAAACCTCCATCTTACAAGGACCAGTTAAGGAAGAATTATTTCAGATCGTAATATTTATATAGTGGGCATTTATATACATTTCATACCATTCATGCAACCATTTTAAATACTAGTAACGATTATTTTTTGCTAACCATGCAGCTCCAAGAATTCCAGCGTCATTACCCAGTGTTGCAATGACCAATTCTGTTGACACGGCAACTGCAGAATAGGCAAATTGTTTAAAGTAGTTTTGTAATGGATGTAATAACAGGTTACCTGCTTTTGATACTCCACCACCGATGACAATTTTCTCAGGATTGAGTACATTTCCAATATTTGCAAGAACCAATCCCAAGTGATGTGTAATATGGTCAATTATCTTTTTAGATAAAGAATCTCCTTGACTCATGCAGTCAAAAACATCCTTCGCCTCAATGATTCCTTTATTTTTATAGAGTTCCTTTAAAGAGGATTTCCCCTCATATTTGATTATTTCTTCCTTAGCAATTCTAACGATACCGGTGGCGGATGCAACTGTCTCCAGACAACCAGTTTTTCCACAGTTACAAGGAGCTCCCCCTTCCGGAACAATCGTAATATGGCCTATTTCACCAGCGGCACCTTTTACGCCTTGTACAATATTCCCATTTACTATTATTCCTCCACCGACACCGGTTCCTAATGTCAAGCAGGCTATATCCTTAGCACCATTTCCTGCACCTTTCCACATTTCTCCTAATGCTGCACAATTGGCATCATTATCAATGTCTACCGGGAGACCGCTTAATTCACCTAGTATTTTTACGATTGGGTAATTCTTTGGCCAGCCAAGATTTACTGCCTCATAGATAATTCCTTGTTCTTTATCAACAGCTCCAGGCGCCCCCATGCCAATCCCGCTTAACCTCTCCTTGGTTTCCCCGAGTTCTGTTATTTTATTAAGAATGGAAGCAGCGATATCCGGTAAAATATTTTTACCTTGTTCAGATTTATCCGTTGGTATTTCCCACTTTTGGAGAATCTCCCCTTCTTCCTGAATAAAAGCTAATTTGACACTTGTTCCCCCTAAATCTACCCCTACAAACCATTTATCTTCCATCCAACTCACCCTTTTCCCCTACTTTTTTCTTTACCTATTTCCATTCTTAATACCAAAAGTGCCTTTTGAAAATCATCCTTTTGAATAAGCCCCGTTTTGTATAAATCTTTTATCTCTGATTCCATTAGTTCAAGATCTAAGAGCCTTTCCCCAACATAGATAATAATCCCAAATCGTTTTAGCAATTGTTGTACGTCATAAACTGTTTTTATCTTGAACACCAACTTTCTTGTTTAACCCTTTCATAGTTATTCACTTCGATTCAGTTGATCAAGCAAATCTTTAAATTTTTTATCATCTGAAAGTTGGACAGCTTTCTCGGCTTCTTTCTTCGCATCCGATTGATTCCCCTCATCCAAATAAATTAATGCTAAATTAAAATGAGCTTCTGGAAATCCTGGTTGCATTTTAATTGCCTTTTTGAGATGCTCCTTCGCATCGGAATATTTCTTTAATTGAATTTCGGCAAAGGAAAGCTGAAAATACGTAATAGCGTTTCCTTTCCCTTTTGACACATAGCCATTTAACAACTTATAAGCTGAATCATATTCTCCATCACTTATCTTCTGTTGTGCCAACGTATTCATCACATCTGGGGTAGAATAATTCCCCCCATGGTAACCCATTAAAAGGCCACCTACACAAAGGGCAATGGTTAATAGAAAAGCTCCTAATTGAACAATTAGTCTTTTTTTCTTAGGAAAATGTACAATAGCAGCTGCTAGGAAGCCCCCAACTAGTCCGCCAATATGACCAAAATTGTCAATACCGGAAACAGAGTAACCAAAAATTAAATTAATGATAATTACTACTATTACATTCGTCCCCATTGTTCTGAAAAATAATTTTGGATAGACGGCACCTATATACAGCAATGCACCGAAGCAGCCAAATATGGCACCACTTGCCCCGGCGGACACACTGCTACTGAAAAGAAAGCTCGCAAGGGTACCAGTAAACCCAGCTATTAAATAGATGATCAAGAAGCGAAGACGACCATAAATCCGCTCTATAGTAGGACCTAAAAAATAGAGTGCTAAAGAATTCATTAATAGATGTATGATTCCTATATGCAGGAAAATTGGTGTAATAAAACGCCACCAC
This sequence comes from Heyndrickxia camelliae, assembly GCF_002844575.1. Classification (GTDB taxonomy): domain Bacteria; phylum Bacillota; class Bacilli; order Bacillales; family Bacillaceae_C; genus Margalitia; species Margalitia camelliae. The sequence continues at coordinate 24,494 of NZ_PIQO01000006.1, forward strand.
TGTCCTTCAATTATTAATGGATTATATTTGGCACCAAAACGTATCAGGTTTTGAGTATTAGAGCTGCCACCCATCACTTCTAATAACAAATAAACGATTATCTGAATCCCCAGTAATATATAAGTAAAAAATGGTTTCCCATTCTCAAATAAATTTCGCTCTTCTTGTGATCTCGAAACAGCGTCTGTTAATACGGTATCCCGAAGATAGTTAACATCTGCTTCTTCATAATGGTCGTTAAGCGAAATCGATATAGGCTGTTGGATAAAACCGCTGATTTGTTGAATCCCATTTTCGACATCTGTGCCTTCTATTAAGCGATTATACAAAATGGTCTTGCCCTTATTGATTGCCAATGGTGATTTTATAATAGTTTGATATTCGTCCACCGGCGGATATGTACTAACATAAATGTTTAAAACTTTCAGGTTTCTTTTCATAAAGTGCTTTCTCAGACTCTCTGCTTGGATGCATGAACGTTCAGCATCTCTTTTCAACCAATTTCCCCAATCAAGGTCGTATCTAAGCATTCTAATAATCTGTGCACTTTTATTAGAGGTATCTTCCATCCATATTTCACGATAATCTTCACTAATTTGAATGAGACGATACTTTTTTTCTACAATAAAAAAATAAGCTAGCCTCCAAAACAAAAAGTCCTGCGTACCGCTCAAACGTTTCCCCGCCTTTATGTATCTTTTTTATTTGATTATTATTAAATATAACGAAAAAATAGACCACCTGTAAAGCAATAGATATACGCTTAACAGATGATCTCTATTTTTTGTTTTTTCATGATTACCGAAATGTACTTTCCAAGAATTTAGTACGTAATCCTGGAATTCTCATAGCTGCACTAATAGCCAATTTTCGTATCCAGTAGCTGCCAAGTACTATATTTAATATTTTATATCGGTATTTTATAATTCCGGCAAACAGTACAAACGGAATAACCCATTTCATAATAGTACTCATTAAATGCCCTCCATTGCTTTTTATTTTAGTATGTGGAGAGAAGTGAAATTTATCCCATTTAGTACTATGAAAAGAAATGTTCCTTTTCCGTAATAATAGATTGCACGGGTATATCATGTTTTTCAATTGGTAGCTCCTGAAGTATTTGTAAAGAAAATGCTAATGACAACGTTTCTCCGTTAAAATTCTCCAAGTAGCGATCGTAATATCCGCCACCAAAGCCAATTCTATATCCTTGCTTATTAAAAGCTACTCCAGGCACAATCATTAACTCTATTTCGTGTTTCTTTATTTCCTCGGTTTGCATTTTTTGGGGCTCATATAATCCAAAATATACAGACTCTAATTGTTCAAAGGAAGTGATTTGTCTGAATACCATTTGTTTGGACTCGGGAAGGCATTTTGGAGCAACGATTCTCTTTCCTTCTAACCAGCCATTTCGAATAATTTGCCATGTATCTACTTCTGGTGATCGTGATATCGTTAGGGCAATAGTACTTGCCCTTTTCCAAATAGGCAGTTGATATAGTTTTCGGGCAATCTCAAATGAATATTGTTCATATGTACTTTTATCTAATGCTCTTAAATCATGCAAGACTCGCTTCCGAATTTCTTTCTTTTCCATCCCATCTCCACCTTTTCTAGCCGACAGGCGTTTTCGCTAGACATAGACGATTTTTCAAAAAAGTTACCCGGTTAAAATTTATAATTTCCTTAAAATGATAAGAAAAGCAGCAGGAAATCTCCTACTGCTTACTTTGTTTCACGGTGTGTTGTTGTACGTTTTTCTCTAGGACAGTATTTTTTAAGCTCAATACGGTCTGGATTATTACGTTTATTTTTTGTTGAAATATAGTTACGCTCACCGCACTCAGTGCAAGCTAATGTTATATTTACACGCATATTTTTCCCTCCAAACTTCATTGCATTCTCAACTATTCATACGACTTTTCTATAATATCATTTTTTCCACGGAAATGCTAGTCCGTTTTTTAACCTCCATTAGCATATGATCTCCTTAATATGCTAGATAAGAAAATTTGTTTATGATATAACTTTAAATAGTACATGAAGAGGAGTGAGATTTTGGACTCTTTAATCTTTTTTTTATTAGGATTGTCCATTCTATTATTTTTTATTTCTTTTTTTCAAAAAGACCGAACGTCTAAAGTGGAAAAAGACGTTGAGGAGCTTTCTTTGAATCTCTATCAAGAAACGTATCAATTAAAAAAACGAATGAAAGTGCTCGAAGAAGAATTTATGATAGATGGACAGGCACCCCATCTTCCCACTTTTTCAACACCGCCACATGAAATAAATGCGATTTTGAAAAATCAAGTTATAGCATTGCATAAACAGGGATTAAACGTAGAACAAATATCTAAGCAGTCTGCCTTATCCGTTTCGGAGGTGCAAAAAATTATTTTACAGCTCAGCTAAAAAGAAATGGAGAGAAAAAAATAATGGATCGAAGAACTACAAGAGCTTTTGCATCCGGCCTTTTACTTTCATCCTTATTAGTAATGGGGTATCAGTATTGTTACGGGAGTAAGGAGTCTGCATCTGTAAAGGAAGGCTATAAATCTGTAAAAATCAGTGACCTTAATAAATTAAAGAATGATGTTGATACTTGGAAAAATAAATATAATCATCTCGAAAAAGAAAAGGCGGTAAAAACACAGAATAATCCGCAACAAATTATTGATAAGTACCATCTATCTATAACAAGCGGAATGACACCGGATGAAATTGGAACAAGACTAAAAACAGGGGGAGTTATTAAAGATAGCAAGAAATTCGTACAATATTTAATCAATCACAAATATCATAGTAAGATTCAAGTTGGAGAATACGAGTTGAATAATACGATGAGTTTTGCTCAAATAGCAAAAACCATTACAAAAGAAAAATGATCAGCACTTTGTCTGCTGATCATTTTCTTATTATTGATTTGCATTATTTTCTGAATTAGCTTCTTCCTTTTTAACTTCATCAATATTTTCAACCTTTTGGATGGATTTAGCACTACTTAATCCTTCTTTTTCCCTTTTCTCCTTTAAATCGAAATAGGCTTTGAATACGGCATCCGCTATTTCTAGGTTAACATGTGTTTTATCTGTAAGGGAATATGGAACAACTACAGAAATTGCAACTTCAGGATTATCATATGGAGCATATCCAGCAAATGTAACGTTCCATGTCCATATAATTTGATTAGGCTTACGATTTGGACCATCATATACTGCTTGAGCAGTACCTGTTTTCCCAGCAATTTTAAATTGTTTATTATGAATTCCGCCATAAGCTGTTCCCAATGGATCGTTCACTACTAGCTTTAGTCCTTCTTGCACATGTTTCACCCAATCGCTTTTCATGTCAACTTTATTTAGGATTTTGGGTTCATTCTTGTAGACAATCGGTCCAAGCTCATCTGATTTAACACTTGGCTTCCGTATTTCTTTTACGATATGCGGCTGTAATCGATAGCCCCCATTTGCAATGGTTGAGATATATTGTACGAGCTGAAGCGGGGTATATGTATCGTACTGTCCAATAGCAAAGTCTAATACTTTACCACTTTCAGGAGGGATACCTCCACCAATTCCTGCAGATTCCCCAGGTAAATCTATACCCGTTTTCACTCCAAGGCCAAATTGTGAAAAGTTATTACGAAACTTCCTGATTGTTTCTACTTTGTCAAATAATAATGGACCATGTGGAACATAATTTTGTCCTCCAACCTGCATTGCCAATTTAAACATGTATACATTGGACGATCTTTTAAGTGCATATAAATCATTTATATAACCAAAGCCACCGACATCCCATGATTTCTTTACATCTGTACCTTTTAAATATATTGGCTCATCCCGAATTACATCATAGGGTTTAATAGCCCCTGTTTGATAGCCTGTCAATACCGTTGCCCCTTTAACTGCGGAACCCATCGAATAGGATGAATTAATATTTCCAAGCGCATAATCATTAATTTCCGTTTTTCCTGTTTCTTTATCTTTCACATATTGTTTTCCCGCCATCGCTAAAATCTCTCCGGTTTTTGGATTCATAACCGAGACAAATGTACGGTCCAAGTATGGCTGGCCAATATGTGCTTTACTAAGTTTATTCTGAATTATTTTCTCTATAGCTAGCTGCAAATCAATATCCGTAGAAAGGACTAGATCATCGCCTCTTTTTCCTTTTCGAATCACCTTCGACTCTAGAACATTTCCAGCTTTATCCGTCCTATTTTTGACTTTCTCTTTTTCTCCTTTTAGTACATCCTCGTATTGATATTCAAGATAGCTTTTTCCTACTCGATCATTTCTACTGTATCCAAGTGCAGTATAATATGTCGCTTTTTCCTTTGGCAACCCTTCCTTAGAAGAAGTTACCTTCCCTAATACAGAACCTAAAACAGTATCACCTGATTCATTTTTAAACACAGTATATCGATCCCAATCGATTGTAGTATCTACACCAGGGAGATTATCTAAGTTTTCGCTTACTACAGCAAATTCTCTCGGAGTAACGTCTCTTTTAATGATTTGCGTAGTTAAAGCATATCCGTTCATTTCTCGATAGATAGCTAATACCTCTAAATCCTGCTTCGTAAAAGATTGAATATCCTTCTTTGTAATACGTTTAAGTTGAAGCTGATAACTTCTTGCATCTATTTCCTTTTGGTCAAGGTCTTCCTTTTTAAACGCCGCTAAATCTTGATCGGTTATCAGGGCTTTTGCCTCATCAGGATGCGTAAGAATCCAGAAATCCTTTCGATCCCTTTGTGTAATTGCTTTTAAATCCTCTTTTGAGTCTTTGTCTATTAGTTTTGCCAGTTTCCGTGCCACCTTTAATTTTAATTCCGATTTTGCAGATTGAGGGATAGTATATGTAATGGCATTTAACGGTTTATTTCCAACAATCAGCTTTCCATTGCGATCATATATCAATCCCCTAGGCACCGGATTATAAACAGACACATCATTAGTTTTATTAATTTCTTTCTTGTAATCTTCCCCATGAACGATTTGAACAATGCCTAATCGCAAAATAAGGATTGAAAACAGTAAAAAGACCATTAAAAATAACAAGTTCATCCTTAATAGTATGAACGGCTTTTTTTTATTTTTGACTGTTTCCATTTCCCCACTCCCCTTGCATAATTTTCCTTTCTACCATTGTAATGGATATATCAAATGTATTCTATAAGAAAGTATAAAAAATAATGAATGTTTTTCTAAGGTATAAAAAAACGTTTAGCCTCAAAGAGACTAAACGTTTGCTTCATTATTGTGCAGAACTTGACGTTTTTACATTAGAATTGGTAATTTTTGCATCATCTGCATTTTCAACCTTTTGAACAGTATCGGACTGATCAAGGCCCTCTTTTGCTCTTTCTTTTTTCAGATCAAAGTACGCTTTAAAAACTTGATTTGCTATTTCTAGATTTATATGTGGATCCTTTTGAATTCCTTCATATGCCCAAGGTACAACAACAGAAACTGCAACTTCTGGATGATCGTATGGGGCATATCCAACAAAGGTTAGATTCCAAGTTATTGGTGGTAATTCATTTCTCTTCCAATATTCATTTGCTTTTGGACCATCATATAGACCCTGGGCAGTTCCCGTTTTTGCAGCTACCTTATATTGACTATCAATATAACCGTGGGCTGTACCACCCTGTTCATTTACAACCTCCCATAACCCTTTTTTCACATGGTCAATCCATGAACTCTTCATGTTTAAAGTATTTAAAACATTAGGTTGAACCTCATCTATTATAGGTCCTAATTCATCTGACTTTTCACTTGGTTCACGAATCTCTTTGACAATATGCGGCTGAATTCTATAACCACCGTTTGCAATTGTAGAAATATATTGAACAAGTTGTAGTGGAGTATAAGTATCATATTGTCCAAACGCGAAGTCTAATACATTACCGTTTTCTTGTGGAATTCCTCCCCCAAATCCAGTAGATTCTCCCGGTAAATCAATACCAGTTTTAACTCCTAAACCAAACTGATTAAAATTGTACCGAAGTTTTTTAATGGCATCCAATTTATCAATACTTAGGGGACCATTTGGTACATATGTTTGTTGTCCACCAATCTTCATAGCAATTAACATCATGTATACATTGGAAGATCTTTTTAAAGCAGTTAAATCAGATATTGGCCCCATTCCATATGGAGTCCAAGACTTCTTCACTTTCGTATGTGCAAATTTTAAAGGCTGGTCCACCTGCACCTCACCGGGATGAATAACTCCCGTTTGATAACCAGTTAGTACAGTAGCCGCCTTTACAACAGATCCTGGTGAATAGGAAGTAGTCATATTTCCTAAAGCGTAGTCTGCTAATACTGTTTTACCTGTTTTCTTGTCTGTAACATACTGTTTTCCAGCCATTGTCAACAGATCCCCAGTATTGGGATCCATCACAGAAACAAATGCTCTATCCAAAAATCGGTGACCTGGTTTATTTTTAGCTAACTCTTTTTCAATTATTTTCTCTACCTGCTGCTGAAGGTCAATATCAATCGATAAGACTAAATCGTCCCCTCTTTTTCCTTTGCTTACTACTTCTGATTCGAGAACATTCCCGGATTTATCGGTTTTATTTTTAACCTTTTCCTTTTGCCCCTGAAGAACATCTTCATATTGGTACTCTAGATAACTTTTACCAACTCGGTCATTACGGCTGTATCCTCGAGACAGATAATAATCAACAAGCTCTTTCGGTAAACCCTCCTTGGATGATGATACATTTCCAAGAACTGAACCAAGAACAGCGTCGCCTGAATCATTTTTAAACACATTGTAGCGTTCCCAGTCTGTAGTAGTATCCACACCTGGAAGCGAGTTTAAATTTTCGTTAACGACAGCAAATTCCTTTGGTGTAACACCTTTATTTTTTACGATTTGTGGAGAAAGAGCATACCCACTGGACATTTCTCTGTAGATAGCCAAGACTTCAAGTTCTTGCTTTGAAAATGAATTCATTTCTTTATCTGTTATTCTATCTAATTGCATTTGATAGATTTCATCATCACTTAACTTTCCATCTTTAAACTTCTTCCATTCAGCATCTGTAATTTTTGCTTTTGCCTTATTAGGATGTAGCATAATCCAATAATCCTGGCGATCCCTTTTAGTGATCGACTTAAGATCATCCGGCGAGTCCTTTTTAATAAGTGTTGCCAATTTACGAGCCTCAGCTAACATTTCTTTTTGCGATGTTGTTTTTGACCTAGTATACGTTATAGCATTTAGAGGTTTGTTTCCAACAATCAATTTATGATTGCGATCATAAATCTTCCCTCTTGGAACGGATGTATCTACCGTTACATCATCTGTACGTGCAATCTCTCGTTTATAATCTTGACCATGTACAATTTGCACAATTCCCAGCCGAAGAATTAAACATGAAAACAACACAAAAACAACAAAAAACAACATGTTCATCCTTAAAGGAACATGTGTCCTTTTTTTCTTTTTCGTCTTCTTCAATGTTCACAATCCTTCCTGCATTTAAATATCTATTCTTATATTGTATAGGAACAAGCTCTATTATTCTACAGGTAGAATAAAGAAATGTCGAATGGGATTGTGTTTTGTCAAAAAATAGTCAAAGACAATCGACAAATGTCGATTGCCCTTTATTAAAAAAAAACCGGTGTCAATAGAAAATTTTTTCTACTCAAGCGGATGGTTGGATTTTTACATGTCTAATAAAAAAGGAAATGCATAAATGCCCAGCACCAATAAACATTAGCAGTATAGGAATGCTTTTCTGCTCATCAAAGAAGGAAATTGCAAAAATAAAACATAGGATGGAAACAACGCGGCCGAAATTAAGGAAAAGTTCGCGGACCACAATATATTCAATCCTTGCTTCCGCAGCTTTCCACCCTTTTCCGATAACATCATATGTCATCGAAATATATGGTACTAAAGTCATTGGATATGCAAGTGCAATTACAGCTCCATAAATTAATAAACGGGGAAAGGTAACTTCAAAGACAATGATATAAATGGCTAAATATAAAAACAACCCACCAATTAATATCGACTTTTTACGGTATTTGGTTTTAATCAACCTTGAAGCAAGCGAATAACCTATAAAGGATATACCGGAGTTAATAAGGCCAAATGTTCCTAGTGCAAATTCGCTTCCTGTTGAGATAAAAACAAATACCGAAATAACGAAGACAAATGTCCCATCTCTCAAACCCTGCACAAAATGTGCATTGGTTATTAAACGCCAATTTGGATTATTTTTTCTCTCTTGAAAAATTCTTTTAAATAAGTAACTTCCATGTGCAGGTCTTCGTTTTAGAAAAAAACTCATTACTACAGCAAGTCCGAAAAGCAACAGAGATAGGCCGAATACTATGGTGTAGCCTAAATTGGACGGGAGTCTGGAAATAATAAATCCTGCTAAAATTGGACCAATCATGCCCCCTGCTGAATTCAAGGTTCCTAAAAATCCATTAAAAAAATCTCGTGTTTCAGGTTCCGTAATTTCGAAAGTTAAAACATTAAAGGCTAACCAATAAAATCCATAACCAATGCCTAACAATCCACCTAAAACAATGATAAACTGTGAGGCATTACTGCCAAAAAAGAGGACAGATAAATAAAAAAGTGCTAAAAAACTTACTCCAATCCTTAGCACGATTACCCTGTCAATTTTTTTTGCCCATCTGCCTGCTAATATAAATGTTAACGGCTGTAAAACAACAACAGATAAATTATAAATCGCTAAGTCCAAAAATTCCCCTGATTGTTTCCATAAATAAATATTTACGAAGGTATTGGATAAGGAGATACTGATGGAATATATCCCGCCTATCACCAATAACAAAGTCAAATCTTTTGTTAACTCAACCTCACCTAACAACTTTTGTAATTTACTCATTTAAAACTCCCCTTTTTCGTCCTTTATATTTTTAGAAAAAGAGGCGACATTATACATACGAATATGAGGAATTAGAAGTTGTTATACTATCTCTTAACAATATATCCGTTATGAATCTTTATTGAAGTATTTGTGCTTTGGATTGTTATCTGCTTGCAGGTCTTTCCTTTTACAGACATATCTATTCTGGTTGTTACCTGGATATGTACTGAAATGATTGGCACAGATAATAAAGGTGAGGTAGTTTGGGAAGTGGGTTAGTTTTTTTAATTATGAATGATACAATTGTCCAAATTCATACAGTAGGAATCAATAACAATTAAAAAAGCATCGGGATACTTAATTTGCCCGATGCTTTCATCTTATTATTTTGCAGCTTCGTAAAGTTTAGAAACTTCATCCCAGTTTACAACATTCCAGAATGCTTTAATGTAATCAGGACGACGATTTTGATAATTTAAGTAATAGGCATGTTCCCATACATCCAATCCTAGTAATGGAGTTTTGCCTTCCATTAATGGATTATCTTGGTTTGGTGTGCTAGTGATTTCTAGTTCACCATTATTAAGAACTAGCCAAGCCCAACCAGAACCGAAACGTCCAGCTGCTGCTGCAGCAAAATCTTCTTTAAATTTATCAAAGCTTCCGAACTTGCTATTGATTGCTTCCGCTAAAGCGCCAGTTGGTGCGCCTCCGCCATTTGGAGAAAGAAGCTTCCAGAATAAGGAGTGGTTTGCATGTCCACCACCATTATTACGTACAGCAGTACGAGCTGCTTCAGGAACAGCATCTAAATTAGAAATAAGATCTTCTACAGACTTACTTAATAATTCATCTTGACCTTGAAGTGCATTGTTCAAGTTAGTTACATAAGTGTTGTGATGCTTAGTGTGATGGATATTCATCGTTTCCTTGTCAATATGAGGCTCAAGTGCATCATAAGCGTAAGGTAATTGCGGTAGTTCAAATGCCATTTTAATACTCCTCCTTATGTATCAATTTTGAACCAAATTGATTCAAATTCTCTTCCACTTAAGATTAACAAATTTATGCAGAGCAATCAAATATGTTGCACAAATTCTTGAGAAAAAATTATACATTTTTAAAGCACAACAAACAGGAAATAGCCAACCATTAAAATTTGAATGAATCCTTTCGTGATGACACTGCTAATAAATCCGAGCAAAGATCCTATTCCAATTTTGAAGGCAGATTTCATGGAAGTGCGATTTACAAGCATTTCCCCTACTATTGCTCCAAGAAATGGACCAACTAGGATTCCAATGACTGGAATGACGAACGGACCAATCAGTAAACCGATTGTACTTCCCCACACACCTGCTTTAGAACCGCCAAACTTTTTCACACCAATTAAATTAGATACATAATCCGCACTAAATAGTAAAACAATGAAGAGAATTTCAATGCTCCAAAACAGCCAATTCAATGGATGGAAAGTGAAGAGAATTCCATACAGTATGAATGCTCCCAAGATAAATAGCACACTCGGAATAATCGGATAAACTAATCCTATAAAAGCAATGATAATAAGTATAACTATGAGTATCCAATAAAAAACTTCCATTCTTATCATCCTTTATACAAGAAGTAGAAAACAATACTTAACATTATGAACTTTTATTATTAAAATGGTGAATAGCGGAGTCTAAAAACAAATGCATAAGCTCCTTGCCCATCTGCATATGGATGTCGTAGGATACATACGAGATTAAGGACTTAAGTAGATTACGGGCTACTGAAATAGGCACTCTAATTTTAACGCGTGAAAATAGTACTTTCATTTTTCACTTGATGTTAACTTATCGTAGAGAGGAGATGTAGAAATCAGATAGACGTGGACAATTTTTTTATATTTATCCACATGTTAAACGAATATAAAGGAAGTGAAGTATATGAATATATTTACAAGATTCGTTAAGAGTCTATATTCCCCAAAAGAGGTTGCTAAATATCGATTTCTTGGTATCGGAAAAACGATATTTTATGTTTTTGTGATTATGTTAATTTCCATTTTACCAGGAATTTATCATTTTTCAAAAATGGCTGCAACAGCAATAGAAGAAGGAAAACAAGTTTTTTTAGAGGATCTTCCGCCATTTACGATTACAAATGGAAACCTAGATACGAAACAAAATCAGCCGCTTATTATCCCAAAAAGCAATGTTACGATTGTATTCGACCCAACAGGAGATATGAGTACAAAAGACGTCCAAGAAAAGGGCAATTCTGTTGGTCTCTTAAAGCATGATTTTGTTATAGTAGCGAATGGACAAGTACAAACCTTTCCATATTCAGCACTTGAAAATATGAAGGTAACCAATAAAGATATTGATAACTTTATTAATTCATTAAAAGGTGTTATGTGGATAGCTGTACCAATTATCTTTCTTTTCTACTATTTATTTGTTTCTGCGTTAGGATTTATTAAGATATCTATTTTTGCAGGAATTGGTTCTTTATTTGCTCAAACTCTTAATAGGAAACTAAGTTATCGTCAAGGTTGGCGACTAGCAGCGCATAGTATTACATTATCCACTATCTTTTTTATGCTAATGGATTTCTTAAATACTGGCGTTCCGGCCGGGATGTTTATAGATTGGTTCGTGTCCCTTCTATTCCTATATTTAACCATTAGAGAAATACCAAAATCAAAGAAAGTTGGATAAAGAACTGGCAGATGCCAGTTTTTTTTTATATAAATATTTTCTTTACAGTCATATTCCTCTATGGACAAGCATATATACATGATATATCAATTCTTAGGGGGCATTCATTTTGAAAAAATTCGTAGCTTTAGTCGCAGCAATAATTGTACTTTACAGTGTTTATTATGATTTGAAGATTGGAACCATCCCCTCTGTAACACATGCATCCGAGGTAAAAACTCCTTCCCAAAATACCACAAAACCAACTACACCATATGAAAAAAAGATTGTTCAGCCGGGTGATACTGTTTTGACGATTGTTGAGCAATTACAAAAGGGATCACTTTCTGTATCCATGGATAAAGTCATAACTGATTTTCAAAAATTAAATAATGGAATAAAGCCTGAGGAAATTCAGATTGGGCAAGAATATAAATTCCCCATTTACTAAGCTCCTTTGCTTTAATAGTATACGAAAATCTTAAATACACTTATTTAGTTAAAATAATTAAACTTTATGAGCGGATACCCATTACCAAAAACACCCGTAGGATTAATAACAAATGACCAGCGAAACCATTAATCAAAAACTGCTTTTATTAAAAAGACGAAAGGGTATTTCTTGTCAATTTCGGGAGAAGTGATAAAATACATATGTATATGTTAATTTAAAAATATAATTAGAGTTTTTAAATATAAAGGAGAGAAAACCCTTGGGTGAACTTATACATCGTTCAAAAACGCGTCCCGTTAAAGTTGGTAATTTAACAATCGGGGGCAGCAATGAACTTTTTATTCAAAGTATGACAACAACCAAAACTCATGATGTAGATGCAACCGTACGTCAGATTGAACGTTTAGAAGAAGCTGGATGTCAGATTGTCAGAGTGGCATGCCCAGACGAGCGTGCTGCTAATGCGATTCCAGAAATAAAAAAACGAATTAATATTCCTTTAGTCGCAGATATCCATTTCGATTATCGCCTTGCATTAAAGGCAATTGAAGGCGGAGTAGACAAAATCAGGATAAATCCTGGTAATATCGGAAAAAGAGAAAAGGTAGAAGCTGTTGTGAAGGCTGCCAAAGAACGCGGTATTCCGATTCGTATTGGAGTGAATGCAGGAAGTTTAGAGAGACATATTTTGCAAAAATATGGATATCCTACTGCTGACGGTATGGTAGAAAGTGCTTTGCATCATATTAAGATCCTGGAAGATTTAGACTTCCACGATATTATTGTATCCATGAAAGCATCCGATGTTAATCTTGCTATTGAAGCGTATGACAAAGCTGCCAGAGCATTCGATTATCCTCTTCATCTTGGTATTACGGAATCAGGAACATTATTTTCCGGGACTGTGAAAAGTGCAGCTGGACTGGGCGCTATCTTAAATAAAGGTATTGGTAATACACTTCGGATTTCCCTAAGTGCTGACCCTGTAGAGGAAGTAAAAGTTGCAAGAGAGCTTCTAAAGGTATTTGGCCTTTCCTCTAATGCAGCTACTTTAATTTCTTGTCCAACATGTGGAAGAATTGAAATCGACCTTATCAGTATTGCCAATGAAGTTGAAGAATATATTTCAACTATCAAAGCACCTATTAAAGTATCCGTACTTGGCTGTGCTGTAAATGGACCTGGCGAAGCTAGAGAAGCTGATATTGGAATAGCCGGAGCACGTGGAGAAGGTTTATTATTCCGTAAAGGACAAATTGTTAGAAAAGTACCGGAAGAAACGATGGTGGAAGAATTAAAGAAAGAAATTGATATCGTCGCGGAGGAGTACTTTAAAAAACAAGCATTAGAAGAACAAAATCAATAAAAGAAAAAGCGTGCCAAACGGCACGCTTTTTCTTCGCTCCTACGATCCATTTAAAAAAATGGAAGAACAAATATCCCTATAATGATGGAAACGACTCCTATCCCTATACTCCATGCACCCAAGGTTCCAGCACCCTTATGACGGGCTACAAAACCAAGAATAACTGCCGCAGCACCTAATATGACTGGTAAGACAAATAATGAAATAATCGATAATGCTAATGCAGCCCAGCCAATTACTCGGCCGCCTGTGTTCACATCATCCCTGTCATTTTCGTCCGTATCCTCATAATGATTCATATTAACAGGTGTGGCAATTTCTGCAGCTGTTTCTTCATGAAAATCATGATGATTATCATCCACTTTTCGAGCATGATAAAAATCGTCTACATCTTCTGCATCCTGTATTTCATCATAATCATCCTCGACAATATTTACATCATTATCAAGCTTGTCATAACGTGTATCTTCTTTCAATGCTATCCCCTCACTTTCTAGAGTAAGAGCAGGAGCATTTATTAGTGTGTGTCTTTCAAAGCGAAAATATTCGATTTAGGTAATATACTATATTTTTTTCACATCATTCTTAGGATATGTTACACTTTGTTCGTAGCATTTTATCCTTACTAAAAACATGGATTGAAATGAAAAAGAACATGCTAAGGAGTATCGTCTTTATGAAAAAAAGATTTGGAATAGATATTGATGGAACCGTAACAAGCCCTGATGCACTATTGCCATTCATCAACAATGAATATCAATTAACATTAACATTGGATGATATCACAGAATACGAACTAACAAATGTGATTGATATTCCGCCTGCTGAATTTTATGATTGGTTTACCAAAACCGAACCGGTGATTTATGCTGAATCCCCGCTTGCAGTAGGAGCAAAAGAAGTTTTAAATAGATGGAAAGAAGAATTTGAACTTTATTTCATTAGCGCAAGAAGTAAAAGCCTGTTGGAAGTAACGAATAAATGGTTTAATCAAAATGATATAAAGTTTCATCATATTGAATTAATCGGCTCCCATCATAAAGTAGAAACAGCCAAAAAATACAAAGTAGACTTATTTTTCGAAGATAAACACGATAACGCGGTCACAATACATAAAGAGTTAGGAATTCCCGTCCTCTTATTTGATACACCATATAATCGTGATCCTATTCCAGAAGGTGTGGTTAGGGTAAAGGATTGGAAAGAAGCGGAAGAATGGGTAAAGAATTGGATTAAAAAATCATAAGGAAATCACTCCTTATGATTTTTTTACATTTGATGTTGATTCCTGCAATCGGGGCATTTCCCATATATTTCAAATTTATGTCCTGATACTTCATAACCTTTCATATCCCCTTGTATTTGGGTCATGGGACATATATCAATTTCTTTCGTTTTCCCACAATCTAAACAGATAAAATGATGATGATGATCTCTCGTGGAACAACTAAAACGAAAATGCTTTTCACCAGATAGCTCCGTTTCTTCCAATATATCTAATTGTGCGAATAAGGATAAATTCCGATATATTGTATCAAAGCTTAATCCTGGATAATCCTCTTTCATATATTCAAGAACATCCTTTGCTGTCAAATACTTATTATTTGAAGCAAATAGCTCAAGCATTTGTTCTCGTTTTCCCGTATGCTTATAACCTTTTTCTTTAAGTGTTTGCATGGCTTCTGCTAATTCCATGACCATTTACACCTCTTCTTCTCTTGTCTTTAATAGCCCAGTTCTTGTACGTTTGATGAGTATAGAAATTAGTAATAATATAATCGAAATGATGACAATGGTTCCACCTGGAGCTAAATCCATGTAATATGCACTTACTAATCCGCCAATAACCGATATCTCCCCGAAGATGATCGAATAAACAATCGTTTGTTTAAACCCCTTGGCAATTCTCATACTTGCAGCAACTGGCAATGTCATTAAAGCTGATACAAGCAATATTCCGACAATCCTCATAGCGGAAGCGATGACTAGTGCAACAATAATAATAAATATAAAATGGATTGTTTTGGCAGGAATTCCAGATGCTTTGGCGTGTTCCTCGTCAAAGGATAAAACAAATAACTCTTTATATAACAAGAAAATCGTTGCAAGCACAATGATGAAAATAATGGAAATAATCCATAAATCAGTACTACTTACAGCACTAACACTTCCGAATAGGTAGTTCATTAAATCGGTATTAAATCCACCTGCCATTGAAATAAATATCACCGCAACACCGATACCACTTGATAATATAATTGGAATCGCAAGCTCTTGGTAATGCTTATATACTGCTCGCAACCGTTCTATAAAGATGGAACCGAAGACGGAAAATGCCATCCCCAAATAAAGAGGGTTCAACCCTGATAATACAGCAATCTTTTTACTGATAAATAAACTAACCGCAATACCTGACAATGTTACATGACTTAATGCATCTGCAATTAATGAAAGTCTGCGTACAACAATAAATGTGCCAAGGAGAGGCGCAATGATTCCAATAATTAAACCAGTTAAAAAAGTATTCCTTAAAAATTCGTAATGAAAGAATGCTGAAATCATTCGATTTTGTTCTCCTTTATATTAATTATGTTCATGGGAAAGTACTTTCACGTCAAACTGATAAAAGGAAGATAAATCCTTCTCTTCAAGTTTTTCATATTCTTCCTTGTCACCATGAAAATGCAAAAATTTGTTTAAACAAGCTACATGAGTAACTTTGTTCGTAACCGTTCCAATATCATGGGTTACCAGAATTAACGTAATTCCTAATTGTTTATTGAGCTTATCCAGCATTTCATAAAAGGCTTGAACGTTTTTCACGTCCACCCCTACGGTGGGTTCATCTAAAATAAGAATTTCCGGTTTGCTTACAATTGCCCTAGCAATAAATACTCGCTGTTGCTGTCCTCCGGAAAGTTCCCCGATATTTCGATGTATAAATGGATCCATGCCAACTGAATGAATGGCAGAGATAACATCTTCTTTCATTTTCTTATCCATAAAGTGAAATAAACCAATCTTTTTGGTCAATCCGCTGGCAACTACTTCATATACAGTAGCTGGAAACCCCGTGTTAAAAGAATTCGCTTTTTGTGAAACAAAACCTATCCGATCCCATTCTCGAAATTTCGATATTGGCATTCCGAATAATTCGATTCTCCCTTTTTGCGGCTTTAATAATCCCAGAATCAATTTTAATAATGTGGATTTTCCAGAACCATTTGGACCCACAAGCCCCAAAAACGATCCTTTTGGTATAGAAAGATCTATATTTTCAAGAACATTTTCACGTTCATATCGAAAACTAACATTTTTTACATTAATAATCGGATTTTCCAATGAAGGTTCTCCTCTCGATAATAATCATTCCGATTTAGAACATTTATGAGTATACCCCAATTCGCACAGTATGTAAAACTTTTTCGCTTCAGGAGTTGTTTTTTATTTAGTAAAAAAGCATATAAAAATTGGAACATTTTCTATGTCCCCTTCATATGTTTCAACAAGGGAGTGATGTGCGATGAAATTATTACAAAATGTGATTAATTACAAAATCAACATAATCACAGGAGATGAATTACTTAAATATGCCAAACAATTTAATGTTCAATTAACGAAAGCGGATGCAAGTAAAATCGCAGCTTATCTGCGTGGTAAAAATCTAAATATTTTCAGTGACAGCGACCGTGCCAAGGCCATAAAAGATGTAGCGAAAATAACAAGTCCAGAGATTGCCAAAGAAATTAATAAGGTTTTAGTTCAATTTACAAAATAGGTATCAAAAATAAAAGATCGGGAAATTCCCGATCTTTTTTATTCTTCATTCATGATTGTCTCTAATAAGTTATCATCAAATTTCTTATTTAGAAGCATAGCAATTTCATGCTTATACGGTGGCTTCTTATTATTCTTGTCTTCCCCTACAAATGGGGTTTCTAATATTTTCGGAATGTCCTTTAACTGATCATGGTGAACAACATAGTTTAAAGCATCGAACCCAATATGTCCAAAACCGATATTCTCATGACGATCCTTTCTAGCTCCACATGGGTTTTTGCTATCGTTAATATGCAGTACTTTTATTTTATCAATTCCGAGGATTTTATCGAACTCCTCTAAAACTCCATCAAAATTATGAACGATATCGTAGCCAGCATCATGGGTATGACATGTATCAAAGCATACAGATAATTTATCATTATGTTTTACACCTTCAAAAATTTGCGCAAGTTCTTCAAAGGATCGACCGCATTCAGATCCTTTTCCCGCCATAGTCTCTAAGGCAATTTGGACCTTTTCATTACCTGTCAAAACCTCATTTAATCCTTCAATTATTTTCTTAATCCCTATTTCTGCACCTTCCCCTACATGTGCACCAGGATGTAAAACGATTTGCTTTGCACCGATAGCCTCTGTACGATCAATTTCAGAGCGCAGAAAATTCACTCCAAGTTCAAAAGTATTAGCATTTACGGCATTCCCTATATTAATGATATACGGTGCATGGACAATAATTTCATCGATTCCATGCTCTTTCATATGTGCCACTCCTGCCTCAATGTTCAAGTCTTCTATTTTTTTTCGTCTTGTATTTTGAGGTGCACCAGTATAAATCATGAATGTATTAGCACCATATGACACCGCTTCTTCACTTGCTGCGAGCAGCATCTTTTTTCCACTCATAGAAACATGAGATCCTAATCTAAGCATTTCTCACAACTCCCTCTCGCCTATTTATTTGCGTTTTTGAAGTTTTCTTTCCCTTTTCTTAATTTGCTCTACTTCTCTATTTATTTTCTTCTTATAGCCTGGTTTTACCTTTTTAGGTTTCTTCACCATATTTCTAGCTTTTTCTTCTATTTCATTTGATATTTTTCTTCTTTTAGTTCTTTTATTACGATCCTCAAGTTGTATCCATTCTCCCCTGTGAATATCCTGATTCTGAAAATGAATTCCCAATTTCTCCAAACGATTTAAAGCATCTTCATCCGAGATATCGTAGATTGTCAAGGCTATTCCGGAAGCACCGGCCCGAGCCGTTCTTCCGGCACGATGAATATAAAAATCAAGATCCTGAGGTAGCTCATAATTAATGACATGACTAACCCCTTCTATATCAATACCACGAGCAGCAAGATCTGTTGCAATAATATATTGATATTCAAGGTTACGGATTTGCTTCATCACTTTGGTGCGTTCACGCGGTGTTAAATCACCATGTAACTTACCCACTTTCATCCCTTTTTCCAGCAGTTGATCTGCTACTTGATCCGCCATTGCTTTTGTATTAGTAAACACAATAGCTAGATATGGGTTAATCATCCCTAAAATTTGATATAACAAGTCGATTTTTTCGCGACTTTTCAGCGGAACAAGAATATGCTCAATATTCTCTGCTGAAATATGTTTAGTTTGTACATGCTCGTACGTTGGATTTTCCATATATTTTTTTAAGAAGGGCTTCATTTTTTCTGGGATGGTTGCCGAGAATACAAGCATCTGCAGTTCTTCTGGCATACGTCCTGCTATTTGATCTACATCAAAGAGAAAGCCCATATCCAACATTAAGTCAGCTTCATCCACTACCAGTGTCTTAGCAGTATAAACCAATAAAGCCTGTTCCCTTATTAAATCGTTAATTCTCCCCGGAGTACCAACCACGATTTGCGGTTGTTTTTTCAGCTTTTCAATTGTACGCTGTTTATCCGTACCCCCAATAAATAAGCGGGAATGAATCGCACTTTGAGCATCTTCATTTATTTTCGTTATTTTTTGGATCTCATGATATATTTGACTGGCTAATTCCCGAGTCGGAGCCGTAATAACAGCTTGTACCTCCTCTTTGCCTGGATCAATAGAGTGAATAATTGGTAACAAATAGGCATGTGTTTTCCCTGTACCTGTCTGTGATTGCCCAATTGCACTCTCCCCTCGCATAATATTTGGAATCATCTTTTTTTGAATTTCAGTCGGTTCATAAAAACCCAGTTCATTTATTGCTTTTTCTATAAATGGTTTAAAGTGGAAAATAGAAAATCGATTTTCACTCAAAAATTTCACACCCTTTAAAAGGAAATTTTATATTATTTTCAATCAAAAATGTACTAAATCAAGTCAAATTTAATGAAAAGTCCATTTTGTTATTATAATCGACATTAAAGAAAACTTCCACCCTCACCTAAAAGGATTGGATAAGATATCACAGGAGCCTTTCCTTAGAATTATATTTCTGTGGAAATACAAGACGTTTTTTACTTTTTTGCATATTGTAATATAGAGCAAATTTTTGTTTTCTAGAGAGGAGGCGTAAGGGATGAATATGCCACCAGGAGGATTCCCACCATTCTTTGGGAATATGGGTAGGGCACCCATGCAAATGGGTGGAATGACAAGAGCACCACTTAACCTACTAGGCAGATTTGGTAGAGCAAATATGTTAGGTGGTGGCATGGGTCAAAATCCTATGCAAATGATGGGCAGAATGGCTGGTCTTGGCGGACAAATGCCACCAGGGGTTGGCGGAATGAACGCAGGCGGAGGAGGAGGTCTTCTTTCCAGACTTTTTTCCCGTGCAGGGGCTGGTCTTGGCGGTGCAGGAGGTAGTGCTGGCGGCGGCGCAGGGAATATAGCCAATGCAGCGGCTGGTTTTCAAAGGGCGGCAACAGGCGGTGGCGGAGGTCTATTACGTGGGTTAGCAAACCCAGGAACCATTAGTACCTTCTTAAATAATACACAAGGTGTTTTAAGAGCTGCAGGTCAAGTTGGCCCAATGGTAAAACAGTATGGGCCACTAGTAAGAAATATACCAGGCATGATTAAAATGTATAGAAGTTTAAATAGTTCCAATACTGATGATGAATCTACAGAAAGTAATGATATTGAAGTTGAATCTTCCACAAGCAAAAATAAGAGTACCACAAGAAAACAAAACAAAAGGAATACCTCCAGTAAGTCATCAAAAAGATCAAGTAACAAGTTGATAGAGAAAGATACAGATAATCAACCTCAAAAAAAGACCACAACGAATAATACGAAGGGTGCATCTGTTCCTAAACTATATATTTAAGTAAAAGAGCGTTATGTGGTATTTTTCACATAGCGTTTTTCTATAGTTTCAAAGTGTACTCATCAAAAAAAAGAATCCTGTTACGGCGCCTGCATATTTGAGCTTTTCTTTGTAAAATATACTTTTTTTTTATATAATGTTTTTAATGTGTAATAGAATACAGAGGATATTTTTATCCTCAAGGAGGATTTTTCATGGAGGTTATTAAAATATCCCCCCGAGGTTATTGCTATGGCGTCGTAGATGCAATGGTGATTGCACGCAATGCAGCTTTAGATAAATCATTACCACGTCCCATTTATATATTGGGGATGATTGTTCATAATAAACATGTAACAGATGCGTTTGCTGAAGAAGGAATTATTACTCTTGACGGAAAAAACCGCAAAGAAATTCTAGAAAAAGTAAATGAAGGAACTGTAATATTTACTGCCCACGGTGTTTCTCCAGAAGTTCGTGAGCTAGCTAAGGAAAAAGGACTTGTGACAATTGATGCAACCTGCCCCGATGTTACAAAAACACATAACCTAATACTTGAGAAGAAAGCCCAAGGATATGATGTTATTTATATCGGAAAGAAAGGTCACCCTGAACCAGAAGGTGCTGTGGGAGTAGCTCCCGACATTGTTCATTTAGTCGAAACATTGGAAGATGTAAATCAATTAGATATTAAAAATGAAAAGATTATTGTAACCAACCAAACAACAATGAGCCAATGGGATGTTCAACACATAATGAAAAAAGTACAAGAAAAATACCCTAATGTGGAAATGCATAAAGAAATATGTCTTGCTACACAAGTAAGACAAGAAGCAGTGGCAAAACAGGCGGGTGAAGCAGATGTACTAATCGTAGTTGGCGATCCAAAAAGTAATAATTCTAACAGACTAGCACAGGTTTCTCAAGAAATCGCAGGGACAAAAGCTTATAGAGTTGCGGATATTTCAGAAATTCAACTGGATTGGATTAAGGATGCAAAAAAAATAGCCGTTACAGCAGGAGCTTCCACCCCAACCCCAATAGTTCGGGAAGTGATTCAATTCCTTGAACAATACGATCCAATGGACGAATCAACGTGGTCTAGAAAGAAAGAAGTACCGCTAAATAAAATACTTCCTAAAGTTAAAAAACTTAGTGAACAACCAACAAAATAAAAAAATCGGCTTTTGCCGATTTTTTTATTTTTTAGATAAACGTAAACGGATCAGTATGAATATCGGAAGCAACAAAAGTAACGTCAAACCCCTTTTCCTCACTCATTTTCGTTAACACCTTCGCTACTCCTTGTTTCATCACCTTTTCCACATTGTGTCCCGGATCTACTACATTCAATCCAGCATTCATCATATCATGAGCGGTATGATAATATACATCTCCCGTCACGTAAACATCCGCCCCTTTAAATTTTGCATGCTGAAAATATTTATTTCCATCGCCTCCAAGAACCGCTACCTTTTTGACGGTATCCTTTAGATCACCGACAACACGAACAGCTTTAACATCTAATGCTGTTTTGACATGCTGCGCAAATTGTGCCAAGGACATGGAGTCAGGAAGTACCCCGATTCTGCCAAGTCCTAAACTCGGTCCTTGGTTTTCAAGCGGATAAATATCATATGCCACTTCTTCATATGGATGCGCCTTTAGCATTGCAGTCAAAACCTTTTTCTCCAAATAATCCGGGTAAATGGTTTCAATTTTTACTTCTTTCGTAGCTTCTAATTTCCCTACCTCACCTATGTATGGATTGGTATTATCACCGGGTAAAAATCTGCCTATTCCTTCTGACGTAAAGGAACAATTACTGTATAGCCCAATGGCTCCCGCTCCAGCTTTTCCTAATGCTGTTCTGACCTCATTCTCACTTTCTATTGGAACATAGACAGCAAGCTTCTTTAATTTTTGTTCATACGTAGGAACAAGAACACTGACATCTTCTAACTGCAATGCATTTGCTAATAAATCGTTAACTCCGCCAGTAGCTACATCAAGATTTGTATGGGCAGCATAAACCGCTATATCATGCTTTATTAGTTTTTCGATTAGCCTTCCAGAAGGAGAGTCTGTAGCAATTTTCTTTAAAGGGCGAAATATTGGCGGGTGGTGAGCAATAATTAGCTGAACATTCTTTTCAATTGCTTCATCCACAACTTCTTCCAACACATCAAGAGCAACCAACACTTTCGTCACTGGCTGATTTAGCCTGCCAATCTGTAATCCAATTGGATCTCCTTCCATCGCATATTGCTTGGGTGAAAAGCTTTCAAATAGTTGAATAATCTCATGTCCATTCACCTTTTTCACGAGATTACCTCCTCTACCATTGTTATATTTTTCTGTAACTGCTTTTTCTTTTCCGTTGTTTCCGCGGTTTCTGCAGCTTGTTCTAATGATTTTAAAATACGTTTCCATTGTTGCAATTCCTGATGCCATTTTGCCTGAAAAACGCTATTATTTTCTTTTATTAATATCGGCCCCATTAATAGCTCCGCTTCGGTTAAGAAATATGGCTTTTTATCTTTAAGCTTCTCTAACACTAAAATTTCGTAAATTTTTTGATCTTCTTCGATTATTTCTTCCGCAATAATCTGCCATCCTTGTTCGATACACCATTCACGTATGAAATTCGCTGCGATATTCGGTTGAAGAACTAATCTTTCATTTTCACTAAGTTTCTCCATACCTTTGTTTAATATCGACGAAATCAATGCACCGCCCATTCCAGCAATCGTTATACAGTCCACTTCCCCTTTTTGGATAACTTCAAGGCCATCTCCTTTTCTCACAGAAACAGCATCACCTAAACCTGAATTCTTTACTTGCTGCAATGCAGATTGATAGGGTCCCTCTACCACTTCGCCTGCAATAGCAAATGAAGCTATTCCATTCTTTACTGCATAACAAGGCAAATAGGCATGATCGGAACCTATGTCCGCAATTCTCGAACCACTTGGTATATATGTACACACGGTTTCTAATCTTTTCGATAGTTTTTCTATGTTCATTATTCCACCACTTTTTTAGTTTACTTTCTCTATTTTAGACTTAATCTGAATGAAAAAAAAGTTCTTCGCACATATGCGAGGAACTTTTTTTATACAAATTATTTTAGATTTGCGACCCAATCAGCCATAGCATCAATATTTTCAGCTGGAACCATACCTGCTGGCATCGCTCCTTTACCATTTTTCAATACATTTTTTATTTCATCTTTTGAGATCTTTTTACCAATTCCGTGTAAATTAGGACCGGCATTTCCTTCTAAATTGTTACCATGGCAGGCAACACAAGTTTGTTTTGCAAACCCTTCCGGATCAAATTTACCTCCTGTTTGACCCGCTGGAGCTTCTGTCTTCGCATCTCCCTTTTTATTATCTTTGGCAATCTCTTTTGCATCACCAAGCCCCTTGACAGAGAGAAAAAATACAAGTGCAATTCCTAGTAACATAATAAAAATGTAAGGTATAGCAGGATTACGTTTCACAAAATAACCTCCCTTATGTAAGAAAACAAAAAAGTACAAATTGGTACAAACAACTTTATTTTACTCGAAAAACAAATGAAGGAAAACCCCTATTAGAAAGATTTATTATATTTTCGGAATTTAGACAAAAACTTCATCCATAAAAAGATGAAGTTTTCTGCTTTCATATTTAGTTTGTTCATTTTTTTTATTTTCATAAGACACTTTTCTTAAACTTTTGTGATTTTGTATATGAACATACCATTTCCTTTTATTAGCTAGAAATAGCCCCTTATTGAAAGATGCTTTGTCACTAATGTTAGCTAGAGTTGTATTCTAAATCCAAATGTCTGCGAAACCGATACTAACATCCAACTTCTCTAGAAATGACCATGCGCTGAACCTCTGATGTACCTTCACCGATCTCTAGTAATTTTGCATCTCTCATAAATCTTTCGACATGATAATCCTTCATATAGCCGTTTCCGCCATGAATTTGAACAGCTTGATTCGTAATTTCCATACAAATTTCAGAAGCATACAATTTACACATTGCAGCTTCCTTAGTAAACGGTTTTCCTTGATCTTTTAACCATGCTGCCTTATAGACCATATTTCTAGCTAACTCAATTTTCATCGCCATATCCGCAATTTTAAATTGAGTAACCTGAAATTCAGACAAAGAACGTCCGAACTGCTGTCTTTCCTTTGAATACGCTAAAGCTTTTTCAAACGCGGCCTGTGCAATACCTACAGCCATTGCCCCGATACCGATTCTTCCACCATCTAAGGTAACAAGAAACTGTTTAAATCCTTTACCGCGTTCACCTAACAGATTTTCCTGAGGGACTCGAACATCTTCCAATACTAATTCCGTTGTATTAGAAGCATGCAATCCAAGCTTTTCATAGTTATCAATAATCTTGAACCCTGGTGCATCAGTTGGAACAATGATTGCACTTATTTCCTTACGATTATTAGATTCACCTGTTATTGCTGTAAGCGCTAAATGCTTTGCATAACTGGCATTAGTAATGAAGCATTTATTACCATTGATAACAAAATTATTGCCTTCTTCTCTCGCCGTTGTTTTTGTCCCTCCTGCATCTGAACCAGCGTTCGGCTCCGTTAGACCAAAGGCCCCAAAGGATTCGCCAGTACATATGGGAGTCAAATATTTTTCCTTTTGTGCCTTTGTTCCAAACAAATGAATCGGTGCACCTCCAAGAGAAATATGTGCAGAATATGTAATACCTGTGGACCCGCACGCACGACTTAATTCTTCTACGACAATGGCAAAACTTATTGTATCGGCACCTGCTCCACCATATTCCTCAGGGAAAGGAAGCCCCATCATTCCTAGTTCACTTAATTTCTTAAAAACATCAATCGGAAACTGTTTATTCCGATCACGTTCTAAGGCTCCAGGCGCAACCTCTGTATCAGAAAATTCACGAATGGTGCGCTGAATCATCTTTTGTTCTTCCGTAAGTTCAAAGTTCATATCCATCCCCCTCGAATCTTGAATCCGCTTACATTTAATATTATAATAGAGGTAGATGAATATTCTCAACTTTAAAAAGTTTTTCATTATTTGATTATTATACTGAAATATAAATTATTAGAACAATAATTCCTATTATTCCAGATAGGATAAAATAGTACAGTTTTAATTTCCAGCCTGTCAAAATCCAAAGAAGGCAATTGATAATTATCATTATGCACAATGATTCCGCACCATTGTGAAATAATTTATCATTAAAAAAAACAGAGAGTAAGAGTAGTTCAATAGCAGTACCAATATAAAAAAATGTATACCAATATTTTTTTTTAGAATAATAAATTCCGAATAATAGCAATAAAACGACAAAACTTGTCAAAATCATCGTTTGCAAAACAAAATTGAATTCAGTAAAATAAATGACAAATACTGATAAACCTAATGCAGCTAGTGCTAGAAAAATAATTAAACTATTCTTTACTAAATGTTTATCATAACTTTTTTCACTTGCTTCTGTTTCCCCTTCTGTATACAAAGCAAGTAAAAAATCGCAATAATGTTCAGGAAGCATATGATGTTGCTTCCAATAGGTAATTTCATTAATAATGATCTCTTTTCTAGAAGAATTCATTTGCAACACATCCTGTAATTCTATGATTCGATAAAGATAGGCAAAATTCCTGTTTAAAATTAATTTTTTTACAAAAAAAATTAGTTTACCCGTGAAAGGTAAACTAACTTTAAAATATTATTCAAGAAAATCTTTTAACCTTTTGCTGCGGCTGGGATGACGAAGCTTTCTAAGTGCTTTTGCTTCTATTTGGCGAATACGCTCACGCGTAACTCCAAATACTTTTCCAACTTCTTCTAATGTTCTTGTTCTGCCATCGTCCAAGCCAAATCGTAAACGAAGGACATTTTCCTCACGATCTGTTAAGGTATCTAGAACGTCTTCCAATTGTTCTTTCAACAATTCATAGGCGGCATGTTCAGATGGTGAAGTAGCATCCTGGTCTTCAATGAAATCACCTAAATGGGAATCATCTTCCTCACCTATTGGTGTTTCTAACGAAACCGGCTCTTGAGCAATTTTTAAAATTTCACGGACCTTTTCAGGAGTTAAATCCATTTCCTCTGCAATTTCTTCTGGTGATGGTTCACGACCTAAATCTTGAAGTAATTGGCGTTGCACACGAATGAGCTTATTGATCGTTTCCACCATATGAACTGGAATACGAATGGTCCTAGCTTGATCCGCAATAGCTCGAGTAATAGCTTGTCGTATCCACCAAGTTGCATAAGTACTAAATTTAAAACCTTTATCGTAGTCAAATTTTTCTACCGCTTTAATTAGTCCCATGTTACCTTCTTGAATTAAATCCAAGAAAAGCATCCCGCGGCCGACATATCGTTTTGCAATACTTACAACAAGGCGCAAGTTTGCTTCTGCTAATCGTCTTTTCGCTTCTTCATCGCCTTGCTCTATTCGTTTTGCAAGTTCAATTTCTTCATCAGCAGAAAGGAGATCAACACGCCCAATCTCTTTTAAATACATTCTAACTGGGTCATTAATTTTAACACCTGGAGGGACACTTAAATCATTTAAATCGAATTCGTCCTCATCGTCTTTTTCGAGTTCATGGATATCAGGAGATTCCTCGTCATCATCATCATTGTCTTCAAGAATCTCAATTCCTTGCTCACCTAAAGTTTCATAAAATTCATCCATGTGTTCGGAATCCAATTCAAAATGGCTAAGTTTTCCCGATATTATTTCATATGTTAAAAATCCGCGTTTTTTACCGCGTTCAATTAATTGTTCTTTTGCTTGATCAAGAGTCAATTCAGGTTCTAATTCTTTGGAACGAGCTGATTTTTCAGCCATTTGTTCCCCTCCTTCCAACTATTTAAACAAAACGAATATAATGGATTATCTAATTTAAAATGATCCCTTATATTATCATAATGACTTGCGGAGTTGTATTATTTCTTTTGCGATGGATAGTGCCTTTTGCAAATCATTTTCCAACTCGGCTTTTTTTTGTTCTTTTTCTTTTTCATTTATTTTTAACATCTTTTGATGTTTCAACACTTGATTTATATAATCTTCAATTTCTTGATTAGATACATCATTATTTAGTGGCATCATTTCTATATCTGCTACAACTCTTCGCAGCTGTTCATCTGGCAAATAAAGCAAAAACGAACTAGTGTCTGGTTCATTACCTTCCTCATAAAAGCCGAGTAAGTATGTTAGGATTGCCTGATGCTCATCTATATTAAAGGTATGATTAGCTAATAAATCTCTGACCTTATATGCTATTTCCACATCTCTTAACATATGACTAATAAGTCGCCTTTCTGCAGTTTGATGAGCAGGAAATAACTTTTTTTCTGGTTTTATTAATACTTTATGATTAGTGCTTTGTGGAATGAATGAGTTTTTTTTCTTATTTGCATAAAATGTTTGACGCTGCTGTTGTTTTAAAGCATCCATTGAAATTTGAAATTCATCCGCCAACTGACGTAAATAGTGATCTCTTTCAACTGCATTTTCAAGCTTAGAAATTTCACTTATTATTATTTCTATATACTTGAGCTTTTCTCCTTCATTTTGAAGCTTTTTTCCAATGCGATGGTATTGCATCTTAAAAGCCATAAATGTCATGCTCGCCCCTATTACATCTTGGCGGAATTTTTCCGCACTGTTCTGTCTAATGTAGTCATCAGGGTCTAAGCCGTCCGGCATTCTTGCAATTCGAATATTAAAATGTTGTTGAGCAAGCATTTGGCCAGCTTTATATGCAGCCTCCGTTCCAGCAGAATCAGAATCGTAACAAATGATAATATTATCCGTTAATCTTCGTATTTGCTGAACATGCTGCTCTGTTAATGCAGTTCCCATAGTGGCTATCCCATTAAAAACTTCAGCCCGGTCCGCCGAAATGCAATCAGCAAATCCCTCAAATAAAATAGCTTGCTGCTGTTTCTTTATATGACTCCTGGCATGATGCAAATTATATAGAACGGAGCTCTTATTAAATAATTCAGTTTCAGGGCTATTTAAATACTTAGGCTGATCCTTTTGATCTAAAACTCTGCCAGAAAATGCAATAGTTTGACCTTTGGAATTTAAAATAGGAAACATTATCCTGTTTCGAAAGCGATCAAAATAAGAATCATCACTTTCTCTTTTAATAATTAAACCGGCTTTTTCCATTAAAGATAATGGAAAACCTCTTTTTTGAAACAGCTTTACAGTGAAATCCCAACTTGGTAAGGAATAACCAATTTGAAATTTCTCCATACTTTCCCTTGTAAAACCTCTTTGAATAAGATATTCAAAAGCTTCTTGACCCTCTTTTGTATTTACTAATAAATGATGGTAAAATTTTTGCAACAGCGCATGTGCTTCTAACATTTTCTGATGATCATTAGAATACTGGGATGTTGAATGCTGTTTCAATTCCGGGTCAATATTTAGTTCAATATTTGCCTTTTGAGCTAGTTTGAAAACCGCCTCTTGGAAACCAATCCCGTCAATATCCATTATAAATGTAATAACGTTACCACCGGCTCCACATCCAAAACAATGAAATATTTGTTTATCGGATGAGACGGAAAAAGATGGAGTATTCTCTCCATGAAAAGGACATAAACCGAAGTAATTTCTCCCTTGCTTTTTCAAATGAACATATTCACCAATCACATCTACTATGTCTACGGATTGACGAATTTCATTAATCTTTTCCTCAGGAATTATTCCCGTCACGAAAACATCCCCAATTGCCTATATTTTTATTTTTTTGCATTTTTCGACAAAATTCGCACAAGTGCAGAAACTGAATACAATTGGTTTAGAGATCATCGATACTTTTAACATTTTTCCTCAGCATCGTTAAGTCGGAAAGTTTACTTTCCTCATTACTAGTAACTATTCTACATCACTCCACAGAATCCTTCTTTCTTTACCCAATCATTTTTTAGAATTTACGGACCTTGTCGAACAATTTCAAGAAAATAATCTTGACATATCCCAATAGTTAGTTTATTCCTTATTTCGTGACTCTAAACCTATTTTAATTACATTTTTATCACAATTTTTTATTATAGTATATTTTTATGCATTTGACCATATATTTTTATGTTGATGCTGATAAAAAAATGAAAAAACACATCATCCATACAGATCATGTGTTATTCCGTACCGTGAATATGGTTGATAATAATGTTAGCTGTTTCCTCTACTGCCTTATTGGTAACATCTATAACCTTACAACCAATTTTATTTGCTATTTGATCGAAATATTCAATTTCTGATTTAATGCGTTCAATATTGGCATAGCTTGCTTGATCATTAAGCCCTAAAGTTAACAACCGTTCTTTTCGAATATGATTTAATTTCTCCGGGCTAATCTTTAAACCAATACATTTCTCAGGAGAAACTTGAAATAATTCTTCCGGAGGGTCCACTTCCGGTACTAAGGGGACATTGGCAACTTTATATCTTTTATGTGCCAGATATTGAGATAGCGGTGTTTTTGATGTTCGCGAAACACCAATTAATACGATATCGGCCCGAAGGATACCTCTTGGGTCACGACCATCATCGTATTTAACAGCAAATTCTATAGCTTCTACTTTTTTAAAATACTGTTCGTCTAATTTACGAACTAGCCCTGGTTCACATAATGGCTTTTTTCCATACAAATCTTCGAGTTTATCTAATAACGGGCCAATGATATCAATGGTGTATATTTGATTCTGCTCAGAATGTAATTTTATATATTGCCTCATCTCTGGCTTTACCAAAGTATATACAATGATTCCATGATTCAATTTAGCAAGTGATATTACTTCATCAATATGCTGGAAATCCTCCACATAAGGATATCTTTTTATTTCTGCATCTTTTCCGTTAAATTGACTTATGGCAGCCTTGGTAACTAATTCCGCCGTTTCCCCAACCGAATCAGAAATAATATAAATGATTGGTTTTATCATCTATTTCACCAAACTCCTTTTAAATTTATAAAGCTTTCGATTCAACAATTTTTAATGATTCAACTATAACAAAATAAAGCGAAAGCTGCCTTCCTATAATTCTCCTTCTACGAGAGCTACAAATGCTTTGGTAATATTCGTTTTCGTAATTCTCCCTGTAACTTCTAGGCCTTGATCTGTACTTTTCACAACCGGCATAGAATCAATTTGTTTATCGATTAGCTTTTTAGCTACTTCAATTAGCAAATCGTCCTTTTCACAGTATGTAATGTTTGGCATTCGTGTCATAATAATATTCACCGGTAATGCGGAAAGTTCTTGTTTTCCTATACTAGCTCTCAGCAAATCTTTTCGCGAAAGCACACCAACCAAATGAGAGTGTTCGTCTACTACATATAAAGTACCTACATCTTCTAAAAATACCGTAACGATCGCATCGTAAACAGAAATACTTTCATTAACCACTACAGGCATAGATTGATACTCTCGAACATAAATTTTATTTAGATTTTCCGTTAGGAGCTGTGCTCCAGTCTTCCCGGTATAAAAATAACCTACTCGCGGGCGCGCATCTAAATAACCAGCCATCGTTAGAATTGCTAAATCTGGCCTTAAAGTTGCTCGAGTTAGTTTTAACCGATCTGCTATATGCTCACCTGTAATAGGGCCATTATCCTTTACAATTTGCAATATTTGTTGTTGCCTTTTATTAAGTTCTATCGTTTACACCCCCATTCAAAGAGATTTCAGATGTGTTATACTTTTATATAATTATTATATACTAATTTTAAATTATAAGAAAAAATTTGCAAGAAATACAGAACATAAATAAAGACTCTATTTCCTTTATGAAAGGAAGAGCCTTTATTCATTATCAAAAAATATCTTTGAATTTTTCTATTTGATCCAGGAATTTTTTTGATTTTAGGTGCAGACCTGAATATTCATCATAATACATGGTAATGGTTGTCCGAAGTTCCCTTTTTGTTTCTGGCTTAACGGAAATCGAACCCAGTCTTTGAATGTCAATATAATAAAAAAGACGTAAAAGTCGAATGCTGCTCTGTGAAATAGGCAAAAGATATGGATCCTTTTCAAAACACCGATGACAAATGAGACCATTTTCCCGAATAGAAAAAGCAAATGTACCATTTTTACTGCCGCAAACCGCACACTGATCCATAATTGGGTATAACCCTAAAACATTTAACATTTTCATCTCAAATATATTGGTAATGATATCTAAATCAACATCTTCGTTAATATAATTTAATGTTTGGTATAATAATTCAAACAAAAAAGGATTTCGTTGCTTTTCTTCGACACTTTTATCCAAAAGATCAACTATATACGATGCATATGCGGTTTGGAATATATCTTCTCGGATAGACCTCATGGAGGAAATCATTTCTCCTTGCTGAAGTGTCCCAAGACCATTTCCTGTTTGCACAAGAAAGTATCCATACGTAAAAAGTTGGGAAACAGCTGAGAGACGGCTGTTGGTCTTCTTTGCCCCCCTTGCCATCATCCCAAGTTTCCCAAACTCACGTGTATATACATTGACAATTTTATTCGATTCACCATAATCATGTGTTCTAATTACAATACCTTCACATTTTTGAAGCATCATATCCACCTTCCAAAGCAATCTTTATTTGCTTCATTCAGGTGATAACAGAAACTTTCTCAGGAAATTGGATTAAAATCAATTCCTGTGATTTCATGCTCTGTTTTCATTGGTTCATCTTGTCCTTCTTTTTCCAGTTCCTTAAAAAGCAAATAGGTATCAATACTACCAGTTTCAGCAAAAACTTTCCATGTAAACTCTAGCATATAAACCCCGCCTTTCATGTTGTGAAAACTCATGAAATCTTTAATAAAGCTTTAATAATTATAGCTTCACCAAGACTTCCTGAAATCATGTGACGTAAAAATTGCTAACAAAGTTTGATGTATAATTCATTTCATCACTAAAACACAACTTAAGGCTAACCTTAATATTCATCTTCCCTAAAACCAAAATCCCGCAATTGATTGATTTTATTTCTCCAATCTTTTTGAACCTTTACCCATAGTTCAAGAAATACCTTAGAACCTAATAAGTGTTCAATATCAACACGGGCTCTTTTCCCCACTTCTTTCAGCATACTCCCCTGTTTACCTATAATAATTCCTTTTTGAGAAGATCGTTCCACGATAATAGTTGCCATCACATGAACAACATCAGATTCAGATTTTTTCTCCATTTTATCGATTACAACCGCAATAGAATGTGGTACTTCTTCTCGAGTTAAGTGTAAAACCTTTTCTCTAATTAATTCAGAAACAATAAACCGTTCTGGATGGTCTGTTATCTGGTCCGCAGGATAATATTGAGGGCCAACAGGGAGATACTTTTGAATTTCTTCTAATAATTTTTCGGTATTATTGCCTTGTAATGCCGAAATTGGAATAATCTCTTTAAAATCAAAGAGACTCTTATACTGCTCAATAATAGATAATAATTCATCCGGATGTATTTGGTCGATTTTATTAATTACAAGAAATACTGGCGTCTTGACTCCCTTTAATTTATCAATGATAAATTCATCACCACGTCCTAGTCCTTCCGCCGCATTAATCATAAATAATATTAAATCAACTTCTTTTAATGTATTGGTTGCAACCTTCATCATAAAATCGCCTAGTTTATGTTTCGGTTTATGAATACCTGGAGTATCGATAAAAATCATCTGAGCTTCGTTTGTCGTGTAAACTCCCTGAACCTTGTTTCTAGTTGTTTGCGGCTTATCACTCATAATGGCAATCTTTTGCCCAATTACTCTATTCAGATAAGTTGATTTCCCAACATTAGGACGTCCAATAATGGAGATAAAGCCTGATTTATATTCCTTATCTTCGAATTGTTTATTACTCATGTAAGTCCTCCGGAGAAAAAGCACCAGGCAATAGCTCTTCCACTGTCAATTCTTTTGAATCGCCCTTTAAATTTGTAAGGATGATTTTCATATCTTTCGGACAAAGCTCAGATATTACTTGACGACAAGCTCCACAAGGGGGTACAGGACGGTTAGTATCTGCCGTAACGACTAATGCGGCAAAGGAAGTGTCTCCTTCTGAATAAGCCTTAAAAAGAGCTGTACGTTCAGCACAATTGCCAACAGTGTATGCAGCATTTTCAATGTTACAGCCTTGGTAAACCTTTCCGTCTGTTGTAAGCAATGCAGCACCTACTGCGAATTTAGAGTATGGTACATATGCTTTTTCCCTCGCTTGTTTCGCTTCCTCAATTAAATGATCTACGTTCATATTTCTTCCCCTTCAAAACTTATTTTACCACAAAATTGTCAATAATCACAGAATATTTTTAATTTGCTTGAAATTATTAAAAAATCTGACTAAAAAAGTTTATCCACTAAATTGCTGGATAAACTTATTTTAACTCAAATAAATGTTGGATTCAAATTCTACAATGGTAAAAACTGTTACGATCACTTGTTATCATTACTATATGAAATTTATTATTAAATGTGCAAATTTAGGAATAAAAATAACACATGCAATGATAACAGACATGATTGAATAGACTAAAACCGCTCCTGCTGCCAAATCCTTTGCTTGTTTCGCTAAAGGATGATATCCAGGTGCTGCCAAATCCACTACCCTTTCAATTGCAGAATTTACCAATTCTAAACTAACTACCCCAAAAATGGACAAAATTACAAATAACCATTCCATTAATGAAATTCGCAACAGAAAACTAATAGAGATTGCCATTATAGCTGCAGCAGCATGTATTTTAAAATTTTTTTCCGCTTTAAATCCATGGATAATACCACAAATTGCAAAAGAAAATGTTTTGTGCAGAGGAGTCTTTTGTTTATCTTTTAAGTCCATATTCATCTAATATTTCCTTTTGTAGTCCAAACATTTCTTTCTCATCTTCTGGTGTCATATGATCATATCCCAGCAGATGCAAAAATCCATGAAGGGCCAAAAATCCTAATTCACGCGAAAAAGCATGTCCGTAGTCATCGGCCTGTTCATGTGCTTTCGAAACGGAGATAATAATATCTCCAAGTACCCTTGGCATTTCGGAT
This sequence comes from Heyndrickxia camelliae, assembly GCF_002844575.1. Lineage (GTDB taxonomy): Bacteria > Bacillota > Bacilli > Bacillales > Bacillaceae_C > Margalitia > Margalitia camelliae. Next base: position 59,016 of record NZ_PIQO01000006.1, read on the forward strand.
CCATTGATTTCTATTTCACCTTCCCCTAACTCTTCCATCGCAAAAGAAATAACATCAGTGGGCTGGTCCTTATCCCGGTATTCTCTATTTATTTCTCGAATTTTCTCGTTTGATACAAACGTAACCGAAACTTCACTTCCATTTTCAATCTCTAATTTATTTCCTGCAAAGTTCAAAAGACTTTCCACTAAATCAAAATCTTCTTTTTTTAATTCATTTGTTTCATCCATAAAATCCATGGATAAAGACATAATATCCACCTCTAAATATTCAATTTTATTGTAAATAACAAAGGGATGACGATGAATCAGCCGCTAATGCTTTTGTTATTCGGATACTCAATTCGGGAGTGAAATATACCGTTTAATGTTTCACAAAATGTTTTCTTTATTACTTCAAGTTCCTTTAGAGTAATGTCACATTCATTTAGCTGGCCATCCTGCAACCGCTCCTGAACAATGTTATGAATTAGCTCTTTAATTTGATCAGGCGATGGGTGTGACATGGATCGAACCGCGGCTTCCACACTATCTGCAATGCTAATAATAGCAATTTCCTTCGTTTGCGGCTTTGGTCCGGGATAGCGAAAAGATTCTTTATCGATATCCGGATTTTCTTCCTTAGCCTTGACATAAAAGTATTTAAGCAATGTTGTACCATGATGCTGTTCAGCGATATCAATAATTTCTTTTGGAAACTTATGCTTTCGCAGCATTTTACCTCCGTCCACTGCATGGGCAATAATGATATCTCTACTTACTTCTGGAGATAAGTGATTGTGCGGATTCTCCATATTTATTTGGTTTTCTATGAAAAACTGCGGACGCTTTGTTTTCCCAATATCATGATAATAGCATCCAACCCTTGCTAGCAAACCATTTGCTCCTACAGCTTCACATGCTGCCTCTGCTAAGTTTGCAACCATAACACTATGATGATATGTTCCCGGTGCCTCTGTTAAAATTTTCTTTAATAACGGGTGGTTCGGATTGGAAAGTTCAATTAATTTAATCGTTGATAATATTCCAAACCCAGCCTCAAAAAATGGAACAAGTCCGATTGTAAATATAGCGGACAACAAACCGGAGACAAGAGCAAATACCACAAAATATATGTATTCAATGTTCGAATACTGCCCATTTCCTAATAGTATTAAGGCAAATATCATCATCAAGTTAATAAGCGATACAAATAAACCTGCTTGTAAAATATTGGAGCGCCTGTTTCGATTAGTTAAAAATAATATCCCGGCAGTACCACTAAACAGAATATAAACAGCAATTTCAATATTGATCGTTCCGGCAAGCTCATCCCTAAAGATAATAGATCCACATGCAGCTAATAAAATCGTGACAATAAAAGCAAAGCGTTCATTTAACATGATTCGAATTAACATTGGCGCCAGGGCAGCTGGATAAATATAGCCTAAATTAGGTAAATCTGCATTATCAATATATCCCACAATTCTCATTAACAAAAGGGATATAACAAAAATAAAACTCACAAGTATTAAATATAGTTGTTTTTTATCTTCTGGGTACGATGTACTATGTATATAAAGATAAATAGGTGCAATCATTAATATGACAAACAAAGCAAGCCCGTAAAAAGGCTTTACTGTTGGATTACTTTTCAATAAACCAAGTATCTGCAACTGATGATATATATCCCTGTCAATAAGATGTCCTTCTTGAACAATAATTTGTCCTTGTAATATTTTTACTGGTTCCACATTTTCCATTGCCTGTTTCTGTCTCGCTTCAGTAAGTTGCCGATCATAAATATCGTTCGGTACAATCGCATATTTACCTAATTCTACAGCAGCTTCACGCAAGTCTCTATTTAAATTGGACTGATTAATTTTATCTGCTATTCGCAACCTTGCTTGAGATACTTGATCATCTCTTATTTTTTCACTCATTAAGGTTTCTACTTGTTCAATGACAATATTTCTCGCCTGTTCTAGATCATAATGATTGGTTTTTAGTAAAGTATAGAATATATCATCAGGTATCTTTTTCGTTACATCCTCATTTACATTTTTCGATAAGTCGGATTTTAATATGTGTAACTTCTCTGTATCGGATTTTTTTTCTGGCTTATCCTTGGATTTTTCTTGTACGCCAGGTTCATAATTTACATCATTCACAAAGTCAAAGATCGAGTTAATTAGGGATACTCTGTTTTGTACGGTTTCTTTTTTAAAGGTATAAACCTTACCTACTTCTTCTGCAGCTTTTTGGCGTTCCTCATTAGTTTTCGCTTCGTCTTCAACCGTTTTCGGAGAACGAACTGTTTTATCAGCAATGGAAAATAGCTCCATATTATAGGTCTGAGGCTTCACATTATAATAAAGTACTCCATAAATCAAAACCGACAAAATAAGTAACGTTATAATGGTAAATACTCTGTAGCTTAATAGAGTTCGTATTTTTCCAACATAATCTTGAATGTTCACGTACCTCTCACACCACCTTCAAATAACCTAAACGTTCTTCGAAGCAAACAGTTATAATATAAAAATTACTTTTAGAAATTGAGAGTTATGTTCTTCCCTAATTATGTAAAATCATATCAGTTTTTGTACAGAAATGCACTTCATTTTATAAAAAAACCTGAACAACAGGATGTTCAGGTTTTTAGGTAGTATTGACCTAATAACGGAAATGTACTTCTTGTTTTGCAAAAGCAATCGACACCTTAAGAAGAATACTGATTATAAGCATCAATTATCTTTGCAACTAGTGGATGACGGACAATGTCACTTTGTTCCAGATACACAAATGAAATCTTTGGAATATCTTTTAATATTTTTTCCGCTTCTATCAGACCTGATTGCGCACCTTTTGGCAAATCAACCTGAGTTCTGTCCCCAGTTATAACCATTTTAGAATTAAATCCCAAGCGGGTTAAAAACATTTTCATTTGTGCATGTGTCGTATTTTGCGCTTCATCTAAGATAACAAAGGCATCATCTAATGTCCTACCTCTCATATACGCAAGGGGAGCAATTTCAATCGTCTCCCTCTCTATTAGCCGAGCTGTATGTTCACTTCCCAATATATCATGCAATGCATCATATAATGGCCGTAAATAAGGGTCTACTTTTTCTTTTAAGTCACCCGGTAAAAAACCTAGGCTTTCTCCTGCTTCTACAGCTGGTCTGGTTAATATTATCTTTTTCACCATTCCATTTTTCAATGCGTGAACAGCCATTACAACTGCTAAGTAAGTTTTTCCTGTTCCCGCTGGCCCAATACCGAATACTAAATCATGCTTTTTAATTGCAGTAATATACTGCTTTTGTCCTAATGTTTTAACACGTATTGACTTGCCACGGGCATTTTTGGTTATTTCTTCATCATAAATTTCTTCAAAAAATTCCAATGTTCCTTGGTTTTCCATTTTTATAGCATATAGAACATCCCTGGAACCTATATTGATTCCTTTTCTAATAATTAATAATAGACGTTCTAATATTTTATTAACCCGCTCTACATCCTCTGTATTACCAGATATATGAACGGATTCACCCCTTGTAATGATGGATACTTTAAAAGATTCTTCCAGTAGTTTTAAATGGTTGTCTGATATTCCAAATAAAGAAATCGCTTCATTTGGATTTTGTAATTGTATCTTGGCTGTAATAATTTCTATTGACATTCTCAGTCTCCTTGAACAATTGGTTTTGCCTCTGCTATGTCTTCTATAACTTGGAAATACATCGATAATTTTACTTTACCATTCTCCACTTGTTCATGCAAAACATATTCATCCACTATTTTTGCATCATTTGGAATTTTTGTTTTCAAATCATTTACAGCAAGTTCTTTTGCTGCATTCACAGCTTGTGCTTTTGTATAATCTCTTTGAACTAGTTGCCTTTCACGTACTGTTTTGTGCACATATTCAATCGGGAGTGTCCATTTCAAAAATTTTATCGGATGTACATTCTTTTCTGTTTCATATTCTTTATACTTTATCTTGCCAAATCCCCAAAAAGGAATACTGAAAGATCCGATTTTTAAAGAATATTTTTTTTGTTCATGACCGGTAAATACTTGAAAATCTGATTGTAAAGGCAGCTCAACATCAGTTTTATACCATGTCTTCCCGTATACTTTTCCAATAGCGGCTATTGGTTTTTGATCTTCCTCTCTGCCAACCAGGCCAGACACCAATAATTCTCCTTTATTAACAAATTGATTGATTTTTACCATTGGAATCCCGGCCTCTACAAACATATCTACGATAATAGCCTTTTGATTTGCAACCAAATGTCTAGGACTCAAAGACTTCTTTTGTTTAGGCGTGTTTTTTTCTACCACGTGTAATTGGAAGGTTGTCCCATGTAAATCCACACCGACCCATGTTATGTTCGGAACTTTATTCGTCAACTCATGTTGGATTGATTCTAGGCTATCCATATTAAATTGTAATTTTCCAACTTGAATACCCATTTTATTTAATTCTTTTTTGATTTGGTGCTCTGTCTGCGGACTGGCGCCTTTTATCTGGATTCCCCATACAACATTGGACAGCAATGTAATAACTATAAAAAATAATATTAATCCTGTTAAAAAACCTGCATTTTTCAAAGTGCGCTTCCAGAGAAACGGCATACCTTGTCCACTTAAAAAAGATATACGACAATCAAACTTCCTTGCTTGATGCCGCAGCTTATGAAGATCCTGAAGTCGAATATAAAAGGTAATAGCATCCGTTCCCTGTCTTTTCACATTCCATATCAATAGACGGGTACGGGTGAGCTGATTAATGAACCGCTCTACCCCTCTCCCCTCCACTTTCACATGAATTGTCCCACCTAGAAATGTAATCCAATGATTTTTCAAGCCCTGTCACTCCTATTCATTCAAATAACTGACTGCATCTATTTTTCCTTCCAACAATATTTCTTCTGGTAAAATGGTTTTAATAACAAACGATTTTCCCTTTATTAACAATTGACCTTGTTTGAGAAGCAGCCTTACCTCCCGATCCGAGAAGGTAAGAAGTCCGCGGTGATTTTCTATGTAAATGTGTATTTGGCCAATCATGGTAATACGCGGCAGGTCCATCATGACATCTTGCGGAAGCTGCATCGTGTTGGTCATCAGATTTTGCAAAAGTCGGCTCCATTTTTTTGCCATAGAAAAGAACCCCCCTTTCATATCATATTTATGAATAAAAGTAAGGATTCAGCACCTATTTTTGTATTAATAAAAAAAATCCGTACCATCATACAACGGCACGGATTTTTTTACTTTCTCCTATATGGTTTTTTGGCGCGAGGAGGACCTAATATTTCGGATAAAATGATTCCTCGTACCAAATCATCACCATTATTTAAAAGTGACAGGTTCTCCCTTTTTTCAATATTGCTGACTTGTTTATTTATTTGTTCAAGTTTCTTTTGATAATACTCCTCTTGAATCTTTAAACGGTCGGCCTCAATTTGCGCCTCCAATTCTTCATCTCGATAGACATTATCATTACTTTTATTCTTTTTTGCCGTCTGAGATGGCGTCTGAGGAGAAAACTTTTTTGTATTTTCTTCCATGTTTTTTTGCATTTCTCCAAAGAGTGACTTTGGATTTGGAACAGGTTTTCCGCTTTTAGGTTTTTCAAGTTTTTTCTTATTTGCAAGAGCTCCAATAATACCAATGATTATTGCTAGCAAAATCGCTTCCAAAGGAAAAACCTCCTTCCTGCGATGTCTTATTCCGGCTTATTCGGATCTTTCTTTTCTCCCGTCATTTTTCCTATAGATCCTCTCATATCTGTATCTGATTCTATATTTTTAAAGTTCATATAGTCCATTACGCCAATATTTCCTGATTTCAATGCTTCCGCCATTGCTAATGGAACCTCTGCTTCCGCTTCCACTACCTTCGCTCTCATTTCTTGAACCTTGGCCTTCATTTCTTGTTCTGAGGCTACCGCCATCGCTCTGCGTTCTTCCGCTTTTGCCTGGGCGATTTTTTTATCCGCTTCCGCTTGTTCTGTTTGCAACTCTGCACCAATATTCTTACCAATATCCACATCCGCAATATCAATGGACAAAATTTCAAAAGCGGTTCCTGCATCAAGACCTTTCGTCAAGACAGTTTGAGAAATTAGGTCAGGATTTTCTAGTACCTTCTTATGATCTTCTGAGGATCCAATCGTACTGACAATACCTTCTCCTACACGTGCAATAACTGTCTCTTCACCTGCTCCTCCGACTAGTCTTTCAATATTTGCTCGGACCGTAATTCTCGCTTTTGCTTTAACCTCAATTCCATTCATGGCAACACCAGCAATAAACGGTGTTTCAATAACCTTTGGATTAACACTCATTTGCACTGCTTCTAATACATTTCGTCCCGCTAAATCAATAGCTGCACAGCGTTCAAACGACAATTCAATATTTGCTCGATGTGCTGCAATTAATGCATTTACCACTCTATCTACATTACCTCCGGCAAGATAATGACTTTCTAATTGATTAATACTTACCTCAATTCCCGCTTTTCTTGCTTTGATTAACGGATTAATAACTCTACTTGGGATAACTCTTCGCAGCCTCATTCCAACTAAGGTGAAAATTCCAATTTTTACTCCTGCAGCAAGTGCTGAAATCCAAAGCATTACAGGAACAAATGTTAATAGAATACCAATAATAATAACAGCTGCAATGATTCCAACAATTAATAAAACTGTTCCAGCTTCTAATACCAATCTAAATTCCTCCCCTTCATTAAATTCTTTAATTTTGATGCAGTCTTACAATAATTCTGACTCCCTCTACCTTTATTACCTTTACATAAACACCCGCTGCAATAAATCCTCCTTCGGTCACCACGTCTAATCGTTCTCCCTCAATATCAATGGTTCCAGCGGGTCTCAATGGAGTAATAGTTTTACCTATTTTGTCTAATAAATCGATTCGGCTTTTATTCGAAACATACCCTTTTTCCGTACTGACAGAGTCTTGTAGTACAATTTTTTTAAATAGTTTCATTCTTCTACCAAACACCTTTATCATAATAATCATTGCAATAATTGTAATAAGGAGGGCGATTATAATGGAAATTCCTGTATGTAGAAGGTTTCCCCCAGCCATTAATAAGGAGCCAATAATGGCCAAAACCCCTAGAAATCCTGCAATTGCCCCGGGTAAAAAAAGTTCTGCGATAATAAGAACAACCCCAAGGACAAATAAAATAAGAGAACTGAAATTAGCGTCACCTGTGACAATATGGCTAAAGTAAAATAAAACAAGCGCGATGATTCCGACAATTCCATAAAGCCCAAATCTCGGAGTATACAATTCCAAAACCAATCCTAAGCTTGCTAAACATAATAATATAGTAACCACAATTGGATTTGTTAAAAAATCTGCAAAACTTTCAATCGGACTCCTGGGAGCGACAGTTATCTCCTGATTCATAGCAGCATGGACAGGAAGCTTTACACACAACATAAAAATCATAAAACCAATTAACCCTGCAAACTGTTTTCTCAAGTAATCACCCCCATTTTACCTATTTTACGATATAGCTACTCAGAAAGTTTCATGAAAATACCAGAAATATTAAATTTTCATGTAACTATTCGATTATAAATAAAAAAGGTCGAAAAGTTACCTTCTCGACCTTTTTTATCAATTAAGACAAATGCTGCTGTACTTTTTTGTTTACGGCTGATCCATCTGCCTTCCCTTTTACTTTAGGCATAATGGCACTCATGACTTTACCTATATCAGCTTTTGAGGTAGCATTTACCTCACGAATTGTTTCTTCAACAATAGAAGATAACTCCTCGTCTGTTAGCTGTTTTGGCATATATATATTCACAAAAGTCAATTCCGTTTGAATTTTTTCAACTAGGTCTTCACGACCTGCCTGTTTAAATTCCTGGAGGGAGTCTTTACGTTGCTTTACTTCGCGAGAAAGGATTGTCAACTCTTCTTCTTCGGTTAAAACTTCCTTTTTAAGCTTAATTGCTTCGTTTTGTAATGAAGCTTTAAGCATACGAATGACAGAGAGTTTCTCTTTTTCTTTGTTTTTCATAGCTTGTTTCATATCTTCATTTAAACGCTCGAGAAGACCCATATTTTCACCCTCTATTAGAACTTACGTTTTCTAGCAGCCTCAGACTTTTTCTTACGTCTTACGCTTGGTTTTTCATAAAATTCGCGCTTTCTATATTCTTGCAAAGTTCCCGTTTTAGAAACTGAGCGTTTGAAGCGGCGAAGAGCATCTTCAAGCGATTCGTTTTTACGAACAACTGTTTTTGACATCTCTCTTTCCCTCCCTCCGAACACACTACGGTTACATGTTAACGCATGTAAATAAACCATGTACCATGCAATTATAATATAACCTTCCTATTAGGTCAACATTCTTCGATAAAACTATGAGAGAAGTACGGAAGTTTTCTATTCTTTATAACTTATTATCATCTCTAACCAATGCTTGCATATCATTATCTAGAGGTGACCTGTCCATGTTGTATCTTATCCTTTTTATTTGTCTGGTTGGAATCTTCATTCTCGGGATTACGTGGCTTAGAGTAGGGCTTTTCAATTTATCAGGCAAGGCGATGGAACAATGGTTAAAAAAAGTAACCAATACTCCTGTTAAAGGGATGCTTGTTGGCATTATTATGACCCCTATCTTGCAAAGCAGCGGCGCTGTGATGGTTATTACGGTAGGTTTAGTAGCGGCAAGGGTACTTGCATTTCCTCAAACAATTGGTATTATTTTAGGGACTAACATTGGTACAACCTTTACATTGGAATTTCTATCGTTTAATTTATCTGTTCTAGTTATACCTTTTTTGGTGCTAGGACTTATTTGCTTCTTTCTCCAAAAAACAAGATGGAAAAGTCTAGGTTATGTATTTGTGGGTTTCGCTCTCATTTTCGCAGCAATGCAAGCTTTTGAACAGCTGGCTGTTCCCTTTACCCAATTACCAGCCACTCAAAAATTGCTGTTGCTATTAAGCGACCATTTCCTGTATGCCTTTATTGTTGGGATCATTATGACAGCGTGTATCCAATCTAGTACGGTTATGACCGGCATTGCAATGAGCTTTTTAAGTGCACACATTTTCTCACTCGAAACAGGTATCGCCATTATGCTTGGAGCAAATATCGGTACATGCATTACCGGACTACTAGCCAGTGTAGGAGCTGGGGAAGAGGCTAGATTGACCGCTTATGCACATATATGGCTAAATGTTGGTGGAGCGCTCCTATGCATGCCGTTCTTAAGTCAACTATCGTTAATCTGCCAAGAATTATCCTCCAATCCAGAAACACAGCTTGCTCATGCCAGTGTTATTTTTAATCTGCTCTCTTCCATTCTAGTTTTACCCGTTGCTACGAAATTCGGTCAATTCATCATCAAGATTCATGGAAAAAAAACAATATGGAATTAAGAAAAGCGCAAGTGCTTTGCTCATCTGCGTACGGATGAGAAAAATTGGAAGTGTAATTTCACCCTCGTAGTCATCGACTGAGATAAAGGAAACAAGGCGAGGTTGTTCACGAGCAAGTGAAATTAGCACTTAAATTTCAACCGATGTTGACTTATCGTAGGGAGAAGATGGAGAAATCCACTAGCCGATAGGTACTGAAGCTAGACAGAAAAAAAAAAACGAGGCATAAAGCCTCGTTCTCTATTAATATTCTGCATCGCTTGCTAATCCTTTTACAATTTTCACACCAGAGCTGGCTCCAATTCTACTGGCTCCTGCTTGAATCATCGCCTCAGCATCGTCTACACTTCTAACCCCACCTGAAGCCTTTACACCTATTTTAGGCCCTACTGTTTTTCGCATTAAGGCAACATCTTCAGGTGTTGCTCCTCCTGTTGAAAAACCAGTTGATGTCTTTACAAAATCCGCTCCAGCTTTAACAGCAATTTTACATGCACGAACTTTTTCATCCTCTGTTAATAAAGATGTTTCAATAATTACCTTGGTTAAAGCTTTCCCTTTTGCAGCTTCTATTACTGATTTAATATCCTTCTCAACTAACTCCTCATTACCGCTTTTTAAAGCGCCAATATTAATAACCATATCTACTTCACTAGCACCATTTTCAATGGCATTCCTAGTTTCAAATGCTTTTGTTTCAGGAGTATTTGCTCCAAGCGGAAATCCAATTACTGTACAAACCTTTACATCTGTATCTTTAAGCAAATCAGCACAATATGGAACCCATGAAGGATTCACACAAACTGAAGCGAAGGAATATTCTTTAGCTTCCAGACAAAGGGTATGTATTTGTTCTTTTGTTGCATCTGCCTTTAATAATGTATGATCTATCATTTTTGCAATATTATTATCTATCATCAAGCTCTCCTCCTAACTATTCATTTACTATACCATTATTTTTATCATTCGTTCTTTATAAGCTTGCCCAATTAATCAGCATTTTGTAAAAAAACTGCAGAAATCTGCAGTTTTTTATATTGCCTTAAGTTCTTCTTTTGAAGTGGTATCCTCTAAAACACGAACAAATTGTCCCTCATTATATGGATACCCAGCTTTGGTTATTTTCACTCTAACAAGCTTTCCGACCATATCTTCTGTTGCCGGAAATACTACTTTCAAGTAATTGTCGGTATATCCTTCATATAATCCGCTATCTGGATCTTCCTTGTATTTTTCCTCAGGAATTACTTCTAATACTTCATTCTCAAATGTTGAGGAGTACTCTTTCGCTAATTGATCAGAAAGAGCAATCAAGCGATGTACCCGCTCATTCTTAATCTCTTCGTCGATTTGATCCGTCATCCTAGCTGCAGGTGTACCAGTACGTTTAGAATAAGGGAATACGTGAAGTTCAGAAAACTTATGATCTTTGATGAAATTATAAGTTTCCATGAATTCTTCTTCCGTTTCGCCCGGGAAACCAACAATAACATCAGATGTAACAGCAAGACCAGGCAAAGCCTTCTTTAATTTTAACAGTCTCTCTGCAAACTGAGCCATTGTATATTTACGTCTCATTCGTTTTAAAACAGTGTCTGAGCCGGATTGTAACGGTATATGCATATGTCTGACAATGATATTGGACTTTTCGATTACATCAATAACTTCATCAGTTAATTGACTTGCCTCAATGGAAGAAATTCGAATTCGTTTTAATCCTTTAACTTGTTCTTCTAAATCACGTAGAAGCATCGCTAAATTATAGTCCTTCAAATCTTGACCGTATCCGCCAGTGTGAATACCTGTTAAGACAATTTCTTTATATCCTGCATCCACTAATTGCTGTGCTTGGCGAACAACCTCTTTCGGATCTCTTGAACGCATTAACCCTCTTGCCCAAGGGATAATACAGAAGGTACAGAAATTATTACAGCCCTCTTGAATTTTTAATGACGCACGAGTACGGTCCGTAAAGGCTGGTACATCCAATTCTTCATAAACACGGTTCTTCATGATATTTTTAACACCATTAATTGGCTGACGCTCATTTTTATATTGTTCAATATACTCGAGCATCTTGGTTCTATCTTGTGTACCAACAACAATATCAACGCCCGGAATGGCCATTATTTCGGCTGGGGATGTTTGAGCATAGCATCCTGTTACACAGATAACTGCATCAGGGTTTTTTCTGACAGCTCGTCTAATCACTTGACGACTTTTTTTATCACCAGTGTTGGTTACCGTACAGGTATTAATGACATATACATCAGCGGTTGATTCAAAATCAACGCGTTCATATCCTTGATGTTTAAATAATTGCCATATCGCTTCTGTTTCATAGTGGTTTACTTTACAACCTAATGTATGAAATGCTACAGAGGACATGTTGATCACCTCATTAATTCTAAATGATAGGAAATTGCAGATAAAGCATATAATGGCGCAGTTTCTGTTCGAAGAATTCTAGGACCGAAACCACAAATTTCAAACCCATTGTTCCTTAAATGTTCAATTTCCGAGTTGGATATTCCGCCTTCAGGTCCAAATACAATTAATACCGTATCATCCTGCTTAAAGTTTTTCAACATTTTAGCAAAATTAGTGCTTTCACCTTGTTTCGCATTTTCCTCATACGCAACAATCTTGTGAGTATACTTGGAACTGATTTGCAGTATTTCTTTAAAAACAACTGGAGGCAAGACATTCGGTTTATATTGACGATGTGATTGCTCTGCAGCCTCCTCTGCAATTTTCAACCACCTAGTTACTTTTTTTTGTTCTTTTTTTACATCCCACTTCACAACCGAGCGATCCGCAATAAAAGGGATAAATTCAAATGCTCCTAGTTCTGTTCCTTTTTGAATAATCCATTCCAACTTATCCCCTTTAGGCAATCCGCTCGCTATGGTAACATGAACAGGCATTTCTTTATTCATTTCTTCCCATTTTACAATAGAAGCAATAACTGCTTCATTGGTAATATCCGTTATTTTGGCAATACATGCCTTTTGATTTTGAAAAACAACGTAAATCAACTCTTCCGGAGACATTCTCATAACTCGAGCTATATGATGAAAATGATTATTGGTTAACATTATTTCCTTTTCTCCAGAATAAGGTTTATCTAGAAAGTAACGCTGCACTTCTTTCACCTGCGCTTTGCAATAAATGCTATCCAATCTTCCATCACAATGGTTTCTTCAATAGTAAAGCCTGATTCAACGATTGCTTCTTTCACTTCATTCTTCTTTGCCTGAATAATTCCAGAAGCAATAAAGTAACCGCCCTTTTTTACAGCATTGGCAACATCGTCGGTAAAACTCATGATGACCTCTGCCAAAATATTTGAAACTACTACATCGGCCTGACTTTCGACACCATTTAAAAGATCATTTTTTGACACAGTAACAACATCCTGTACCTTGTTCAATTTAACATTTAATTTGGCAGATTGAACAGCTACCTCGTCTAGATCTAATGCTGTAACTTTCCCGGCACCTAATAGTGCAGCAGCAATACTTAAAACCCCAGAACCAGTACCTACATCAATAACATGATCATTTTTTTGAACGGTACGCTCTAAAGCTTGAATACACATAACAGTTGTCGGATGGGTTCCAGTTCCAAAAGCCATGCCTGGGTCCAATTCAATAATTAATTCATCACTATTTACCGGCTCGTATTGTTCCCATGTAGGCACGATTGTAAACTTAGATGATATCTTGACAGGATTATAATATTTTTTCCATGCAGTAGCCCATTCTTCTTCGTTCACTTCACTGATAGATACAGCATTCTTGCCTATATCAATATTAAATAATGTTAAGTTAGTTATGGATTGTTTTATTTCCTCAACTGTTTCTCCCAGAAAGCTATTGACTGGCAAATATGCCTTTATGATGACTCCTTCTTCGGGATAATCTTCCGGATCAAGCTGGTAGATCTCTCCAAATTGATCTTCACGATCTTTAGTAAGTTCAAATGGATCCTCAATGACAACCCCGCTTGCACCTGCTTCATGCAAAATATTGGAGATTGGTTCTACTGCCTCATTAGTTGTGTGAATCATAATTTCAGACCATTTCAAATCTTGCCAACTCCATTCATCGATTATTCCCCTTTGAATGCTTTCTTCATCTTATCGAAAAAAGATTCGTTTTGCTCATCAGGAACCGTTCCGCTAATCTCTGCGAATTCCCGAAGTAATTGCTTTTGCTTATCCGTTAATTTTGTTGGAGTAACTACTTTCACGTGAATATTTTGATCACCGACCCCATAGCCTCTAACATTTGGCACACCTTTTCCTCGTAAGCGGAATTTCGTGCCTGTTTGAGTTCCAGCCGGTACTTTTAGTTTCACTTTTCCATGTAAAGTTGGAACTTCTATTTCATCTCCAAGAGCTGCCTGTGTAAACGTAATCGGAACTTCACAGTAAATATCATCTCCGTCACGCTCGAAAAACTCATGATCTCTTACATGGAAAACTACGTATAGATCCCCTGAAGGACCTCCATTTATACCTGGTTCTCCTTGACCAGATACACGTAATTGCTGTCCATCATCAATCCCTGCGGGTATTTTAACATTGATTTTTCTGCGTTTTTTAACCTTTCCGCTTCCCCCACAGGTTCTACATTTATCCTTTATCAATTGCCCAGTACCATTACAATAATTACATACTCGTCTATTAACTATTTTACCAAATGGTGTATTTTGTTCGGTATTTAATTGACCGCTTCCATGGCAGTGTGGACAAGTTTCCGGTTTTGTTCCGGGTTTGGCTCCAGATCCATGACAAGTATCACATTCTTCTTCTCTTGGTATTTCAATCTCTGTTTCTTTTCCAAAAACGGCATCTTCAAAAGATAAGGTCATAGTATATTGAAGATTTGCCCCTTGTCTTGGCGCATTAGGGTCACGTCGTCTGCCACCGCCGCCAAAAAAGGTGCTAAAAATATCCTCAAAACCACCAAAGCCGCCAAAATCGCTTGCACCACCGAAGCCACCAAAGCCTTGATTCGGATCCGTATGTCCAAATTGATCATAATGTGCACGTTTATTATCATCACTTAAAACTTCATATGCTTCTTTTACTTCTTTGAATTTATCAGCTGCATCTGGGGCTTTATTTATATCAGGATGATATTGCTTAGATAGTTTTCTATAGGCCTTCTTAATTTCATCTTTTGAAGCATTTTTCTCTAGTCCTAAAACTTCATAATAATCCCTTTTACTCATAACAAACACACTCCCGAAACAATCAGCATAAAGGTAATTTTAACATTGACAGTTATAACAATCAATAAAAGAATAAGTTGGCGGTTACATCATAAGAAAAGTCAAAGCCAAGATGGACCTGACTTTGACTTTATCTTTTCCGGGACCTTATACTCAATAATCGCCCTTTGCTTTTTCTATTTGTCTAGCTATAGCGCCTATCGACTTGCGGATTTCTCCGTCTCCTCGCTACGATAAGTCAACAACAACCCGCGAACTACCTCGCCGTGTTTCCTTTATCTAGTCGAAGACTACGAAATGCGTACGCTGATGAGCAAGGCGCCTTCGCTTTTCTATTTATCGTCTTTTACTTCTTCAAATTCAGCATCTACAACATTATCGTCTTTTTTAGCCCCATCTTGGCCGGCATCTTGAGAAGCCTGTGCTTGTTTTGCTGCTTCTTCATATAGCTTCACAGATAGGTTTTGAACAATTTCTTGAAGAGCATCTTTAGCAGAACGAATTTCATCTAAATCATTTTTCTCAATTGCTGCTTTTAAAGCATCTTTTGCTTCTTCTGCTTTTTTCACTTCTGCTTGATCTACTTTGCCTTCCAGTTCTTTTAATGTTTTTTCAGTTGTAAAGACGAGCTGGTCAGCCTCATTACGTAATTCAACTTCCTCTTTACGTTTTTTATCTGCTTCAGCATTTTCTTCTGCTTCCTTAACCATACGTTCAATTTCATCATCAGAAAGTCCTGTAGATGATTTAATCGTGATGTTTTGCTGTTTACCAGTTCCTAAATCTTTCGCACTTACATTTACAATACCGTTTTTGTCGATATCAAATGTAACTTCGATTTGTGGGATACCTCTTGGTGCTGGCGGAATATCAGATAATTGGAAGCGACCAAGTGTTTTGTTATCAGCTGCCATTGGACGCTCACCTTGCAATACGTGAATGTCAACACCTGTTTGGTTATCCGCAGCTGTTGAGAATACTTGTGATTTAGAAGTTGGGATTGTAGTGTTTCGATCAATTAGTTTCGTAAATACTCCACCCATTGTTTCAATTCCTAATGAAAGTGGTGTTACATCTAGTAGAACAACATCCTTAACATCACCAGTTAAAACTCCACCTTGAATCGCAGCACCCATTGCCACAACTTCATCTGGATTTACCCCTTTATGAGGATCTTTTCCAATTTCTTTACGGATTGCTTCTTGTACCGCTGGAATACGTGTAGATCCACCTACAAGAATAACTTTATCAATATCAGATGGTGTTAAGCCAGCATCCTTAAGTGCTTGACGAGTTGGTCCCATTGTGCGCTCTACTAATCCAGCAGAGATTTCATCGAATTTTGCACGAGTTAATGTAAGCTCTAAATGCAACGGACCAGCTTCCCCAGCTGTAATGAACGGTAATGAGATTTGTGTTGATGCCACTCCAGATAAGTCTTTTTTCGCTTTTTCAGCCGCATCTTTTAAACGTTGTAATGCCATTTTATCTTTAGAAAGATCAATTCCATTCTCTTTTTTAAATTCAGCTACTAAATAATCGATAATTACTTGGTCAAAATCGTCTCCACCAAGTCTATTATCACCAGCTGTTGCACGAACCTCGAAAACGCCATCTCCTAATTCAAGGATAGAAACGTCAAATGTACCCCCGCCTAGGTCATAGACTAAAATAGTTTGATCTTCATCCATTTTGTCCAATCCATATGCTAATGCCGCTGCTGTAGGCTCGTTAATAATACGCTCTACTTCTAAGCCGGCAATTTTTCCAGCATCTTTAGTTGCTTGACGTTCTGCATCATTGAAGTATGCAGGAACAGTAATAACAGCCTTGTCAACTTTTTCACCAAGATATTCTTCAGCATAGGATTTCAAATATTGTAAAATCATTGCTGAAATTTCTTGTGGTGAGTAATCTTTGCCTTCAATTGTCTCTTTATGGTTTGTACCCATATGACGTTTAATTGAAATAATTGTATTTGGATTGGTAATGGCTTGACGCTTAGCTACCTCACCAACCTGGCGTTCACCATTTTTAAATGCCACAACTGAAGGAGTCGTACGATTTCCTTCTGGATTCGGAATAACTTTTGGTTCCCCGCCCTCAAGGACTGCAACACATGAGTTTGTTGTCCCTAAGTCAATACCAATAATTTTGCTCATGTTAATTCCTCCTACTTTTGTTATATGTATGGATTATTGATTTACTTTCACCATCGATGGGCGAATGACACGGTCATTTAAGACATAGCCTTTCTGAAACTCTTCTACAATAATATTCGAACCATAGTTTTCATCTTCCACTTGCATAATAGCCTGATGGTATTGCGGATCAAATTCTTTTCCTACTGACTCAATCGGAACCGCACCTTCTTGTTTTAATGCTTCTAATATACTTCTATACACCATTTCCATTCCTTGCATAAGCTGTGTTGCTTGTTCATTTTCCGGTGTAATTTGCATTGCACGCTCGAAGTTATCGATAGCTGGTAGTAAATTCGTAATAATACTTTGTGCTCTATATTTTTCACTTGATTCACGGTCAAGTTGAACACGTCTGCGGTAATTATCAAAATCCGCACGAAGCCTTAGATACCGGTTTTCTGATTCGTTTAATTTAGCTTCTAGTTCTTGAATTTTATTTTCTAGTGCTGCAGTATCCTCATTCACATTATGAGTATCGGAAGAAGGATTAGCGGCTGTTTCTTCATCAAAAACTACTTCAATATTTTCACTTTGTTCTTCTTTAGTTTGTTCCAATTCTTCTTCTGCAAGTTTTTTTTCTTCTGTCACCTGCAATCACCTCCCTCAAAAGTCAAACAAATACAAGTGCATGAAAATAACTAGAAATTAGCATAATATACTAATCTCCAGCTATCTTTCAATATATCCAGCTGTTTTATGCTTGATACAATTTTGTAAGTGCCTTCGACATATCAGTACTTAAAAAATCTAGCAAGCTTATTACTCGAGAGTACTCCATTCTTGTGGGACCTAATATCGCAATGGTTCCGACTGGCTCATTTCCAATGGAATAAGTTGCAGTTATTAAGCTGCAATCCTCCATTTCCGATACCTGATTTTCTTTTCCAATTTTCACATGTATCCCCTTTGGTATATGCCTGAATAAATCATAAAAACCTTGTTCACGTTCGATCATATCCATTAAGGAACGCACCTTTTGAATATCATGAAACTCAGGCTGATTTAACATATTTGCTTTTCCGCCAAAGAAGAGTTTCTCATGATCAGGTATTTTCAATGTTTCAGAAATGGTATATAGCATGGAATCATAATTATGAATATGCTGTTTTAAGATTTCGGCAACTTCCTTATAAATCTTATCTTTCAGATTATGAATAGGAACATTAGCCAATCGCTCATTAAGTATATTCACCATTCGTTCCAATTCACCGACATTAAATCCTTTTGGAAACGTAAATAACCTGTTCTCGACATGTCCTGTATCTGTAATAATAATTGCTACAGCAGTGTCATTATTTAGTGGAACAATTTGCAGATGCTTTAATTTCGTTTCCTTTACAGCCGGTCCTAACAGGATAGCTGTATAGTTTGTTAAATCGGAAAGGATTTTCGCCGATTTTTGCACAATATTTTCAAGTTCATAAATTCTTTCTGCAAAAATGGAATGAATCAATGAAATATCCTTTTGATTAAGCTTTTGCGGTGACAGAATGTGATCTACATAATAGCGATACCCTTTTTCTGAAGGAATTCTTCCTGAAGAAGTATGAGTTTTTTCAATAAAACCCAATTCTTCCAGATCAGCCATCTCATTACGTATGGTCGCCGAACTAAATGAAATCTCTTCTTTTTTCGAAAGAGTTCTTGAACCAACTGGTTGCGCAGACCGAATAAAATCATCAATTATAACTTGTAAAATTAGGAGCTGACGATCTGTTAACAACTTCTATCACCTCTGTTAGCACTCTAAAAGGATGAGTGCTAATTCTAATAATAAATTATCAAAACAGGTCGATAATGTCAATATATTTGCGTTACGAATAGCAGTGCATATGCTATTTTATTATCAAGGTACGGACAATTGAAAATCAACTGCCGATTTCAGCAATATGGAAAATATTATTTAAAGAAAATCAAAGTCATATTATCATTCTGACTACCTAAAAGGCAGAAAACTACGATGACGTATAAAAATTATATCAAAGAAGAAGAAATGATTGAAATACCTCGTTTCCAAGGAACCTGCCTTCTTTTGTTAACTTTATTCTATTATCTACAATTTCCAATAGTTTTCTCTCTACCATTTCAGAAATTGCATCTCCAAATACGTTTAACACATTTTCCTCATATTTTTCCTTAAAAAGAGATAAACTGACGCCATTATTTTTTCTTAATCCTAAAAACATTTCCTCTTCCATCATTTCTTGCTTTGTCAGTTTGTGTTGCTCGAAAATAGGCAGTTCCTCTTTATCTAAATGGTGAATGTATTTTTTTACTGGCCCAAAATTAGATTTTCTTACTTGTTCAACATAACTATGTGCTCCTGCACCAAAACCAAAGTATTCTTCATTATCCCAATAAACAAGATTATGTTTACTCTCATATCCAGGCTTTGCAAAATTACTAATTTCATACTGATGTAAACCATGCTTTTCCATTTCCGTCATCAAAATATCATACATTCTTGCTTCCACATCTTCTGACGGCAAATGAAGCTTCCCTTTTCTCATTAAGTTATAAAAAATGGTCTTCGGTTCAACTATTAAGGAATAGCTGGAATAGTGAGGAAGGTCTAAATCTAGAGCAGTTTTCAATGTAGAACGAAAATCATTCTCTGTTTGGCCAGGGAGTGCATACATTAAATCAATACTAATATTTTCAAACCCTGCATTTCTTGCTTTGTTTAATGTTTCAAAAACATCATCGGAAGTATGTGTTCTGCCAATTTTTTTTAATAACTCATTATTAAAGGACTGAACCCCAAAGCTTAACCGATTTACCCCATATTCATGCAGAATACTTAATTTTTCATCAGATAAATCACCTGGATTTGCCTCAAAGGTAAACTCACCATTTTGAAAGGGAAGTATGGAACGAATTCCGTTGCAAAGCCTATCTAACTGATTTTCATCTAAGACTGTAGGAGTCCCTCCCCCAACAAAAATAGTTTCTAATTCCTTCACTGGAGTAATTTCCAATTGTATTTTCATTTCCCTTAATAATGCTTCAATATATTCATCCACTGGCTGACCCTTTAAAAATACTTTATTAAAATCACAGTAAAAACATATATGCTCGCAGAAAGGAATATGAATATATGCTGCTTTCATTTCATCACAACCTAATTAGTAAAATAGAAAAGAGGGAGTACTAGTTACTTCTAGCTTTCTCCCCCAAAAATTTATTTCGGATTATTATCATCCATCTTAAGAATAGCCATGAATGCTTCTTGTGGAACTTCAACAGAACCTACTTGCTTCATGCGCTTTTTCCCTTCTTTTTGTTTCTCAAGTAGTTTACGTTTACGGGAAATGTCCCCTCCATAACATTTGGCAAGTACGTTTTTGCGCATCGCTTTAATGGTAGAACGGGCAACGATCTTCTGACCAACTGCTGCTTGGACTGGTACCTCAAACTGTTGGCGCGGAATAATTTCTTTCAGTTTTTCAACAATTACTTTTCCTCGTTCATAGGCAAAGTCTTTGTGAACAATGAAACTTAAGGCATCCACTTTTTCCGCATTTAATAGAATATCCATTTTCACTAACTTCGAAGGCTTATATCCAATTAGTTCATAATCAAAGGAAGCATAACCTTTTGTACTTGATTTTAATTGGTCAAAGAAATCATAAACAATCTCAGAAAGTGGAATTTCATAAATTACATTTACACGTATATCATCTAAATATTGCATATCGATAAAATTCCCGCGTTTTGCCTGGGAAAGTTCCATTACTGCTCCTACATAATCGTTAGGAACCATAATAGATGCTTTTACATATGGTTCTTCCACTCTGTCAATTTTTTGAGGGTCTGGCATATTAGATGGGTTATCAACCTTTATTTCTGTACCATCTGTTAAGTAAACCGTATAAATAACACTTGGAGCTGTTGTAATTAAATCGATTTTAAATTCCCGTTCAATACGTTCCTGAATAATTTCCATATGGAGTAAGCCAAGGAAACCACAGCGGAACCCAAATCCAAGTGCTTGGGATGTTTCCGGTTCAAATTGGAGGGAGGAGTCATTAAGCTCCAGCTTCTCTAATGCCTCTCGCAAATCATTGAATCTTGCAGAATCAATTGGATAAAGGCCGCAGTAAACCATTGGATTTAATCTTCTATAACCAGGCAGGGGCTCGGTAGCTGGATTTTTGGCACTTGTTATCGTATCCCCGACACGTGTATCACCAACATTTTTTATAGAAGCAGTTAAAAAACCTACATCCCCAACTGTCAATTCATCACATAATACTTGTTTAGGTGTATGCACTCCAACTTCTGTGACTTCAAACTCCTTGCCGGTTGCCATCATTCTTATTTTATCCCCAACTTTTACAGATCCTTCTACTACCCTAATATATGCGATTACTCCACGGTAAGCATCATATAGCGAATCAAAAATAAGCGCTTTGAGTGGTCCATCGGGGTCTCCTGTAGGTGCTGGAACCTGTTCTACAATTTGTTCTAGGATTTCTTCAATTCCGATTCCTGCCTTTGCAGAAGCTAAAACAGCTTCGGAGGCATCCAAACCGATAACATCCTCTATTTCTTGTCTTACTCTTTCAGGATCAGCCGCCGGCAAATCTATTTTATTAATTACAGGCAAAATTTCCAAATTATTATCTAGAGCTAAATATACATTAGCTAATGTTTGAGCTTCAATACCCTGTGCAGCATCAACAACAAGTATTGCTCCTTCACAAGCCGCTAAGCTTCTAGATACTTCATAAGTAAAATCTACATGTCCAGGAGTATCGATTAGATGCAATATATAATCTTCTCCGTCTTTCGCCTTATATTTTAATTGGACTGCGTTTAATTTTATGGTAATCCCGCGTTCACGCTCAAGATCCATGGAATCAAGTAACTGAGCTTTCATTTCGCGAGATGACAATGCATTCGTTTTTTCTAATATTCTGTCGGCCAAGGTCGATTTTCCGTGATCGATATGTGCAATAATAGAAAAGTTTCGAATTTTTGCTTGTCGTTGTAGTTTTTCTTCATGGTTCATCAAGTTTCAACTCCTGTTAATCGACACATATACACTATTTCTGATTATATCAGCACGCTTTTTAAGATTCAATAAGAAAAGCAAAAGCGCCTTGTTCATCGGCGTATGGATTTTGGAGTCTTCGACTGAGATAAAGGAAACACAACGAGGTAGTTCACGAGTTGATGTTGACTTATCGTAGGGAGAAGACGGAAAAATCCATACGACGATAGGCGCTGGAGCTAGACATAAGAAAAGCATCCAGTTGGATGCTTTAACAGATTAAATAAAAGATGAGACAAAATCAATGATTTTTTCTGTTACAGAAGAAATGATGTTGGTTAAGACCTTTCCTATAGAGGAGAAAAAATTAAAGGCTTTAATATCCTGCAAATGTTCTTTTTTCTTTTCCAAATTATGAGATGTAATATTCTTCCCCATAACAACGGTATCTATTTTCCCATTATTTTTCTCTTGTGTCTGAACAGGAGATTGTAAGGATGGATCATCATACCCTTTCATTTTAACCATTCCCTGATTGGCTTTTTCCATTCCTATTAAAACACCTATGAATAATAAGGCAATGAGAAGAGAACATTTTATAAAAAACCTCGTCATTTATATCATCCTTTATATTATTCCATATTTTAACCACTTCATATGTCTGCTCCCCTATATGCGTCCTATTTTTTGGCCGGTGGCAGCAGTTCACTTCCATTTACGTTTTCTGCCTGCCAATAAAAATCACTAAACACATCCGCGAAAGCTGTGACAGTTCGATACATTTCTTCAAATGTGTTATCCACTCCCCCAACTTCAATTAAAAAAGAATTAGAAGAAAGGTCTTGATTAAATTTTCCATTGGTAGATGCACCAGCTTTTTCAATAATTCCTTTACTTATTCCTTTGTATTTTTTCTCCAGTCGACTGTGTATATTTTTAACAAGCTGAACATTTTTATCATGATTAGGGTTTTCACCGCCAATAATAAATGAAATTTTGGCATAGGACTGACCATTTATTACGACAGTTGTCTTTTTCTTACGTGCAGAATCCCGATGAATATCAATAAAATAATGGAGGTCTCGGTCTTGTTTCATTGCATCCTGAACAAGCGTTCTTGATTCAAGATAGGATTGTCCATATTTCCAACCTTTTTTCAGCAATTGACTTTGAACATCTGTTTTATCAATGGTAGTCCCAATACCGCGGTCCTCTAATTCTTCTTTCAGCTTGTCACCAACCATTGTTACGTTCATTTTTGAATGACTTGCCGCATTTGGATTTGTTATCCCCTTTAAGTACGGTAAGTAAGATTCGCGTGTATGAGTGAAATAAAGAAATACCACTTTTTTATTACCAGTCGTTAAAATAGAATGTTGTTCCGAATTGCTTGATCCCTTTGTAGTTACAATATTTTCTGTGTTTTTCAAGTCGGGATCTTTATTAGAATGAAAAACATGTTCTGGAGGAACCGACTCAATCGGAAGGTTTGTATAATCTGTCCCCTCCCCAGCTACGAGAATTTTGCTGTCAAACATATTAAATCCTGAAAGTTCTCGACCTAAAAAGCTTCTAGGATCCTTAAAACTTATATTAGTCACTACATGAAAAAGTATATTTCCTATTGAATCGGTAATTCGGTTGTTATCGATACTAGAACTTAAGCTATGATTTTCTGATGCCATTAAATGATAGAGAAGTCCTCCGGAAATATTTTGACTTGCATCTGTGACTAAATTAGAACTCACTCTATAACCCGGCTTGATGGTAGTTAAAATACCGCTCAATGAAAAAATAAGAATTAGGGTTAGAACAATCATCCCGGATATTTTTAAAATACTAGTTAATTGCAATGAAATAATGAAGTTTTGATTTTTATATGGCTTCAATTTGTTCCACCCTCTCCAAGCTAATCTAGTATAATGTATGAATTTACTAGAGAAAGTAGAACAAATTTTGCTTGATATCTCCTATCTAGTTTTAAAGCCAGTGTCTGTTTGATCAACTGCTTCGTGAAGTGCAGCATTTAATCCACTTGCAATTAAATTAGACATATCTTCTATAAAAAGATCCACTTCCTTTGGTGTAACCATTAAATTATGTCCAAGAGGCGCTAACACTTCATGGATAAGTCTCCTTTTCTCGTCATCTTCAAGCGTTCCAATCATACCCATAAACATTTTTCGATGTTCTTCACCAGGTAAATCCTCTTCCGTTAACACCCGCTTCTCCCCAAATGTCATCCCTGATGGTGCCAGTGAACTAGATGGCCTATTACCTTCTTTCATTTCTCTTCCAAAATGCTTTAATAGATAGTCAATGGTATCACTAGTGATGGAGACTGCATCTACTACAGTTGGAACTCCTATAGCGATAACGGGGACACCAAGGGTTTCTTTACTTAATTCCTTGCGTTTGTTTCCTACTCCTGACCCTGGATGAATACCAGTATCCGATATTTGAATAGTTGCATTCACCCTTTCAATCGAACGAGATGCTAAGGCATCAATAGCAATGATAAAATCGGGTTTTGATTTTTCAGCGACACCAAAAATAATGTCGCTGGTTTCGATACCTGTTAACCCCATTACACCTGGTGCAATAGCACTTACAGACCGATACCCTTCTTCCACATTTTCAGGTTGAAGCTTATACAAATGTCTTGTTACAATAATATTTTCGCAAACCAATGGACCAAGTGCATCCGGAGTGACATTCCAATTTCCTAAACCAACAACTAAACAACTTGCATCCTTTGGAATGTCTAATTGTCTTAGAAACCCACTAAATTCTTTTGCAAAAACTTCCCCGACTTTTTGTTGTAGTACTGTATCATGCTGGCGTATCCCTTGCACTTCGAGAGTTAAGTAATATCCAGCCTTTTTCCCTATTGTCTTTTCTCCTTCTTTTGTAATTTCCACTGAGGAAATTTTAATATCATCAACTTCCCGATCTTTAATAATTACGCCTTCTATTTCCGTAACTTCCTCGGTTGATTTATTTTTTTTACGCTCCTCAACAGCCATATTATGTGCTTCAAGCGCCAAATCAGTTCTAATAGAGTAAACACTTAAGTCAAGATGGTCATCTTTTTTCAAACTTATTCCTCCTTAGATTTTTAGAAGAATTTATACATAATTTACATGATTACCCTTCCAGGAAAAAATCATTCATTTCTGAAAAAATTCATCCTCACAAGAAAAAACATTTTTCATCCAGATTCAATCTGTTTTTACTAATAGTATTGCATTATCACGGCTCGTTTGATAAAATATCACTTGTTCTTACTGTGATAGTCGAGTAGTGAATGTGTATTACTCGTAGGAGGTGAAATAAATGCCAAATATTAAATCTGCAATTAAACGCGTTAAAACAAGCGAAGAGCGCAATGCTCAAAACTCAGCTCAAAAATCAACTATGCGTACGGCTGTGAAGAGATTCGAGGCTGCAGTTGTAAATAACGATGACAACGCTAAAACTTTATTAGCTACTGCTGTTAAGCAACTTGATAAAGCTGCATCTAATGGCCTTATTCATAAAAATGCTGCAAATCGTCAAAAAGCACGCTTAATGAAAAAATTGAATGCTGCTAATGCATAATAAAAAAACGATCCTTTTGGATCGTTTTTATTTTTATTCATTTCTTCTAATGCGAGGTTTGTCCGCATTTCTTTTATTTACTGCCGTGTATTTTAAATAACAACATTTCAATAATCATCGATTTAGCTAAACCGCTTGTTTTCATTTGATAATCTGCATCAGCTATCCACATCATGATCTTATTTAGTTCTTCTTCCGAAAACATTTTTGCTTGTCCAGCTGCAAGTTTAATTCTAAACGGGTGGATTTTTAGATAAGTAGCAATTTGCTGCTGCCCGTATCCGCGTCTCATTAATTCCTTTGTTTGATACAGTAATCGATACTGTCCAGCTAATATTGATAGAATTTTTATCGGTTCTTCATTTTGTTTTAAAAGGTCATAATAGATTCGTAACGCTTCGTCTATTTTACGATTCATTACTTTATCAACGAGAGAAAAAATATTTTGTTCTAATGATTTTGAAGCTAAAATTTCCACTGTATTTTTATCTATACACCCATTGGAATAAAGTGCAAGTTTATCTATTTCACTTGCTAGCATCATAAGATTGGTGCCAGATAATGTTAATAACATTTCAACGGCGTCATCAAGAATCTCTACTTGATTTGCTTCTGCGCGATGACGTATCCACGCCTTTATTTCTTGTTCACTGAATTTTTTTGCCTCTAACACGTCTGCGGTCCGCTTTAATAGCTTTGTCACTTTTTTTCGCTCATCCAGCTTCTCATATGGTGCAACAAAAACAATTGTACTGTATGGTACGGGTTCCTGTAGATATGCCTCCAGTTTTGAAATATCGTGTTCTACCTTAGACTTCGCTTTTTCAGAGGTTAAAAAAAAGGGGTTATGTAAAAATATTAATCTTCTTTCACCCATAAAAGGAAGCGTTTCAGCATCCTCAATTGCTACGTCGATAGGAACTTCCTCCAAATCATACGAAGCAAAATTAAAATCCAATTCTTCTTCAGTTAACATATTTTTCAATAATTTTTGCTTTGTCCCATTGATTAAAAAGCTTTCAATTCCATATAATAGATATATCGGAGAAAATTGTTTTCTTTCTATTCTTGTCCACATGTCAATCATCGCAGAAGCCTTCTTTCCAAAATTTCAAATCATATCTCTATGGTAAAAAAGGATGATGAATTTGACAAGTGGAGATTAACCCAGAGAGAGAGTCAATCTCCATTATCTATATTAAACGTTAACGAAAAAGGCCTAGGATACTTTTTCATTAACGGAAAAACTCGGGTGTAATAATATTTTGACCTACTGATTAAAAAGTATTTGTGTTAACTCTTGTCAGCGAAGGAAATTGGACGGTTACTATAGATTTTTCATACTAAATCGTCTATACTAAAGTGGATATAGGAGGGGTAGTTGTGAATCAATTTGAAAAGAATGTACAGTATAAAGGAAATGATGCAATCGATTCCGGCATTGGATTTGGAGTATCTTTTGCTTTCTTTGCAATTATGTTCATTATCGCAACTGTCATCAAGCTCGTTGGTTAAGATCATGAGTTTGCCGGAGGAGTTTGCTATGAAGCAAACTCCTTTTTGTTTTCCGAAAATTCAGTGCTGAAATTCTGTTTCTACTGGAGAAATCATACATTATTCTATGGAAACACCGTTTCAAATGTTCCATTATTTCCGGTAAATTTATAGATAACTTCTCCTTCCAAATCTGTTCTAAACACCTTTATTTTTTCATGTTTCAATCTTTCCAATACTTCCTCATTAGGATGACCATATCGATTATCCTCACCTGCAGATATAACAGCAATTTTTGGATCAATACTTTCTAGAAACTTTAATGAAGTGGAGGTTTTGCTTCCGTGGTGGCCAACCTTTAATACATCTGCTTGGATACGATGAGAACGGACTAACTCCTCTTCCCCTTCCTGTTCCAAATCACCAGTAAATAGCCAGCTACGTCCCCCAATTTTAGCTAAAAGCACCAATGAATCATTATTCCCTTCATACTGACGGTCAAATGGATATACCATTAGAAAACTGCTTTCCTTTGTTTTCCAGCCAAATCCATCTTTTACTTCCATAATCGCTATCTTTTCTTTTTGAAAATGGAACAGCGTCTCATACATCAACGGTTTTCTCCAAGAATCAGGAGAAATATAAGCTTCCGTAATTTTGATGGTTCCAACTAACTCTTTGGCAGCACCTATATGATCTGCATCGCTATGAGTTAAGATTAATTTATCAATTTTACTGATTCCTTTTCCTTTTAAATATGGAACGAGAATATCTTTACCCACTGAAAATTGGCGCTTTCTCTTCGACCATTCAGGTACTTCAAAAGCCATCGATCCTCCTGTATCAATCAGATACGTTCCTCGATTATACGGCAGTTGTATGAGAATGCTGTCGCCTTGACCAATATCAATAAAAGCCACTTCTCCATAAGGATTAAACCACTTTGATATCATATACAAAGAAATTACAATACAAAGCGGATATGCAGAAACATGAATTTTTTTACCTTTTTCCCAATTATAAAATAAGAATAGAACTGCCAGCAGGATAACGATCAATACCCATATACCCGGTCTCCCCACAATTAAAACCGACCATTTAAAATCCAGAAATTCTGCGAACCATTCTGAGGCAGAGATAATAACTAATAGAACATTAACAATTAAACGGAATACCATTGGAATGAGAAACAGGGTAAAAAAAGAGAGGATTAAGAGTGGTAAAAGCACAAAACTGTATAAAGGGACAAAAAAAAGATTACTAAGAATGCTAATAATGGAAATTTGATAAAATTGATACATGATAATTGGAAGTGAGGATATTTGCGAAATGAAGGAAATGACCATCAATTGTACGATATTATTTTTATATCTTGCAATAACAGTCCTAGATGATAAAAGAATGGACAGACTTACAATGAAGGAAAGCTGAAAACCGACATTAAAAATAATAAAGGGATCTTTCATTAAAAAAAGTAAAAAACTAATGGCCAAACCATCTATCGAAGTTAAGGAAAGTCGCGAATGGGTAGATAAAAGAATAATAATTAACATAATCGTTGCTCGTATAACGGGTGGATTTGCACCGCAAAGGATAGCATATATAGGTAAAAAGCAAATAATAATCCACGAACTGTTCTCTCTTGTTACACCAATCCGAATCAGAAAATAATAAAATCCTAAATATATTAACGATACATGCAGCCCGGAAATAGCTAATAAATGAACAATCCCTAATCTTTGAAAAAGGGAATAAGCATCCTCTTCGAAATCAACACGATCACCAAAAAGAAGTGCTTTGGCATAAGGTATTAATTCTGGAGGATATTGAAGTTCAATTTCCTTTAGTGCGGATTCTCGAACACGTTTTAATTTATAGACTATTCCTTTCCCGTTATCCCTACAGTTTTTAAATTGTGTTACCTTGAGTTTCCAGTGAACATTTTGTCTAAATAAATATTGTTTATAATTAAATAAATTTCGATTTTTATTTTTCTCAGGTTTTGATAATGTACCTGTCACATTACAGGAAATACCTGTTTTAAATTGACGCTCCAGATGCTTCTTTTCTGCTTCACTTGCGATTATATAACTAAGTGCCACATGTTCTTTTTTATCTGTTTGCACAATGGAGCTTACCTTATTTCCATCTATTATTGGCATATTTTGAAAGATAATATGAAATTCAGTTTGAAGAATGCTAAAATTTGTTTTTTTATGAGACTGATTGCTGTAGAAACTAATTACAAAAAAAAGAATATAGGTCAAAAGAGTAAAAATGATGAGTTTTCTTTTTTTAGTGAGGATAGACTGTAGGCAGAATAGGTGAAAAATAATACTTAGACCGTAATGAACATGCAATGCTAAAGACGTTGCACTTAGAGCAGCCATCGACAAATAGAACCAATATCCTTGCATAATCTCTCCTTTGTATTTCAGGTGGGCAGCTAGCTCTTAGCCACCCACCTAAAGGAATTATTTAAATAATTTTTCAGCCTGTAACTGTAAAGTGGATAGCGTCTCTCCATCTGTCCCTTTTTCTTCTAACATTTTTAATATGGAATGAACAAAATCTGCTTTTTCATTAGCTGCAAGATCTAATGAATGTTGATTAAACGGCACCTGTTCTACTTGGACTCCTGCTTTTTGAAACAGTTCAATCGCATATGGATGATTTTTATAATCCTGTGCATAATACACTGCCTTAATCCCCGCCTGAATGATAGCTTTACAGCATTGTAAGCATGGGAAATGAGTAACATAAATCTCCGCTCCATTTGTAGGAACACCAAATTTTGCACATTGTAGAATTGCGTTCATTTCCGCATGAATCGTTCTAACGCAGTGATGATCAATGACATAGCAACCTTCATCAATACAGTGTTCTCCACCGGCAATAGAGCCATTATATCCACCTGCAATAATTCTTTTATCACGAACAATCGTTGCTCCAACTGTTAGTCTCGTACATGTACTCCTGGAAGATAATAAAAAACTTTGCGCCATAAAATAGTGATTCCAAGATATTCTTTCCATTTCTGTCTTCCTTTCCATAATCCTATGTAACTAAACCAACGTATCTGATAGATACAAGTTTGACAATAAACTATTTTTGATCGAAAGCCGACATTTTTCACCTTTTCTCTCTTTAAGTGTATCATTAATGAACTATAATAGAATCCCTTAATTTTTCAAGTGTTTTTTCCCCTATCCCCGTAACATTAGTAAGATCCTCCACTTTTTTAAAGCCTCCATTTTTCTCCCGATATTCAATAATCGCAGATGCTTTTGATGGTCCAATCCCTGTTAATGTTTGTAATTGTGCTAAATCCGCCGTATTGATATTAACTTTACCTTCATCTTGACTTGAAATGGGGGTTTCGAAATTTATTTCATTATCCGGGGTTTCACCTTTCTCAGGTACGTAAATCACCATTTCATCATGGACCTTTTCTGCCAAGTTAACCTTTCTTTGATCTGCCTTCTTTTGAAATCCACCAGCTTTTTGAATTACATCTAATACCCTTTCATCTTTCTGAGCATCGTAAACTCCAGGATGTACTACTGCTCCTTTTACATCAATCTTCATTTTCTTATTTTGCGTTTCCTCCTGTTTGTTCTCTTCCTCTTGAATTTCATCCATATAAGGGAAAGGAGTTTCGTTATTTTCTTGTTCCAGGGACCTATGTTGATATAAATAAACGCATAATGCTAAACCAAGGATACCAATTCCTAATACAATCATTTTGTTTTTTAATAAGAATGCTTTCATAATAACCACCCTTTTCACAGTGTAAGATAATGATGAATATTCGTATTAAAAATGACATAGAGTTTTATGAAGGAAATTTAACAACGTTGTGAAGGTTTAATCAGCCATTAAATTCTCGTAAAGGAGGAGAGAACAAATGAAAATAGGCATCATAGGAACAGGAAATATGGGGACTATTTTGGTGGAATCCTTCGTAGATAGTAAGGCACTTTCTCCTTCCAATCTATATATAACTAATAGGACAATCGAAAAAGCTGAGAAATTACAGACCAAATATCCGTCCATTCATGTTTGCAGAGAAATCCCAGAACTGATACAAGAATGCGATTTGATTTTTCTCTGTGTGAAACCATTAGATTTTCACCCATTACTAACAAAATATAAGGATATACTTTCTAAAGACAAATGTCTGGTGTCCATTACAAGTTCTGTTTCCGTAGAACAACTCTCATCTATACTCCACTGTTCATGCGCAAGGGCAATACCCAGCATTACAAATAGGGCACTATCAGGAGTTTCTTTACTTACTTTCTCGACATCCTGTGATGAGTATTGGAAAAGAGCGATAAAAGAATTACTAGCTTATATTTCTATTCCCCTTGAAATAAATCAGTCTATTACACGCGTTTCTTCGGATATAGTTAGCTGCGGTCCTGCTTTTTTTAGTTATTTAACACAAGCATTTATTAATGCTGCGGTAAAAAAAACAAGCATTGACCAATCTACTGCAACTGTTTTAGCGGGAGAAATGTTAGTTGGCCTAGGAGACTTATTAAAAAAAGGATTTTACACTCTCCCTACTTTACAGGAAAAAGTATGTGTGAAAGGCGGAATCACGGGAGAAGGAATAAAAGTTTTGGAAAATGAGCTTGGAGATGTCTTCGAGCACATTTTTGTTGCTACACATGAAAAGTTTAATGAGGATGTGGAGGCTGTTACAAAACAATTCGGAGTCAGTTAAATTATTCTACAAGGATGCCTAAATTCCTTCAAAATATTTTTATTTTTATAATTTTTTTGTTGAATAAAAGTGGGAGCAATTGCGCTCCCACTATTTTTTACACGTAAAAAAAATTCTTTCTGAAGTTTCATCTGGTTTGTTATGGTGAAAATCAGCATTTATTTCCAGTATTTCAAAACCAGCTGATACTAGCCATTGTGCATATTCCTCTTGCGAAAAAGTACGTTGAACATGTAATTCATCAAAACGGTCATAACGTTCTGTTTCGTCATCCAAAACAAAAAAGGAAAGATCGTGTTCAACAGAATATGGATATTCACCTTCAAAACAGTTCCATATAATGGAAACAGCATCATCATTATCAGCAAATGTATTATTATGAAATATATTTTCCACTTTATATATAGAATGTACGTCAAAGAGAAAAAGTCCATCTTTATGTAAATGGGAGTAAACCCTGCGAAACGTTTCTTGAACTTCTTCAGGTGTTCTCAAATAATTAAGAGAATCACAAAAAATCGTCACTATATCGAAACTTCCCAGTCCCTCTAACTCGCACATATTTTGCTGAAATAATGAAATATCCACCTGATTTTGTATTGCCTTTTGACTGGCAACAGTAAGCATATCATCAGATAAGTCAACACCCGTGACTTCAAAGCCAGCTTTAGCTAGTCTTACGGACAATTCACCCGTACCACAGGCGATTTCAAGTAGTTCATTTCCTGGTATAGAATTTCTCTGAAGTTTTGACTTTAAAAAATTCACCCATTCCTCATACGGAACTTCTTTCATTAGATAGTCATAAACATAAGCAAATCTTTCATAGGACACATTCATCACTCACTAAAAACATTAACTGTCGGAGCGTCTCCCCACAGTCTTTCAAGATTATAGTAGCTTCTTTCCTCACGATGAAAGACATGAGCGATAACATCTCCCAAGTCGATTAACACCCATTTTCCTTCATCAAAGCCTTCCATCTTTTTTACATTATAACCCATTTCTTCTGCTTTTTCTTTTATTTCTCTTGCAATTGCTTGCACCTGTTTGTCGGAATTTCCGTGGCAAATTAAAAAATAATCAGCTATAAGGGAAATCCCGTTCATATTTAAGACAACAATATCTTCCGCTCTCTTATCATCGGCGGCCTTTACCGTTACAGATAATAACTCATGATTCTTCATTTTTGTACATCCTCACCTTTCATAATAAGATCATTGTAGAAGTCAATTGTATCAGGATAAACGGTTTGATTTCGGCTTAATAAAAATTGAATGGTATTCCGAACAGAATAGACCAATGCCTTATCTAAACTTATTTGTGCCAACTCTCTAGCATCTTCCACGCCTGGAAACATCCGTCCAGGTTCAATATAATCCGCGAGGTAAATGATTTTATCTAATAATGTCATTCCTATCCTTCCGGATGTATGATACCGTATCGCATCTAAAATCTCTGGATCCGTAATTCCAACCTCTGCTTGCACTAAATATGCACCAACAGGCGCATGCCATAACTCAGGATTAAATTGTAACAGCCTTGGATCAAACTGCTGTTCCACAATAATCTGTCTCATTTCGTTCAATGGACGAAATTTAGCATAGTCATGAAAGATAGCGGACGTCTCCGCTTTTTTTGTATCAGCACCATACTTCTCTGCTAATTGAATGGCTGTTTCCATAACACCCAATGTATGAATATAACGTTTCTCTGTTATTTGTTTCTTGACGATACTTAGAGCCTTATTTTGATCCATATAAATGCCGCTCCTTAATATAATTCCAAACATAATCCGAAATTAAATATTTTACCGACTTATTTTCGGATATCCTTTTCCTTATCAGCGTGGAAGAAATATTTATATCAGGTATTGTAACTTGTAAAATAGGATAGTTAGTTTCCTGAGAATGATTTGGGCGATTGACACCTATAAATTGAATTAATTTCAATAATTCATCAATTTTATACCATTTCGGCAAATATTCAATCATATCTGCACCAATAATAAAATAAAATTCAGTCTCTGGCTCCCGATTGCGCAGCAAAACAATACTATCATATGTATATGAAAGGCCTTCTCGTTCCATTTCAATTGTTTCAACGGCAAAGTACGGATGGTCAGCTATCGCTAATTTTAGCATATGAATGCGATCATCATTCGAAATCGCTTTATCCTTTTGCTTATGTGGAGGATCCTGATTTGGCATAAATCGAATTTCATCAAGATTTAGCTCCTGTAATACCTCATTGGCGATGATTAAATGGCCGAGATGTGGAGGGTCAAATGTCCCTCCTAGAATCCCTACTCTTTTCCTCATCCTTCTCACCTTCTATGGAGAATGTTTTCGTATTAGATTGCTGCTTTTCGTAAAAGGGCAATATATCCTAATACAGGCTTAGTTTCGCGGCATCATTTCCTATAAGCCCCTATCTTTTTAAAACCTTATTAACGATGTTTACCAGACATTCGTCTTTAAAATATCAAGTTTAAAAATATAGCCTTTACGGAAGCTGAATTTGTTTGTTTTCTCTCGATTCCTTATATAAAACAATAGTATTTCCAATTATCTGTACAATTTCTGCTTTTGTTCCTTCAGCTAGTTGATTTGCAACTGTATCTCTATCAACGTCACAATTTTGTAAAACACTTACTTTAAAAAGCTCCCTAGCCTCAAGAGCATCACCAATTTGCTTTATCATATTTTCGTTAACTCCACCTTTTCCAACTTGGAAAATTGGATTTAGATGATGAGCCTGTGAACGTAAAAAACGTTTTTGTTTCCCAGTTAACATTATTTTAAACCTCCTAAATGTTGAAGAACCTTATGTTCCATTCGAATAATATCAGGTTTCATACCGGTCCATTTTTCAAAGGCAACGGCACCTTGATGCACAAACATTCCAATCCCATTTTGGGTGGTTGCACCTTTTTGCTTTGCCTCACATAGAAATTTTGTCTCTAATGGATTATAAATGATATCTACTGCATGTGTATGTGGCATGAGATTTTCTAAACTAATAGGAATTTCCTGTATGTTTGGACTCATTCCAATCGACGTCGTTTGAATGACTAAAGTATATTCTGCCAGTTGTTCACTAGCCTCGTTTAAACTTAATATATTTGTTTCACAGTGAAAAGGACAGTAATCCACTAACGCTTGAGCTTTTGCGGGTGTACGATTACAAATATCTATTTTGTCAACTCCTGACGAGGCAAGTGAATAGAATATAGCCTTGGCAGCACCACCGGCACCAATGATAAGCGTTTTCTCATTTTTAAAATCCTTTTTCCATCCATCTTGCAAAGAGCGAATGAACCCTAGTCCATCCGAATTATAGCCTACAAAATCATTTCCCTCTCGAACTACTGTATTTACAGCTCCGATAGCTTGTGCAAGCTGGTCGATCCTATCCAAAAATGGAAGGATCGACGTTTTATGAGGAATAGTAACATTGAATCCTTCAACCCCTATTGCCTTCATTCCTTTTACGGCAGTCTCCAAGTCCATTGGTGAAATTCTAAATGCATGATAATATCCATTTATCTTTAAATTTTCAAAGGCATCATTATGCATCATTGGGGACATGGTATGGGAAATTGGGTCACCGATTACTCCAAAAAGCTTTTTCATAATATCCCCCCATCTAAATCAAGGATGGTCTAGTTAACACACTAACCCCTTTGGGAACATAAGCTGCCACAACCGCACCCGGTTCATTAATGGTTACCCAGCCAAGACCTGAAAAAACAATATCTGTCTTCCCTTGTTTTAGAGAAAATTCATGGCGAACTAGATCAGGAAACTCCTCTAAATCATTTTTCCTAGGCGGATGCAAAAGTTCACCAACATGCTTTTTATATAGAGACTCTGCGTTTTCCAGCTTTGTACGATGTATCTTAAGTTCATTTGATACATAGCAAATAAGGGAACGTCTTCCACCTTTAATATAATCAAGCCGGGCTAGGCCACCAAAGAATAAGGTTTGCTCTTCATTAAGCTGAAAAACCATTGGTTTTATTTCCTTCTTTGGTGTAATAAGTTTTAAATCCTTTTTATCTACAAAATGAGCCATTTGATGATGATTGATAATTCCAGGAGTGTCTACTAATGCGCTGCCGTCATCCAATGGAATTTCAATCATATCAAGGGTTGTCCCTGGAAAGTGAGATGTAGTAATAACATCTTCTTCCCCCGCTACATTTTTAATAATTCGATTAATAAAGGTAGATTTTCCTACATTCGTACAGCCTACCACATAAACATTCTTACCGTTCCGATAATGTTCAATGGCATCAATCGCTTCATTAATAGAACTACCTTTCGTAGCACTTACCAATAAAACATCTATTGGCTGAAGCCCTAATTGTTTTGCCTCTTGCTTCATCCACTGAATAAGCTTTGACCGCTTTACTGATTTAGGCAGTAGATCTTCCTTATTTCCAATAAGTAAAATCGGGTTCTTCCCGACAAAACGGTGCAATCCAGGCAGCCAACTGCCATTGAAGTCAAAAATATCGACGATTTTTACAATTAATCCTTCGACTTCTGATAAACCATTTAGTATTTTTAAAAAGTCGTCATCTGTTAAAGATACATCTTGTACCTCATTATAATGCTTAAGTCGAAAGCATCGCTGACAAATAACCGTTTCCTTTTCCAACGAAGAAGCGGGTGCATACCCAATTTGTTTAGGATCATCTGTTTGAATGGTTACTCCGCAGCCGATACATGTTATTTCTGATTTACTCACATTTTATCCTCCCATTGTAATAATCCTTTTCGCTTAAACCATGCCATAATCCTGCGTTCAATCATTCGATTGAATCGGGTCATGAAACCATCAGACTGTGCGACAGGTACAACTAAAATGGTATAAAACCCACTTCTATTGCCGCCAAGTACATCTGTAAGCAATTGATCACCAATAACCACTGTTTCTTCTTTTTTTACTCCCATCATAGATACTGCTTTATTAAATGCACTTCTTAGCGGTTTTCTCGCTTCAAAAATAAACGGAATACCAAGAGGGTCAGCAAAGGCTTTAACCCTGTTTTCATGGTTATTTGAGACAATTGTCACAAGAATATTATGCTCTTTCATCATAGAAAACCATTTAATTAAGTTTGGTGTTGCATTTGGACGATCCCATTCTACTAATGTATTATCCAAATCCGTAATAATGGCCTTTATGCCTTTGGCTTTCAAACTTTGCGGGTCTATTTGAAAAACATCCTTAACATGTTCATTAGGCAAAAATTTATTTAATAGCAATCAGGTACACTCCTATCTATTTTTACCGTTTTATCATATCAGTTATTTTTTCATAATCAAAGAAGAAAAACTATTTGTTTAGCTTTGGATAGTAGAAAAATTAGTAAGAATTAGTAATTATCTAAAGAAAATTCGACATTTTTCCCCTTTTCCCTACACTTGTGGATAATTTTATACACATTTTACACATTGGTTTATATAGTCTTCTTCCAATTATAAACAAGTTAATAACAGGTTATCCACTGCTATTTGTGGATAATTAGAACGCTTGTTCCATTCCCTGATGTTTGATAAAGTTAAATTACAACATGACAACCTACATAATATGCAGTATATATATTATTTAGAACGTCAAAGTGGAGGTGATGGCTTATGAGAAAATTATCCGATGAATTATTAATCGAATCCTACTTTAAGGCAAAGGAATTACGTTTAAGCCAGGATTTTATACGCCTCATTGAGTTAGAAATTCACCGTCGTTCATTAACACAAAAAATTAAAATATCTTCGTAACTTGAAAAGCATGAGCGTCATATTCCTCTCGCAGACAGTAGGGCTTCGATCTTCTGGAAACAGAGGGAGCCCATTCCTTTTCCATCAGAAAGAGAGTTTAAGTCTGCTTTTCTGCTTCTGCTCGTTCTAAACAATAGGTAGATCCCTGCTGCAACAGCAGGGATATTTCTTTTTATCTACTTTATATGGCCCAACGGTTCCCCGACTTGAATATCATAAGGAATATGTATGTGATTTTGTATCTCAAATGTATCTTTTTCGAATAAAAGTACCACAGTAGAGCCAAACGAGAAATAGGCAACCTCTTCCCCTTTCTGCCAGTTTTGATGAGTTGCCATGCACTCAATCGAATTAATAAACATCGCACCTACCTTTACAAATAGCAGGTGGTTGCCCTGTGCTTTTAACTCTGTTATCACGCGATAGTTCTTAGATAAGGGCGATTTCCCATATTTTAAACCATATCGATTCACAGGATAGGATTTCGTGCCCAATGTATATTGTGTAATGATTTCCCCATCAATGGGACTATGTATACGATGATAGTGACTTGGACTTAAGTATAGAATAAGGAATTTCCCACCAATATATTTTTTTATACGATGTTCATCACCAATCATTTCCAGTATTGAGTATTGTTTCCCTTTTACCGTTATTATTTTATCTGATTCAACGATACCGTAATCCTCCAGCACTCCGTCAACAGGACTAGTAATCACTTTTTCGTCATTTACAAAACTCCGCACACCGGGCTTTAACTTTCGTGTGAAGAATTCATGAAGGTTTTCATAAGTATCTATATCATAGAGCATTTCTTCTTGATTAATGTTGTAAACTTTTGCATACGATGGAATTAAGAATTTACTTATTTTAGATTGAGAAAATTTTTTCAATAAGGCAGAGGTAAATTTATGATTTGTTAATTCAATCAATAATCGATAAAACCAGGTTTTCAAGGTAAAACCTCCAAACATAAAAAATTTCTTCTTAACTTTAAGTCTAATTGGGCATATAATAATATAATACAGATTTAATTTGTAAAATAAATCCTTCTTACAGGAGGTGATCTAGTTTGTTTTGGTCCGGTGTTTTTGATCAAACTGTAAAAAAACTTAGAGCACAGACAGCTAATTTAATGACTTTAACAAATTTAAGTTTAGGGGGATTTGCCATATTAATTGCGGTCCGTGGACAGCTAAGCTTAAGTTTACTGTTAATTTTTCTTGCTGCTCTAGCTGATCGATTTGATGGTTTAATTGCCAGAAAGCTAAATATCGAATCAGAATTAGGGAAACAGCTTGATTCAATGAGTGATATTATATCATTCGGCGTCGCTCCAGCCTTACTATTATACCAAGGAATATTAAATTTGTTTGGCTTTCCAGGATTATTTTTTACCGTTTTTTATATTGGTTGTGGAGCTTATCGCCTAGCACGTTTTAACATCACAGAAAGTAATGGATATTTTACAGGTATGCCAATTACTGCAGCAGGTTGTCTGCTTACGTTAAGCTTCTTAGGTATTCCATATCTCCCACCGCATTCATACTTATTCATAATAATTATCTTATCCATTTTAATGATTTCATCGTTTAAATTAAAAAAAATATAAAAAAATCCGGCATTTTTGCCGGATTTTTTTATATTTTCTATTTTGTCAT
Organism: Heyndrickxia camelliae; assembly: GCF_002844575.1. Classification (GTDB taxonomy): domain Bacteria; phylum Bacillota; class Bacilli; order Bacillales; family Bacillaceae_C; genus Margalitia; species Margalitia camelliae. The sequence goes on from NZ_PIQO01000006.1 coordinate 98,159, forward strand.
TTCCAAAAATTCTTCTACATCTTTTACACAAAGCTTTACTCCCGCTTCCCAGAAGTCTCTTTGAGTAAGATCTACATTCAAATGTTTGAATGCGAGCTCTTCCACATTCATAGAGCCAGTATCTCTTAATAAAGCCATATATTTTTCCTCGTAGCCTTTCCCTTCCTTCAGAGCTTGAGCGTAAATACCCAACGAGAATAAATATCCGAATGTATAAGGGAAATTATAAAAAGGAACCCCTGTAATAAAGAAGTGCAATTTAGATGCCCAGAATAACGGATGGTATTCTTCCAGTCCATTTCCATATGCCTCTTTTTGAGCTTCAACCATAAGCTCATTCAATCGTTGTTTACTTACTACTCCATTTTTGCGTTCTGCATAGAATCTAGTTTCGAATAAGAAACGTGCATGTATGTTCATTAGAAGCGCTACCGATCTTTGTACCTTATCCTCTAATAAGGTTAATTTTTCCTTCTCATCCTTGGCATTTTTCACAGAAGCATCTGCAACGATCATTTCAGCGAAGGTAGAGGCTGTTTCTGCAACATTCATGGCATATCCTCTTTTTAATGGGTGAACATCCCTTAACGCATAGGAATGGAATGCATGCCCCAATTCATGTGCCAAAGTTGAAACATTCGATGGTGTGCCAGAATAAGTCATAAATATTCTTGATTGACTGCTTAATGGAAATCCTGTACAGAAACCTCCAGGACGTTTTCCAGCACGATCCTCGGCTTCAATCCAGCTATCTTCAAATGCTTTTTCCGTAAAGCTAGCAAGTGTATCTCCAAATTCACCAAAATGTTTAATAATAAATTCTGCACCTTCATCAAAGCTAAAATGGCTGTTTACATCCCCTACAGGAGCGTCCAAATCATACCAGCTTAATTTTTCTACCCCTAACATTTTTGCCTTGCGATTTAAGTATTCAACAAAAGGCTGTTTATAATCGCTAATTACCTGCCACATTGTATCAAGCGTTTCTTTTTTCATTCTATTATAGCTTAGTGGTTCTTTTAAAACCTTATCCCAACCTCTTTGCTCGTAAATAGATAAACGGAATCCAGCTAAATGGTTTAAAGTAGCAGCAAATAAATCTGCTTTATCATCCCATGCCTCTTCCCATTTACGAAATACATCTTTTCTAACTTCTCGGTTTGGGTTAGAAAATTTATTATGTGCTTGGCCGACTGATAATTCCTTTTCTACTCCATTTTCTGCAAATGGAATCTTGACCTTGCTTACAAGGGAATCATACATTTCTCCCCAGCCGTGATATCCATCTACACTTAAAGCATTTATAAGCGCTTCTTGATCCTTGGAAAGCTTTTCTTTCGCTTTTTGGCGACGTTCATTTAATATAAATTCTAATTCATTAATTCCATCTACCTTTAATAATTGATTCCAATCCTGATCATTAATATTGGTTAACTTATCATCAAAGTTCGTTAAAATAGTACTTAATTGTGCTCTTAAAGTAGCAACAGAGCCTCTTAATTCATTTGCCTTCGTATCTTCAGTGTTTTGCGCTTGAAGACAACTTACAAATGCTCCAGCCTGTCCAAGCTTTTGGTTGCTATTTTGAAGGCTTTCAAGAATTGATACAAAGTTTGAAGGATCGTTTAAAACGGTTTCAGGCTGCCAATCTCTTACTTGTTGATCAAAACTTTTTAACGTTTCTTTGATTTCTCCTAAAAAGGTTTGGAATTCCCTTGAGTTGCTTCCGCCTTGAAAAAAAACATCCAAATCCCAGGTTAATGAATATGTACTTGTTGTCATGTGAATCCCCTTTCTATGTTTGATACGGACTTTATTATATATCAATTCCGTTAATTTTTCTAATATTTAAAACATAGTTAAATCCGAAATATTTTTTAGAGAAACGAATAACGGTGTACGTGTTTTAAACGGGTATCAAATGAAAAACAATCGGACATTAGTGACCGATTGTTCATTCTTGCTGATTTCTCTTCAGCTTTTCTTTCTCAGCACGATAAAATTCGTGAAACATTTTCATTAAAGCACGCTTTTCAATTCGTGATACATAGCTTCTGGAAATGCCCAACTCTTTTGCAATTTCTCTTTGCGTTTTCTCTTTTTGAAGATCCAATCCGAACCTTCCAATGATTACTTCTTTTTCCCTGTCGTCCAAAACGCGTATATACTCTTTTACCTTCTCTAGCTCCATACTTAACTGAATGGTATCAAAAACATCTTCCGCTTCTGATTTTAATACATCTATTAAAGATATCTCATTTCCTTCCTTATCTTGACCGATGGGATCATGCAGTGAAATATCTTTTTTAGTCTTTTTTAAAGCGCGTAAATGCATTAGTATTTCGTTTTCAATACAGCGAGCAGCATAAGTGGCCAATTTTGTACCCTTTCCTTCTGAATAACTTTCGATGGCTTTAATCAAGCCAATTGTTCCAATTGAGATTAAATCTTCCACATCCTCGCCGGTATTTTCAAACTTTTTGACGTTGTGACCATAAAGCTATGTCATTTAATAAACCTTTTACACTAACTTCAACCTTTGGACTGGTAGCATTAATAATAATTTCCTCCACCAGGAGTTCCATTAACTCACGCTTCTCATCAAAGGTTAATTCATTCTCAAACATATCTATCGTATTAGTAATGATCAATTTAATTTGTTCGTCAGTTAAAACATTACTTTCCTGCATATTTTTTTTCTTGGTTAACTTTTCTATCTCGCTAGTTATAAAGGATATTTCTTCATTAATCCTTTTCATATCTTTCAGCATTTCTTCTTCGGTAATGACTTGTGCTACTACATACATTCGTTTAATTCGGTCACGCTCATCAATTTTCTTGCTTAATTGCTTCTGAAAATCATGAATCTGTAAATCTATTGTCTCATCCTTCACCTCAAACTGGGAACGAATTGCTTCATCGAACATTTCGCGATCTGATAAGACATCTCCGATTAATCCCATAATATATTCATCCAATAGTTCAACACGGATACTCGTTGATGGACATCTTTCAATCCCATCTCCATAACGTTTAGGATTCATGTTGGGACATCTGTAGACAGCATATCTTTTTTTTACACCAGTAGCTTTGTCTTCTCTGCCGCAATAATAAGTACATTCCCACATACGACCGCAGTGTTTACAGCGGATCATCCCTTTAAATAGGTACTGTAATTTTACATTTCCTCTATTTTTCATATTCTTCTTTTTTTGTTTCTGGGCTAAAGCAAAAGTTTTCTCATCTATAATAGATGGAACTTCAACTGTAATCCATTCCGATTCATCTCGAATAGTGTAGGTTTTTTTAGGGTTTCCAGAGGCTGTTTTCTCTCCCCAAACCTTTTTGGTTGCCCGCTTGTTATAGACGTACTTCCCAATATATATTTCGGAAGTTAGTATTCTTCTAATGGAAGAAGCCCCAAAGTTTTTGGTTTCAGCTCGTTTCGGCACCGCTCCTTCTTTATAAAGCTTATCTCCTATATTACGGAGGGTATATCCATCGAGATACCATTTGTAAATTTTCTTGACAAACTCTGCTTCTACTTTATTTATAATTAATTCTCCGTCTCGGTAATCATATCCATAAGGAGGGACTCTCATCGGCATGATTTTTTTGTCTTTCTCCACTGCTCGAAGTCTTCCTCTTGTTGTCCTTTTCCGAATCTGCGCTAATTCATATTGAGCAAACACGGACCTCATATTAAAGAACATTTGACCCTCTGGTGTATCTTGATATTCCGTATCAATAAAAATAACTTCTACCCCTTGCCTATCCCATTCCTTACAAACAATCAATTTATCGGTAAGATCCCTAGTTAAACGATCTGGATCTGTGATGATGACCGTATTAATGATTCCGTTAGCTGCATCTTCACGAAGTTGATTCATCATTGGGCGATCGATATCTTCTCCACTTCGCCCTTCTTCGCGATACACTTTTATTTGAGATTGAGAATATCCAAGACTTATTGCCTGTTTCATGCAAAGTTCTTCCTGGGTTTCTAAGCTGTAGCCTTCATTCGCCTGAGCTTGTGTACTGACACGACAATAAATTCCTATCATCATAAATCTCCTTACAGTTTTTTTATTATGTATATTCATTAAATGTAGAGTTCATTAAATGTATAGGAGTTACATTCAGATACACAATACTGGGGAGTAAATTACCAAACAAAAAAGCCGCTAGTTATCAGCGACTTTTTTCAAGGATTTTCTGACAAGAAACTCTAAAGTTAACTTTTTAGCTTCTTCTATTCTTTTTTCATCTTGTTCTTTCTTATTGTAAGGGTGATACACAAACTCTAGATGTTTTGACAAGGTACTCACCTCATCAAAATGTATGAAAGAGTTGACTTGTCTTATGCTTTTGTTCATCGATATGAAATTGTTATTTTACTTTAAAATGGAACAGTATCGTTATGTGATTACATTTGCATATTGTTTTCCTAGAGTTAATACATAACGGAATCCACCAAGTTTGTCGTAACTCAATTGTTGCAGAAGCAGGCATAGTTCCTCCACTAAACAGAATTATTAACATCTTCCTGCCAATTGCAGTCTTATGGCTCTCAATGTAATTGATATAAATCTATTGGACAAATATTTGAAATTAATACTTCAAGCTGAATAAGTAATGGCTGTGGTGCCAATGCAAAAAAAAAAAACGATACATGTTTTACATAGAAAAGCCAAGAGCATCAAAATCTTAGCTGAAAACTATTCTCCTGTCTCAGCAAAACGTTTAACGCGCTCCCCTATCTCATCCCGAACACGTCCAAAGAAATCCCGCCTTTCCTCTTCTGTCCCTTGGGCTTTTGCAGGATCATCAAATCCCCAATGAACTCGTTTCACTTTCGGTGGTGTGACAGGGCACTTGTCTGCAGCATCCCCACACAACGTGACCACTAGATCTGCATTATTTAATATTTCTGGGTCAATAATATCAGACGTTTGATTGGATATATCAATCCCTACTTCTTTCATTGCCTTTACGGCATTAGGATTTAATCCATGTGCTTCAATACCAGCACTTTTGACTGTCCATTCATCCCCTAAGTATTGCTTCGCCCATCCTTCTGCCATTTGGCTGCGGCAGGAGTTACCAGTACATAAAAAGTAGATTGTTTTTTTAGACATTCTTAATCTCCTTAATCCATTTTAATTAAATAAGTCGTAACCATAGGTACAATCCTAAAAGGGTAATGAATAAGACCGGAATGGTTAATACAATTCCCGTTTTAAAATACGTTCCCCATGATATTTTTACACCTTTGGTTTTTAATACATGAAGCCATAAGAGTGTTGCTAATGAGCCGATTGGCGTAATTTTTGGTCCTAAATCGGAACCGATGACATTCGCATAAATCAGTCCCTCTTTTATCACTCCTGCCGTATGGGTTCCACTTATCGCAAGAGCATCAATCATGACGGTCGGCATGTTATTCATGATAGAAGATAAAAATGCCGCCAAAAATCCCATGGAGACCGTTCCAACCAGCGTACCATGATTGGCAGCCGCTTGAATGACATCTCCCAATATAGTGGTTAGGCCAGCATTTCGCAATCCATAAACTACCACATACATTCCAATCGAGAAAAATACGATTGCCCAAGGTGCACCCTTTAACACCTTTTTAATTGCAATCGCCTTACTTTCTCTTCCCATAAGTAAAAAGAAGATAGCGATAACCCCTGCAATAATAGAAACTGGCAAATGGAATGTCTGGCTGATAAAATAACCTGCTAATAATACCGCTAGCACTATCCAAGACATTCGAAACATCTTCCTATCTTGAATAGCATCAACTGGCTTTTTTAATTTCGATAAATCATATTGCTTTGGTATATTCCTTCTAAAGTAAAGAAATAAAACAAGTATACTTGCTACTAACGAAAATAAGTCTGGAATAATCATTTTAGATGCAAAATGAACAAACCCAATTCCAAAAAAGTCAGCTGAAACGATATTTACAAGATTACTTACCACTAGTGGAAGAGATGTCGTATCGGCGATAAATCCACTTGCAATGATAAACGGGAAGATCATTTTTTCATCCAGGTTCAAGTTTCGAACCATGGCAAGTACTATCGGCGTTAAAATAAGGGCTGCTCCGTCATTCGCAAAGAATGCTGCAACCAATGCCCCAAGAATACTTACATAGACAAACATTTTAATTCCATTACCTTTTGCCGTCCTTGCCATATGGAGGGCCGCCCATTCAAAAAACCCAATTTCATCTAAGATTAAAGAAATAATAATAATAGCGATAAAAGAAAATGTGGCATTCCACACAATTTTCGTAACTTCGATAACATCGTTGAAATCAACGACTCCCACTATAAGAGCTAAAACAGCACCTCCGCAAGCGGACCACCCGATGGATAAATTTTTCGGCTGCCAGATAACCAAAATGAGGGTGATTAAGAAAATAAATATTGCTAAGATAGTTGAAACCAATGTTGAAACCTCCTATTAATTACACGAAATACGTTTCCCTTGCGCTTCCAGCTCTTATCATACGGTACCCCTACCCTATGTCAAGAAAAAATAAAAAATAGACTATTTCTTTTTTTATTTCCTTTTAACGCGTTTTTAGTATTGACGATAACCACACAAAACCATATTATATATTTAGTAATTGATAACGATTATCATTTTCACTTACATACTAGGAGGAATCTTACATGCTTAAAAGAATATTTAATATGAAAACGATTCTAATCGCTCTTTCCATCATTGTTTTAATAGGTGTTTTAATTTGGCAAGGGATTTATTTTAAAGGAAATCCCGATCCTACTGCCAGTCATATTACTCCCGGTGCAGCAGTTATTAATACTGCCATTTTAGTTTTTCGAGAAGGCTTAGAAGCAATTTTAGTATTAGCAGCGATTATCTCAGGACTAATTCGCAAGAAACAGGATAACTATTGGAAGCCTATTTCATTAGGAGCTGGTGTTTCTTTTGTTGCTACTCTAATTACGTGGTTTATAGTAGTTGCTATCCTTTCCTCTGTTAATGCACCTCAATTAGATATTCAAGCATTTACAGGAATTTTAGCAGTTGTTGTATTATTAGTCATTCTTAATTGGTTCTTCCATAAAATATATTGGACTGGGTGGATAAGTCTCCATAACAGAAAGAAGCAACAATACATCGGTAAAGATAATGTTGTAACGAAAGGTGCTTTTTGGTCTTTATTTATCGTTGGATTAACGTCCATTTATCGAGAAGGATTTGAAGTTGTTTTATTCCTTCAAAATCTTAGATTAAAAGTTGGATCTGATATTATCCTTCAAGGGACATTAATTGGATTATCCCTCACAATGATTGTGGGTGTCCTTACATTCTTATTTCAGAAGAAACTTCCACACAAGAAAATGTTGGTGTTTACTGGTGTCCTTTTAGTAATGGTTCTTGCCGTAATGGTTGGAGAAACTGTTCAGGAAATGCAACTTGCTGGATGGATGAGTACAACATCAATCGGTATAAAGTTCCCTGATTGGATCGGAGTTTGGTTCTGTGTATTCCCTAATGTGGAAGGATTATCCTTACAAGCTGTTGCTGTTATTTATGTTTTAGGATCTTATTTCCTTCAACGTTTTCTGACGAAGCGTAAGGCAGAGAAAAAGTTAGCTAAACTAAAATCAACAACAATCGAACAACATATTTAAATAAAAATGCACATACAAATAAGCACCGAATTTATTTCGGTGTTTTTTATATTTTCCTGTTCAATTAACGCCGCTTATAGTTTATGTGAAATTTTTCATAAATTTTTGTGTAGGAGCTTTTTTAAAAAGACGTCTTTACAAAAACAGCGGATTATTGAGCATATACCGTACGAATGATATTATATCATCCTATTAATCTGTGTGAATGGACACTACAAAAACTGATTGTTTGCTGTACTAATAAAACCACTGTTGGCCAGGTTTAATCCATAGGTAATTACGGTGAAAAATAATGGAACAATTCAACTATTCGCGTAGTATTCTGAGTAATAAGCATTCCGTAATAATTGACCATTAATGATTAGCGGAATATTAGCATTAATGGACAGTTGACCACTGGCTTATAAGACTAAATACCAAGCAATATAGGAGTCCAAACGTCTTGAAGCAGCAGGGGCGTCTTCACCAAGTACGAAAAATGGTAAGGAGCCATAAAATAGTAATAAGAAAGGAAGAAATATTTGGATTTTTTCTTGTTTTATTTAGGTTTTAAGAGTTAATATTCCCATTAAATCCTGATTTCCTTGTTCAGATATTAATTCATTATTTTATTCATCAAAATTAGCACTAATTATTTTGATATAGCTCTTTTTAATGAAACTTTAATAAAACAATAAGAGATTTTTAGTACTACACTGTTATTTTATAAACAGAGGACCTATTAGGTAAATGAATCTTTTCTTCATAAGGAAAGCCATCCTAATCGATCTTTGAGCACGATATTTTCTTAAACAAATAGGAGGAAAAATGTTATTATCTTATCCAATTTTAGCTGCGCTTATGGGTATGCTAATTGCACAATTTGTAAAGATTCCCATTCATTTATTAACAACAAGAGAATTAAAGTGGAAATTAATGTTCAGTACAGGTGGAATGCCAAGTTCTCATACATCAACTATTATCGCGTTGACTACGGCAATCGGATTAACTTCTGGTATTTATTCAAATGAGTTTGCAATTGCTCTTGTCGTATCCCTTATCGTAATGCACGATGCTACTGGGGTTCGAAGACATGCTGGTTTTCATGCTGAAGTTCTAAATAAATTATTAGTTGATTTTAATAGACTTATTGATACCTTAAAAAATCCTAATTTAAAGAAGGCAGAGTACAGAGAAAAATTAAAAGAACTGCTAGGACACAAACCAATTGAAGTGTTTTGTGGAGCCATAACAGGGATATTAGTAGGAGTACTAACGTATTATTTCTATCCATAAAAATGACCTAATCCATATTAGATTAACCTGTTTACTTGTGAGGTGGAAACGGATATTATCACATGGCATATTTTTTATCAAAATACCAAAAGGGTCACCTCTACATTCACAGCATAAATAACACAAAAAGAGGCTTGGACATAAGTAAAAAAATCATTGAAATTGGTTAAATCTACGAAAGCAAAAACGCATGAAATCAAGGTTTTTAAATTTGATTTCATGCGCTTTTTTGATTTTCACTGCGTTTTGTCCCAGCCTCTTTTTATACGACTATATATGCAGGAAAATAGAGTAAATCTTACTGGTATTACAGAAAAGTGTATAGGAAAGAAGGATTATCAAATAAAAACACCGAATAAACGGGTTCATACTCGATATCACCTAACACCTTTTTTAGATATCTTGATAAAACAGTCAGTGCCAAGAAAGAGGGATCTGTTTTTTATGTATTGACAATGAAGAGATGTTTCATCAAAAAATATGCCATATTTCAACTATCTTTCAAAAAAATACGAAAAGGATAGAATTTATGGTATTAAATATTTGCTACAGGTAATGCTAAGTAAAAATGCATGAGGGGATAGTTATGACTACAGACAAAGAATTAAATCCTATGAATGTGATGAAACCTCTAAAGTTTAGTTCAAAAGCAATGGATGAGAGTCACCCTTTATCGACTTTCGAAATGGGAAAACTTTGGACTACATATATGGGAAACAGTATGTCGATTCAAATTTTAAGTTATTTTCTTCAACATTGTGAGGATGAAGAAATTAGGACACTATTGGAAAATGGTTTAGCCTTATCAAAGGATTTCATCTATAGGATAGAAGGATTTTTTAAAAAAGATAACTTCCCAATACCTATTGGATTTACTAAAGATGATGTAAATCTTGGAGCTCCGCGTTTATACGCAGATGAATTTTATGCTCACTATCTAAAATATGCTGCTAAGGCAGGTATGAGTCTCTACGCAGTAGCCGTTCCATTAATATTACGGGAGGATATAAGAGAGTTCTTTATATATTGTAATGAATGTACTACAGTCTTTTTAGGGCAAATTAATAATGTTCTTATGGAAAAAAAATTAATTATACAACCTCCTTTCATTCCAACACCAGAAGGAATTGATAAGGTCGATAAACAAAGTTACTTAAAAGGATTCATTGGTGAAGTCCGACCATTACAGGCATTAGAGATCATTCATCTGTGGGATAACATTGAGAATAACACAACAAGCTTGGCGTTATTATTGGGATTTTATCAGATAGTTCAAGATGAAAAGATAAAAGCTTTGTTTAAACGGGGTTTAACTATGACTGAAAAAGCTGTAAAGCAGTATAAGGAAAAACTTCACATTGAACACATGCAATCACCATCATATCTGGACCATTTAGTTACAACATCTACATTTCCTCCTTTTTCCGATAAAATAATGCTGTTTCATAAAGTGGACATGTTTGCTATGAAGATAAGGTCATTCGGAAACTCACTGGCAGTAACTGCAAGAAGAGATATAGATATGTTGTATATAAGAACGCTTATAAACATTGGCTTATTTGTTGAGGACGGTATGAATATCTTAATTGATAAAGGATGGTTGGAATCACCACCAAAAGCGTATGAAAGAGAGTAAGATCCAATGGAACAGCTCGAAAGCATGATAAATAGGAGATTTATTCAAAAAAATGAATCCATCAAAGCCAGTCTTAGCTGTGGACTGGTTTTGATCCTTTAACCGCCGACAAAGCACTTGTAACCTAACTAGTATGAGAACTGAATGCTCACTTCTTCACCGTTCAGATCCCTATTACACTAACCGTCCCTTTTTTATTCGGTTAAAGCGTTTGTATAAAATGCAGTGACAATGCTTCGACTCAGTAATTCCTGACTTTTTCATTTCTTATCCTCCTTTTTCATCCCCATTATTTTTCTATATACCCCACCCATCATGATATTTTTATCTTCTATCACTATACAATGGTCCTCAACTTCTGTAAAAATGTCATAAAAATCCAATCCTATATCGGTACCCATTATTTTAATCACAGGGCGAAGGATTCTTTGAAGTAAAAAGTTACTATCCCTTTTCTCAAACTTATCAAATATGAGAAATCTGGCATCCTTCTTTAAAACCCTGGACATTTCCATCATTGTTCTTTGGGGATCAGCTACGACACTGAGAATTAAACTTGCGACAACAAAATCAATCGATTCATTTGGAAAATTCATGTTTTGCGCATCCATTACCATAAACGTTAAAGAGTTGTCATTGTATTTGGATTTAGCAACCTGTAACATCTCGTTAGAATAATCAATTGCTGTTATTTCGTATTTTTTATTCAAGAAGTACGGTAAATCCGCCCCGGTTCCAACCCCTACAAAGAGAACTTTACTTCCTTTTTCAAGATGGATATCTTTAAAAATTGTTTCTCTCGCTTTGCGAAATGTTCCCGACTCAAAAAAATAATCATAAATAGGTGACCAGCATTTATAAATGAAATGATTCCAACGATTGTTCAAGTTTCCCGACTCCCTTTTTCAAATCCTAAATATATGCACACATAATAAGTAGAATCGTTATCATTAACAAGCAAACTCACAAAATTGACATACATTATCTAGAAAAAACACGGACAATCCCAGAAAAGGGTTTTCAACAAATCGCCTTATTCAATAGAAAAGAATACTCCATGATATGGAAGAATGCCCTTTCGTTTAATTGATAAACATCATAATGATACTAAAATTTCAAGCTATAATTTCAAAGTATTACTTTATAAAAAAAGCCCGTAATGGGCTTTTACTACAATATAAAAAAAGTGGTCTTTTATCTTATTAATATATCTAAGGAATATTGCCCTGGACCTATTAAAGCTAAACCAATAACAACTACTATCAACACCAAATTGTATTCGTAACCACCTGCACCATTTGCAAAACCTTTAGGTCCATGTACCTTTACAATTGCGCCTAACATTATAATTAAAATAATTACAGCACCCACAGGTAAAAATACTCCGAGAATAAATAGTAGTCCACTTACTAACTCACCTAGGCCGCTAAGAACGGCAACAGCATTTCCAGGCTTAATTCCGATAGATTCAAACCATCCACCAGTACCCTTTATTCCATATCCACCAAACCATCCAAATAACTTCTGAGTTCCGTAAAAGAAGAACACAATTCCAATCATAATACGAATTAATAATAGTCCTAAATCTTGCATTATTAATACCTCCAAATTTATTTATCATAACTTAATTAATTACTTTTTGTTTATACCAGTTAGCAGCAGCTTCAACTTCCTCAACAGTTAACTGATGACCTCTATTTTCCCAATGAAGTTCTACATCAGCATCAGCATTCTGTAATAATGTGTATAACTCTCTAGATTCCAAGGAAGAACAAATTGGATCGTTTGTCCCTGCAGCAATAAATACTGTTTTTCCTGATAAATCAGGAAGATCAATCCCCCTTCTCGGTACCATAGGATGATGTAGAATTGCTCCTTTTATAGCGTTTTGAAAGTGAAATAATAAACTTGCTGCTATATTTGCACCATTGGAATAACCAATTGCGATTATATTATTTCGTTTAAACTGATATTTTTCAGCTGCTTCATCGAGGAATTCATTTAACTCCTTTGTTCGAAAGAGTAGATCTTCTTCATCAAAGACTCCTTCAGCTAATCGGCGAAAGAAACGCGGCATTCCATTCTCTAGTACATTTCCCCGTACACTTAATAAGGATGCTTCATCGTCAACTCTTCCCGCAACGGGAAGTAAATCCAATTCATTACCACCTGTACCATGAAGCAAAAGTAAAGTTGGTTTTGAAGGGTCTTTCCCTTTTTGAAAAAAATGTCGCATTATTTATTCTCCTTTCAAACTCTTAACCTCTACACGAGGAAGTAGTTCAACCAACTCTTCCCGTTTTTCCTCTAGCCATGTAGGCAGCATAAGATTTTCCCCTAATTCAGACATGGGCTCATCAACTGTAAATCCAGGTGGATCTGTTGCGATTTCAAATAAAATCCCTCCGCCTTCATGAAAATATAATGCTTTAAAGTAGTTACGGTTTAAAATCTCAGTTGGAAAGTATTCTTCTTGTTCGAGCAATTCTCTCCACTTCTGATGTTGTTCATCATCTTTGGCTCTCCACGCAATATGGTGGACTGTTCCCGCACCCATCAGCCCTCTTACAGATGCAGATAACTTAATGTCAATGATATTTCCAAGGTGTCCGACAGCCTTAAATCTCAGAAATTCACCTTCTTGACCAAGACAGGTTAATCCTAAAATAGTTTCCAGAACTTCTGCAGTCTTATAAGGAAATTTTGACAATAGAGTCGCTCCGGCAAAACCTTTAATTGCATATTCCGCAGGGATTTCGCTTGCATTCCATTTATTCATGGATCCTTCTTCTCGTTCCACTAACTCAATATGAAGTCCATCGGGATCACCAAATTCCAAGTATGTTTCACCATACCTAGACGAAGATTGAAATGGAATTTGATATTTTTGTAAGCGACTCTCCCAAAATGATATGGAACCACTTGGAATCATGTATGCCGTTGCACCTACCTGACCAGTTCCGATCCGTCCTTTAAGTTGTTTAGCCCATGGAAAGAAGGTAATAACGCTTCCAGAATCTCCAGTTTCATTTCCAAAGTAAAGATGATATACTTCAGGACGATCAAAATTAATGGTTTTCTTCACTAATCTAAGCCCCAGTAATCCTGTATAAAAATCAATGGTTCTTTGTGCATCATTGACCATCGCAGATATATGATGAATCCCATCTGTTTTTAGCATTTGTACACCACCTTTTTATTTCGGTCTCTCAATGGAGAATACCTCACCAATTTTCGCGTAATTATTTCCCGCCAATCTACTCACTGCAGCTAAGCCTGCTTGATTAATTCTTCCTTCTTCATAAATTTCCTCGTCTATATGAAATTGCACTATTTTCCCAATAATTAAGTCACAGCCTATCGAGCTATTCTCCCCCAGTACTATGGAGTACTCCAAAGTACACTCCATCCGAACCTTAGACTCGTTAACCCCAGGCACCTTGATTTTTATACTATCAACTAACGTTAACTCAGCCAACTCAATTTCGCTCTGATTTGACGGTAGGGTTGCAGCTGTCTGGTTTATCTTTTCGACGTTTTGTTCATCCACGATATGAACAACAAACTCTTTGGTATGAATAATATTACGGGCAGTATCCTTTTGTTTCCCTCCTGAACGCTGTATCGATAGAGAGATCATCGGCGGATTCGATGAAACAATACTGAAGTAGCTAAAAGGCGCTCCATTTATGATCCCATTGTCTGAAACCGACGTTACAAACGCAATGGGTCTTGGTATGATGGTTCCAATTAATAGTTTATAGTTTTCTCTTTCTGTATTTAAAGATGGGTTAATCGAAAGCAAAGATTATCATTCCTTTCGTAAAATCAATCTATTTCTTTTACTTGTATCGGAATCAAAATATCATTCAAACGGCTTCGGTACATTTCGTATTGTGGCGGCAACATCAATTTTTCACCCATTGTCGCGTATGATTCATCATGTGCGAAACCTGGGGGATCTGTAGCAATTTCGAATAATATTTCTCCATGCTCTCTAAAGTAAATGGCGTTGAAATAATTGCGATCTCTAACAGGTGTCACTCCGTAACCATGTTTGCTGACATATTTTTGCCAATCTAATTGATCTTCATTATCTTTGGCTCTCCACGCAATATGGTGGACAGTTCCTACCCCCATTTCTCCACGCCCTACAGGAGTTAATTTTAAATCGATGATATTTCCAATATCACTTGGCGAACGGAAACGACGGATATCATTTTCTTCTCCAACAACTTCTAACCCTAACACATTTTCTAATAGTTCAGATGTTTTATCTGGGCGAGCAGATAATAAGGTAGCACCTCCAAACCCCTTTATGGAAACATCAGGTGTTACTTCTCCAAACTTCCAAGTATTTTTTTCTCCTTCTTCTCTTTCAACAATTTCCAAATGAAGACCATGTGGGTCATCAAATTCTAAATAGGTCTCTCCAAACCGTTCTGTATTATCATAGGGAATATTAAACTTTGTTAACCGTTTTTCCCAAAAATCCATTGCCCCTCTTGGAACTACGTAAGAAGTGACTCCTACTTGACCACTTCCAATTTTCCCTTGCACAGCATCTGCCCATGGAAAAAAGGTAATGATAGTCCCAGGCTTTCCACCCTCGTCTCCGAAATAAAGATGATATGTTCCTGGATCATCAAAATTTATAGTCTTCTTAACCAAGCGTAAACCTAAAACCCCCGCATAAAAATCTACATTCTCCTGTGGATGTCCTACAATTGCTGTTATATGGTGAATTCCCATTGTTTGCTTATTCATTCCACACACGTCCTTTCAATAATTTTTTAAATAAGGTACAAAAATTAACTTCTGGAGTTTTAGAAGGCATTCTATCCACTAAGATTAAGAATTACTGCAATTGAACTTTGAATTTTATATTGTCCATTCGCAGTTTGCCTCACTTTTACCTATATCAAACAATCAATTGACCAGCTACTTTGTATGTTTCCGTTTAGATGGAGTCAATTTTACAAGTTCACAAATATTAATAAGTTCCTCTCTTGCGATCAAGCATTGCATTATCATGAATAATACTTATAAACCTTCTTTTCACCAAGACAATAATTTAGGTTATTTCAACTCCTTTTGTTTCGTATACCGAATATCTCAATTTCGAGATATTAAACAAAAAAATATGCTTTGCAACTTTAAATTTATTAATCAGGTTACTAAAAGTAAGTAACTGTTCGTTTGTAAGTATTATATACAACTAATCTGTAAAAGTAAAGAGTATTTTTTAAGTTATTTTTTACCGTTTAGCCGAACGAACTGTTTCCACTTTTTTAATAACAGAATCCTCCCTTTAAAGAATCTCTAATGCTCACTGGTATATTAAAAAGTGACATATCTGGTCACTTGTTCAACTATTCCATTTAACAATGAATGGTTTTCGAAGAAGTTTACTCTGAAATATCGTGCTGCTTCATCCGCTCAAAATGTTGTTCGGCATTTCCCTCTACTCACTGAACTTTATTCAAATAAAGGTATATCTTCACCTAAGCATACTTTAAAAATAGGCTTGTTATAAGTGATGTTGATTTGCTTTTATTTAATTTCTCCAATAAAAACCTTCCTGTTATTTCAATGGCTTTATCCATATCATGTTGACATTGCTTCAACCTCATAACATCTTGACGATATGAGCAACTAAGCGTAAATTATGCTCAATTAAAATGTTCCGGGCTTCTTCATCGCCCTCAGCCATTTTCCGCAAATACTTCCGTTCATCGCTGGCTGAGAGCGGCTGTGGAAAAGCGTTATTTTTTACATAGGAAACCAAAAAAAACAGTTCTTTAAATAAATAACCGATTGCAGTTAAGATTCCGGACATTTTTTCACCTCCGTTAGGCAGTTGCCTATAGTAATGCTTATGTGTAACGGAGGTTAATTGTGTCTGTCCGAGGGATAAATTTAGCAGGTAAATTCTGCCTCCTTTCTTATCCTCACTTTCATCCATCCCCACTGTCCACCTATGGCGGACAATTTGTCAAAATGTCCATGAGTGGTGCCTGGCACCCTATACGGTGGAGACTTTCTTTAGTGGTTTTTGTTTTGCTAGGTAGGCCATTCCCATTGCAGCTATTAGGAGTATTCCGGTTACGAAAAATACTGTTTGTATCGGGAATATTCCGCCAATGAACCCGCCAATCATTGGTCCGATCATGCCGCCAATTTGGTTAGCGGTTTGATTTAAGCCAAAAGCACGTCCTCTGAAATCTTCTCTGGTGGAGCGGACGACAAGTCCGTTGATAGCAGGAAATACGGCACAAAAGAAAATTCCGAACATAAAACGGACGATTGAAAATCCCCAAATATGACCAAATATCATTTGGGCAAAGGTACCGATTGCCCCTCCTAGAAGCCCTATTATTAATACTTTTCGGAAGCCGACTTTATCCGCGAATTTTCCCCAAAACGGCCCGAAGATGACACTAGCAATGCCAGGCAATGAAAATACTACCCCTGCTATAAATGATGCATTTTCCGCAGCTCCGCCTAGCTTTACAATATATAATGGAAGAACTGGTTCAATCGTCATTAATGAGCATGACGTAATGACTGTCATAAACATCACAATCATAAATGTGCGGTTGGCTGCGGCTTCCTTAATATCCATCAACACAGAGCCTTTAGATTTGTTTGGAGTAAAGTTTTTTTCTTTGACCCAAAAAATTACTAACATAGTAGATAAAAAGACAAGAATACCAGCGCTTGCAAAGGCAAAGCGATTTCCTGCTATTTCGGCTATCCCTCCACCTAATAATGGGCCAACAACACCTCCTGAGGCTGTAGCAGTTGAAATCATGGCAAGTGCATAACCTACTTTGTCGTTAGGTGTATTCGTTCCAATTAGCGCAATTGCTCCTGGTATATACCCAGATAAGAGTCCTTGCATTATCCTTAAAAGTAGTAATTCATAAGGATTTGTTACAAAGGCCGTAAGTGTATAGATGACAAACAGTGCTATGCCTGCCCTTATGATCATTGGCTTGCGGCCATAACGGTCAGACAGTCTTCCCCAGTAAGGCGAAGCAATGGCACCTGCAAAAAAAGCCGCACTAAATAATATCCCCGACCACACTTCTGTATGTTCCTGTACGCCAATTTGAAGAAGAAATAGTGGCAAAAAAGGAATAACCATTGAGTAGCTGGCAGAAGTAAAAAACGCACCAACCCAAAGTATCCATAAGTTACGCTTCCAATACGTCATAATGACTTCTCTCCTTAAAGTTCTCCCGAATAATGTTTAGTGAATCGAAATATTTCCAAAAGCAATCATACCATAATTTTTCACATCGTACATGGACTATTTTAAATAATTTATATTTTAAAAGAATACAATTTTCTTGTTTACTTGTCTCAAATAAACAAACACAGTAGCTATGCAACATCGTATGTAAAACTCAAGAAAATATAAAAAGCAGAAGGGATATCCCTTCCGCTTATTGAACAATCAAATTTGAAGAAAAATAAGCTGACAGTGCATTTAATAGCTTCAAACCATCAATACTCCCTAGCCCTGTACAAGGGTCCCAGCCAACTGTTGCCGCATAAGAACCATTCCCGACTGTATCATTGTTACCATCTGTAATATCCCGAAAGCTGTTATTTGAAGAAGTCATCTGATAAAAAAAGGGAGTAATAAAACCAATTGGACGCCCTAGCTGCTGATTTAAATTAGCAACTAATCCTGCATAAAGTGGAGCTACTGCACTTGTGCCCCCAAATACATAT
The DNA here is from genome assembly GCF_002844575.1 of Heyndrickxia camelliae. Lineage (GTDB taxonomy): Bacteria > Bacillota > Bacilli > Bacillales > Bacillaceae_C > Margalitia > Margalitia camelliae. Next base: position 116,486 of record NZ_PIQO01000006.1, read on the forward strand.
TCTTGACCACCCACTAAGATTTTATATCCAGTTAATGGATCTGCATTTCCGGCTACATCCGGAACTCCTCTTCTTTCATTCTGTATCTCCTCTTGAGAGTTCTGCAGATTTTTTTGCCATTCAGGCGACATGAAGTAAGAGCTAAATCCACCTCCAGTAGATCCATTGTTTACTTCGTTCCAAACAATTTCACGAGCAATGGAACCATTTATTCCCTCTAAACGAGTTCCACCGCATCCTATTACAAATGGACTTGACGCCGGAAAATCAACATGGACGGTTCCGTCATCCACACCATCGGAGGAACCATTGTCCCCCGATGCACAGAGAATGGTAATTCCTAGGGCTGCTGCATCTTTAAATGCCTTATTCATAGCATCCATTGCCTGTTTTGTCCAACTTTTTTCAGGAGCACCCCAACTAATGGAAATAACAGAAGGTTTATTTACCTTATCATGGATAGCAGTTGTAATGGCTTTTAAGAATCCTGCATCTGAGTTTGGAGCAAAATATACTGCTATTTTAGCATTCGGTGCAACTGCTGCGGCAATTTCAATATCTAAAGCAACTTCACCATCAGGACCATTCGCGTCACCGGTGGGTGAATTTTTTGCTCCATCGACTTCTATATCAACAATTTCCGGTGCGGGAACACCCAGCCTAGAAAAATATTGATCGATATCATCCTTAAGGTAGCCTCCACCTAACTCAATAATTCCGATGCATTGTTCACTACAATCTATATCCTGCGGAAAGTTATACAATTTTGCTATTTCTAAAGGGGTAAAGGAGGATGGTTGCCCATTTTTTCTCATCCGTATATCACCGTTTTGCATAAGTCGAAAATGCGCTTTTGTTTGTGGCCGATTATCCAATCCCAAAACTGCATGAATAATATGCGAAAGCTTTTGAGGTATGTGAACATATCCATTTCTGCCTCGGTAATGGAAATGAGGGTGTTCATAGTCTGCCATTTCCACTTGAAATGCTCTGGATAAATTCTCAATGGATCCTGTTAAACTTACAATACCTGAAGATGAAATGGTTTCATTTATTTTAAGACCATATTCATCAGCAAAATCCTCAAGAATTTTCAAATCATCAGGATGAATAAAAAAGTTCTTTTCAAACATCTCGTGTGTATAGTGTATTTTGGAGAATTGACAATCATTTAATATTGCGGAAGAATCTTTATCCTTACTATGGCGACGCACAATAACCAAAACAGAAATCTCATCATTTAGATTTGCTTCACTTGCTCTTCGTGCATTAGGAAGAATTTTTCTTTCACTGCCAATAATTTGAACATGCTTGTCCATTTAGTCCATCTCCTTTCACTATTTCATTCTATTTTACTTCATAATTCACTTGGTTTTCATGATATATCTGACTTATATTAATATTCGGTATATTTTACCTACAAAAATATAATAAAAAAAAGCTGACATAAAATCTGTCAGCCCTCATTTATATTTTTTGTCTTTTCTTTAATCTTATCGTCCAAACTAAAATGTGTAAAAACATCAATATCCCCCTTATCTTCGACAGTTAGGCGGAATCTTTCTCCACCCACATGAAATTTAGTCTTTTGATTTGAAATACGCAAAACATTTTTAACCTCTCCTTACTATTTTGATAGTTTAAAAATAATTTCTTAAAAGAATTTCACTATGTTTTAATTTATTTTCTTCGTAAATTCTTGCTATATTTTCTTCATGTAAATACTCTTCGGTCGTTTTTCTTCGCTTTTTAATAGTAACCGTAATAAAAATCAAATTGAGCGTCATTATTATCACCTCCCTATATTTCCCATTCAATATAAGATTAATAAAGTTTCCTCATTACCATATCTGCATGCCTAAGTTTGTTATTCTCATACACCTCTATACTAAGCTGTTCTCTTTTGTATTGCTCTGTCGTCTTTACAGGTATTTTAATATTTATCTTTGTAAAAAATAGATTCAGTATCATATTTACCACCACCTGGCGCTCTAATTAGTAATAGTGCCTTAACATCCCTTCGTTATGTTTTAACTTGTTTTGCTCCAAAATGTTCGCTATATGCTGCAATTGTTTGTATTCCTTTATTGCTTTTGCTTTCTTTCTTATACTCCAGTTTGAAAATATTACATTCAGTATCATACCTATCACCACCTATTGTTGTGGACTTAGTAATAATGTCTTAACATCATGTCATTATGCTTTAACTTGTTTTTCTCTAAAATGTCGGCTATATGTTGCACCTGTTTGTATTCTTTTATTGCATTGTTTTTCTTTTTTACCTTCATTTTTGTAAAGATTATATTGAGTAACATTCTAATCACCACCTAAAAATAAATAAGCCGCAGAAAGTCATCGAAACCTCCTGCGGCTTAAAAAAACGCATACCTCTAAAAGGGCATAAAAAAGCCGCAGGAAGAAAGACATTCTTCCTACGGCTGGATTATTGAAGTTAAATTACAGAAACCATCCATCCAAGGTCGAATGTGAACAATATGAATTTAGGGCTGATACATTTGCGATTAACTTTTTCATAACAAACGACCTCCTTAAAGAATTTTTTGCTTACAGTGGTAAGTATAACCAATTTTAAAATAAAAGTAAACATAAATTTTCAAGAAAACATGATTTAATTTTGAAAAGAAAACAAAGTTATTTTTCTCCTTAAAAAGGCCGACCCTCTACTATATGCAAAAAGCCAAAGAAAGTTTCCTCTCTTTGGCTAAGAAAATTATTTTTTTGTTGCTGGTCTTGATCTTTTGATAAAGAAAGCAAGGATTAGAGCTACTACAGCTATTCCTGTTGCAACTACAAATGCGTCATTAATTCCGCTAACAGTAGTTTGCTGCGCAACTTTTCCATAAATAACAGTGGTAGCTAAGGTTTGACCAGCTTCAGATGGAAGTCCGGCCATTTGTGCTAACCCTTGGCCAAGCTGTGAAAGCTTGTTTGTAATATAAGGGTTTGCACTACTGATAATATTTGAGTAGTTGGCGCTATGAAAACTTGCTCTAGTCGTCATGACCGTAACTAAGAAAGCAGTACCTATACTACCAGCGACTGTTCGTGCTGTATTGGAAGCAGCGGTACCATGACTTGTTAAATGAAGTGGAAGTTGGTTCATTCCCTCGGTCATAACAGTCATCATAATAAAGGACATTCCAAACATCCGTAAGACATATAAAAGCATAATATGTGCATAGGTTGTTTGCATGGTTAAATGGGTAAACTGCCAAGTAGTGGCTACAGTAATAATTAAGCCGATAATGGCAAGTGGTCTAGCACCCATTTTATCGAAAAGTCTTCCCGATATAGGCGACATAATCCCCATAATAATGGCACCAGGCAACATCAATAGCCCTGATTGCAATGCAGTAAATCCACGGATATTTTGCAAATAAATTGGCAATAGAATCATCGCAGCAAACATAGCCATATTAATAACCATACTTATTACCGTTGTCAAAGCAAAAATATCATATTTAAATACATGTAAATCAAGCATAGGATGATCTGTTGAGAATTCACGAATAGTAAAGGCAACTAAGGCCACAATTCCTACTATTAGTGAGATCATTACCGTCCCACTCGTCCATCCGTCATTTCCGGCTTCACTAAATCCATATAGTAAAAATCCAAATCCGATAGTGGAGAAAATAAATCCCCATGTATCAAATTTTGGTTTTGTAACTTTTGTTACATCCTTCATCCAGATAAAGCCTAGGATAAGATCTAATATTCCAAACGGAATAACGATATCAAATAATAATCTCCAAGAAAAATGTCCAATTAACCATCCTGATAGCGTTGGACCTATTGCAGGGGCAAAAATCATGGCAACGCCCATTAAACCCATTGCAGCCCCACGTTTTTCAGGAGGGAATATAGTCATAAATACAGTCATCAAGAGCGGCATGATGACACCAGCTCCGGCAGCTTGAACGACTCTTCCGATCATAAGCATAGAAAAACCGGTAGAAATAGAACATATAACAGATCCTATTGTAAAAGCAAATATCGCTGATAGGAATAGTTTTCTTGTTCCTAATCGTGCGATTAAAAAGGCGGTTATTGGTATGAAGATACCATTTGTAAGCATATAACCAGTTGATAACCATTGTACAGTATTCGCCGTTACTCCTAAATCATTCATTATATGAGGAATTGCAACATTCAATAGAGTTTGATTCAATATGGCGACAAATGCTCCTAACATCATTGCCGCAATAATTTTACCCCGATGCTTGGCAATATCCGGTGAAATCGTTGGTCCTTGTTTTGCCGTTTTCTTCTCTTCGGCATTTTCTGTATTCCCTGCTTCTTCATTGACGTATTCTAATGCAGGTTCAGAAACAGCATTGTCTTTCAATGTATCGCGTATTAAATTATCAGCTACAGTGGCATCTTTTGATGAGTCGTCCTCTTCCTGTATCGATGTAGTTTGAGGACTTTCTTCGATTATTTCTTCCTTTTCCTCATGCTGAATATTAACAGGTTTTTGGAAAGTTTCTTCTTTCGCTTCCACTTTTGTTTCTTGTTTTGCATCTTTCCTAACTTCCTGTCTCACTTTTTCTTTTCTAGTAACCGATTCATCCGGTACACTTGCTTTTATATTTTGGCGGTTATTTCTCCCTTTTCTAATCGCAAAATTAATAACGAGAAGCAATATAACCGATATAAGAACATAACTAGCGATAAATATTGTCATGATATCACCTACTTATGAATTCGCACAGTCACATTCATACCAGGAACTAAATCAAGACCACCATAATTTTCGATAGAGACTTTAACAGGAATGACTTGCACCTCTTTTGTATAGTTACCTGAAGCATTATCGCTAGGCAGTAAAGAAAAAGTACCCGCTGTTGCTAAACCAATCGATTGAATTTTACCGCTTAAAGTTGTATTTGGATATGCATCTACATAGATATCTACATCTTGACCAACTTTAACATCATTAATATTTGTTTCTTTAATATTTGCTGTTACCCATAAATTATTTAAGTCGTAGCTTTGCGCAATCGGAACTCCCGCTCCCACATAAGTATCTTTAACTGCAGTAGATTGTACAACTGTTCCATCTGCAGGTGCAGTAATATTAACTCTCGATACCCCTTTATCACTTACAACATCTACAGAACCAATTTTATCGCCTTTGTTAAATGTATCTCCAACTTTGCCGTTCCAGCTCACTAGTTTACCTGCTGCAGGTGATGCAATGGAAACTTGTTGGCCAGCAATTTGAGCATTGTCAGTTGATAAATAATTAACTGATTTATTATAGAAGTAGTAACCAGTAAATCCTCCTCCAACCAGGATTATGAGTAAGATAACATTAATTAAAATCATACGTCTTGCATTCATAGATGGATTATTCCTCCTTAATAGTCATTGTTTCTAATATACGTTCATGTAATTGAAGTAACTTCTGAATCTCATCTTGTGGAAATTGCTGAATTTGATTTAACTTTTCAATCAAAAGTGAATCCGATCCAAACAGTTTATTTAGCTTATCCTCTCCTTCTTGTGTCAAACGCAATGTTACAGCGCGACGGTCATGAGAAGATGTTACCCTGTCAACAAGTTTTTGATTCACTAAACGGTCAATTACCCCACTTACGGTACTATTCGTTAACCTCATATTTTCAGCTAATTCACTTAGTCCAATATTGGGATGATTTTGGATTCGAAATAATGCTTTTAACTGAACATCTGTAACACCTATAGACTCCGCATCCTTTTTCAAGAGTCTGTAGATAGCTTTATTTATTTTAGTAAATGATTCGATGATTTCATTATTAAGAAGCTTCATTTCCCCCCTCCTCATCAACAATTCGTTCTTATCCAAATATTTCGCATGCGAATTAAGTTAACGAGATATATAATACCATACTCACATAATAGTATGTCAAGAAGAAAATATTATATGAAAAAATAAAGCGTATTCACTTTTCGACATATTTAGAGCAAAAAAAAAATAACGTTTTGCCAACGCTATTTTTTTTGAAGATATTCTTGCCCTTCTTCAGATTCTAATAATTGGTTTCGACATTTATTGGAAAATAAAAAGCATATTGCTGATAATATCATTAGTATAAAAGTTCCACCTATTAATGTGTAAGTTTTCATTAAGGTTTTGCCGGCAATGGGCATGACAACACCTAAATATAGAAAGGCTGTTAATGCCAATAAAGTAAAACCGAATCTTTTAAAATCATTCATCTTTCCATATAATTTCTTTTCTTTATTCACATTTACACACCTTACTTTCTCTATGAATCTATAACTTAACTTTAACATAGAATAGACAGTGATTTAGTATGTAAATGTAGGAAAGGATGGAAGATAGGGGAAATAAAAATATTATTTCCCGAATGATTGATTAAAGACTAGATACAATATCCATCACTAAGTTTGCGGAGTGACGTGCAGCTTTATCAAGGAATTGATCAAATGAAATATTGGATTCTTTTCCGGCAATATCCGATAAAGCACGAATGATCACAAATGGAATATTAAATTGGTATGCTACTTGCGCTATAGCAGCTGCTTCCATCTCAACCGCTTGTAGATTTTGAAATTTATCACGAATAGCTTCTACTCTTTCAGGATCACTCATAAATGAATCACCAGTGGCAATTAGCCCTCTTACTACCTGTATTTCATTTATTTTTATGGCGCAATCTTCGGCAATCTTTATCAAATGTTCATCCGCTTTAAAAGCAGGGGGCATTTGCGGAACCTGTCCATACTCATATCCAAAAACCGTAGCATCTACATCATGATGACGAACTTCATTGGAAATAACAATATCCCCAACTTGAAGATTTGGGTCAAATCCGCCAGCAGATCCTGTATTTATGACAACATTTGGTTTGAATTCCTGCAATAAAATAGCAGTAGACATCGCCGCATTTACTTTCCCAATACCTGACCGAAGGAGAACAACATCCTTTCCTTTCATCATTCCAGAAATAAATTCATACCCTGCAATCGTTTGAAGTTTAGGATTCACTATATTTTCGCGTAATAGTGCAACTTCTTCTTCCATTGCTCCAATAATAGCTGCTTTCATTTCATAACCTCTTTCTACTCAAAAATCAACACTTTCATTATTATAAAACAAATAAAGAGGAAAACATACTAAGAATCCTTGAATCGTCGATTTCTGAAAGCTAAAATAGCGTTGGAGGGATGATTATGGATTTTCAATTAGAAATGATAGAGGATAAAATTGAATTTTTGAAGGAACGGATTTACATACTTTAGAAAAACAAATAAATGAAAAAATTGAGCAAAATAAAGCGATTATGCTGGAAGTTGCATCTGTTTCTCATCAAATGCATGTAGATGAAAGCGGAAGAAGATTCTATTCTGCTGTCGTTCATTTTAAATTAAGAAAAGGATATTAATTCACCTCGAATTAATATCCTTTTCTTTATTGTCTATCATTGTGGTTTAATTCTTCTACCTTAGATGGTTTCCAGCCTTGACCGTCTATCCATTCAAGATATACACGATATGCTTTTTTATCTTTCTTAGAAGTAATGGTCCCAATTACAGAAGAGTCAGATCCAACTCTTGACATATACCAAATAGTCATTTGATCAGAAGGGATTCCCGTAGCATAAGATAATGCCTTTTCTTTTTCCTTCCAGTCAGTTGAATTAAAGTCAGAAGAATATTGATGACCACCAGTTTGACTTGTCCCAACAGGTTTCCAGCTAGGATTTACATATGTTTTTTTCACATTTGGGTCATTACCTTCGTTGGCAACAACATTGGAATCATCTAATTGGCTATTGTCACTATCTTTATCCGCAGAAGAATCATCACTTGAATCCCCTGTGTTATCATTATTATCGGATACGGTGCCGTCACTACTGCCATTTTTATCGCCATTTGATTCACTCTTCGATTTATTCGAATCTATTGACGTTTCTTGCTTATGTGCGGTATTGGCAGGTGCAGAGCTTTTATTATCGTCTTTTCCACCGCCTAAAAATATAAAACTCGCCACAATGATAATTAATAATATCACGATGACAATTAATGAGTTTAAAATAATATTTGTTTTTCGGCGTTTAGCTCTTTGTAATGAGCGAGATCGGTTTGGATGATTATAATCATTCGCCATGTTTCAACCTCCCTTTTCCAATGTCAATATCATAACACGATATTAAATTTGAGAAAAGGACATATCACTTTTAAAAGCAAATCATCCATCTTTATTCCTATGATGGTTTACTTATGGTCTTCCTCATATAAATATTTTACAATGTCAGCAAAAAGAGGATTTACCCCTCCTGCATTCTCTGGAACACCTAAGTTTACTACAACCAATGCATACTTCGGTTGTTGAAATGGAAAATAACCAGCAAACCATTTGTTATGAAGCTGCTCCTTCCCTTTAAAAATCCCAGTTTCTGCAGTTCCGGATTTTCCTGCCACGTCATAAGGCAGATTTTGAAACCATTTGCCAGTTCCAGCGTCACTTGTTACAACATGTCTTAACATTTTCTGCAGCTTTATAGCAGTCACGCGTGATATATTTTCGCCTGATAGGTTCTTTTCAGCAAATGGAACAAGAGTGGTTCCATCCTTATATTTTAATGCTGAAGCAACTCTGATCATCTCTTTTTGACCGCCCCTTGCAATCGTAGCCATCATATTTGCAACACCCAAAGGGGTTACTCTTACTTCTTGCTGTCCTATACCCGTTTGAGCGACTAAATTATTATCTTTTTCACTTTCGAAACTAGCAAATATTTTTCCTTTATCTACCTGGAGCTGCTGAAAATCTTCCAGATGATAAACATCGCCATGCCAGCTGATTTGTCCAATTAACCCCAATTTATTTGCATATTCTTCTAAAAGATTTGGATTATTATCTTTTAATCTTTTGGCTAAATCCCCAAATGCACGGTTACAGCTTTGTGAAAAAGCTTCCTCAAAATTTAAGTCGCCAAGTTTACGCTTATCAGGTTTTCCATACATATTTTCACTACAATGAAATAATTCATTTTTTTGAACATCAAGCTTTTCAATGGTGGCTGCAGCTGTTACGGTTTTGAAAACGGAACCCGGAATTTGCTCTGTTGTCATCATATTTACTGCTGCCCCACCTGCAAAGGGATGGTTTGGATCCATAGCTGGCCTTGATACACTTGCAAGTATTTCATTGCTCTCGATATCTAATAGAACTACCCCACCCTTATTTATGTGATATTGATCTACAAGCTTTTCCATTTTCTCTTGTATATTTTTATCAATGGTCGTTTGAACATTTACAGGGTAATAGGGATTACCGGATCCCGTATATTTAACATCCACTCCAAAAAGCGGTGCGCCGAGTGCGTCAACATGGAACACAAGCTTAGACTCTCCTTCCGGTAATAAAAATTCATCAAATTGCTTCTGCAAACCCGTTATCCCAATTTTCTCATTTTGCATCCCCTTTTTATCTGGATATCTTTTCAAAAAGGTTTCTGCTTGTTCTCCGACTATTCCAATAAGCTGTTTTGCGGGATTGTTATTATCAGGGGATCGTTTCTTAACAGCAAATACTCCAGGTATTTTTAAACGGTTTATACTCTTCATTTGTTTCTCATCCAAAATATATGGGTCCTTCCCGCCAAATACAAATGGCTCCTTTGCATTTTGTATCGCCATTTGCAAATTATTGACAGGGATATTTAATATGTTTGCTACAGTATCTTCATTCCATTGAGTATTCTTTAAAAAAGGAAATAAAATAAGTACATTTTTCTCTGAATAGGTTAATGGCATGCCAAATCGATCAAGAAATTGCCCTCTTCCATCATCAATTACAATTTCTTGAGTCCTTTGTGCAACACTGTCCTTTAATAAGTTTATATGATGTTTTGAATAAGATTCCGTCTCTAATAATTGAATTTGAACAAGTCTAGCCATTAAAGCAATAATCATCAACAAGATAAGGGCCGCTAAGACATAATAACGTTTAATTCGCATTTAAACACCACACTTTATAACGTTATGGAATAGGCATTTCCCTATCAGTATTGACCAACTTTGATGTTTAAAATACACAAAAAAAACATCGATATTCACATTTCGTGAACATCGATGTTTTCATCTTAATTATTTTACGGAAGTAATCCTAACCCTCATTTCTCCTCCCGGAGTTTGAACCGTCACTTCCTCATCAACTTTTTTCCCTAATAAGCTTTTTGCAATTGGGGAATCGTTGGAGATTTTCCCTTCAAAAGGATCCGCCTCTGCACTACCAACAATTGTGTATGTTTCTTCATCACCATCAGGCAGTTCAACAAAGGTAACTGATTTTCCTAGCGTTACAGTATCAGAATTGGAACCATCATCTTCAATGATTTTTGCATTGCGAATCATATTTTCAATGGTTGTAATTCTTCCCTCAACAAAAGCCTGTTCTTCTTTTGCAGAATCGTATTCTGAGTTTTCCGAAAGGTCACCAAAGCTTCTTGCAATCTTAATTCGTTCCACGACCTCTTTACGTTTAACCGTTTTCAAATATTCAAGTTCTTGTTCTAATTTTTCCTTTCCTGCTTCGGTCATTGGAAATACTTTTTCTGTAGCCATATCCCTTCACTCCTATAAATTCTATTTTTTATGTAGAAAAATCTCAGATGCGATAACGCATCACTGATAAAATAACCTTCTACACTTTTATCCCATTCACTATCATTAAATGTTATATAAAATACACCATAGCGCGACTTAAAAAATGTCGCGCCTTTTTGTGTATCTAATTATTTTATAAATAATCGTATTACAAAAATGACTTTTGTTCAAGAATTGTTTGAATTTTAGTATTTACCAAATCGATGGCAACCACATTTTGTCCGCCTTCCGGTATGATGACATCTGCATATCGTTTTGTCGGTTCTATGAATTGATTGTGCATTGGTCTTACAACATTTATATACTGATCAATGACAGAATCCATTGTTCTTCCGCGATCCTCGATATCCCTAAGCAGGCGTCTTATAATTCTTAAATCAGCATCCGTATCAACGAAAAGTTTTATATCCATTAAGTTGCGCAATCTTTCATCTTCCAATACTAAAATTCCTTCTAAAATGATGACATCCTTCGGCTCTACAAGTATCCTTTTATCAGAACGTGTATGTTTTGTATAATCATACACTGGTTTTTCAATGGATTCATATTTCAACAGCTTTTGTATATGTTCAATTAATAAATCATTATCAAATGCAAGCGGATGATCATAATTGGTTCTCAATCGGTCTTCAAAAGGCAAATGACTCTGGTCTTTATAATAATAATCTTGCTCTAACACTAGTATGGAATGACCTTTAAACTGGTCATAAATAGCATTTGTAACACTTGTTTTTCCTGACCCTGATCCCCCTGCTACCCCAATAACTGCTGGCTTGCGTACCATCTAAATAGAACTCCCTTCAATCTAAAAACCTACATAATTTATTTATTATTTTCTTTTGCTGATGGCAAGTCCATCACCGACTGGAATAATGGATGTAATGTACTCATTGTGGTTCATTAGCCATTCATTATAATGATTAATTTTCTTCACTAAATTTCTTGTCCGTTTACTTTCAATGTATTCTTCTGCTACTAGCCCTTTAAATAATACATTGTCTGTGTAAATAATTCCGTCATGTGATAAGAAAGGCGTATACATTTCAAAAAATTTCAAATACTGCCCTTTTGCTGCGTCTATAAATAATGCATCAAAAGGTCCTAAATCTTTCATCTGTTCCACTATTTCTAAGGCATCACCATGCAGAACTTTAATTTGATGGTCCAAGCCGGAACGGGTAATATTATGAATTGCCTCATTAAAACGCTCTTCGTCTCTTTCTATCGTCACGATATTTGTATTAGGCAAAGCATCTGCCATTCTCATAGCAGAATAACCTATGGCAGTTCCAATTTCAAGAATTTTGGTAGGACCTTGTATTCTTAATATTTGCAGCAGTGCCTCTATCCCAGTCAATTCCATAATAGGAACATCATGTTCTAATGCATATTGCTCCATTTCGACAAATATCGGCTTTCTTTTTTGAATTAAAGATTCAATATAGGTATGTATTCTATCTTGCACTCTTTTAGCCTCCATTACAAAGAAAGTAGAAAGCTAATGGACTTAGCTTTCTACTATAGCACGATATGAATGTATCGCCCATTTGATAGCCGTTTATTATATTAGCATATTTTCATGTGGAATGCGAATTTTCTCCTATTATTTTTGACTGGTAATATATTTAGCCTTTAATTGATTATGTTCAGCTAAAGTGGAAGAAAAATATACCTTTCCTGTTTTGGTAGCAGCGAGAAAGTATAGATAATTAGTTTTTGAAGGATGTATAGCTGCCTCTATTGATAATTCCCCTGCATTTGATATCGGACTTGGAGGAAGTCCCTTAATCCTATAAGTATTGTAAGGTGAATTCACTTCTAAGTCTTTGTAAGTAACACGTTCTTTATGCTTATTTAAAGAATAAAGGACAGTTGGATCCGTCTGCAGAGGCATCCCGACTTTTAAACGGTTATAAAAGACACTGGAAATTTTATGACGATCTGCCTTGCTCGTCGCCTCTTCCTCAATTAATGAGGCCATAATAAGCATTTTCTGAGGAGTCAATTGCTTCTTGTTCATATCTTCCTGATACTTTTTCATCTCTATATTTGTTTTATCCAGCATTTTCACGATGATGGAATCTAGTGATGGCCTCTTTTCGTAAAAATAATAAGTAGCAGGGAATAAATATCCTTCCAGAGGATGTTTGATTTTAGGATTTAAGATATCTTTCGATAATAAATCAGGATACTTTTTCATCAGTTTCGTGACAAATTTTGTATCATCCAATTGTTTCATTATTTCCACATTTTTATATTGGGTATGCTTCGCAATAATATTGGAGATCTCTGTAAGTTGCACTCCTTCTGGTATGGCTAATTTTATTTCTGCATTTTTTGTTAACTTCCCTGTTTTCAAATATTTAACGATTTCATCTAATGTCATAGCGGGAGATAATCTGTATGTACCCGCTTGAAATCCGGTCTCATTGTTGAATTTAACGTAATATTTGAAGATAAATCCACTTTTTATTATTCCTTTCTCTTCTAAAATATTCCCAATAGAAGAGACGCTGGAACCAATCGGAATTACCACCCTTTTTTGTTGTTCACTTTTTGAATTTACGGGTTTTAAAGCAGATTTCACATATAAATAACCTGATAAAACTAAAGCTCCAATAATGATAATGATGGAAATACTAATTATCCCGACAATTCTTCTTATGGTTCTTGCTTCTGTTTGTCTGGCTAATAATTTTTCCATTATTTCATTGGAAGATTTCCCACTTTGCTGTTTATCTGTCAAATAGATTACACTCCTTTTGCAAAAAATTGCTTTTTATTGCACACCTCGAAAAGTTTTATATATTATTTTTCCAATAGTCCTTAACCATTCCTCTATGTTATTTTTCCCAGTACATTATACTACAAATTTCGTCATTTTCGATTTATTTTATGAAAATGATCGAAAAGTAAGGAATAAAAAAGAAAAATAAAAAACCGACCTAGAAAAACTAAGTCGGCTTCTAATTCTTTATTCTTCCTCTTCTTCATCTAGAAATGTGTTCAACATTTCTTCAATCATATCCCATTCTTCGTCTGTTTCTATTGGTTGAAGATCTCCTTCTGTACCATCTTCATGTTGTACATAAGAGGAAGCATGAATTTCAATTTCTTCATTATCGTCTTCTTCAGCACCTATAGGATAATAGAGGACATATGATTTACCAAAATCCTCGGAGTCGAAAGTAAAGAGCACTTCAAATAATTGCTCATTTCCGTTCTCGTCTACTACTGTAATATGTTGATGTTCTTCATGTTCATGTGCCATTTTTTCACCTCATTATAATTGGCTGTCAAGAAACCCTTGCAAAATCATGACTGCAGCCATTTTATCAATTACCTTTTTTCTTTTTTTCCTGCTTACATCAGCTTCCAGTAACACTCTCTCAGCGGCCATTGTACTCATTCTTTCATCCCACATGATAACAGGAAGGCCAAGAAGATCTTTTAATTTATCAGCATACGCCAAAGATGCTTCTCCCCTTGGTCCTACTGTATTATTCATGTTTTTTGGAAAACCGACAACAATTTTTTCGATTTTATAATCGCTCGCTAGTTCTTGTACACGTTCAAAACCAAATTTTCCATTTTCCTCATCAATAGAAATGGTTTCAATACCTTGTGCTGTCCAACCCAGTTCATCACTAATGGCAACTCCAACTGTTTTGGATCCAACGTCTAGACCCATTATTCTCAATTAGTATCCCTCACGATGCTGTTTTAAATACGATTTAACTAATTCTTCGATGATTTCATCACGTTCGAGCTTTCGAATAATGTTTCTGGCATCATAATGTCTTGGAATGTATGCAGGATCACCGGAAAGCAAGTAACCGACAATTTGATTTATCGGATTATACCCCTTCTCTTGAAGTGCTTCATATACTTGCAAAAGCACTTCCTTCACATCATGTTCGAAAGGTTCCTCCGAAAAGTTAAATCGCATGGTTTTGTCAAAAGAGCTCATCTTACAGCACCTCACTTTAAGGCTTGTCCATTTCTAAACAAGAACCTTATTCAAACTTTATTACCATTGTACACCACTTTTTATACTAATCAAATGGATTTTATCCATTCTTCCACATATTGTAGTGCAGAATCAAGTTTTGCAGGATCTTTTCCACCAGCCTGAGCTAGATCCGGACGACCTCCTCCGCCTCCGCCGCAGCGTGATGCAACTTCTTTCACCAATTTACCTGCATGATATCCTTTTTCGACTAAATCTTTGGTGACACCTGCAATGATATTTACTTTATCATCTTGTACAGATCCAAGCACTACAATACCTGAACCCAGTTTTTCTTTCAGTTCATCCACCATATTTCGAAGATTATTCGAATCTTGTGCTTGAACCTTACTTACAATAAGCTTTATGCCATTCAATTCTTTTGCAGATTCGGAAAGACTTCCCGCTTCAATATTGGAAAGTTTTGCAGAAAGGGATTCATTTTCCCTTTGTAATTCTTTTATTTCTGTTTGGACATTTTCAATTCTAGTTAAAATATCTTTCGGATTTGTTTTTAAAGCATATGCTGCCTGATTTAACGTTTGAATTTGCTCATTCATTAAATGGTAAGCAGCTTCTCCTGTCACCGCTTCAATTCGTCTAGTTCCTGCTCCTATTCCGCTTTCCGATACGATTTTAAATAGACCAATTGTCGAGGTATTAGGAACATGACATCCACCGCATAATTCTAAGCTGTAATCTCCCATCGAAACAACTCTGACAATCTCACCATATTTCTCACCAAATAAAGCCATTGCTCCCATTGCCTTTGCATCGTCAATATTTTTCAAGTCGATGTTCACTGGTAAACTAGCCCAGATTTTTTCATTGACGATTTCTTCAATCTTTACAAGTTCTTCAGGAGTAATTTGCCCAAAATGGGAAAAATCAAAACGAAGTCTACCTGGTTCTACAAGTGAACCAGCCTGATTAACATGTGTTCCAAGAACATCCTTTAATGCTTGATGCAATAAATGAGTTGCAGAGTGATTCTTAATGATTTTATTTCGATTTACACGATTTACTTCTGCAAAAACTTCTTGATCCAATGTTAAACTGCCTTGTTCTACAATTGCATGATGTAAATTCTGACCGTTTGGAGCTTTTTGAACATCTTTGACTGTTACCTTTAACCCATCTGCTGTTAAGGTTCCTGCATCTGCTACTTGACCACCACTTTCCGCATAGAATGGGGTTTGATCCAATACAAATTGGATTTCGTCTCCAGTTTGCACTTCTGTAACTAATTCGCCATCTTTTACAATTGCTATCACTTTGGCATTTGTTTCTAAGGTTTGATATCCAACGAATTCACTTTCAACTTTAATTTCTCCTAGAATACCGCCTTGAACCTGCATAGATCCAACATCTTGACGAGCCTTACGAGCACGCTCCCTTTGATTTTGCATTTCCACTTCAAAGCCTTCGTGATCGACCTTTAAGCCTTCTTCTTCTGCATATTCTTCCGTGAGCTCGACTGGGAATCCATAAGTGTCATATAAGCGGAAAACATCTGAACCTGAGATTGTCTCTTTCCCTTCCTCTTTGGCTTTTTTCATAACTAAAGATAGTATAGACAAACCTTCATGCAGAGTTTCATGGAAACGTTCTTCCTCATTTTTGATTACTTTTTGGATAAACTCAGTTTTTTCCTTTACTTGAGGATAATAATCAACCATAATTTCTGCCACAACAGGCACTAATTTATACATAAATGGTTCCCCAATATTGATATTTTTAGCATATCTTACTGCCCTGCGAAGCAAACGTCTTAATACATATCCACGTCCTTCATTAGAAGGAAGCGCACCATCACTTACAGCAAATGCAACTGTTCGAATGTGATCTGCGATTACCTTAAAGGCAGTATCAAGAGTTTTATCTTTTCCATATGCAGCTCCAGAGATTTTTTCGGTCTCTTTTATTATAGGCATAAATAGGTCTGTATCAAAATTAGTAGGAACATCCTGAACAACTGATGCCATTCTTTCTAATCCCATACCTGTATCAATGTTCTTCTTAGGAAGTGGTGTATAGGAACCATCAGGATTATGATTGAATTGAGAAAATACAAGATTCCAAACTTCTAAATATCTTTCATTTTCTCCACCTGGATATAATTCTGGATCATTTTCATCATCCCCATATTTTGGACCACGGTCATAGAATATCTCTGTATTAGGTCCACTTGGTCCTTCACCGATATCCCAGAAATTTTCCTCCAAACGGATAATTCTTTCTTCTGGAATACCAATTTTTTTATTCCATAATTCAAATGCTTCTTCATCCTCAGGATGAATAGTTACAGATAATTTTTCTGGATCAAAGCCAATCCATTCAGGACTTGTTAAAAACTCCCATGCCCATGTTATGGCTTCCTCTTTAAAATAATCCCCGATGGAGAAATTCCCCATCATTTCGAAGAATGTATGATGGCGGGCAGTTTTCCCAACGTTTTCAATGTCATTGGTACGGATCGCTTTTTGCGCATTTACAATTCTTGGATTTTCGGGAATTACACGTCCATCAAAATATTTTTTTAGTGTTGCAACCCCACTATTTATCCAAAGTAATGATGGGTCTTCATGTGGAATAAGTGATGCACTTGGCTCAACCTTATGGCCTTTTTCTTGAAAAAAGTCCAGAAACATTTGACGTATTTGAGCTCCTGTTAGTTTTTTCATATTAATCCTCCTTAATTTGAAATAGGTTAGACAGAGAGTCTAAACTTGTTAAATTTATGAGACAATATCTCAAAATAAAAAAAATCCCCCATCCCTGGTATTGCAGGGACGAGAGATTGACTCGCGGTACCACCCTGATTTTAGACAGACCAAATGAATGCCTAACTCTTGGGTGCCTATAACGTGGCAAGACGGCAGGGTTTAGCTGCTCTCCAGATTAGCCTTCTGTTATCCTTCATCTAGAATTTCTCTCAGCCGTGGAAATTCCTCTCTTCTTAGATGGCCTATAACATACTCGATCTTTCAATGATTTACATAATGAATAATATGTATAGTCGAATTATAAAAATTTCCTACCCATTTGTCAATTATTCGTTTGATTATTAGCGGCAAAATGATATTTTGCATGGATCAATGCAACTTTAATAACCGCTAAAACAGGCACTGCCAAGATTAATCCCAGGACACCGCCGATTTCTTCTCCCACGATTAATGCCATAATGATAAAAAGCGGATGTAAATGCAGGGACTTACCAACAATAAGCGGCGAAAGAACATTTCCTTCTAGAAATTGTAAGACAAACATAATAATGACCACATATATTAGATGTTTTGTTGAAAGGGTCATCGCAATTATCGCGGCAGGGATGGCCCCGATAATCGGTCCAAAATATGGAATAATATTGGTAATACCGACTATTAAACCCAGTAAAACAGGGTAACGAATCCCAAGCACCCAAAAGGCTATAGTTGAAATTAATCCAATTAAAAAACAAACCAATAATTGACCTCGAATATAGCTCCCAATAGACAGATCTACGTCTTTTAAAAAAGAAATCGCCCGTTTTCTCCATTTTTTAGGGGTGATATACCAAGCAGATTTTTTAACCGCCTCTATATCCTTTAAAAAGTAGAAGGAAATAAACGGAATGATTGCAAGGATAAATATAAAATTCACCAATTTCATCATCGTATTAATAATTTTCACTAAATACTCATTTAACCAAATTTCAAAACGGTCTATCCGTTTATCGATTTGATCTTGTATGCCGTCTGGAAACCTAGAAGTGGAATCATGTAATTGTTGAATCCAGTTCCGATATTGGCTAGCGAATTCTGGTAAATGATCGGATAAATCCTTCATTTGTTCAATTAATAACGGAATCCCTAAATAAATACCATAACAGATTCCTCCAAAAAAAATGATATAAATGATGGAAATGGCAAGTGCTCTATGCATCCCTTTGTCATGAAGCTTTTCTACTAAAGGGTGAAGCAAATATGTAATAAAGCCCCCTATAAAAAAAGGGATTAAAGACATGAACAAGACCTTTAAAATCGGGGACCATATAGGTTTTAACAATAATAAAATATATAAAATAATAAATATTAACAGAATAACGCTAAGATTATATAGCCAATTCCCACGAGGCTGTTTCATATCTATCACTCCTTTTTGTATTATTTGTAAAAGGAGCGTATTTATCCGCAGTATATAGAAAAGCTGCCTCAAAATGAGACAGCTTTAAAGGTTATTTAAACGCTTTTCGTAAGCGTTTTGTCATTTTTCGCATTTGTTTTCCATTAAATCCTTGGCGCTGCGAATAGGCAGCTGCAGCAATACCTGCTCCAAAGCCTAGCAAGGAAACAATCGTTTTGTTCAAAACTATGCACCCTTTCCATTAGCTTAGTTTTCTTGATTCTTCATCAAATAAATCGTCCAGAGAACTTAATGATCCGTCTTCTTCCACTTGATGGGTGTAAATCATCTCTTTGTTAACGGATAATTCAATAAAGCAATTCCAGCAATAAAATTGGTTAATCCCAATTTTCCCCAAATCTTTACTCTGGCAATTTGGACACTTCATCATAGGCAATATCTCCACCTCGTAATGGTTTTACAGTCACGATGATGGCATCCTTCCCAAACTTCGGAGGATGGGCTGAATGAATAACTCGCTTCCCTTCCAACATATCGGAAAAAAAGCCATCCGTAAGCTCGTATCCTATGATTGTGCCCACTTCTTCTTGAAAATATACGTCCTCCAGTAACCCTAACTCCTCGCCGCTGCCTGATATCATATACCGTTGAGCAATAGGCTGATAATGAAACATAGAATATTCATTATGTGTCTCTTTATATTTGGTCCATTGCTCACATTTTTGAAGTACAATAGCCTGCCGTCCAAAGGACTTCACTTCAGCCATTGGCACACTGTACAGCTTATGAAAGAAACCTTTGCTTTTTACTATTAAGGATTTTACTCTTCCCTCATCTGTAATACAGATATCACAAACTTCTCCCACTAAGCACCCATTACAGTCATAAACCGGCATGTTCTTCAGAAGAGAATATGTTCGCAAAAGCATCCCCCACCTTTTCGAACATTTCTATTTTACGCCTTAAACCATAAAATCATAAGGTGTAACGTTTTCCATGCCAATCATTGGGTCAACGGTAAGAATCGTATCTTCCGTTAAAATAAAATGATCCGACCTTTTTGGTTGATCTTCGAGGGAAGAATGATCAAGCAAACTCAATTTTTCACACAAAGTTGTTTTTCTCTGCCCATCATCTTCCCGTTCTACTCCTAGACGAAATGCTTCTTCTTCCCCGCATAAAATGAGAAATTGCTTGCTTCTTGTAATAGCCGTATATAATAAATTTCTGCGGAGCATACGGTAATAGCTTTTCACAACAGGTAAAATAACAATTGGAAACTCGCTGCCTTGCGATTTATGAATAGAACAACAAAATGCATGTGTAAATTGATTAAAATCTTGCCGTGTATACGTTACTTCCGTACCATCAAAGGAGATAATAATCATATCTTGCTTTTCGGTATTTTCCTTTGCATAAAAAATCGAAATAATCTCACCTATGTCTCCATTAAATACATGTTGTTCAGGTTGGTTAACAAGCTGAAGCACTTTATCCCCAATTCGGTATTTTACATCCCCAAATTGAAGCTCTTTTCGATTTTTCCCGGTATTCGGATTAAGAATTTCTTGAAGCATAGAATTTAATCGGTCAATTCCTGCTGGTCCTCGATACATCGGCGCTAAAATTTGTATATCCTTCGCTGAATATCCTTTTCTTTTTGCACTCAAAACAACTTTTTCTACTACTTCCGGAATTTGTTGTGTAGTGCACTTGATAAATGATCGATCATTATACTGTTTCATTAGGTTTGGCGGCATACGGCCATTTTTTATTTCATGCGCTAACTCGATAATGGATGAGCCATCAGCTTGCCTGTAAATATCTGTTAATTTTACTGTAGGAATGGCTTTTGAACGTAATAAATCTTTAAGGACTACCCCAGGTCCAACGGATGGCAGCTGATCCTCATCCCCAACTAAGATAACTTGTATATGGTCTGGCAACGCCTTTAGCAATTGATGGGCTAGCCATGTATCCACCATGGACATTTCATCCACAATAATGAATTTGCCATCTACTTTCCTATCATCATCGGTGTCCATTCCTTCCTGACCTGTCATTCCTAACAAGCGGTGAATTGTCATAGCAGGCAAACCTGTAGATTCTGACATACGTTTAGCAGCTCTCCCAGTTGGTGCTGCTAAAATGATCGGGAATGGATTATCCTTACTATAGTCTTTAGGATTTAATGAGCACCCGTGCAATTCAGAGTATAGCTCGACAATACCTTTAATAACAGTAGTTTTCCCTGTACCAGGTCCTCCTGTCAATATCATCATTGGTGACATTAATGCAGTTTGAATCGCTTCTTTTTGAGACGGAGCATATTGTACATTAATTCGTTCTTCTAAATTGCCTAATGCTAACAGAAATTCGGACTCTGGAAATTGATCCTTATATTCGTCTTGTGCCAAAATTCTCTGGATGTTTGTTACAATTCCTTTTTCAGAAAAATAAAGAGATGGAAGATATATTCGTTTATTATCTATAACTAATTTGCTTTCCTCCTCCATTTTTAATAATTCCGTGGAGATTTCCGTAAATTGTATTTCGTATGATTGATGGTATTCAAGTAGTTTTTTAACTTGAGGCAATAATTCTTCTGCATCTACATAAACATGTCCATTCTGGAGACATTCAATTTCCACCGTATATTTAATTCCAGCCTTTATACGATCTGGATGATTGCCAGTTATTCCAAGTGATTTACCAAGTTCATCCGCTCTCCCAAACCCGATACCTTCAATATCCTCCACAAGTCGATAAGGGTTCTTGCGAATTATTTCTAAGGTCTGCTCCTTATACATTTGATAAATTTTCATGGAGATTTGCGGTCCAAATCCATATTGATTAAGTCCGATCATAACCTGTTCTAAGCCCTGATGTTCCATTAATGTATCATAGAGGAGCTTTGCCTTTTCAGGCGGAAGCTTTGGCACCTTATCTAGCAAGGATGGCTGCTCTAATATCTTACTAATAGCATTTTCACCTAATTCATCCACTATCCGCTCTGCAGTTTTTTTACCAATTCCATTAAATAATTCGCTGGAAAGATAACCTATGATTCCTTGCTTTGTATGAGGAATTTCCTTCTTAAAGTGCTTTGCATTAAATTGAAGACCAAATTTTGGATGCTCTTGAAAAGCACCGTAAAAAATATAAGTCTCCTGTTCATGCATCTTAGGAAAATGACCAGTAATAATTGCCTCTTTATCCGCACTATTATCATTCGTCTCATCGACTCTAATGCGAATAACAGAATATAGATTTTGCTCATTATGGAAAATCGTCACTAAATGTCTGCCTTTAATGAACTTTTCCTCATTTTCGAATAAATCCATTGAATTTTGCCGTTCCAAATAAAGTCCCCCTTACTGCGGGCCTTTTATTTTTTCTATCATTTTCAATCCATAACCAGCTAACATATGATCAGGCTGGATGTCTAATGCTTTCGTGAAATAACCAAGCGCTCTATCTGGATTGTTATAAATTCCCAAATAAGCTACTCCTAAGTTATAAAAAGCATCTGCATGATGAATGTCTTGTTTTACAACTTCTTCAAACTGTGCAACAGCTTCCTTATATAATTCACTCTTTGCTAATGCAAGTCCATATTGAAAACGAGCTTCTACATCTTCTTCATTTAATTCAACACTTCTTTGTAAATACGGAATTGCAAGTTTTACATTATCCATGTTGACAAAACACATGCCCAGCATATAATAAACATCGTTCGTTTGAAGACCGTTTCTCATAGCCTTCTCAAACTGAACGGCTGCATCAGAAAAATTATTTAGATTAAAGTATAAATTCCCCAAACAATAATAAGCAGCTGAAGCATTTTCATCGAGCTCAATTGCCTTAGAATAAAAGTTAATAGCACGTTCATTTTCCCCTACTGCAGTAAGGACATTCCCAAAATTAATATATGCCACTGGATCCATTGGATTTTCTTCAATAGCTTCGCTAAAAAATTTAATGGCATCCTCATATTTTCCAGCTTTTAAACTTTCAATCCCTTGTTTATTCTTATCCATTATTCACACTCCGCACATAGTTTATATGCAAATTATAACACGAAAGTGAAAAAAAATGACCGCTCAACTCAATGAGAGTACAGCGGCCATTTTTTACAGATGAATTATCGGAAAATTTCTAGCGAATTTACAATTTAATCTTGCTAGTATGGTATCTCGCAAATTATGTGCAAAGACCTAACCAACATATAATAATTGTTGTTCTTTTTTATAGATTTTATCAATGGTGGCTCCTCCAAGACATTCCTCGCCATCATAAAATACGACAGCTTGTCCAGGTGTAACAGCACGAATCGGTTCATCAAATATTACCTTTACTTCATCATTTGGTAAAATTTGTACCGTTACTTTATGATCTGGTTGACGATAACGGAATTTAGCCGTACATTCAAAGCTTTCTGGCTTTTTACGATCAGATACCCAGCTTACTTTAACTGCTGTAATGGAATCAGAATACAATGAATCATGATCAAATCCTTGTTCTACGAAAAGCACATTTTCCTTTAAATCCTTTCCTACTACAAACCAAGGATCACCTGATCCACCAATTCCTAGGCCATGTCTTTGTCCGATTGTATAGTACATAAGACCGTCATGTGTCCCCATAACTTTACCGTCTAAGGTTTTCATTTGCCCTTTTTGTGCAGGTAGATAGTTACTTAGAAATTCCTTGAAGTTTCTTTCACCTATAAAGCAAATCCCTGTACTATCCTTTTTTGTAGCGGTAGCAAGTCCAGCATTTGCAGCAATTTCACGTACTTGTTTTTTATTAATATTCCCAATTGGGAACATTACTTTTTCAAGTTGATGTTGTTGCAATTGGTTTAGGAAATATGTTTGGTCCTTATTATCATCTAAACCTCTTAACATTTTATATTCACCATCTTGAAATGCTACTTGCGCATAGTGTCCTGTTGCCAAATAGTCTGCGCCTAAATTCATAGCATGTTCTAGAAAAGCCTTAAATTTGATTTCTTTATTGCACATTACATCTGGGTTTGGCGTTCTGCCCGCTTTATATTCATCTAGAAAGTAGGTGAAAACCTTATCCCAATATTGTTTTTCAAAATTCACTGCATAGTATGGGATCCCAATTTGATTACATACTCTAATGACGTCATTATAATCTTCTGTAGCAGTACAGACACCAAACTCATCTGTGTCATCCCAATTTTTCATAAAAATTCCGATAACATCATAACCTTGTTCTTTTAAAAGCAATGCGGCCACAGAGGAATCTACTCCTCCTGACATACCGACCACTACTCTTGTATCTTTTGGTGATTTATTCATTTTTTATCTCCTACTTTCAACTATCACTATGCCTGGAATCGACGTACAATCTCAGATATCTTTTCAGCAGCTTCTTCAATCTGCTCCATCGTGTTAGTAATACCAAAGCTGAAACGTATGGAATTTCTAAGTTGCTCAGAATTTTTTCCATGCATTGCTACTAATACATGTGATGGTTCAATAGAACCCGCTGTACATGCAGACCCGCTTGAAGCCGCTATGCCAGCTAAGTCTAAATTCACCAGCAAGGATTCTACGTCCGTTCCAGGAAAGCTTATATTTAAAACATGCGGAAGCGATTGTTCAATCGTTCCGTTCAACGAAAATTCGACTTGATTTTTTGTTAATATATCAATAAATGTTTCCTTATATTTTTTATAGGAAGCCTGTTTTTCCTCCATAGTCTCCTGAGAGATTTTTACAGCTTCTGCAAATCCTGCAATAGAACTTATATTTTCTGTACCAGCACGTCTTTTTAACTCCTGTTCTCCACCATGGGAACGAGGTACAATTTTAACCCCATTGCGAATATAGAGAAATCCTACCCCTTTAGGTCCATTAATTTTATGAGCAGAAACAGATAACATATCTACTTGTAAATCTTCTACATTTAATTTCACTACACCATATGCTTGAACAGCATCTGTATGAAAATATGCCTTGTGATCCTTTAGAACCTCACCAATTTCCTTTATAGGCTGAATACTACCGACTTCATTGTTTCCATACATGATAGTTACAAGTATCGTATCATCGCGAAGGGCACTCTTCACATCTTCAATGTTGATTCTGCCATTCTGGTCAACATCTAAATATGTTATTTCAAATCCCTTTTTTTCTAGGTACTCACAAGCATGTAGTACAGCATGATGTTCGATTTTACTTGTAATGATATGTTTACCTTGTTCTTTCTTTGCCTCTGCAGTACCAATAATGGCATAGTTGTCACTTTCGGTTCCACCGCTTGTAAAGATAATTTCATTAAAATGTGCACCAATACTGTCTGCTATCGTTGTTCTTGCTTCATCCAAAATATGTCTTGCCTCACGACCATATGAATGGATACTGGAAGGATTTCCGAAAGAATCTGTTAGAATGCCCACCATTTTTTCTACCACTTTTGGATGTACTGCTGATGTAGCTGCGTGATCTAAATATATACGTTCCATTACTGTCACCTCAAATATTTTGCCTACACCTTATATATAAAACATGTAGGAATCTGTTTCCCCTTCATCTTTATAGTTTGCTAAATCTTCTATTGTAGTATTATCGAGAACATTCTTTACGGCATCACGAATTCTAATCCATAGAGAACGTTTCACAGGTTCTTCTTCTTCAATACCCTCCACAGGGCTAATAGGGCCTTCCAGAACTCTTATAATATCACCTGCAGTAATTTTAGACGGTTCATCTGCTAAGATATACCCTCCATAAGCCCCTCTTATACTTTTAACCAGACCTGCATTTCGCAATGGTGCAATTAATTGCTCCAAATAATGTTCAGATAAATCGTTAATTTGGGCGATCGTCTTTAAGGATATAGGACCATCTCCGTATCGCTTTGCTAATTCAATCATAATCGTTAAGCCGTATCGGCCCTTTGTAGAAATCTTCATACACTAGCACCTCTATTTATATCATTTTTCCAATTTTTATTACGTAGTCTCGCTAAAATGGCATCGGTAAGAAATTGACATTTAGGTAAGGCAATTCCTACTATCGTCCCTATAGAAATACTAAAAATAATCGTTCCCCAATAAATCGGTCCGCCAAATAACCAGCCCAAAATCAAGACCAAAACTTCCATTAAGCGTCTAACATGAGCGATTTTCCAACCTGTTAAGTTAGTAAGAACCAGCATGAAACTATCTCTTGGTCCAGCACCCATTTGGGCAGAAATATATACTCCCATTCCAATTCCATTAATAACTACTCCGGCAATAAACATTAAAATCTTTCCAATAGTAGATTCAGGTGTAATCATAAAAGCCAGATTCATAAACCCATCCATAAATATTCCAACTAATAGCATATTTAAATAAGCACCTAATTTGGGCCATTTTTTCATTAACATTGCTGATATGCCTAAAACAAAAAAGCCGATGATTATCGACCAAGAACCTATTGTTAAGCCAAAATGCTGAAATAATCCCACATGTAAAACATCCCATGGCGTTGCACCGAAGTGAGCCACAATGATTAAATCCAATCCAAACGCCATAATAAGTAATCCGATCACAAAAATAAGAAATCGAACCATTAATATCCCTTTGTCCCTCATTAATACGCCTCAATTCATGTGGTAAAAGTATCTATAACTTATGACATTATAGCATAGGCAAACAACATTTTGCATTATGTTGAAATTCCACTGATTTGTTAGAATGAAATTAAATACTTGTTATTTCATTTTCAGACATTCGAAATGATATACTTCTATTATAAAATTCGAATCTATTAACTCATGGAGAGAGAAATATGAATGATCAACCATTAGCTTATCGTATGAGACCAAGGACCTTGGGAGAAGTTGCAGGACAACAACATCTAGTTGGAGAAGGAAAAATCATCCACCGCATGGTTACAGCTAAGCAATTATCCTCAATGATTTTATATGGTCCCCCCGGGATTGGAAAAACATCCATCGCTAGCGCCATTGCTGGGAGTACAAAATATGCATTTCGAAAACTAAATGCGGTAACAAATAATAAAAAAGATATGGAAATAGTTGCAGCTGAAGCGAAAATGTCCGGCAAAGTTATTTTATTGCTTGATGAGGTTCATCGGCTAGATAAAACAAAACAAGATTTTCTGCTTCCATACCTAGAAAATGGAATGATTGTATTAATAGGGGCAACAACTAGCAATCCTTATCATGCAATCAACCCAGCCATACGTAGCCGTTGCCAAATTTTCGAGTTATTTCCGCTCACACTGGAAGAAATGAAAAAAGCATTAAGGAATGCGCTACATGATACTGAAAGAGGATTAGGAAACAAACAAATTGAAATGGAAGAAAATGCTTTTCTTCACTTTGCTTCTGCAAGTAATGGAGATGTCCGCAGTGCTCTTAATGCACTTGAATTGGCAGTTCTGTCGACCCCGCCAGATGCCGATGGTATGGTTCACATAACGGTTGATATTGCGGAGGAATGCCTACAAAAGAAAGCTTTTGCACATGACAAAGATGGCGATGGACATTACGATGTACTAAGTGCTTTTCAAAAATCAATTCGCGGCAGTGATGTAAATGCAGCCCTTCACTATCTAGGGCGATTAATTGAAGCCGGCGATCTGCCAAGCATTAGTCGACGCCTGCTGGTTATCGCTTACGAGGATATAGGTCTTGCTAGTCCACAAGCCGGTGCCAGAACATTAGCGGCAATACAAACCGCTGAAAAAATTGGTTTTCCTGAAGCGCGGATTCCTCTCGCAAATGCCGTAATTGAGCTTTGTTTATCACCAAAATCAAACTCAGCTATTTTAGCAATGGATGAGGCAATTGCCGATATCCGTGCAGGAAAAAGCGGAGATGTCCCTTTGCATCTTAAGGACGCACACTATCAAGGAGCAAAACAATTAGGAAGAGGGATTGATTATAAATACCCTCATGATTATGAAAATGGTTGGGTAAGTCAAGAATATATGCCAAATACACTAAAAGGGAAAACATATTATAAGCCAAAGCAAACAGGAAAATTTGAACAAGCACTCGCTGGAATTTATGAAAAACTATTAAGAAATAAAAAAAAAGGAACAGAATGATTGTTCCTTTTTTCATTTGATTTATGCTGCTACATCACGCTTCGTAAATACTGCAAATGCCAGTATATGGAAGATAATGAAGTAGATAAAGAGCATCGTAATAGAGAATCCAAGAGTCATCCCTTTTATCATTGGCGATCCATCCACATATTGCATTAAATTGGTATTTGCGAACAAGATATATTTTGCCCAATCAAATTTCACTGAAAGAAGCAATGTTACGTTTGAACCCATCACTAAAAGGAAAATAGAGATTCCAATAGCTAAAGAACTATTTCTGAATACCGCTGATATCATAAATGCCATCGTTGCTAGCATTAACACATCAATGGACGAAAGTAAAAACTTTTTCACCAAATACCAAAGCATGCTTTGTTCTACTACATGACCATTTGCATATACTAGATGAATATTACTTCCGTTTCCTGTACCAAATAGGATTAAACCGATTAGTGCTGAACTGACAAAAAGTATTGCAGTCATTAAAACACCGAATAAGATAACCGTTGCGTATTTAGATAACAGAATCTTGGAACGCTTTATAGGTCTAATCAGCAATAATTTAATAGTTCCCCATCCGAATTCGCTGGCTACAATCCCTGCGGCAATGATAATGGTAAATAGACCTGCAAAAGTAATAAGTTCTGAGCTATCATTTATAAAAGAATACATCGTCTTCTTTTCTTGTGGTGGTATATTATGATCGATTCGATATTTATTAATGTCAATTTGTTGCTGTATTTCGCTTCTTGCAATTTTCGGCATGCCTTTCAATGATTTTTCATCATTTTGCACTTGCGCACTTAGTTCCGTTTTCCAATTATCATTTTGTTTGTCTTTATCTAAATATATTTTCTGTATTGCTCCCATACCAATGACCCCAATAATAATGAGGCCTATCATCACATACGTACCCGTGCGTTTAAAAATCTTCAACCATTCATTCGTAATAAGATTAAGCATTTGCAACTTCCTCCTTGCCAGTAACTTCTAAGAAACGATCCTCCAGTGATTTGGATACTGCCTTGACTCCATAAATACGAACCCCATTTTCCACCAAATGTTTGATGACGTCCGGAACTTTTTCCTTTTCTACTTCCACTTCAATTCCATTTTCATGAAGATCAAATGCAATATTAGTAAGATTTGGTACAGAATTTAGATTGGTACTATCTATTTCAATGAAATATTTATTAACATCATCTGCAACAAAATCATGGACTTGCTGAACATCAATCAACTTCCCCTTTTGAATGATAGCAATTCTATCACACATCATCTCCATTTCCGATAAGAGGTGACTTGAAACGATAACCGCCATGCCTCTTTCTTTCGAGAGGATACGCAAGTGATCACGGATTTCTCTTATTCCAGCAGGGTCCAATCCATTTGTTGGCTCATCAAGTATCATGACTTTTGGGTCATGAAGCAAACTTTGCGCTAACCCTAAACGTTGCCTCATCCCTAAAGAATAGGTTTTCACCTTATCATGTATGCGGTCCGTTAAACCTACCAGTTTAACTACTTCATCTATTTTTTCCTTCGTAATTCCCTTGATCATACGGGCATACTGCATTAAGTTTTGATACCCCGTTAAGAACTTATACATTTCAGGGTTTTCGACGATTCCCCCCACATTGCGTAAAGCTTGATCATGGTTTTTCGTAATGCTATTTCCACAAATGATAATTTCACCAGAAGAAATACCCATTAAGCCAACAATCATTCGAATAGTGGTTGTCTTTCCAGCACCGTTAGGCCCTAAAAAGCCGAATACTTCTCCTTCATTTATCGTAAAACTTAGATTATCAATAATTTTTTTACCTTTAATCACCTTAGTGACATTCTTTAGTTCGACTGCCGGTTTCATTCTTTTTCTCCTCCATATATTTCATTTTCTTCCACAATGTTTTTAAACCATCGCAATACAGAAAGCCCATATTCCTCCCTTAATGTTTCTACGTTTTGTATATCAATTAGGTTCCCATTATATATGGCAAGCACTTCATCTAATAATGGTTCAATTTCATCAATTTCATGGGTTGCAATAATGACGGTTTGTTTTTCAAAATCAATATAGCTTAATAAACTTTTCACCATTGAATCCCTTACCATCGGATCCAATCCCGAAAATGGTTCATCTAAAAGCAAGATTGGAGCTTTCCTTGATAGGGCAAGAACAAGTTTCAAACGGCCACGATTTCCTTTTGATAATTGTTTTACCTTTTTTGTAAGATCCAGTTTTAAATCTTTTACAAGGATATTTGCCTTTCTTATATCGAAATCAGGAAATTGAGTGGCATAGAATTCAATCATATGCTCAACGGTAAACGGTTCATAGAACATATCAAGTTCTGTCAAGTAAGCAACTTTTCTTGAAATTCCTCGATTTACATTCTCTCCATCTACATATATTTCTCCTTTATTTGGATAGACTAACCCACAAATCATTTTAAGGGTGGTTGATTTCCCACTACCATTAGGACCAAGCAACCCATAAATCTTCCCAGGATGAAAGGAAATGGATACATCCTTCAAGGTAAAATCCTTTCCATATTTTTTGGATACATTTCTTAACTCAATCATGATTATCACATCCGCTTAAATAATCCTGTAACCCTCGCACTATTTCATCTTTGGAAAAACCAATATCTTTCATGTTTTTGACAAATGATTCAATTATATCTGTTTGCAATCGAATTTTTAATTCAGCTAATATTTTCTTATTTTCTGTCACAAAAGTCCCTTGCCCCCGTCTGGTTTCCACTATACCCATCCTCTCCATCTCACTATATGTCCTTTGGATTGTGTTTGGATTTACTCCGGTTTGTATAGCCATTTCCCTTACCGATGCTAGCTTTTCCCCGGATGCCATTTCGCCTCTGACAATTTGTTGAAAAATACGTTCGGCAATTTGCATATAAATCGGTTTGGATGTTTGAAATTCTTCTGTCATTTCTTACACCTCAACTTTTTTGTCCAATAACCAGCTGGAAATAAAATAAAGAGTAACTGCGATTATGGCGTATATAAAGATTGGAATGATAGATACTGGTTGCATATCAAAATGCAAATTCCATTTATGAGAAGTTACCTCATAATGAAATCTTGGATATATATCCAACGAGAGTTTCCATTTCGTTACTACATCTCTTAAAGAATCTATTTGCGCGATAGCAGTTTCAATGGCGTTAAAGATGAACCACAAAATTAGGATGAATAACCATCTTATTTTCTTGATACCTGGATATTTTCCAAGTGAGTGAAAAATACACCAATAAAATAAGATCCAGCACGAAAAATACAAGCCAGTTAATAATAGAAGGAGAAAAAATGTTACAAATGTTAAATAAGGGAAAGGTTCTATTTTCAGCCCCTGACTCAGGACATATTCGTAAACAATATAGCCGGAGATAGTAAGAATAATTTGTGAAATGAACTGATAGATAAATAAGGCAGTTAGTTTTGCTAAAATTAAGACCTTACTACTTTGAGGATTGTGTAGCCACAATTGGTTTTTTCCTTCAAGCTTCAGCGAGGATAATAGCATAATAGGTAAAAAACCGAAATGCAAAACCGCAAGTCCTATATGGAAACCCACTGGTACCATTGGCTGATCCATTCGATAGGCAATAATATAGGAGGAAATGACAGCGATAAGCATAATAATAATCCAGGTAAAAAACCAAAGTCTTGTAATAGAAAATTCCTTTTTCAACAATCCTTTGAATGGCGTCATCTAGTATCCCAACCTTCTGTATTAGTGTTCTATTTGAATAGTACACTAATACAGAAATACAAGTCAATAGATTTTCGCAAAAAAAATGAGCTGCTTACATCAGCAGCTCATTTTACTATTTTATTTATCTTTTACTCGTTTAATTTCAATATCTTTTAGTATTGAATTGACTACATAACTTGCCATAAACAAACCAACAGTCGATGGAACGAATGCATTGGATGACGGCGGCATTTTTGCCTTGCGAATCTTGGCATCCTCTTTTCCGACCACTTTACGGATATCTTCACGAATAACAATCGGACTTTCATCTGAAAAAACGACTGGTATTCCTTTGCGAATCCCTTCTTTCCGAAGCTTAGTACGGATGACTTTTGCAATCGGATCAGTATGTGTTTTTGAAATATCGTCAATACGCAAGCGTGTCGGATCCGTTTTATTCGCAGCTCCCATGCTTGAGATAATTTGAATATTTCTCTTCAAACATTCCTTCATTAAGTGGATTTTATAAATAATCGTGTCGGAAGCATCCACAACAAAATCCAAATTGTGGCTAAAAAATTCTTCGTATGTTTCTTCTGTATAGAACATTTTTAACGCGATAACTTCACATTCGGGATTTATATCCTTTATTCTTTCTTTCATTAAATCTGCTTTTGGTTTCCCAATAGTGGAAAGAAGTGCCGGAAGTTGTCGGTTTATATTGGTAATATCTACATCATCTTTGTCAACTAAAATTAGTTTACCTACTCCACTTCTTGCAAGTGCCTCTGTAGCAAAGGAACCCACACCGCCAATTCCAAGAATTGCAACAGTACTATTCTTTAATTTTTCAAGACCCTCCACGCCTATAGCAAGTTCATTACGTGAAAATTGATGAAGCATTTGTATCATCTCCAAAGCAAGTTTTCGTATAGATTGTTGTTTTCGTATATTAAAAATTCTAAAGTGAACTTAGTTTTATGGCAACTTTTCTTTAAGTTCCTTATTCTTAACCCAATTAAGAGAGTTTATAAGGTTTTGATCTACAAAAACAACATATGTTAAGAAAAGAGCCTTTCCAAAAAATATCTTTATTTACTTGATTAAGAATAAACAATTCATAGTTGAATTGCAATATGAATTATCACTAATGCAAATAAAAAAACTCCCTATTATCTAGAGAGTTAATTGTAATGTTATAGGTGATGAGCCCCAATCATGCCGTTAACAAAAATCCTTTTGTTTTGATCCCGCTCATCGGCAGGTGGGTGTTCTGCCCCAACTTTTATACGTCCTTTTCTTTGAAGGCATGTATGCCAGTCGGAAACTCCGAACTCCCAAAGTTAATATGTTCGGTCAAAACGATAAGGTGTCTACACGAACACATCAGGACTCATCTGCTTGTAAATAGAATATCACGGTTTCTTTTTCATTTCAATGTGACTAAAGGTGGAATTGATTGACTAATTTCGACACTAGTCTCTGATTTATTCTGATTTTTTCTTCAAGTTTAAAGTTAAGCTTAGTTCATCCAATTGTTCTTGGCTAACTTCACCAGGCGCTTCCGTTAGCAGACAACTTGCACTTGCTGTTTTCGGAAATGCTATGGTATCACGAAGATTTGTTCTTCCGGCAAGCAGCATGACAATTCGATCTAAACCAAGGGCAATGCCACCGTGTGGAGGTGTACCATAATCAAAAGCATCAAGTAAGAAACCAAACTGTTCCCTAGCTTGTTCTTTTGTAAATCCAAGTGTTTTAAACATTTTTTCTTGAACATCCCGTTCAAAAATACGTAGAGATCCACCACCAAGCTCATAGCCATTAAGCACCAAGTCATAAGCTTGTGCTTTAACACTTGCAGGATCGCTTTCTAATTTGTCGATTTCTTCACGAACAGGCATTGTAAATGGATGATGGGCTGCATAATAACGACCTTCTTCTTCGTCATATTCAAATAGCGGCCAATCTGTCACCCATAAGAAATTAAATTTGCTTTGGTCAATCAATTGAAGATCTTTTCCAAGTTTTAATCGCAATGCACCTAATGCATCTGCTACAACAGATTTTTTATCTGCTACGAATAATAGTAAATCTCCTGTTTCTGTTTCAAGTAGTTGACTTAGCTGACTTTGTTCTTCTTCGGAAAAGAATTTCGAGATAGGACCTTTTAAGCCTTCTTCCTCCACTTTTAACCACGCTAAGCCTTTAGCACCATATACAGATACAAATTCTGTTAAGCCATCAATATCCTTTCTAGAATATTTATCTGCTGCACCTTTTACATTAATCGCTTTTACTTGACCGCCAGAGGAAACTGCTCCTGAAAATACTTTAAATCCAGAATCCTTCACTAGCTCTGAAACATCTACCAATTCCAATCCGAAACGTGTATCCGGCTTGTCGGAACCGTAGCGGCTCATCGCTTCATCATATGTTAATCTTGGAAGTGGGGTAACAATATCTATTCCTTTCACTTCTTTCATCAAACGGGACATCATTCTTTCCGTCATAGCCATAATATCTTCTTGGCTATAGAAACTAGTTTCAATATCGATTTGGGTAAATTCAGGCTGACGGTCAGCACGTAAATCTTCGTCTCTAAAGCATCTTGCAATTTGATAATATTTATCAAAACCAGCAACCATTAATAATTGCTTAAAAATCTGAGGAGATTGCGGAAGTGCATAAAATTCACCTGGATGCACTCGGCTAGGCACTAAATAATCACGTGCCCCCTCTGGAGTACTCTTCGTTAAAATTGGTGTCTCCACATCTAAAAAGCCTTCTTCATCTAAAAAGTTGCGAAAAGATTTCGTGACGTTATGACGCATTTTAAAAGTCTCAAATAAAACAGGTCTGCGCAGATCCAAATAACGATATTTTAAACGTAAATCTTCAGAAACATCGGTATTGTTTTCGATCATAAATGGTGGTGTTTTAGCTTCATTTATAATAGACACTTTTTCCACTTTAATTTCAATTTTACCTGTTTTTATGTTTTCATTAATCGTTCCTTCACTTCTTCCAACAACTTCCCCTTGAACATCCAGAACATATTCATTTCTTACCTTTTCAGCAATGGCTAACGCTTCTGTTGAATTAGCAGGATTGAAGACAATTTGTACTATACCGCTGCGGTCACGCAAATCAATAAAGATTAAGCCACCAAGATCCCGTCTTTTTTGTACCCATCCTTTTAAAGTAACTGTTTCTCCAATATTTTTTTCTGTTATTTCTCCGCAATAATAGGTTCTTCCAAACATAACCGTTGCCTCCCTTAACAAGCTAATTTTTCAAATTCTCTGATGAAGTCCGTGATAGAAAGTTCAACTTGCTCTCCATTCTCCATATTTTTCACTACCACTTTGTTAGCTTTTATCTCATCCTCGCCTAAAATAGCCACGAATTTCGCTTTTATTCTGTCTGCTGCCTTAAGCTGAGCTTTCATTTTACGATTCAGATAATCTTTATCAGCAGAATATCCTGCTTTTCTAAGTTGCTGTAATAAAACCATAGAAGGAATTTTTGCTTCCTCCCCTAAAGAAATAACATAGCAATCTACTTTTGATTCTGTCTCAAGTTCAATACCTTCCGCATCCAATGCAGCAATTAATCTTTCGATACTAAGGGCAAATCCGATTCCAGCCGTTTCAGGTCCGCCCATTTCCTGAACTAGGCCATTATACCGTCCACCGCCGCATAAAGTGGTAATAGCTCCGAATCCTTCCGCCTCGCTCATAATTTCAAATGCGGTGTGATTATAGTAATCCAGCCCTCTTACTAGCGTAGGATCCACCTCATACTTGATACCAAGAGCATCTAAATAAGCAAGAACTTGCTCAAAGTAACGCTTGGATTCTTCGTTAAAAAATTCAAAAATAGGCGGTGCAGACTTCATCAATTCATGATCGCGATCTCTTTTACAGTCCAAAATCCGTAATGGATTTTTTTCGAGACGATTTTGACAGTCTGCACAAAATTCGTGAATTCTTGGTTTAAAATGTTTAATTAAAGCATCGCGATGAGAAATCCTACTTTCCTTATCTCCAAGGCTGTTAATAACTAATTTCAAATGCTTTAAGCCAACTCCTTGATATACCTCCATTGCGAGAGAAATAACTTCTGCATCAATGGCCGGATCTTGACTCCCTAGAGCTTCTACTCCAAATTGTACAAACTGACGATATCTGCCCGCCTGCGGTCTTTCATATCGAAACATTGGTCCATTATAAAACAATTTAACCGGTTGGTTGGCATCTCCGTACATTTTATTTTCCACATAGGAACGAACAACTGCCGGAGTTCCTTCAGGACGCAACGTTAAATCCCGATCCCCACGATCCTTAAAAGAATACATTTCCTTTTGAACTATATCGGTTGTTTCCCCGCTCTTATGAAATAATTCTGTGTGTTCGAATATTGGAGTTCGAATTTCTTTATATTGATATTTATGACAAATTTCTTTCGCCTTATTTTCAATGAATTCCCATGTACCAACTTGGCCAGGTAAAATATCCTGTGTTCCTCTTGGAATCTGAATTGCCACTGATTATTCCTCCTTTATTTTTTTTCAGTATGTACTATTTGCACAGGAAACGGAAAAAATAAAAAAACTCCCAATCCCTTGTTAAAAAACAAGGGACGAGAGTTTTGTTTCCCGTGGTGCCACCCTAATTGAAGCTTACACTTCCACTTAAGAACAGTTAACGCCTGTCATACGTTCTATCCCTACTAAAAATCGTTGTTTCGAATTTTTCAGGAAGAAACCTACAAAGTGTTCATTCGCTAAGTCATCATGTGGAGTGCTTTCAGCCTAGGCAACTCTTCTCTTTCCATGTGTATTCTTAGCTACTATGCTTTATCAACGGTTTTACTTGAAATGTTCT
This sequence comes from Heyndrickxia camelliae, assembly GCF_002844575.1. Lineage (GTDB taxonomy): Bacteria > Bacillota > Bacilli > Bacillales > Bacillaceae_C > Margalitia > Margalitia camelliae. The sequence continues at coordinate 152,975 of NZ_PIQO01000006.1, forward strand.
TTTATATTTATATAATAATACGAGGGGGAAAACGCATTGTCAAGTGTATTCAGAATAAAAGTTAAGAACGTTCCATTTTCTTTTTCAACAATTTTATTTCACCCAAAGACAAACCAAATTCTGATGCAAGTTCCATAGAATGCGTTTGATTTTCTCTCTCGATAAAATGATGAAAGTCTGTGTGGAAAATTTGGCTGCTTCCAGCATTGATCATTTGATTTTTGTCATTTATTCTCATAAAGTGTCTCCTTTTCCCTAAACTGACGAAATGAATTCAAAAATGTTGTCATAATATTATTCTTTCCCACGATAATTCTTTTCTTTCATCAAACAGGAGATTTTTATTTTACAAAGAATACATACATGTGGCACAAAAATAGGGAAATCCATTAAGCTCTCATAAAAAGATAAGGAGGTGCAGTACCCTATTGGGTAGAAAATTAACAATTATTTTGCTGATAATATTACTTACATGCACTGGATTCAATCAGCCAGTGAAACAGGTTCAGGCGGAAACAAGCAAAGTCACCGTTAATGTCTCCGTGCTGAATATTCGAAAAGGACCTGGATTATCATATCCTATTTTAGAGCAGGTGCAAAAGGGAGATCAATTTACTATTTTACAGAAAAAAAATGATTGGTATGAAATTAGAATGCCTTCAGGAGACACAGGATGGGCAGCTAGCTGGCTCGTTTCAGTAAACGAGTCTAATACACTTGGAGGCGGTAAAGGTACTGTAACGGTAAATGGATTGCGCTTACGAAGTGCTCCAAGTTCGGATTCTTCCATATTAAAAGTGCTGCAGAAAGACCAGGTAGTGACCGTACAATCTCAGAATGGTGACTGGGTAAAGGTCACGGTAAATGGAATTAGTGGATGGATATCCAAGGATTTCATAGAAACAGATAAAAAAACATCAACTCCATCTTCCAGTAGTAGTGGAATGATCACGGTTGATCATGTTAATGTCCGAACCTCTCCAACTATTTCGAGCAGTGTAATTGGTTCATTAAACTCCGGCAATGAAATTACCATATTGGAGGAGCAAAACGGTTGGGTTCATTTTACGATGGGTTCATTAGACGGCTGGGTTAGCAGCCAATATGTTCAAAAAGTAAAAGAAAACCAAGAAAAACAGAACCCATCATTGAATAATTCCAGTCAAAAGATGACTGGTACTATTAATGTGAGTTCTCTCAACATTCGCAGTAAACCTTCATTAGACGGAAAAATCATTAGCACCATTACAAAGGGCCAAAGCTTTGAAATAAAAAGGGAAGAAAATAATTGGATTGAGATTAACATTAATAATCAAATTGGCTGGATTGCAGGTTGGTATGTCAATAAAACCAATTCATCAACCGTTACTTCGCCCCAGAGTGGTAATCAAAAGGGCAGCGTTACAATTCTTTATAATGGGACAAATTTAAGAAGTAACGCAACGACAACTTCCAGCATTCTTTCGAGAGCAAATGCCGGAGATTCCTTTAATATTCTCGACACTGTAAACGATTGGTATAAAATTCGGCTTGAAAACGGAGGAATTGCCTACGTTGCTTCTTGGTTGGTTTCATCCAGCAAAACAAAAGCTAAAAACGTATCTAAAAATAATACACCTCCTAGTACAACTGGTGGACTTAAAGGAAAAGTTATTGTAATTGATCCTGGTCATGGCGGCCAGGACAAAGGGACAAGCGGATATAGAGGAACATTTGAAAAAAATCTTACCTTGAGTACTGCTTTAACACTATATCAAAAATTAAAAAATGCAGGTGCGAATGTGATTCTAACGCGTAGTGATGATCATTATATATCATTGCCTTCTCGAGTAGGAATAGCAGAAGGCAATCATGCGGACGCTTTTATAAGCATTCATTTTGATAGTTTAAAGGAAGACCCAAGTGTCTCGGGACATACTACCTACTACTATCACGGTAATCAAAAAGAATTAGCGCTTGATGTTAACACGGGGATATCTAAACAAGTAGGAATTAATGATAGAGGTGTGCGGTTTGGGGACTTCCATGTAATACGTGAAAATAATGCCCCTGCGGTTCTTACTGAATTGGGATATTTAAGTAATCCTAATGAAGAGCTTTTAGTTAATTCAAAGCAGTACCAAGAGCTTGTAACGACAGGAATCTATAATGGATTAGTGGAATTTTTCAATTAATGCTAGAACAACCGCCCGCAAGCACTCCAAAAAATAGCGGTTTCTCTGGAATAACGGATTTTCTATCCATTATATATTTGAAAAAAGGGAGAATTCGCTAGCTTCTAGGCAATGAAACTAGTCACAGACAATTTTTAAAACAGAATGTTAACGACATGCGTAAAATTTTTTAAATTTCCAAGAGGAAAACAATCTGGGAAAAGGGACCTGTCCCCTTATCCCGCAAAAAAAGAGAGAATCTGATAAGATATTGGTCAGATTCTCTCTTTGCTTTCTACTATTAGAGTTACGGGGCCATCGTTAGTTAGTTTGACATCCATCATGGCGCCGAACTCACCTGTTTCCACATGAACGCCTTTTTCGCTTAAGTATTCATTGAAATATTCGTATATAGGCAAAGCATGGTCAGGTTTTGCTGCATCCATGAAATTTGGTCTTCTGCCTTTTCGGCAATCCCCATATAAAGTGAATTGAGAAATAGATAAAATTTGTCCACCTACATCTAATAATGACTTATTCATCTTTTCATTTTCATCCTCAAAGATACGAAGATTTACGATTTTATCAGCTACATATTTTGCATCTTCCTTCGTATCAGAATGAGTAATTCCAACTAATAGAACCAATCCACCAGAGATTTGTCCAACGATTTGTCCGTTGACTTCCACACTGGCTTCCTTACTTCTTTGCAATACAACACGCATAAATCTTTTTGCTCCTTTTAACTACGTCCCTAACTCATAATTCGACGAACAGAATAAATATCAGGGATTTGTTTAATTCTTTCTACGACTTTATGAAGATGGCTAATATTTACGATTGAAATGGACATTGTGATAGTGGCCATTTTGTTCCGATCTGATCTGCCACTTACAGCTGTAATATTTGTTTTTGTCTCATTAACGGCCTGCAATACTTCATTTAATAAGCCTCTTCGATCATATCCGGATATCTCTATATCTACATTATATTCCTTACGATTAGCAGAATCGGATTCCCATTCCACTTCAATTAGACGGTTTTGCAACTCCTCATCAGTCACATTTGGACAATCCGCTCTATGCACAGAAACCCCTCTGCCTTTTGTGATGAATCCTACAATTTCATCTCCCGGCACAGGATTACAGCAACGAGATAAGCGAATTAATAGATTGTCAATTCCTTTCACGACTACTCCCGTTTCGTGTTTTTTCTTTTTTGAAGGAGCTTTAAGCTCTGTTATGACTTCTTGCACAGCTTCTTCTTGATCCCGTTTTTTACGCCATTTTTCTGTTAATCGATTGGCAATCTGTAAAGCAGTCATCCCATTATATCCAACAGCAGCGTACATATCATCTTCTTGAACAAAATTGAACTTTTCAGCAACCTTCTTAACATTTTCGGCCGTTAAGATTTCCTTTAAATCAAAGTCCATATTCTTGATCTCTTTTTCAACTAATTCTTTTCCTTTGATGATATTTTCTTCTTTTTGCTGTTTCTTAAAGAATTGCCGTATCTTATTTTTTGCCTGGGATGTTTGAGCTAACTTTATCCAATCCCTGCTTGGACCATAGGAATGCTTAGATGTTAGTATTTCAATTATGTCACCGGTTTTGAGCTTATAATCAAGTGTAACCATCTTGCCATTTATTTTGGCGCCAATTGTTTTATTGCCAATCTCTGAATGAATACGATAAGCAAAATCAATTGGGACCGAACCTGAAGGAAGCTCAATGACATCCCCTTTTGGCGTAAATACAAACACCATATCAGAAAAGAGGTCAATTTTTAAGGATTCCATAAATTCTTCTGCATTCGCTGATTCATTTTGAAATTCTAAAATTTCCCTAAACCAGGAAAGCTTTTTCTCAAATGAAGTCTGGTTGTTAACAGATTTTCCCTCTTTATACGCCCAATGTGCAGCAACCCCGAATTCAGATATTCGATGCATTTCAAATGTCCTGATTTGAACCTCCAAAGGATCCCCTTTTGGACCTATAACAGTCGTATGCAACGATTGGTACATATTTGGTTTTGGCATAGCAATGTAATCTTTAAAACGACCAGGCATTGGCTTCCAGCATGTGTGAATAATACCAAGAACTGCATAACAATCTTTTATGCTATTCACAACGATTCGGACAGCCAATAAATCATAAATTTCGTTAAATTGTTTATGCTGAAGAACCATTTTTCGATAAATCGAATAAATATGCTTTGGTCTTCCGGAAATTTCTGCTTTAATTGATACATCGTTTAACCGTTCCTTAACCTCATCGATAACGTCATCTAAATACTGCTCCCTTTCAGCACGTTTCCTTTTCATTAAATTTACAATTCGATAATATTGTTGGGGATTTAAGTACCTGAGGGCAGTATCCTCGAGCTCCCATTTAATTTTGGAAATCCCGAGTCGATGTGCAAGTGGGGCGAAAATTTCCAATGTTTCATTTGCAATTCTTCTTTGTTTTTCGACGGGCAAGTGTTTTAATGTTCTCATATTATGAAGACGGTCAGCTAGCTTAATTAAAATCACACGGATATCCTGTGCCATTGCTACAAACATTTTTCGGTGATTTTCCGCTTGTTGTTCTTCATGAGATTTATATTTAATTTTTCCTAGCTTTGTGACACCATCAACTAACATGGCTACTTCTTCATTAAATTCATCGCAAATTTCTTCAAGTGTTACACTCGTATCTTCTACGACATCATGGAGAAACCCTGCAGCCACAGTGGAAGGATCCATCTCTAAATCGGCTAGAATGCCGGCAACTTGAATGGGATGAATAATGTATGGTTCACCCGATTTACGAAATTGCTCTTTATGTGCTTCCTTTGCAAAATCATAAGCTTTACGCACTAATGCAACATGTTCGTCGTTTAAATATTCTTTTGTACGATTTATCACATCATCGGCGGATAATATTTGATCCTTCGCCATAGTATAAGATCACCTTTAAATGAATTTTTGAATGATTGTATTTATTATCGAAAAAAAAACGAATATTGTAAAGTGATTCCTTACGTTTTTTTATGGAAATCTAAAATATTTGTCGAATCTTTTGAAATGAGTTACTAAAAAAAGCACTCACTCGAGTGCTTATTAATATTCCATTAATGTAAGTATATCGTAACCATCTAATTTTTTGCGACCTTCTAAATAAGATAGTTCAATTAAGAAAGCGATTCCAGCGACAACTCCACCAAGTTGTTCTACTAATTTAATGGTTGCTTCAATTGTGCCACCAGTTGCAAGTAAATCATCTGTAATAAGAACCCGTTGTCCTGGTTTAATGGCATCCTTGTGAATCGTTAAAGCATCTTTGCCGTATTCCAACCCATACTCAACTTGAATTGTTTCTCTAGGGAGCTTACCTGGTTTTCTTACTGGTGCAAAACCAACTCCAAGTGCATAGGCAACCGGGCACCCAATAATAAATCCACGGGCTTCTGGACCAACCACTAAATCAATTTCTTTTTCCTGTGCATATTTAACAATTTCATCTGTAGCGAATTTATATGCTTCACCATTGTCCATTAAGGTTGTAATATCCTTAAACACAATGCCTTCTTTCGGCCAATCTGGGACAATTGTTACATACTGCTTTAAATCCATTTCGTCATTTCCTCCTCATGTTCCACTGCACGTGAAACTCTTTCATCAAACCATGATTTCAACTCTTTATAGGATGAATATAAAAGTTCATTTTCAAGAGTTATTTGTTCAAGTTTTGCTTGATATGATCTTGATTCTTCTAAATCTCTTTTTGCTTTCACAGGTTTAAGGGAAATTAGCCCATCCTCTATTGTAACAAAATCTAGTTCAAAAAACACTAGTGACATAAAATCAATTGTCTCCCGAGACCAGCCTTTATAAGCAGCAAGCTCATCCCCGCGTTTTTGTATATTAAATATCTTTTGTTTCATTAAGAAGGCATAATACCATTTAAAATGCTCTCTTGTTGGGATCGTGCTGAAAAAATGCTCCAGTTCATGGTAAAAGTGACAATAAATGCGACTAGGCTGCTTTTCTTTAACAAGCAAATCTAGTAATGCTTTAGAAGATGGAAGATCTAATAAAACGATATTTCGATTATCCACCTTAAGTTCCAAACTTTGTGTTTCCTTATTGATATGAACAATATTTAGTTGATAAGAATCCAACGCAAGCTTTTCTGCCGTTCTTTTCTGAAACATTATAAATAAAGTATCGTTCTTAGGAATATTTGGTATCCATTTATTTAATTGTTTAACCCCACGAACATCAAAGAGCTGCCATTCTTCAATTTTTATATCCCTTATAAATATTTGTGGCTTTCGTATGTTATTCCATTCATTAATTGCTAATTCCCCTAAAACAGATACATTTGCTACGGGGGATACTTGGTGGAAGTAATCTCCCATCCCAAAACCTACTCCATCTAATGAAGTTCCTTCTTTTTCTAACACGACTTTTAAATGTTTATTGTCTGCGCCAATTTGCCTTAATTGGCTAACAGTTAATTCTTCCATAATGATTTTCGGCTTAGGATTTCCAGTTCCGTATGGCGCCAGCAAGTTAAGCTGTTGTATTGACTCTAAATTTACTTCCTCAAGTGGAATGCTTGCATCCACTTCTGTAAGCGGAACAAAATCTTCATTAGATAGATTTGTTTCAGCTATTTCATTTAAACGGGTACGTAATTCTGGCACGTCCTCTAATGCCAATGTCATTCCCGCTGCCATTGTATGACCGCCAAAATGAGGCAATATATCGCGGCATTTCGACAGACTTTGAAAAAGATCAAAGCCGACAATGCTTCTTGCAGAACCCTTTGCCAAACTTTTTTCGGCATCAAAATTTAAGACAATGGTGGGGCGATAATATCGTTCAACGAGCCTTGATGCCACAATGCCTATTACACCTGGATTCCATCCTTCTTTACCTATGACAATTACTTTATTATCTTGAAGGTCAAATTCTGTTTCAATCATGGAGATAGCATCTTTTGTAATTTCGTTCACGATAGCTTGTCTTTCTTTATTTATTCCATCAATTTCTTTCGCAATACTTTTTGCTTTTTCGGTATCATCGGTTAATAATAGCTCAACTGCGGGACCTGCATGATCTAAACGTCCAGGAGCATTTAAACGAGGTGCAAGTATAAATCCTACTGTTTCCTCATTTATATCTTCCGGTGAGGTATTCGTTAAAGCATATAATGCACAAATTCCAGGACGCTCTGTCACCGCCAATCTCTTTAAACCCTTTTTCACTATCAGACGATTTTCCCCATGTAATGGGACTAAGTCTGCTACTGTACCAATGGTTACTATATCTAATAATTCTTCCGGCACGCGGTTATATAACGCGTGTGCCAATTTAAACGCGACCCCAACACCTGCTAATTCCTTAAAAGGATATTCACTCTTTGGGTGTTTCGGATGAACAATAGCCAATGCTGCAGGAAGCTCTGGACCAGGCTCATGGTGATCGGTAATAATCAAATCTAATCCTAATTGTTTAGCAATAGCTGCCTCATTAATTGCTGCTATTCCAGTATCAACCGTAATAATTAATTTATAACCATGAGACTCTGCCCAACGAAATGCCTTTTCATTTGGTCCATACCCCTCTGTAAAGCGATTAGGAATATAGAAGTCAGCTTTTGCACCCAAATCCTTTAAAACCGTCATAAGGACTGTTGTACTGCTTACACCGTCAGCATCATAATCACCAAATACAAGAATCGGTTCGTCATTAGCAATCGCTTGGTTAATTCTATTTACTGCAATGCTCATATCCGGAAGCAGAAATGGATCATGAAAGGTTGCATCCTCCATAAATAAAAAAGACCTCGCTTCTTCTGTTTCTACAATTCCACGATTTACTAATAAGGTAGAAACAAGCGGGGTTATGTTTAATTGTTCTACTAATTTATTAACCGCTTCAGGTACGCTGTCTTGAACTACCCAGCGCGTTTTAGATTTTAACATAGGTTCACCTCTTAACAATCTAATTATACAATTAATAATTCTACTCTGTCATCCTTTCATTCTAAGGTAAAAGACAATCAGAATAACCACTTTTTTCACATACTGTTATACTTTGTATATAAAAAAGGAACCTAAAATATCAGGTTCCTTTTTTATGTTTAAACTTGTGGTTCATCTGACCATTTACGTTTTTCTTTTACTGTTTTCAGAGTACCTTTCTTCTTCAATTCCTTATTCTTTAGATCAAACCAAAGCTGTGCCGCGATGAAAATAGAAGAGTAGCAACCCATAATCAATCCGACTAATAAGGCAATAGAGAAGTTTCGAATCGACTCACTTCCGAATATTAACAATGCAACCGCAGTAATAACTACTGTTAACACTGTGTTAATGGAGCGGGTTAAGGTTTGACGTATACCAGCATTTACAATGTTTGCAATATCTTCTGTTGTTTTAAGTCTTCCTTTTGACTTCATGTTATCGCGGATTCGGTCAAATGTAACAATGGTATCGTTGATAGAATAACCCACGATTGTTAAAACAGCCGCTATAAAGGTTAAATCTACTTCCAGTCTTGTAATACTGAAGAAGGCAACTATCAGAAAGGCATCATGCAAGAGTGAAACAATGGCCGCCAATCCCATTCTCCATTCAAATCGAATAGAAACGTATATTATGATCCCTATTGCAGCGATAATAAGCGAAATAATCGCATTCTTTGCAAGTTCTTTTCCTACAGTAGGAGATACTTTGCTCAAACTGGTAGTATGGTTTCCATATTTATTGTCAAAATAGGATTTAACTTGTTCCTCTTTTTGTTTTGAGAAGTCATCTTTAAATCGGACAACACCAACTTGATTTTTACTTCCACCTAATACTATATCTTCCGGAGTCAGATGAAGAGTTTGTAAATCAGATTCGATTTGTTGCTCCGTTAATGGTTGTTTTGCCATTATTTGCAAACGAGAACCTTTAGAAAAGTCAATACTTAAATTCAAACGGAAAATCGCAAGGAAAATTATTCCCAAAACAGTCAGACCGATAGCAATGGAATAGAATATTTTTCGATGCTTTACAAAATCAAATTTATCGAAATGCGTAGATAAATCATGTGTATCTATATTATCAGCTAAATTATGAATATGTTTGCGATTAACCCCAAACCAACCAGGTTTATTTTTCAGTACATTACTATTAACCCAGAAGCTTAAGAAGATTCTAGCTCCATACACAGCTGTAAGGAAACTTAACAGAATACTGATAATTAACATGGTAGCAAAACCTTTTACGGAGCTATTTCCGTAAACGAACAATACTGCTGCAGCTAATATTGTTGTAATATTGGCATCAAAAATCGCAATAAATGATGATTTATTCCCGGCATGAAAGGCAGATTTTATCGTCCTTCCAACCCGAATTTCTTCTTTAATCCGCTCATACGTAATGATATTGGCGTCGACTGCCATACCGACCCCGAGAACCAAAGCGGCAATACCTGGCAAGGTTAAGACACCATGTATCAGATGGAAAATTAAAAGCGTTAAGTAGATATAAATCATTAATGTAATTGTTGCAATAACCCCTGGCAAACGATAATAGCCAATCATGAATAAGAAAATGACAATAACTCCAATAATACCTGCTGTAACAGTTGTATTTAGAGAGTGTTGTCCAAACTTCGCCCCTACGGATGTGGAATATTCTTCTTTCATTTTAACTGGCAGTGCACCAGCTTTTAATAGAGAGGCAAGATTTTGTGCCTCTTCCACTGTAAAGTTACCTGTAATTTGCACACTATCTGTATTTAACACTTGAGATACACTTGGATTAGAGAGGAATCGAGGATTTTTCTTTGCAACCTCTGCCTTATAGGAATCTTTGCCCTCTTTAAAATCCATCCAAATAATTAATTGATTATTTGGAGCCATATCAAGAATCTTTTTGGTAACATTTTTGAACTTACTACGATCCTTTAATTTAAGTACAACATCAGGATTTCCAGCTTCATCAAAAGATTGCTTCGCGGATCCCTGAACTAAATCTGTACCGTCCATCATCTTTTTATCGTTTACATCGCGAAATGATATATTTGCTTCAGTGGACAACATTTTTCGTGCTTCATCTTGATTCTTAACGCCTGCAAGCTGAACACGAATTCTGTCTTTACCCTCTATTTGAATACTTGGTTCATTCACACCAAGAGCATTCACACGTTTATCAAGGGCCTTGACAGTGTTATTTAAAACATCTTTTGTAATTTTCTGTCCCTTAATAGCAGGTTCTACTTTGTATAAGACTTCAAAGCCGCCTTGCAGATCGAGACCTAGGTTAATTTTTTTCACAATACTGTCAGTAGTGCCTCCCAATAGTCCTGCAAATAAAAGGACAATCAGAAAGAAGGCAATGATACGACTTCTTTTTACCATTATGTAAAATCCTCCCAGCAAAAATAAAAAGCTACAAAATCTACTTATTTCTTATAAGTGCAGTTTTATTCAGTTATTAATCATTATGAATTAGAAAAAAAAATGTGTCAATTTTTGTTTTAATCTACTTAATTAATTATCATTTGGTTTTAATAGCTCTCGTAATTCATCTCCGTCAAGTTCCACAAACCAGTTGGAAGATTTATATGCCTCTATTGTTGTGAAGTTCATATATTCTCCTACTTTTACTGATAGGACGTCTGAAAATAGCTCATGCAATCTTATATCTGCTTTTGTTTTTTTCCATTTCTTTTTCGTCAGGTATTCCCATAAATCCTTTATTTCCACTTTCCCATACCCAATTAATAAGAACTCCTCCACTTTGCTTTTTAACGCAGGTTGAAGCAATTCAAAATATTCATCATACGGATGTATATTATCCAACCCCTCTTCCCTCCTCATAATGAACTTGTCATGCTTTGTCCATCATGCAGCATATATATCTAATTGTATATGAAATTACCGATTTTGAGAAGGTAGGTTAAAATGATGTCAAGGTTTCTCAAGGGGACGATGATTTTATTAGCGGCAGGGCTTTTCACAAGAGTCTTAGGGTTTATAAATCGAATTGTAATTGCACGATTTCTCGGTGAAGAAGGTGTAGGGTTATACATGATGGCTTTCCCTACTCTTATGCTTGTCATTTCGATTACTCAGCTCGGGCTCCCTGTTGCCATTTCAAAATGTGTTGCAGAGGCTGACGCAATAGGAGACCGTCAAAAAATTAAAAAAATTTTAGTTGTTTCCTTAACCATAACAATTTCTCTATCCTTAATCTTTACACCAGGGTTAATTTTATTGGCTCCTTATTTAACACAAGTATTATTTACAGATTCCAGAATTTATTATCCATTAGTAGCGATAACGCCAATCATCCCAATTGTTGCTGTTTCTGCAGTATTGCGAGGATATTTCCAAGGCAAACAAAATATGAAGCCGTTTGCTATTTCACAAATGATAGAGCAAGTGGTAAGAATTTTTTTAATTGCAGTGTTTGCAAATGCTTTTTTACCTTTTGGAGTTGAATATGCAGCAGCAGGGGTTATGTTTGCTTCCATTTTAGGAGAATTGATATCCTTACTTTATATGTTCACCATGTTTAAGCTAAAGAAGAAATTCAGAGTTCGCAGAAACTTCTTTCATGTTGTAAAGTCAGGAAGAGATGCATTAAACGAGTTAATGAGTGTAGCACTGCCTTCTCTCGGTAGCCGTTTAATAGGAAATGTTTCTTGGTTTTTAGAGCCTATTATCGTTGCTAATAGTTTGGCAATTGCCGGTATAACAACAAGTATAGCCACCAAACAATATGGTCTCCTAACTGGCTTTGCAATGCCGTTAATGATGCTTCCTTCCTTTGTGACCTCTTCCTTATCGACTGCTCTTGTACCCGCGATAAGTGAAGCAAATACTAAAAGGAATAGTGAACTAGTAGAGCACCGACTGCAGCAAGCACTAAGATTCTCTTTGTTGGCTGGTGGATTATCTGTCATTATTTTATACGTTTTTGCCGATCCGTTAATGAAGGCGATGTATGGTAACAGCAACGGTTCACAGTTTATTAAAATAATGGCACCCTTTTTTCTCTTACAGTATTATCAAGGCCCATTACAAGCAACTCTGCAAGCATTAGATATGGCCAGAGCTGCTATGATAAATAGTTTAATTGGGGCAATTGTTAAGCTTGCAGTAATTTTTATACTTGCCTCTCGTCCAGAGTTTGGAATAAACGGTGCTGCACTGGGGATCGTTACAAGCATCGTATTAGTTACATTGCTGCATTTTGCTACAATACTTAAAAAAATTTCTTTTACAATTTATGTGTTGGAATACGTTAAATTTTCCATTGTAACGATATTAGCCTGCGTCTTTGGATATTGGATCTATCATCACATTTCTTTCCATGAATTGGCTATTATCCACTTGCTGATTTGTATCATACTTACTAGCATACTATATGTGTTATTATTACTTGGCACCAAGCTATTAACAAAATCTGATTTGCGTTTAATTCCAATCATTAACAAATTTATTTAACGAAGTGGCCATAGAAATGGCCACTTCGTTATTTCTTCTCGTCAATTAAATCAATATAAAATTGCCCATCTTGAAAGCTGCATAATGAGATATCTTTAATATTAGAATAACCTCTTTTTCTGAGTTCTCTTCTTAACCACATTTCACTTTTTTCTGTTCTTTGCAAATTAGCTTGAATAATTTGACCATCCATAATTAAAGGCATTGTAAAAGTATTAGTTTTTTTCTTCTTTTTATCCTTTTTGACAATAGATAGCTCTCCAGATGTTTCAAGAATGGCAAATTCGACATCTGCAATATTATTTATATCCTTTGTCCTAAGTTGCATAAGAAGATCATCAAAATTATAATGGATTTTACGCATTGCATTTTCATCTATTTTGCCTTTATTGATAATAATGGTTGGTGATCCATCAATTACTTTTCTAAACCGCGAGCTCTTAATGGAGATGAGAGCAAGTATCGTTTGAATAATTAATAACCCCACCATCGGTACTAGGGTGTGAAATATGGGAGATTTAAAATTTTCAATTGCTACTGCTGCCATTTCACCCATCATGATAAATACAACTAAATCCAATACACTTAATTCACCAATTTCTCTTTTCCCCATTAAGCGAAAGATGATAAGGATACTGGCATATAACACTAATGTTCGTAAAATGATTACGAAATAATCGTACATCCTGTTTCCCTCCTAATGGCACTTTAACAGTTAGTATGTTCAGATATAGTGAAAAATAGCTTGGAAATAGTTGTTAGCATTTTTTACAAATTTTTTCGTTTTCTCATGACTTTCCTTTCAAATTTTTGATTCTAAATTTTCAGCTGAAGAATATGCTTGTACTAGATGAAGAAACGTTAATACGGAGGGAGAGAACGAAAATAGAAACGAAAAAAATGGGAACAAGTGTCTTATATGGTGTATTAGTTATATTTATTATCATCACCATTTCCAGTCTTATAATTTCCTTTATATTGCGATTTACCAATTTACAAGAGCATTCCATTAGACTTTTCGTAACCATTATTTCTTTTATTGCTTTGTTTATTGGCGGTTTTGTTTGCGGAAGTAAAGGGAAGGAAAAAGGATGGTTGCTTGGAACATTAACGGGTATCCTTTATACATTTATTATTTTCTTATCTCAGTACTTAGGATACGGGAATGTATTTACTTTTGAACAAACTGTTTATCACATTTGTTATATTCTAACAGCAATGATGGGGGGAGTTTTAGGAGTAAATATGCTTTCTGGGAAATCGAAATATGTGTAATACTTACATTAACAAAAAAAGAAGCAATTAAGATTGCTTCTTTTCATTTTCCAAAGTGGAAACTGGCTCTGGCCTTTTTACTTGTTCTACCACTTCGCGAATCGCTGAGCGGTCATATGTAAGACGGCTTCCATCCCCACATTTTAAGACAATTTTATTATCGTCAAGGGAATCGATAATCCCATGTAGTCCTCCAATTGTGACGATTTTATCGCCTTTTGAAAGACTGTTTTGCATATCTTGAATCTTTCTTTGTCTCTTTTGATTTGGTCTGATTAATAAGAAATAGAACAGAACAATCATTAAGACAATAGGGATAATTTGAGCAAATGCCATTCTTATTCCTCCTTTCTGTAGAATATCTATTTAGAAGTTTTTCGCATCTGGACGATTAAATCCGTACTGCTCAAAAAATTCTTCCCGAAAATCACCAAGCCTATCTTCCATAATTGCTTGTCTAACTTCTTTCATCAATTGTAACAGAAAATAGAGATTATGGTAAGATGTAAGTCTAATTCCAAAAGTTTCATCACATTTCATTAAGTGGCGAATATAAGCTCGTGTATAGTTTCTACAAGCATAACAATCACAATTTTTATCAAGAGGACTAAAATCCCTAGCATATTTCGCATTTTTAACTACTAGTCTGCCTTCACTCGTCATAACTGTGCCATTTCTTGCAATCCTCGTTGGAAGTACACAGTCAAACATATCAATTCCTCGTATGGCACCATCAATTAATGAGTCGGGTGAGCCCACGCCCATTAAATATCTCGGCTTGTTTGCCGGAAGAAGCGGAGTAGTAAATTCTAACACTCTATTCATCACATCTTTTGGTTCTCCTACAGATAATCCACCCACTGCATAACCTGGAAAATCAAGAGAGGTCAAATCAGCTGCACTTAAGCGACGCAAATCCTCATATTCTCCACCTTGAACTATTCCAAATAGTCCTTGATCACTAGTACGGTTATGAGATTTCAAGCATCGTTCCGCCCATCTTGAAGTTCTCTCTACTGACTTTTTCATATATTCATGTGTCGCAGGAAATGGCGGACATTCATCAAAAGCCATCATAATGTCTGAACCTAAAGCATTTTGGATTTCCATTGATTTTTCAGGAGATAAAAATAACTTATCTCCATTTAAATGATTCCGAAAATGGACTCCCTCTTCTTCAATTTTGCGAAAATCACTTAAACTAAAAACCTGAAATCCGCCTGAATCTGTTAGGATTGCTTGATCCCAATTCATAAATTTATGTAGTCCGCCTGCTTCACGTACAATGTCATGACCAGGACGAAGCCATAGATGATAAGTATTGCTTAATATCACGCCGCTTCCTATTTCCTTTAGTTCTTCGGGTGACATTGTTTTCACTGTAGCTAATGTTCCCACTGGCATAAACATAGGTGTGTCGTAAGAACCATGGGGTGTATGAATTTTCCCAAGACGTGCACCTGTTTGTTTGCACGTCTTGATTAATTCGTATTTAATTGCTGTCAAATGTATAAACTCCTTCCAAAACACCATTTATATTATTAGCATGGCATCTCCAAAACTAAAAAATCTATATTTTTCTTGTACGGCTGTTTCGTAAGCATGGAGAATATGTTCTCTTCCTGCCAAAGCACTTACCAGCATAATTAACGTGGATTTCGGTAAGTGGAAGTTTGTAATCATGCCATCAATTCCTTTAAATTGATATCCAGGATAAATGAAAATATCCGTCCATCCATTTTGGGCAACTATTTCTCCATCATGCTCTGAAGCTATCGTTTCCAGTGTTCTTGTAGAGGTTGTCCCAACAGATATAATTCTTCCACCCTGTTTTCGCACACGATTAATTAAATCCGCCGTTTCCTTGGAAACTTGATAATATTCCGAATGCATATCATGTTTCTCTACATTCTCAACACTTACAGGTCGAAAAGTTCCTAGCCCTACATGCAGAGTAATGAACGTAATATGGACACCCATATTTTTAATTTCTTCCAGAAGTTCTTCTGTAAAATGCAAACCAGCTGTAGGTGCCGCAGCAGAACCACGTTCTTTCGCATAGACGGTTTGGTAACGATCTTTATCATCCAATTTTTCTTTAATGTACGGAGGTAACGGCATTTCCCCCAACGCCTCTAATACTTCATAGAAAATACCTTCATATTCAAATTTTAGTACCCGTCCGCCATGCTCCTCTTCTTTCACACAGTGGGCAATAAGCTGTCCATCTCCAAAGATTAGTTTTGTTCCAACCTTGACCCTTTTTGCCGGTTTAACAAGTGTTTCCCAATTATTTTCCTCGAGCTGTTTTAATAATAAAACTTCGATATGTGCACCAGTATCTTCTTTTACTCCGAATAATCTGGCAGGCAATACCTTTGTATCGTTTAGTACGAGGCAGTCGCCTTTTCGCAAATAACTGGTAATGTTTTTAAAAATAGTATGTTCTATTTCGCCATTTTCCTTGTTAAGTACCATTAACCGGCTGTCTGACCGATTTTTCAAAGGAGTTTGAGCAATTAATTCTTCTGGTAAATGAAAATCAAATATGTCTACTTTCACAGTTGTCACCTTCATGTTTATATTAGTTAGAAAAGTATAAGTGCCTGGAACTCTAGCCTATGGATGGATTTCTGAATCTTTGACCTATCGCATGGAAAGTGGCAGAAATCCGCTAACGGATAGTTGCTTCGCGCTAGACACGGAATAATAATGTTATATACCATAGATTTTAAAAAATGTACTTTTTCATGCTTTTATATTACATTGTTGGAATTTCTATGTGGAAGTGGTCATATACAAGCTTTGTCACCATTCTTCCTCGTGGGGTTCTTTGCAAAAAGCCTATTTGCAGCAAATATGGCTCATATACATCTTCAATAGTATCTGATTCTTCTCCAATACTTGCGGCAATGGTTTCCAAACCAACTGGGCCACCTTTGAATTTTTCAATGATGCCTTTTAACAGTTTATGATCAATATGATCTAAGCCTAAGCGGTCTACTTGCAGCCTTTCTAAAGCCGTTTCAGCAAGCTCCATGGTGATCTTACCATTCCCTTGTACTTGTGCATAGTCGCGAACCCTTCTTAACAATCGATTTGCAATTCTGGGAGTCCCTCTTGATCTGCGGGCGATTTCAATTGCACCTTCTCTATCAATACCAGTATGGAGAATTTCTGCCGTTCTTAAAACAATGTTTGTTAGTTGATTTTCCGAATAATATTCAAGTCGGCACAGCACCCCGAATCGATCCCTAAGCGGTGCGGAAATGGCTCCCTGCCTTGTAGTAGCACCGACAAGAGTAAATGGCGGCAAATCTAACCGAACAGATCTTGCACTTGGTCCTTTCCCAATTACTATATCCAAACAAAAATCTTCCATTGCCGGATATAAAATTTCTTCGATTGCCCTCGGTAAACGATGGATTTCATCGATAAATAAAACTTCTCCCGGCTCCAATGCCGTTAAAATAGCAGCCAAATCACCAGGACGTTCAATCGCAGGTCCGGAAGTGGTCCTGATATTCACACCCATTTCATTAGCGATTACAGCAGCTAAAGTTGTTTTTCCAAGACCAGGAGGACCGTAAAGAAGGACATGGTCTAATGTTTCCTTTCTTTGCTTTGCTGCTTCAATAAAAATGGCTAAATTATCTTTTACCTTATCTTGACCGATATATTGTGATAAAACCTGTGGTCTCAAGCTTTGTTCAAATGAGAGATCTTGACTGTTTGCAGCACCGGAAACTACCCTATCTACCAATCTTCTCCCTCCCTCTACTATATTATTTCATTAATTTTTTCAAGGCTAATTTTATATATTGGTCTGTCGATAATTTTTCTTTTTGTAATTCTTTTGAAACCTTCTTGATTTCCTTATCTGAATATCCCAATGCTTTAAGCGCAAGGATTGCTTCATCAAATGAATGAGATTCCACTGCTTCTTCCACACCGTTCTCATTAAATAGGTTTGGAAAATAATCAGGAACTACATCTTGTAGCTTGCCCTTCAAATCGAGAATCATTTGCCGTGCAGTCTTCTTTCCGACCCCAGGAAATTTCGTTAAAAAAGCTTCATTTTCGTTTTCAATTGCTTGAATAACCTGAGTAGGTTCTCCATAGGCTAAAATAGCCAAAGAACCTTTTGGACCAATTCCGGAAACCCCTAATAATTTTTTAAATAAAGCGCGTTCTTCTCTTTGTTGGAAGCCATATAATGCAATTAAATCTTCCCTAACATGCTGATATGTATAGATTATCGTTGTTTGCCCATAGAGACTTGAAAAAGTAAATGGATTTGGAGTAGAAATCTGATAACCAATCCCACCATTTTCAATAACAATAAACTCCGGACAAACATACTCAATGGTTCCTTTTATAAATTCATACAATCTTTTTCTCTCCTCTTACCAACTAGTGAAATTTCCCTTCAAATTTCACTAACCCCAAGCAATTAAGTTCTTTATCACTATTCTCCATTGTAACATATCCATTATGCTAATTGGTAGTCAAGAAAAGCGCAAGCCTCTTGCCCATTAGCATACAGATCCTAATTAAATATTCTACGTAAAAATTTATACTTCATTTGCTCTTAATTAGAAAAAAACCGACTGGCTGTCGGTTTTTGATAGATATGCATATCATTATTGTTCTTTTCCTGGTATTGAGTAACGCTTTAACGTTTCTAATACACTAGTATAATCCTCTTTTGACTTTATCGGAATCCCTTTTAACAATTCCTCTTGCTTTTTCCCTTCTAATTTTTTCATATCAATCTGAAAAAAGGACTGAATGATATCTGCTTTATTTGGTTTTCCATTAAAGATGCTTAATGTCCCATCATTTGAAATCCCAAAATAGCCATTTGACTTAAGCAAAGGAGAAATATCATCTACTTGTTTCTGAAAAACAAGCTGAGCATCATCCATTTCAACTAATTTCCAATCTTTGTATTTTTTCATATATTCTTTAGTTGATACATACGGCTCATGAAGAATTTCTTCACTAACTTCTCCATCAACAAAAACTCTCTCTAAAATGATTGTTTTTTTTCCTTTGGAAAGAACCACTTCGGATGGTTGAACATTAGCTTTATTTACATGATGATATTCTTTTTCTGCAGGCGGCAAAGTTGTGAAATCTATACCAAAAAGCACCGCTATCATAACGACCGTTCGTACAACAAAAGTCATCGTTGTCACCTCTATATCCAAATATACATTTCTATATTCGTATTCATAGTGTGACCCTTTTTTAGATTAATATCCTTTTTTAAAAAAAATTAGTAAAAAAAGGAATAGCAGGGATTACCTTAACTATTCCTAAGAAGTCTTATTTTGTTGATTATTCGTTATAACCTTGAAACATTTTATCAGTATCAAGTTTAATTATTTCTTTCGGTCCGCCGTTCCGCAAATCATTATCTAATTGTCTTACCCGATAATAGTTACCGATATTGGTGGTAACCACATAATTTCGTCCCCTTAAATATGGATGAACCGCTTTTTCAACTGAACTTTTAGTTGCTTTTGCTTTTTTATCATCTTTCACCGCAACTGCTATTAACACTCTGTTGCCATCAATGATGGTCCGAGCATCTGAAACATTCGGTATAGCAGCAGCTGTATTCGAAATATCTTCCGCAAGCTTACCTTCATAAGCATTGTAATAGGATGGGCGAGCTTTGCTGTTCCTCGTGTTTAAGTGGCCATGATAGTTAATATCTCGTAAATGTCTTTCGCGATTCACAGTTGAAATATTGGTATTATATTGTGTCATGGATGAATTTAAATGTGGCTCATAATCATCGGGATATCCTGACGGTAGAAAGCGATTATTATTTTTCACATGATCAACATTTCCAGTCGAATAATCCATTATTTCTGTCAATGGCCCATCATGATCCACCGTATTGTTGCGGTCGTTCGTTGAATACCCTACAGGCTGGAATCTGTTTACGTTTTGATCATTTACTGCATTTTTATCCTGAGCACAAGCGGCTAATCCACTTATTAATAATGCTGATATGGGTGCAACAAATAATTTTTTTTGCAAACCAAAACTCCCCCTATATTTTAGGTAGAGCAAACATTTATGCTCTACTTTAGTTTGTGAGTGAGAAATGGTTTTAATTACACAGAAATTCTGGAACTTTATCCAACTTAGAAATGCTTAAATTGAGAAATAACCTCTTTTACAAACTTTTCTCTTTCGTTGAATTCTCTGAAAGTTATTTCTTTTAAAAAAGAGGATAGCCGACCTCTTCCTTGCTCGTACTTAAGAAAATAGTTCCATTCTCTTAATAAATCGGTTGGGTAGATTAACGCAGCTAAAAATGGATTCTCTTCGATATTTCTTTCTAACGGTTTATATAAGGTCAAATTTTTTAATGACCAATTCAAATGAGGTAATATTCGATTGCAAAATTGTAAATCATCTATAAAATGCGGGGCTACTTTTGCCAAATCAAAATCAATTAAATACAAATCATCCTTGCCTAAAATAAAATTATGATGAGCAACATCTCCATGAATAATGCAATATGGTTTCCTAAAAAAATAATCTTTATTTCTTATCATGTAATCAAGAGACCATTCTGACCAATCTAAAAATGCAAAATAAAATTTCTTAGGAAGCCATCTCTCCAAATATTTTTCGTTTGCTTTAAATTCATGCAACCTATTTTGCCATTTTTTGATTTGATTGAATACATGCATGTCATTCTCGAATTTTCCTGAAAACTGTTCTGTGACATGATGGAATTTTTTTAATAGCTGTAACGCCTTCATACGATTTTCATGGGAATGATACGAAAATTTTTTACCATCAAGATTTCTTTCAATATATTGGATTAATCCATATGTCCTTTTATTAAACGAGATATCCTTTTTTGCATGGACAGGATGAAATCGATATGTCTGGGAAAAATGATGAGAGAACAGTAATTCGGTAAGTTTTATTTGCATATTAAGGCTTTTGGGACTGAAAAATTCTTTTAAGATCCATTTAGAATCTGTTGTTTTACAGAGCCACACCCCTTCTTTAATGGAGGTAATGCTGACAAAGTTTTCTCCAGTTACATCAGATAAATAAAGAAGGAGACGCTTGTTCTCGTCTCCCTCTTTCCCATTTTTAACAGTCTTCACAATCATCATCATCTTGCCTTGGAGAAGGATAACTTCCTTGCATTCCTGGGTATCCCATACCATATGGATACTGTCCGCCTTGCATTCCATATGGGTGTCCATATGGTGAATATGGCTGATGATATCCATATTGTTGCCCATATGGCATTGCTCCTCCCATATAATGACCACCAGGATATTGTCCATGAGGATATTGACTACTCATATATCCTCCACCCGGGGTTTGCATGCCAGGATAATGACCGCCCATATATTGGCCAGTTTGAAAATGTGAACTTGGGAATTGTCCACCCATTGTTTGAGGATATCCGCTATGGGAGTGTCCTCCGCCTTGAACCGATAATTGTCCTGGAATATTTTGTCTTCCGTGAATTTCAAAACCTTGATGAATCACATTCGTCGTACCATATTGAGGTTGCCCTTGGTAAGGTCCATAGCTATCTACTTGCATACCAGGATGTGGATACATTGGCATAGATGAAGAAGACTCATCATCGTATTCTCCCCAATGCTCCCCATGTTGCATTGTTGGCATCATCATTTCGTGCCCTGTAACTGGCATAGTATTATAAGCTGGCATATGTGTCATATACGGATATTGATAGGTATATGGAGTAGGACCACATCCGCAATCAGGAAATGGCAACATATAATTAGGATACATTTCATAACACTCCTCTTGAATTGGCATAATAGGTGGGCATTCTGGTTCTTCTTCCATCATTACAGGTTGTTGAACAGGTGGTTGAACAGGCTGTTGAGTCTGTATTTGTGCCATATTCGTCATATAGTAATTATTTATATCGATTTCGGGAACAACTGGTTGAGGCATTTGTGGAGTGTATATTTCTTTATGCACAATGGTTTCTTTTTTTGGTACTTCCTTTATGATTGGTACTTCCTTTATAATTTCTTTTTGAACCGGAAGTGTAGGAGGTTGTTGCTGCGCAAATGGATGAACCGCTTGCGGAAACTCTTTTTTTCCTGGGTTTCCCTGGTTTCCTGGGTTTCCCGGATTTCCTACGTGTTTTACTACCGATCCTCCTGTGGTTGGCACTTTTACTTTCATACCCGGCATAATCATATCGGGATTTGAAAGCTGAGAATTCATTTTCTTTAACTCTTCAAAATCAACGCCGTATTTTTTGGCAATTTTCCAAAGAGTATCCCCTTTTTGTACTATATGGATCTTCACTCATTTCCCCTCCTCAGGCATAAGTCCATATATCGTATGTGAAAATAGGCAAAATGCTAATAATCTTCACAAAAATTTATGATGAAATTAAATAAAATATGCCTCCCGGATAAGGGAGATACGTTTTTTAACGCTCTGTCGTCTTCAGAATTGGATGAACCATTTTACTTTTCGTAATCTGTACATTTTAAAATAAATTATTTTGTTCATTAAATTACATATGGTAATATTCAACTATATAGGTGTTGGGAGGGGAGATTATTGTCGGATAAAAAACTTCTTGGAGATGACCGCCGAGCGTTCTTGTTGAAATTGCTTCAAGAAAGTAAATCTCCTATCACAGGTGGTGACCTGGCAAAGGAAGCAAATGTCAGCAGACAAGTTATAGTAAACGATATTACGCTTTTAAAAGCGAAAAATGAACCTATTATTGCCACAAGTCAAGGTTATATATATTTGAAGCCACCAACAGAGAAAACTTTAACAGAAAAGATTATTGCATGCCTTCATCGTCCTGAAGACACGGAAAAGGAACTAAATTTATTAGTAGATCACGGTGTCACAGTTAAGGATGTAAAAGTGGAACATCCTGTCTATGGGGACCTAACAGCATCCATTATGGTATCCAATCGACGAGAAGTCGAACAATTTGTTGATAAAATCAATCGTACACAAGCTGCCTATTTATCCGTCTTAACTGGAGGGATTCACTTACACACCATTGCAGCCCAAAGTGAACAAGTGTTAGAAGAGGCTATCCACTCATTAAAGGAAGCAGGATTGCTATTTAGAGAAAATAATTAAGGGTGCTGCAAAATCAATTGCAACACCCCTATTTTTATATTTTTTCTACCTCATAAGTTCGGTAACTTCCTATTAATTTCACAATACAACCTAGTGATTCTATTTCTTCTATTGCATTTTTTACTAGAACATTATCCATGCTTTCATTGATATCAATCATGAAAAAGTAATTACCCAAACCTGTCTTTAGTGGCCGGGATTCAATTTTGCTTAAATTAATTTGTCTCCAAGCAAAAGCAGATAAAACTTGATGAAGACCTCCAGCACGATCCGTTGGAATCGTCACCATAACGGTGGTTTTGACGTTCTCCGTGCCAGTTAACTGGATAGACAGCTGCTCTTCATCATGGCGGCTTAATACAATAAACCTAGTATGATTAAAAGCATAATCATGTATATTTTCTCTTACAATAGAAAGTTTGTATTTTTCGGCGGCAATTTTATTCGCAATCGCAGCTATTTTTAATTCCGGATGCTCACTTATATATTTTGCTGCCGCTGCAGTAGAAGTCATCTGTTCAATCGTTACACCTCTAAAATCACGGTATAAAAATTTATGACTTTGTGCAATAGCTTGCGGATGTGAAAGGATTTTTTCTACTTCTCTCCAATTCCCTTGCTGAGAAGGATGAACCATTAAATGCTGCTGAATAGGGACGATTAGCTCAGCCTTTATGGGGACTGTCTCCTCATGGAATAAAAAATCAATTGTTAAATGAACAGATCCTTCGAGCGCATTTTCAAAAGGAACAACCGCTATCTCCACTTCTTCTTTCTGTACTGCTTCCATACATTCGGGAATAGTTGTATAAGCAATTCCCTCATAATCAGGGAAAGCAGATTTAACTGCTAAATCTGTGAATGTTCCTCTTGGACCTAAATAACCAACTTTCATTTCATTCCCTCTCTCTTTTATCCCTTTTATGCACCTGACCCGAGGATTTCGACTTTATCTACAAATTCCAGCCTTCTAAGTTTCGTTAATAACTCATCTAAATTAGTTGAGATTTCTGTTACATTCAAAGAAATCGTAACATTCGCCCTTCCTTGAAGAGGGATTGTTTGGTGAATCGTCAATACATTGCATGAATGTGAAGAAATAATAGATAACAACTCAGAAAGCGTGCCTTTTCGATCCTCCA
The DNA here is from genome assembly GCF_002844575.1 of Heyndrickxia camelliae. Taxonomy (GTDB): domain Bacteria; phylum Bacillota; class Bacilli; order Bacillales; family Bacillaceae_C; genus Margalitia; species Margalitia camelliae. The sequence continues at coordinate 177,188 of NZ_PIQO01000006.1, forward strand.
AATAAAAAAACAACGATATTATTTTTTCTTTTACAATCGTATGAAAAGGAAATACAGTATCTTTATATTTATAGAATGCACTCCTGCTTAACCCGGCTTCCTGTGCTGCTTGCCAGACAGAAGTTACTTTCCCGCGCTCGAGAAGTTCCTTTACTTCCAATGTTTTTTTCATGGCTTCTGATAACACATCTTCTCGAACTAAAAAAAATTGAAGATCATCTTTTTTCTCCATTACAAGTTCCCCCTGAAGAAGAATAATATCATGGGCAAAATCTTATTCACCCATTATATCTTGGTCTAGCACAAGCAGTTCTCGGCTAGCGAAGTTCTCCGTCTAGATTCTGTGATGAATCAACATCAAGTGAAAATGGAAGTGTTATCTCACTTAGTGAAATTACACCTCCAATTTCACTCTCCCGTACGCCGATGAACATGGCTCTTCCGCGCCTTTCTTTTTTCTATTCTACAAACTCAAATTCATAATCAAGGATTCGGACAATATCACCATTGGTCGCTCCACGTTGTCTCAATGCATCATCAATTCCCATAGATCGCATTTGACGTGCGAAACGTCTGACTGATTCATCATGATTAAAATTCGTCATTTTAAATAACTTTTCTAATTTATCACCAGATATAACAAAGCTTCCATCCGGATCCCTTGTAATTTTAAATTCATCCTCTTGTTTTTCATGCTTATATACAACACGATGAACCCCAATTTCCTCTTCCTTTTGAATTTCATGAAGCGGGAACTCCGGTGTTGTTTCCAATAAATCAGCAATGGAAAATAGTAAGTCTCTTAATCCTTGACGGGTTACTGCTGAAATAGGGAAAATAGGATAGTCCTCTTTCAGCTTAGCCTTGAACTCCTTTAAATTCTCTTCTGACTCAGGAATATCCATTTTATTTGCCACAATGATTTGCGGTCGTTCGGTCAGTCTTAAATTATATTCCTGCAATTCTTGATTAATAGTAAGGTAATCCTGATACGGATCCCTTCCTTCCATTCCCGACATATCGATAACATGAACAATTACTCTAGTTCTTTCAATATGCCTCAAAAATTGATGTCCAAGTCCAACCCCTTGGTGTGCTCCTTCTATAAGACCTGGTAAGTCTGCCATTACAAAGCTTCTTCCGTCTTCGGTTTCCACAACACCTAAATTAGGAACAATGGTTGTAAAATGGTATTCAGCAATTTTGGGTTTTGCCGCTGAAACAACGGATAATAATGTAGATTTCCCTACACTCGGAAATCCTACTAAGCCTACATCGGCAAGAACTTTCAATTCAAGTACAATATATCTTTCCTGTCCTGGTTCCCCATTTTCTGCTATTTCCGGAGCAGGATTTGCTGGAGTTGCAAATCTCGTATTACCACGGCCGCCTCTCCCGCCTTTTGCGACAATCACCTGCTGGCCATGCTCAGTTAAATCTGCAATGATTTCTTTTGTATCGTCATCAATGACAACAGTGCCTGGTGGAACCTTTACTATCATGTCTTCTGCCCCTCGGCCATGTTGCCCTTTAGACATTCCGTGTTCACCACGCTTCGCCTTGAAATGCCGTTGATAGCGAAAATCAATTAAGGTTCTTAATCCTTCCTCTACTTGAAATATCACATTAGCGCCTCTGCCACCGTCACCTCCAGCAGGACCACCCTTTGGAACATATTTTTCACGACGGAAAGCAACCATACCGTTCCCACCATCTCCGCCTTTTACATAAATCTTAACCTGATCGACAAACATAGATGCACCACCTTTTTGTAGTAATTCCCTGGCTTAAACGATTATCTCTGCTATCAATTTCTTTTCGTTTATTTCCTTAACAAAAACCTCTTTTAATAAAAGTTTTTGATCGTCTAGCCACTTGTTTATTTTATGTATATCTTTTATTGTTCCGCTAAAATCAAAATAGAATCTAACATTTTTATCATTTAACTCAAAGGATAAGCTTAAATGATTTTCGTAATACGGTTCAATACTATTTTCTATTATTTCAAAAAAGTCTTGAATCCATCTTGCAATTTTTTCATCATCCACTGGCCATGAACTAGATTCATCCAATATTTCATATTCAATATGAAAAGGGTGTTTCTCCCAATTAAATGTTAATAGAATCTCCGCAAATTTTGGAAGCTTTAAATTTGACAGATGAGTTTCCATACGTGCATCCATCACCATTTCATCCATTAGTCGTTCTACTTGATCAATTTTATTTAAAGCGAGATTTCCTTTTATCAACTGTAATTTGTTCATCCAATCATGACGTGCATGACGCAGCACTTCAACTACCGTCCAATTATTCATTTTTAGTGCTCCCTTGTAACTATATCATTACTTCTTGCTAGTATACCAAAAATGGAGAAGTTATGCATTATCAGAAAAACGCCAATCGCCTTGCTTATCGGCGTACAGATGAGTGAAATTGGAGGTGTAATTTTCACTTCGAAATCTTCGATGCAAGATTTAGGAACCGTGCAAGAGTAGTTACGAGCTAGTGAAATCAACACTACGGATTTACTGAGTAAAATTTTATTTGTAATTGTATCTAGTGAAAATAGCACTTCCTTTTTCACCTAATGTGACTTAACGTATGGAGGAGAAGTAGAGATCCTCTGGCCCATGGCTGCTTGCGCTAGGACAGAGGCTAATCCTTGTAACACCATTATAGAAAGGCGAAGGAGCCTTGCTGTAGCCAATATTATAACAAACGAAAAGAAATATAATCCTTTCATTCAAATAATATAAAAACCCTAACCGACTTAACGATTAGGGTTTTAAGACGTTTATTATGCTTCTTTCGCAACTGGATAAACGCTCACTTTTTTCTTATCACGGCCCATACGTTCGAAACGAACTACACCGTCCACTTTAGCAAAAAGTGTATCGTCTCCACCACGTCCAACGTTTTCACCTGGATAGATTTTTGTACCGCGTTGACGATATAAAATAGATCCACCAGTTACAAATTGACCGTCAGCACGCTTTGCACCAAGGCGCTTTGCGATAGAGTCACGACCGTTCTTTGTTGAACCTACTCCCTTTTTAGAAGCGAAAAATTGAAGATCTAATCTTAGCATTTGTTTCACCTCCTACCCGAAGGTTATTTTAATATATTTTCCATAATCTTGTTCTATCGTTTGTAATGATACGACCATACCTTGTAATAGTAACTGTACCTTCTCAGCCTGATTACTCGGTAATGTATTAGGAATTTTACACTCCAAGTATCCACCTTCCGATTGTTTAATCAAAGGTTTAACCCCAGTTAATTCCATAATCGCATTAATAGAACCAAAAGATACTGCTGATGCACCTGCACAAACGATATCTTGGCCTTTTTCAGCAAAATCAGCATGACCGCGCATCCTAAAAGAGGATATATTCCCATCAGAATTACGCTTAACTTGAACATGAATCATGTTCGGTCACCCTTATGCATTGATTTTTTCAATGACAACTTTTGTGTATGGTTGACGATGACCTTGCTTTTTATGGTAGTTTTTCTTAGCTTTATATTTGAAAACAACTAGTTTCTTTTGACGTCCTTGCTTTTCAACTTTAGCTGTAACAGTAGCGCCAGCAACAAGTGGGCTTCCTACTTTTACATTTTCGCCACCTACGAAAAGAACTTTGTCAAATGTAACTGAATCACCTTCAGAAGCAGCTAATTTTTCTACGTAAATCGCTTGACCTTCTTCAACTTTGATTTGTTTTCCGCCAGTTTCAATAATCGCGTACATATATTGCACCTCCTCAAATAAACTCAGACTCGCCAATTGCAGGAGTTTTGCAGCCAGTACAAAATCTTATATCCTGAATCGAGCGGTTGTAGCACGGGTGCTACAAACATAACATTAAAATCCTAACATAATGCTAGAATCCTGTCAATAGTCTAACCTATCTCTAAAGACTTCCTCTTTCGTTCCATATTGACGAATAAAATAAACTGGAACTGGATTATCAATTATGCTGAAATTAATTTTAATATGCAGCAACTTTTCTAATCGCTTTAAATGAACATTTTGAGTACCGCAAAAAATAGTCTTCACATTTTCTGTTAGTTCAATTAGAACAGCCTCATGATTAGAAAATTGTCCTTCCCAAAGTTCCCGTTCCAATCGAAAAGCAATGGTTTCCGGACTATAAACCATACCTTTCCCGTGACAGACAGGACATGGCATTTGAATGGTTTCGGGCAAAGATTTTTTCGTCTTTTTCCTGGTTATTTGTGCGATTCCAAGCTCAGTAAATCCTACTATCCGCGAATATTTTTCATCTTTATCTAATTCTTTTTGCAGTCTGTTTTTTACCTCTTGCTGTTGTGTTTTACTTTTCATATCAATGAAATCGACTAAAATAATTCCGCCATAATCTCGAAGTAAAATTTGCTTGCCAATTTCCTCGGCTGCTAGCAGATTGGTTTTATATACTGTATCTTGCAAATTCTGGCGTCCAGTAAATTTTCCCGTATTTACATCAATTACAATCATTGCTTCTGTTTTTTCGATTACAATGTATGAGCCATTACTTAACCAGACAATTTTCTTTAAAGCATTTTCTATCACTTCATCGATATGATAAGCAGAAAAAATATCTTGTTTCTGCCGATGAAAGACGTAATTCCATGTAATATCTTTTCGGTCTTTAGTTTTTTTCTGCAAAGTACTTTTTATCTCATTATCATTCACAATCACAGTTCCCGTTTTAAGCTTAATTAATTCATGAACAACCTCTTCAACGAAGATAGGTTTTTCCCATATTAATGACGAATGAGATACATCTTTTGATAGCTGAATAATTTCTCGATATTTTTCTCGAAGCAGCTCAAGCTCTTTTAAAAAGTCATCCTCTCTTCCCTTAACTGCGTCCGTGCGAATGATAAAACCTTCATGCCCAGTTTTATATTTACTAGCAATAGATTGCCATTTTTCACGTACAGGAGCTTGGTCTACTTTCTTGGATATAGCTATGTAATCGCCATCTGGTATATAGATTAAACTTTCACCAGCTAGTTCAATTATTGCCGTTAAAAGCGGACCCTTGATATCTGTCTCATCTTTTTTAACTTGTACTACTATCTTTTGGCCTTCTTGTATAAATTTTGAAATCGGGAATTTTTCCTTATCAGCATCTGAATTTTGAATATACAAAGGGAGCTGGTCTCGGTGCAAATATCCATTTTTCCCCTCACCAATATCAATAAATGCCGCATTCATTCCTACCTTTACATCCACTACTCTTCCCAAATAAATATTTCCTACCTTTGATTGATCCGTAGGCTGATGGATATTTATCTTAGTAACTTTCTGGTTTTCGATGACCGCAAAACGCTTTTCTCTTGATTTAAAATCGATTACTATTTCGTTCACTTACTAGCACCTGCCAAGAAAACGTAATTTTGCTATTGAATAATAGCAGTTTTCTTCCACATTATACACCAATCTGTAATCCTCTCAATAAACATACAAGATATCTTTAATCTTTGCGGTAACCTGCTTTTCTGCAAAATAGGCATGGAGAATCTCATTTTCATCTAGTTTTCCAAGTTCTCTTCCCTCACTTGTCACTATTAACGGATGTTTACTGCCACGCTGAAATTGCTCTAATACCTTAAATAAATAATCATTACTATCTACAACAATAGGCTTTAAACCTTTAATACGGTTCTTCTTCCCATAGTATCTTTCTAATAAAAATCGGATAAATACATATCGCATTTGCTTCCATTCTAACCATAATGATACATAAAGATAGATTACTACTATCCATATGTTTAGATTGAATGGAGAAAGAAATAGTGAAATAAAATGAAATAATAATAAAAATATAAAGGAGCTTATAATACTTAATCGAAATGCTTGAAGATAAGGAATGTATCTAGAAAAAATCAAATGCAATAACTTCCCCCCATCCAATGGCCAAATGGGTAAAAGATTAAATAATAGTATCATTAAATTGAATTCCATGAACATATGAAAATAGTGATCAGAGATTACTTCTTGACTCCATAAAAAAAGAACTAGTATGGATAGCCAAACATGTTGCAGCGGCCCTGCTGCAATTACGATTAATTCTTCTTTTAATGGCCTATTTCCGTGTTCATCCATCTCAGCCACACCGCCAAACGGAAGGATGGAGATTTTTTTTATTCTCCATGAAAAAAAATGGGCCGCCATTCCATGACCCATTTCATGGATGAAAAGGATGATTAATAGGGTTACCAATTCATTAAATCTTGCAGTTATGACGGCTACCCCCATCACAATCCAAAATAATGGATGAATATGAAATTTTCGAATAAAGTCTAGTATATTATTCAAATTTTATCACCTGTATTGGATCAATAAAGGTTTCACCTTTTCGAATAGCAAAATAAAATTCACCTTTTGATGTATCCTCTGTATTAGAGACCGTTCCTAATTTCGTTCCAGCAGCAACCTGTTCGTATGGATGAACGTTTATTGTTTTTAAATTGCCATACCATGACTCTGTTTTATCAGCATGTTGAATGATAACCGTATTGCCTATATCATCTTTTTTCCCAGCAAAGACAATGGTTCCACTATTCATTGATTTAACAGGTTCATTGTTTTTTGTTTCTATCATCACTCCACGTCCATCGGATGAGAAATTAGTAAGTACACGTCCTGATGCTGCAAGGTCATAGACCGGTTTTGTCTTACTATCTTGTTTCTCCTTGTTTTGAAACGGTAAAAACGCTAAAGGTTTTCCAAACTTTTTTTCATACCAATTAGAAACTGCGGCAAATTGAAATTCCTTATCCATTACCTGCTTCACTACATACCGCGCATCCTGAAAAATAGGTGCATTCGATTTAAAAATGATTGCAACCACAAGCACCAAAAGTGCTGATGCTAGAACCTTAAATAAGAACATTTCTTTGTTCCAAAGTGGATGAATTTTTTCCGAAGGTGGGTCTGTTTCATAGATTGTCATTTCCCCATGATCATCCCATCCATTTTGATCCACGGAAAATGATGATGCTGTTTGGTTTGTGGTTGTCTTTGGTTTTAACTTTTTGCGCCTTTCTATTTGTTTTCTAATTTCATCCGCACGATTTCCCATCCTATCACCCTACTCCTTTTTCACTTTGTACTAATGTATGAGTTGTCCAACTTTCCTATGACAATAACTATGCGAAAACACCTACATTATCTAGGTGTTAGAGCTGGAATTTTAAGGTGAAACTGCGGAATAATCTGTTTGATATGTTGAAACCGGAGTTTGGTGTGGAATATTAGAGAGAAGTGTGCAAAATCATAGGGAAAGTGCGGAATTTCGGGGCAGAACTGTGGAATATTCTGATTGATTCGTTGAAACCTGGGTGTGGTGTGGAAATATTAAAGAGACGTGTGCAAAATCATAAGGAAAGTGCGGAATTTTGAGGTGAAACTGCGGAATATTCTGTTTGATTTGTTGAAACCGGAGTTTGGTGGGGCAATATTAGAGAGAAAGTGCGGAATTTCGGGTTGAATTGTGAAAAAACAGGAGGAAATAAGGAAAATAAGGAGCACTATGAAAAATTAGTAGTTTTATTCATGAGCATAAAAAAAAGAAACTGACAAATGTCAATTTCTTTTGTTATTTTACTCCGAAAAGCTTTTTAATTTTAGAAAATACACCTGTCTTACTTTCTCCAATTGCTTGGAGGGGAACCGATTCTCCAAGAATCCTTCTGGCAATATTTCGATATGCAATGGAAGCTTTACTATTCGGATTTAATGCAATAGGTTCACCTTGATTTGACGAGCGAATTACTTCATCATCATCCATTACAATTCCAATTAGGTCTATGGATAAATGAGTGGTTATATCATCGATATCTAACATATCCCCACTTGACATCATATGATTCCGTATTCTATTGATAATTAATTTTGGAGGATCAATATGTTCCTCTTTTTCTAGCAAACCTATAATTCTATCGGCGTCCCGAACAGCCGAAACTTCCGGAGTAGTTACGACAATCGCTTTCTCAGCCCCAGCCACTGCATTTTTGTAGCCTTGTTCAATTCCTGCAGGACAGTCAATAATAATATAATCATACTCCTGCTTAAGCTCATCCACTAATTTCTTCATTTGTTCCGGATTAACTGCAGATTTATCACTTGTTTGTGCAGCAGGAAGAAGAAATAGATTATCATCAAACCTTTTATCTTTTACTAACGCTTGATGAATTTTACATCGGCCTTCCACAACGTCTACTAAATCATATATGATACGATTTTCAAGACCCAATACAACGTCCAAGTTTCTTAGTCCAATATCCGTATCTATTAGACAAACTTTTTTACCTTGTAACGCAAGCGCTGTACCTAGATTCGCTGATGTGGTCGTTTTTCCAACTCCTCCTTTTCCAGAGGTTATGACAATCGCCTCACCCATGATTAGTATCCCCCTTTAACTCTATTAATATTTGGTCTTAGATGTTTTAATACCTGCAATCGATCAATCACTATATGGTTTGAATCGTCTATGTATGCGCATTCCATTTCATGATGGTCCTCTTTATTATAATGGTCAGGGGCTCTATTCAAGCAATCTGCTATTCGTAATTGAGATGGAATCATAACACTTGCTGCGATAACTGCTTCTCTCATGCCATTCACCCCGGCATGGGCTATGCCTTTTAATGCGCCAAGTATAAAAATATTCCCACCTGCTAATACTGTTCCACCAGGGTTTACATCACCTACAAGCAATAAATCCCCAGGAACCTCGAGGATTTGTCCGGATCTAACGATAGAAGTAATAGAAAAAATATCATTGACCTCTTGTAACTTATTGGCTTCTTCTTTAGTAATTACGTTGCTGGTAATATCTCCAACTACCAAGTTTCGTTTATGTCTCACGAGTTCTTTTAACTCTTCTTCTTGTTCTGCAGTTAGATAACGATTCCCCAATTGTATTTTAACAGAAATCAACGGACTTTCCTCAACTTCAATATGATGTATGGAAAGCTTTTCTTCTAACTCTTCTTTTAATTCCAAATAGGAACATTGATCGTTTAAATGCAGTGTCAAACCATCCTTTGTTCCTTTTATCATGACATTATGTGTCTTCTTCATCGCAAAATGCTCACCTCAGTGGCTTATTAATTCGACAAATAGTGGAGAAATTCCTTTTTTGGAGTATATACTTATGCTTTTTTATTCATCCAATACTTCTTTTTTTAGAGTTTGCATACATTTTCGTAACGGATAGAAGAGGATGAAATAAAAGACTAAATTAAGGATTAATGTAGGAATTAACCTCATATTCAGAAAATCCGTAACTGACATAGTTGTATTGGATATCAAAATATTTAGTCCATATACAATAAATTCAGCTATCGCTATATCAATAATCATTACGAGAGCAGAAACAAAAATATTAGCCTGTAAAACTTTCATAAGAGAAGTCGTAATATAGACAGTAAGCGGAAATACAAATAAATAAACACCTAAAATACCTGTATAAAATGCATCAAACAACATTCCAAATATAAAGGCATATAAAATAGTTCGATTACGAACATAATATATTCCCATTATAATAAGAACCATTAGGAGTAGATGTGGAACAAATATTTTATGCACCCCAAATATTCCATTCGGAAAGAATTCCGCAAATAAACTCTCCAGAATAAAGCAAGCACTTAAAATAAGAGGAAGAACAATACGTTTCATTATTGTCCCCCCCCATTAAGATCTGATAATCCATCCTTATTTACAGAGCTTTTCACGACCATTACATGTTGAATATCATAAAAATCAGCTGAAGGTTTAAGATAGGCTGTTTGAGTTAAGCCATTTTCATCAGGAACAAGCTTTTCAACGGTTCCTATTGGAAGTCCTTCTGGAAAAATATCCGCAAGACCTGAAGTATAAACACTTGCACCTTTTTTCATTTTAAGATCATAGGGAATACCTTTTAAGAGCAATGCCCTTTCTGTTTCATCATATCCTTCAATTGTACCGTAAATAGATTTATTTTTATTACCTAGTAATTTTGCCGAAATTCTATTTTTCGGGTTTACAGCACTTAGTAATTCAACTGTAGAATATAATGCTGATACACTCTTCACCTTTCCAATAAATCCTTCAGAAGTAATAACAGCCATATTCTCCTTAATTCCGCTCGTTTTCCCTTTATTAATTTTAATATGCTCATACCATTGATCAGGATTTCGGGCAATTACAGTAGCTTGAGTTGTAGTATAGGCACTTAAATCATCTTTTTTGCCTAGTATTTTTCTTAATTTTTCATTGTCATCTTTCAATACGCTTACCTCTGAACTAAGCTGTGATAGTTGGTCCAGGCGTGCTTTTAACTTCTTATTCTCGGTATATGTATTTTGAATATCACTAATACTCTCAAAGAAATCTTTCACACTATTTGCAGGAACGGCAATAATGGTTTGTCCAAAACCGACGACATCATTTAAAAATTGCTCTGGCTTAGAAAGATGACCACGTTCACGAAGAGAATATCCTATCAATGCCACTAGTAAGATGATGCTGATGAGCAAGATAATCAGTCGTTTATTCAAAAAAAATTGTGGCATGCTTTGTACACCTCATTAATAGTAATCAAATCGTAATTATTTATCATACGACATTTTTCACAAGTTAATTATAACATACATTATTATGACAAAGAGGATAAAGAAAAAATTGGCCGGTAGACAATACGTCCTATCGGCCCTATTAAAACTTCTTTATCTGTTTAGCTAAGCGCTTTTCTACTTAACGTGAATCCTTTGCTCTATTTTTAAAGAGATGGATATGTTCTAAAGCATCTCCAGTACCTATTGCAACACAGTCAAGCGGATTCTCGGCGATTATCACCGGCATACTAGTTTCTTGACTAATCACCTTATCTAAATTACGCAGCAAGGCACCTCCACCAGTTAAAACAATACCGCGATCCATAATATCTGCTGCAAGTTCAGGAGGTGTTTGTTCAAGAGTGCTCTTTACTGCATCGACGATTGCAAATACAGTATCATGAAGAGCTTGTGCAATTTCCTCTGCTGTAATCTCAATTGTTTTCGGAAGACCTGTAAGTAAATCACGTCCGCGAATTTCCATTGGTTCAATCCCTTTCGGATCTCCAGCAGATCCGATTTCCATCTTTATCGTTTCAGCGGTGCGGTCCCCAATTAAAAGATTATATGTTTTTCTTATATAACTAACAATAGACTCGTCCATTTCATCACCAGCAACTCGAATCGACTGGCTAGTAACAATCCCGCCAAGAGAGATAATAGCTACTTCCGTAGTTCCCCCACCAATATCAACAACCATACTTCCGGTAGGTTCCCAAACTGGAAGATTAGCTCCAATTGCAGCAGCAAAAGGCTCTTCAATGGTATAAGCATCTCTTGCACCAGCTTGACGTGTAGCATCAATAACTGCCCGTTCTTCAACTGCAGTAATGCCAGAAGGGACACAAATCATGACATAAGGCTTGCGTGCAAATGCCCCTTTTTTAGATGCTTGTTTAATATAATATTTCATCATTGTTGCTGTTGTTTCATAATCAGCAATGACTCCGTCTTTCATCGGTCTCAAAGCTACAATATTTCCAGGAGTACGGCCTATCATATTCTTTGCATCATTTCCTACGGCTCTTATTTGTTTCGTATCCGTTTCTATCGCAACAACGGATGGCTCTCGTACCACGATACCTTTACCTTTAATAAACACTAGTGTATTAGCTGTTCCCAGATCAATTCCAAGATCTCTACTACCAAACATGGATGTATCTCCCTTTCTAAAAATACTTCTTTAGGAAAAATCAAAGTCATTTCATATGCGTATTTAAAAGGTTTAATCTCCTCTTTTAGCTTTTCTATTTTATCTAAAAATATTTTGCAATCAGGAGGTTTCGCCAAAAACCATAAACATTATTATAGCGTATCGACAAAAAAATTCATAGTACTGCAATACGGTTTTCAAATAATTTTGTTGCATTTCATTCATAAAATTTATACCGTTTTACTGATGGAATTTTTTCCTATCAATGAAATAAAGATTATGTTTGTCTTCTTCTCACAACAATATTTGTGAAACTGTACTTACAAATACCCTTTTTCTTTTAAACTCACATATTTTTTATCACCAATAATAAGATGATCTAATATATCGATGCCGATGATTTTTCCACACTCTACAAGCCTTTTTGTAACCTCGATATCCTCTCTTGAAGGTGCAGGGTCACCGGATGGGTGGTTATGGATACAAATAATGGATGCGGCCGAGCGTCGAAATGCTTCTTTAAATACTTCACGGGGATGTACAATGGAGGCATTTAAACTCCCAATAAAAATGGTTTGACGATGGAGGACTTGATTCTTTGTGTTTAAATACAAGCATATAAACTTTACATAAATACTTATTTTTTTACCTTATCTCATCAAACGTCCTAACCTCATACCTTATTCTCTTATTAGCTAGCCAATCTTCGAACTTTTTCTTTCTATTTATTGTGTTAGTAAAAAAGTAAAGAATGGGCTGCTGACCAAACTCCATTTTAATAGACGACCACAAGTCTGTATAAGTTTCAATTTTTTTCTGGTTATCCTGCATTTTTCTAATATTATCAATTTCGACCAAATACAAATATCCATTACGGGTGAAAACTGCATCGGCAATGACCCTTTTCTTCGATTTTAAGGCAGTATTACCAAGGGTTAAGGTAAATCCCTTCGGAAGCTTTTCTTCACGCTCAAATGGGCATTCTGTACGCCAATCAAAGGGACATTTAAAGTAGATGTAAACTTCATTAGTGAGTAGTATGTGTTGGATATAAGGGGAGTGTTTTACTTCATGCGAAGACCCGATTAATTCACGACCATGTTTATTTAAATAAATAATCTTTTCGTTTTCTCTGTGTTCATGAATATATGGTTTAAGCTGTTTTACTATCTTAGCTGCATTACGGTATCCACCTAAATCATGGACCCTCATTAATTGTTTTATGGTTGTCGCTCTCATCTTGTCGATTGTCATTAACAATGTCTCGAGACGTTCTTGATTCATTGTATTTCTCCTCCATCATTTTAAACATCTGCTTATCGGTGATATAGGGGACTTGAACAATACGCTTTTTTTCAACCTTATAAATAGCGCGACCAGGTAAAGCTGGTAAATTTTCTGCCCCCGGTTCATCTAAGATAACGCGGCTACCTAATTGCTCCGGAATAGTAAAAGCTATTCGAGTAACAATATTCATTTTCACTTGCATTGGAACAGCAACTTTTGTAGGATACTGTGTAGCAAAGATGAGCCTATAACCTAAACCACCACCAATACGAGCAATTTCTCCAAGTGCCGCCTGGCAGAAATGAGCATACTGTTTAGCTTGTTTATTTGCTAATAAATCTGGTGAAAGTTCTGCTCCTTCATCCACAATGACAAATGTACGCTTTTTAATGTTGGTATCTACAATATTTGTATAGCCGTTTATACGGAATTCCATTTCTCTTTGTTTTAAATCCTCCACAATCTGATTTAATACTTCTGCTGCTTCATATACGTCACATGCCACTTCTTTCACTTGTGGAAGGGACTTATATTTGTAGAACTCTAACCCAGCCTTCAAATCTAAAATATAAAACTCCACATCCTCGAATTGATTCATCATTAAAGAATTCAACATACCTTTAAGAAAAACAGTTTTACCAAATCGCGTTGTTCCACCAGTAAGCATGTGTGGGTATTTATCAAAGTCATGAAATATAGTTCCTGCTGGGTGCTTACCAATAGGGACTTCCCATGTATCTTTGTGAATAAGATCGTTGGAGTAGTTCCATTTCTCTGGTAAATTATGATGATAAATATAAATTTTTAAAACTCCATCAAACTCCCATTCTATTTTTCTGTTTATACCGTCCTCGATTATTTTTTCTGCCTTTTCCATGATGTCTGATCCAATACCAAGAGGAAGGGAATATATAAGAGTTAATTTATCGTCATTGTTGTGTTTTTCAATTAATTTTGGATATATTAGATTATCCCCTTTCCGAATACAAACACCCCTATTTTTAAATATCTCATCAATTTTTTTAGCTTCATCCATTTTCTTTTTTGGTATCAATGCTGCTCCAGTAATTAATGCCGGCAAAGCTAACCATTCAATCACTTTATCACCTCAATTTATTAATAATTTTCCATTCAATCTCTTTGTAACTAGGAATCTTCTCCATATCGAATTGATACAAATGATCAAGTATCGCTTCGTATTCTTCCCTTTCTTCGCAATCATCTACAAGTTTATCCAGATATTCGTATGAATGTAGTAATCCTGTGTGTGGCAAATGCTTAAATCGATTATCTCTTATCCGATTTTTATTCCAATCACTGTTTGCCAGTTCTCGAAACATAGTACCAAGCATGCCGTTCAGACTCATATTCATTCTCCCTTTCATTTTATAGTTCATAGAATTATTCACTGCCCATGGCAATAGGTGAACTGTTCATTGAACTGTTCAGTTTGTTGATACGTATGTTTTCTTGCTTATATTTTTTTGTTCATTTAAACAGGGACTCTTGTATAAAATACGCTCACTCCCTTCGCCTTTTTATACGCTTCTTTAGAGCCAGAACATAAAGCTTTTTGCAAGATGATGAAGTAACCAAAACAAACCTCCAACTTTCGTAAACTCTAACGCTATTTTTATAGCCGATTGGTTTAAATGCTTATCAAATGCAGATAAGAGACAAAGAGTTCCACCAGAAGCTCCTAAAAAGACCATTCCAAATGTTAATGGGTCCATTTTATGTTCACTCTCCTTTTCAATGATTGATACAGTGTATGAGCGAGTGAACTAAAAAATATCTTGTCCATTAATTTTTATTTATCTTTTGTTAAATATTTATTTAAAGGGATTTTGTCCAATCTTATAGAAATGGTAATAATAGAGTAGGTGATTACATATGTTTCAAAACAGAATTGGATATTGGGCAGAACAAAGAGGGATAAAACATAAGCGATTAGCAAAAGAATGTGGAGTTTCTACAGTAACGTTGTCTAAGTGGGTAAATAATAAAACCCAACCAGATTTGAAACAATCTTTTATCTTAGCCCGTATATTAGGAATCGCTGTAGATCAGCTAGGAGAATATCAGGAGGAAGACACACAATGAAAAAAATATTAGCAATAGGAATAACAGGATTGTTGGCTTTAAGTTTAGGGGCATGTGGAGATAAAACATCATCTAATGAATCGAAAGAAAAGCCAAAAAACGAAACATCCTCTAAAACAATAAACACCAAAAAAGAACCTAATGTTACGACAGATATTTTTGAAACGGTTGAAAAAAATATTACCTTTCAAGATGAAAACACAGGAGTATATAAAATTCTAGGTGAATATTTAAACGGAAATACAGAGAATGGAATGTATCAAATATATTTTGGTGACACCAAAGAACAATCTTTTATTCTAAATTATTCTGTAAAACTATCAGAAAACCCCGATGGAGAAAAAGGCCTTTTATTCTTAGAAGAAGGAGATAATACAAAAAGTGGGCAGTTAGTTGATTATTCAGGTACAAAAATTAATATCATTACTGATACTGCTGAACAAATTGGGGATGATATAGATCATGTTACTTCCGAATTTAGTAATGCAGGTGTTTCTTATGAAGGACCTGTGAAAGAAAAAGGGTTTATGTTTATAAAATTTGAAAATCAAGATAAAATACCTAATAAATTAGATATTGATTTTGATGCACCGGATTTATTACAAAAAGATGAAAATGGAGATTTAACTACCGTAGCTGGTGACAGCGATACTGGGACAAAGACATTAGGTAAATCTGAACATGTAACACTTAAACTTTCAAAATTATAATAATTAAAGATTTAAGGAGAATATCTTATGAAGAAGATAATCGGTGTTTTAGTTCTATTAATTTGTATTATAGGTATATCGTCTGGGGTTTTTTATTATATAAATTCAAAAGAAGATGCTAAACAAATGGCTTATGGAAAAGAGATTAGACCTGAGGTATTAACATATTTGAAAAAAGAGGGGTATGATTCTTCTGATATTGTTAAATCTGAAATTCAAATTGATAAAAAAATGAATGATAAGCATGCTGTAAGAATTGCCATCATTTTTGCTGATGATAAAAATCATGTTTATTATTATTTTAAAGATAAAAAAGGCAATATTTATCAAAATGGTGCTACTGGTGAGAAGCACTATGAAGAGTAGTTTAAAATTATTGATTAAATATTAAGCGCATCACTTAAAACGATTAAATCGCCCATTGTGTATGTTTGTCAATGTCTTGAATCGGTTACCAGATAAAAAAAGGGAGATGATAACCATGAGTAGCATTAATAAAATACGAAAAGCTTTATATGGAACAGCCAAGGTGTTAGGGGATGTAAACGCAGTTCAAAAAGGCACTGTAGGGAAAAGAATAGCAAGAAAAGCAGCTGGGAAAGCCACGGGGAAAATGCTTAATAAGTTATTTAAATAAACCGCCCATAATTGGGCGGTTTTAATCGTTTATTCGGACGTTCATTATCTCGCTGAACAAAATATATTCAACTTCATTAAAATCCAAAATAAGCTTTATTCTTTGCTTTACTTGGTCCACAGAATGAACAATCCCTGTTATCTTCTCCACGAATCCATTATCATACACAGTAAACTCAATGGGAAGTTTATTTTCTTTAGCAAAACGAATTCGTTCTTCAAATTCTTGGATTTGATAATCATCTAGTATTGGCATCTGAATTTTTTTGCTATCAATCCACATTTGCTTTAATCCTTCCACATGTTCAGGCATAAAAAATCCTTGCCACTTTTTTATTCCACGATCTTTAATATCCACCCTATGCACCCCTTCTATGTTTTCTGAGAGGTCCAATCGATAAAATGTTACTCATATTGAAAGTACGAACCTGGTTACGTGCAAAACAATAGGCACGGAAATAATCCTCTCCGACCTTTTCAACCGTAATAATACGCTGAGTTATCTCACCTTTACTGGATAAATAAATCATTTCAAGCTTTTTACCAGACTCTATAGCATTCATCAATAAACCTTTCATCGAATGAACCTCCCTTAAATACGAACTAATATTCTTATTATATACGAACAACCGTTCGTTTTCAACTTGATTTAAGAACAAACGTTTGTATATAATTGAATAAAAAAGAGAGGTATCATTATGAGACTAATTCCTGATGAGGATAGAGATATTATTGAAAAAGCTATATACTTACCAATGGTAATAATAGTTCTTAATCATGATTTACAAATAATTAATACTAGTCCTATTAAACTTAAAAAACCATATACAGAATGGATCAAGGAAACAATTAGTACTGTCCAGAAGGAATTATCGAATGTAAAACGATACATGAAACAAAATAATATAAAAGTAGAAAAGGTTAAAACTGAGGAATCATTTACACAATATCTTTTTATATACAAAGGATATGAGGATATTCATAGGTATTTTAATCCGAGGCTTAAAAATCGAACTGAGGAACTGCTAGAGTATTACCTTTATCAAAGGTATAATAGCACTACAACTAAGAACCTTCATGATTAAACTGAGGTGAATAAATTTGATTATAAACATTGATATACATTTAAAATTGGAAGATGAATATTATCAAAAAGGTGGCAGATTTTCCACCCTATCACCATTCAATGGTGCTAATGATGCTGCTAAGTATGCTTATATATACATTAAACAAATCAAAAGAGAACACGGTAACAAAGAGGTTGAAATCGAAAAAGTTATTTATGAGGGTACAGTTGATATTACTGTAGAAGTTCAGAAATTATATAGGAATGGAAATTTATATCTTGTAAAATAAAAAAATTCCCCTCTCGATTGAGAAGGGATTTTTTGTGTGAGGTGAAGGGATGAAGAACTCTCCCTCTATTCTAGGTTATTATGTTTTACTTTCGACAATCAAAATATACTACTTAACCCGCAGTTTTTGTCCAGGAAAAATAATATCTGATTTCAACTTATTCAAGG
>NZ_PIQO01000060.1 GCF_002844575.1 Heyndrickxia camelliae
ATCCAGGCGGTTCCGGTGTGGAAAGATGGCGGCCCTATGTTCTTAGAGCGTTAGAGATGAACGGTTTATCTTCCTCTTTAGTAGATAAAGTGTTAAGACAAATCAAAAGTGAATCTGGAGGAAATCCAAAGGCGATTAATTTATGGGATAGTAATGCTAAAGCTGGGCATCCTTCAAAAGGTTTAATGCAAACTATTGACTCCACCTTTAATGCGTATAAGTTCCCAGGTCACAATAATATATGGAATGGCTTTGACAATTTGTTAGCTGCATTAAATTATGCAAAGAAGCGATATGGTTCTAATTTATCTGGACTCGGTGAAGGGCATGGCTATGCAAATGGTGGTATTGTTACCAAGGCGCAACTAGCACACATCGCAGAAAGAAACAAACCGGAAGCGATTATTCCGTTGGATAAAGCCAAACGATCTAGGGCGATGCAAATATTATCTGCGACTCAACGTATATTAGGAGTACCTAGCGGATCCGTCGCAATTCAAAATGATAATTCATTAGTGATTACTAAAATGCAAGAACAAATTGACCAACAAGGCAAAATGATTCAACTTTTAACGGCAATTTTAGAAAAGGATTCGAATGTTTATATAGGTTCTAAGCAAATTTACGATGCAAATAAAAAAGAAAAAGACAAGCAAGATAGAACAAGAAATTTCTTTAAGGGGGTTACATCAACATGACCGAAATCACCTTTAATTTTTGTGGTGTAGACTCCAGACAAGATCTTGATTTAATTGTTAATCAGATTAAAAGACCTATTCTTCCAGAAGTTACGGAAAATACGCAAGATGTCCCAGGAATGGTAGGGAAAATCTTCCTTGGAAACTCATATGGCCAAAAAATATTTGAAATCGATATAACCATTAAAGCTAAATCGGAGCAAGAGCGTGTTCAAAAGATTGCACAACTAACAGACTTGTGCATGACTTTTGGAGACGGAGAGTATCCAATGATTTTTAGTGATGAGTCGGACTTTACTTATTACGGTCATTTCGCTGGTATAAGCACTCCTGAGCGATTAAGGGAAGGTTCACATTGGGCAACATGTACTTTAACCTTTTCTTGCAGCGACCCGAAGGCATATGGAGAATATGAAAGCTTTAGTATGAATGAAAATCCTATAAATATAACACCGAATGGGACGGCAGAATGCTATCCCATTTTTACTTGCTTACCGAAAAAAGATGTAA
>NZ_PIQO01000062.1 GCF_002844575.1 Heyndrickxia camelliae
AAACTGCAAATAGTTTTGCTACTAGAATTTCTAATGCAGAAGGAAATGTAAGTTCATTAACCCAAACAGTAAATGGTTTACAGACACAGGTAAGTGATAATAAAGGTAATATTTCAACCGTAACTCAATTGGCAAATGCTCTTCAAACTAGAATGACAGACGCAGAAGGAAACATTAGTACCCTTACACAGACGAGTAAAAGTTTGCAGAGTACGATTACAAACGTTCAAAATAACTTAGACAATTTANAAACGTTCAAAATAACTTAGACAATTTAGGAGGACGTAATTTCCTTTTAAATAGTGATTTTTCAAATGGAAGTGACAATTGGAGATACTCAGGTAACACAAGTAACAATGGACTTGTTTATGTTGAAAATGAGAGTGGATTCCCAGGATTCACTAAACATGTAAGAGTGAAAACAGCCGGGACAAATGGTCAAGCAATGTTTGCCCAAGATAATGTAAGAGTGACAAAAGGAATAAAGTACACTATTTCTGGTTGGTTTTATGTAGCTAGTGGGAAACCTTCTATTCAAATAGGGAATGGAACTGTAGGTTACACAAATTCTGGAGCATTTTCACCTACATTAAGACAATGGACACAACTTTCTTGGACATTTACAACTCCAGACTCATCAATAAATGTTTATTTTGGTTTTCAATCAGCATATAATCCTGCTGGTACAGCTCTTGAATTGGTATTTACTGGAGTTAAATTAGAAAAAGGAGAAGTCAAAACTGATTGGACACCAGCTCCAGAGGATCAAGCAACTCAATCCCAAATTACTCAATTAGCAAATGATATTAATTTAAGAGTTAAAAAAGGGGATGTAATTAATCAGATTAATATATCCACTGAGGGTATCC
>NZ_PIQO01000063.1 GCF_002844575.1 Heyndrickxia camelliae
AAACTGCAAATAGTTTTGCTACTAGAATTTCAAATACAGAAGGAAATGTAAGCTCATTAACCCAAACCGTAAATGGTTTACAGACACAAGTTAGCGATAATAAAGGTAATATTTCAACCGTTACACAATTAGCAAACGCTCTTCAAACTAGAATGACAGATGCAGAAGGAAATATCAGTACCCTTACACAGACGAGTAAAAGTTTGCAGAGTACGATTACGTCTGTAAGAAATGATTTAGATAATTTGGGTGGACGTAANGTCTGTAAGAAATGATTTAGATAATTTGGGTGGACGTAATTTAGTACTAAACTCGAATTTTGCGGATGGTTTAACTAACTGGAGAAATTGGGGTTCTGCTACCGGTACAAGACGCACAACAACTATTACCGATCTTGCAGGTTTTACAACCGGTTTCTATTTCAGTGCAGACTCTACAGGGGAGTGGGGATATGCCCAAGATAATGTAAGTGTGATAAAAGATGAGACTTATATATTAACAGCTTGGATAAGAGTCACTAAAGGTACAGGTTTTGTTGAGGTACAGGAAGGCAACGGGGCATTCGGTTGGACTCGTACAACATACGATGTGACCAATATGATAGGCAAATGGATTAGAATCTCCCATAAGTTTACGGCGAAAGATAGTTTTACAGGAGTTTATGTAGGACAAGCAACTTCAAGTGGTTTTTGTTCCGCCGATGTAACAGGAATAAAATTGGAAAAAGGCAACAAAGCCACCGACTGGACACCAGCTCCAGAGGATCAAGCAACCCAATCACAAATTAGCCAATTAGCGAATGATATTAATTTAAGAGTCAAAAAAGGAGACGTAATAAATCAGATTAATATATCCACTGAGGGTATCC
>NZ_PIQO01000064.1 GCF_002844575.1 Heyndrickxia camelliae
TTAGTTGAAGAAGAGCTTCAACTCGATTGAACTTTTTTCATTAGGCTGTTTTCGTAAATATTGTTGCTATAGCATAAAGGCTCAAAAAAACTCGCAGTAGAAATTTGCGAGTTTTCTTGTTATATAAGGATTTGCATATTCAACTAAAGCCCCTATAGATTAAGTGTCCTTCACAAGCTTGATTCCATTAGGATAATAGTGTTTTGTTTACCAAGGGACAATCTGAAGTTTCGGCCATCTTTTCTTCCACTTGTTGGCTTTATTTTCGAAGATCTCCTTAGTCACTAGCGATTTATTTGGCCTTACTACCATTGAAAATAAATCATCTAAATGGTAAGGTGCATAAATATTAAATAAACCATTTTTCTCTATTCTTATTCCCACGGCAGTTGCAGTGGTTGGCCAGCTATCGATTGCTGCTTCAAGAGAGAAGTAAGGTTTTATGGGAAATCCAAATTTGCTTTCATACCAAAGGTGTACCCTTGCTTGATTTTTAACGTCAAAATCAAATTGATAATCCAAAAGTTTACTTTTCAATTTTTGTTTAAGTTCCTTTTCACTATCGGAAGTCAAATCATACTCGTCATAATAAACTATATCGATATCAGAAATGCCATAGTCAAGCGGATAACCAGAGATATCATTCCAAATAGTATTTGTTATACATCCTGCACCAACATAGTATTCAAATGGAAAGTTTAAATCTTTTAGGGTTAGTAAGACTTTCTTTATTGGTTCATTCTTCAAAATGGTTCTCACTAATAATTCTTCATATATATTCATATTTTTCTCCTAAGTATCCTATTGCTTTATATCTTTATTATTCGGCAGGTAAAAATTATTTCCTTCCTCCACTAA
>NZ_PIQO01000065.1 GCF_002844575.1 Heyndrickxia camelliae
AAAAGATCCTAATTTAAACTTTAATTTTGCTGTATTGATTACTAATTATTCAAAGAAAAAAGCTCAAACTTATCAGGCACAATTAGCGAAACAAACTCCAGTTAGTAAAGTTCGTGCTCAGGAATTAGAGGCAAATCGCTTAAGTGATGCGGTTGTACAACAATTAAAAGATGAGAGCGATTTAAAGGGACGAATTTCTCAAACTAATCAAATTAGAAAAGTAAATAACGAATTAGTTACTTATAATGTATTAGCTGACACAATTGATGAACAATTTCCAATGAACACTAGAGCAGATTCTATGGATGTTGGAGACTTCTTAGTTGAGTATTTCAATGCATTAATTGGATCTCATCCTGAGGAGTTTATAGATAATGTAGAACAAACAAGAAAAGTTTCATTAATTGCAGATAATAATATGTTCGTTGGATATATAGTATTAGCAAGAAGAATGTTTGACAAAGGAATTAAAGCAAGACAAGTGAGAAAAATTATACGACAAATTGATTTCAACAGGACTGCTGATATTTGGAAAGAACTAAGAGTAGTTGATGAACAAGGAAGAATAGAAAGAGACACAGTTAAATTACGCAAAAACATAAAGAATTACTTTGAACAGTTAAACATTGAGGAGATGTTGGAAGTATGAAAAAGATGTATAACGAAGAAATAAAAAGACAGTTTTTAAATGAACAATATGAAAATGAAAGATCTAGGTTGACTGCTGAATATATTTTCTATTATTCCTATCTTAATGAATTACCACTTGATAAAGACTTATATGACTTCAGTTTAGATGAAATTGGTAAAGTAATTGCTAATAGTAA
>NZ_PIQO01000066.1 GCF_002844575.1 Heyndrickxia camelliae
GAAAATGATGGATATTACAGTTAATGAACAAGCACAACAGTTTTATTTAGCACTTGAAAAATGGGCACCCGTAATGGGGCATGAAATAAAAATCGGGGAATATCGGTTCTGTGCTATCCCGATAGGAAATCGACTTAATATTTCCGAAGTGACAACAGGTGCGAAATTGTTCAATATCCCTGTCAATTTAATGATTCATCTTAGGACAGAAACCAAAGAAGATACAATCAAGTTTTTGTATGAAGTGGGCGAATCCATTAAACGAATCATTGATAAGCAAACTGATTTTGATGGGATGCTTTCAGAAATGAAAAAAACAGTATTTGAGCGTTTGGGGGAAATGCCGCCAATCGAAAATATTGATACTGATTGGATTTTTGAAGATCAAAGCAAAGTTTTAAATTAGTGCATAGTTCGAAGATTACGCGCGACATACCATTATCAATTCGTATTAAATTATGAAGGCTGTCCGAGATCTAAGGTTAAGAGTATATAGTTTAGTAGGAGGGGAAGAGGATGGCAAAAACTCATAAGTTAAAAATATTACCAAAGTATTTTGAACCAGTATCAAAAGGTCTTAAAAATTTTGAAATACGAAGAAATGATAGAGGTTATGAAATTGGAGATTTACTTATACTTCAAGAATGCTTCATTGATCCAGAAGGGCCTACGTATACTGGAAGAGTTTTAGAAAAACGAATCATTTATATGACCGATTATGAACAGAAAGAGAATTTTGTAGTGCTAGGTATTAAATAAATGGAGGGGAGATAATGACAATTAAAAAACAGTTAA
>NZ_PIQO01000067.1 GCF_002844575.1 Heyndrickxia camelliae
GAAAGTAATGTACCAACTAATGTTGCAAAACCAGATAACATTACGATTGCTGTGACCACACTGAAATCACGTTGCGAAATAGAGGTAATAAACAATTGTCCCATTCCTGGATATCCAAAGATAGATTCCAAAAACACGGATCCACTAAGCAATCCAGTAATTTCATATCCTAAAAAGGCTGCAATAGGCAAAAATGAATTCCTTAAGATATGGCGTGTATATACCTTAGATTCATTTACCCCTTTTGCTCTGGCTGTTTTTACAAAGTCTTTTATTTTCGTATCAATAATTTCGTTACGCAAGAACTGAATGGTTGCAGTTGTACTAATAATGGCACCTGAAAAGGCCGGTAAAATAAGATGGTTTAACTTGCTCAAATAATAGGCAAACGATCCATTTTCCACCCTTATGTCGACACTTCCGCTCGTTGGGAACCAACCTAATACAAAACCAAAGATAAATAGCACTAGCAAAGCAAAGATGAATAATGGTGTCGCGAAGGTCAAATAGTTATAACCAACAATTGCCTTATCCGCCCATGAATCCGTCCATCTACCACTAACTATCCCTAGTGGAATCGAAATGATATAAGATAGGATTAAAACAGCTGCGGACAAAATGACGGTATTCCAAAGTCTGCCTTCCAATAATTGTGTAACTGGTACTTGGTGCATTACAGACATCCCAAGGTCACCCTGTACCAATCCTTTAATCCATCTTCCATATTGCACATAAGCCGG
>NZ_PIQO01000068.1 GCF_002844575.1 Heyndrickxia camelliae
CTGCATCTGCGACAATGTGTTTCGGTAACTCGAAATAATGCTGTTCGATCTCATCTAGAAATGGAATTAACGTACGTGTATCTGTTGGGTTTGAATATAAACTATAGGCGAGTGCGTACTGACCTTCCGTTGCGATTTGTACATTGTAGCCAGCTTTCAATTGTCCGTTTTGCATATAATCATCTTTCATTCGCATAAATGTCGCATCCGGATCTGTTTTAGAATAGCTGTTACGTGTGCCAAAGATTTCAAAGTCTTGTTGGTATTTCTGTTTTCGCAGGACAAAATCAATCAACTGTTTACGTACTTGTTTCGGGTATTTTCGTTCATTTCTTAACACTTTTCTTTCTGAAACATCGGATGATGCTTCTATTTGTTTATCATACTCGGTTACGACATCGTCCACTTTTTGAACCAATTCAGTGAGCTCTTCCAATGATAACTGTTCATCGCTTTCACGTTCCATTTCAGGTATAATTTCGTTCTCAAGTAGTTCATTGTATAGCTGGTTTGACTTTTCAATTAAACTGTGATGATATTTCTCAATCGATTTCTTCCAGACAAACGTAAACTTATTCGCATTCGCTTCGATTTTTGTACCATCAATAAAAATTGCTTCTTGGTCAATGAGCTCTTCCTGAACCAATTGACAACGGAATTGAACGAAACATTGACGAATTAATTCTTTCACTT
>NZ_PIQO01000069.1 GCF_002844575.1 Heyndrickxia camelliae
AAAAAGATAAAGTGGCGTACTATATTGAAAAAGTTGGTTTAAACGCGGAATCCATTTATAAATATCCACATGAATTCTCAGGTGGACAACGGCAGCGTATTGGGATTGCAAGAGCGTTGACGTTAAAACCGAAATTGATTATCGCTGATGAACCGGTATCCGCATTGGATGTTTCCGTCCAAGCCCAGGTATTGAACTTCATGCAAGATATTCAGAAAGAATTTAATTTAACGTACTTATTTATTAGTCATGATTTAGGAATTATCCAGCATATGTGTGATCGTATTGGAATCATGTTCCGTGGACAATTTGTAGAAGAAGGAACAAGTGAAGAAATATACTCCAATCCACAACATATTTATACGAAACGATTAATTTCCGCCATTCCGGATATTAATCCTGAAAACCGAGAAAAACAAGTGGAGCTTCGACAGGAAGTAAATGCCGAGTATCAAAATTCATATGATAAATATTTTAATGCTGAGGGTAAAGTACACAAGTTAAAGCCGATTTCTGATACCCACTCAGTGGCATTACCGTAGAGAGGGGTTTTTAGAAAAATGTTGAAATTTATATTACGAAGATTCTTAATTATGATCCCTCAATTATTTATTTTAAGTATTCTTATTTTTGCTTTAGCAAAAGCAATGCCTGGTGACGCTTTAACGGGACAACTGGCAAGTAACCCAA
>NZ_PIQO01000007.1 GCF_002844575.1 Heyndrickxia camelliae
TAAACATCTGTTTAAATGCTTTTAGGCTTCCGGTTACTTTAGGAAGAATCTTAGAACCGATATTTAATAAATGATCTCCTACTGGTTTTATTGTGTTCTGGAAGTCTCTCCATGCTTGTTTCCACTTACTTATAGGTGTATCGGTTAATGCTTTACCTGCTTTTTTTGTGGTGTTTGTTACATTATCATAGGCATGGTTGACATTATTTAAGGATTCAATGACCTTCATGGCATTATCTTCGCCAAGAGCAGACCACACTGTGGAAGCAATAGAAAGTTTCTGTTGCTCGTTTTTCATTCCTTTAAGGTCATTTATAGCAGAATTAAAGACATCCTTTGTCGTGGCTTTACCCTTTTTATATTGGTTAAATAGATTTTGAGTATCTGAGGAAAAACTTTTAATATTTTTGGAGAATCGTCCATCCGTTAGCGAGATACCAAATTCTTTTACGAAATCATTTACCTTATCAAAATTATAAGCTCCAGATTTTAAGCCGTTTTCGAGAATGCTGAAGGTATCTTTAATAGAAAAGCCATTTTGTGCCCATAACTGGCTGTATTCAGCCATGTTATCTTCTAACTCGTGAGACTTGTTTAATCCTCGCTGAGCACCTTTGACCATATAGTCAAAAGCTTCATTAGCACTGATACCAAAATTAGTCATGATAGCATTAATCCCGCGTAGAGATTCATCAAAGTCCGCGCCAGTAATTTTGGTAAGAGTAAAAGCTTTCTCCGTGATACCTTTTAGCTGACTATCATCGATACCTTGGAGGTTTTGTTTAATTTTAATTACCGCTTCCGCTACTTCATCTGTGCTTTCTCCAAAACCATCCGCCCACACTTGTCCAACAATTTTCCCTTGTTTCTTGGCTTCTTTCGCTGTGGATCCAGTCATTGCCTGGATTTTTCCTTCTATTTCATCCATTTCTGCACTAAATTTTGTACTAAAAATGCCTAATGCAGCAATGGGCGCAGCAAACATTCCAGCTAATGATTTAGAAAAACCACCAATTTTTTTTATCGCTCCACCAAATTGGCCACCTAGGGATTTTAATTTATTTCCAAATTTGCTTGTTCCCTTTTCGAGTTCTCTTAAACGCTGATTGGACCTATTCAGTTCATTTTCCCAATTAGCTTGAACTCTGATTGCGTTATTAAGTTTATTAGCCAAATTTTGAGCTTCTTTAGTATTTTCTTTCCCTAATCGGACATATTCCTCATATTTTTCTTTTAAAACGTCTATTTTTTGCTGATTTGCCCTCATTGACTGAGATAAACCATCAATCCGAACTCTAAGACGGTCATATTCTGTAGCAGAATCACCTAAAACAGCCAAGTTAGCTCTCATAGCTGATTGTGCTGTTTTAATTTGTCTTTGGATGACATCCATGTTCCTTGAGAATCTTGTGCCATCTAAACTTAAATTAATGACCATATTCCCTAAAGGTCTTCCGTTTTGGCTTCCAGCCATTTTCTCACCTTCCTTTCATAAGAAGAGTACAGGGTAAAGCAAAAAAGCCTTACCCAATGAAAGGCAAGGCTTAAATTCGTTTGAAAAATTCTTCTATATCTTCTTCCTGCTCAGATGGATCCATTAGTTCGAGGAAAAAATTAATATCCATTGAGTCAATATCATTTAGTTTCCACCCTGCTTGTAGTAACTCCTGGTACGTTCCTTTAAGATTGTTATAAGAATCTTGAAAGGTTATTTTGCCACCTTTCTTAGATTGGCTGCCTGTTCCTTTTTTTTAGCTTCACCACCCAGAAGTTGGTCCATAATCCCCTCTAAAACTTTTGACAATTGATCGGCAGCTATACCATCTAGGATACTATCGAAAGTGACACGATCATCATTAAAACAATCTGCAACAAGGGTGATTAACTCGTCCAATTGTTCGAGTTCTGACAATTCTTCTGTTTCTACTTTGGTATAAAATTGCACGGCCTTTCGTAAATTACGGGCAGATACAAAGGTTTGAGTAATCGTTTCTTTTTTCTTCTTTTCGGGATTATATAATTCTATCTTTAACATTTTTTTCTCCCCCTATTAAGCAGCAGTATATCCTGGGAATACGAACGTTTTGAACGCTTCCTCGGTAAAGCTTTGTGTACTTGTGCGACCCTTAGCATAAACAAGAGCATCACTAGAACGTGCTACAAAGTTGCCGGTAATGGTATCTGTTTGCAGCTCTTTACCTTTATCCTCACCAGTAGCAAGGTTAACTTCGTCGTAAGAGAAAACTCCTTTTAGTAACGAAATGTAAATGGTATCATTCTTTGTCCCTTTTGATTCTAAAATGACTGCAACATATGGTGGAGTAGTATTCGCTCCGATTTTTGCGATTCCATTCTCCACTTTTGCACCAGTAATTTCATTCAATACATCTTCTGGAATATCCGCGATATTTAATTCTAGTGTAGGCTGTCCAGTCCCGCTGGCATCCACATAAAATGGAACATCAGAAGCCCATACCGTGTTCATTGGTGCGCCTAATCCACTGACTTTTGCAGAGATAGTACCACCTTCTTGTGCATCTAAAACATGTACTTTTGTAATGTTTTCCGTTTCATCAAAAATTCCTATATGAACCTTTTGAAATCCTAATGTAGCCATTATATTGACCCCTCTCTAATTAAAATCAATTTGTTGGGTAGTTCGATAACGTCGATACATGCGAGGAGTATTATTAAAATCAGGATCGCTATCGATACCGCCGCTATATTGTGCCCATTCATTTTGTGCCATGAGTTTGTCCATTACAGTTTGTATTTGTTCCAGTGTCTTGCTGGTAGAAGCCCATACATCTACTTGAACACTACATACAAAGGAAAAAGGCATATCAGACGCAAAACCCTCTTGATAGTCACTAATTTCATTTATACGAACAATGGGAAGATGTTCGATTTGATGATATTCCTCTGGTACATACAATTTAAAAATCATATCTGGATTGATCATGCTTGTAATTTCAGAAGCATTCATTAAAAGATCATACACAACGTTTATTGGTAGTTTCATAACCCAAACCCTCGCCTTAATTCTGTTTCTACGATTTGTAGAATTTCATTTCTCATTTCCTCTTCCGTTCGTTGTATAAATCCTTGAGGACGCTGTTTTATGGTCCCCATTTCAACGAAATGAGCGCGCCAGGCAGTATCTTTTCCAAATCCTACAGTGACTTCTCCGTCTTTTACACCGGAAACTCGAACATCATCTCTCATATGTTCGTCCGTTTTACCATCTACAGGAGTATTTTCTCGTAATCTTTGAGCTAGCCTTTTTCCAGCTTCTTTTAATGCTCTATTTCGTACTTTTGTCTGTTCGATGGCTAATCTTCTTAAATTATCATTTATTCGTGTTGTTGAAACATCCACACTCATTAGGACACCGCCTTTGCAGTGATCCGAACTAGTTCTTCACTAGGTCTTAGATCGATAGAAATAATGGAATATTTCTTTTCCTTGAATCGAATTTTCATGGAATTATCTATTTTTTCTTCCATTTGTGCAGCAACATTAAAGAAAACCGTATCTTCATATACCGTTCCAATGGATGCTGTTTTATCCTGGACACTTTGCGAAAAAAATTCTGACCAGCAGGAAAATAAAATTACATCCTGTTTAACGAAGTCACCGCCATCATCTTTTTTGGTAACTGTTTTGAAAAAGGAGATTCTTCGATTTAAACGATTAACCAGTTGTTTGGCCATCCGAAATATCCTCCCATTTCAACTTTAGAATTGCATCACGTATTCCATAAGCTAATGGTTTAGACAAAATGTCGTTTGAATCGTCTGAACCAGTTCTATTCGAATACCAATGGGAAACAAGCATTAAAATAGCGCGGTCATAAACTAATGACTCGCGCTCTTTAACACCCGATTTTAATAATTCTTCTTTAGCACTTTGAATTAAAAAGTCTATTAACGTATCTTCATCGTTCCAGTCAATTTTCAGCCATTGTTTTGCCAAATCAGTGGTTACCGCCATTAGCTACCACTCGTACTAGGTTGAGTTGTTAAGCTAATTTCGGAGCTTTTTGCGGATTCTCCGCTTACATTTACGGCTGAAACTTGATATTGATACGTTGTATCACCTGTTAATCCTGTATCTTTATAGGAATTTGTAGAGGATGTTCCTACTTCTATTCCATTTCGATAAATTTTATAAGAGTCTGCCCCATCTACGGCATCCCACGTTAAATTAGCTTGCGTAATGGTAGTAGTGCCAGCTAGATTTTGGGGCGAATCAGGGTGTGGCAGTTACTTTTGCAATACGGAATGCTGATTTTAGCTTAATTTGATGGTCAAACCATGCTGTAACAACAAATTGCTCAATACCTGTTTTAACATCTTTATCACGGTCATAAAGAGCATTAAGATCATAGTTGAAATGTGAGTAACTAAAATCTCCGACAACAGGATATACTGCAGAATCACAGAAGATAACTGGCTTTCCGATAATTTGTTCTGGTTGAGCAGTATAAAGTGTTGCATTACCATTTGCCAAGGTCTTAATAATCTTTAGATAATCAGTAAATGCCATAACCACTTTAGCGTTTTGACGATAATCCTCATGTAAATCTGCAATTGCTGTTGTAATAGCTTCATATAAATCGGACCCTGTAACTTCTTTTACTCCTATATAATTGTCAGAAGACGGAGTATAGAAACTCATATGCTCTTCTCCGGACTTTGGAGATGTTGCAAATGCGACCTTCTTTTCTTTAGCTGCTACACCAGATTCTAGTGCTTTATCTACGTAGGATACCAAATTAGCATCTGAACCATTTAATACAGTTTCAGAAATACCTGCAAATACTTTAAATTTGTGACGTCCAAATGTTACAACATCACCTGTTGCCTTTAATTCCTTTGCTGTTTCTGTATCTGCAATAAAATCATCATCATCTAATGTGAAATCTAACTTTGGAATTTCTAAATTTGTAATTTGAGTTACAGCAGAATTCCCTCTCAATGGGTTTTTTACTGTCGGCTCCATTAAAATATCATTTGAAACCGTCTTAGGTAAAAAATTATTACCTCCAGTAGTGTCATTATCACCTAACACTTGGAACACTTCTTTCGAAACTGCTTGTTTTTGCATTGTGGCACGAATGAGTGATGCCTTTGCAGAAATTACTTTTTGCTTCGGATCTTCAATTCCTTTAATCCCTTGTTGTGCTGCAAATTTCTCCTTTTGTTCCGCTTCCATAGCGTCATGTTGCTCTTTAATTACATTAAAACGAGCTTGTAAATCCGCTTTAGACTTTTGTAATGCTTGGATATCATCCAATGAAGCAGTGGTGTCCATTGCTTTTGCAGCAAGTTCGTTTTCAGTTTTTTGTAATTGTTGACCGATTGTAGCCATTGCTTGTTTTAATTCGAATAAAGTTTTCATTATATCAATCCTTCCAAAATAGTATTTATATAAGCTGAATTAGCCCTAGATTCATCAGCAATTCTTTGCCTTTTTGCCAATTCTGCAGCAGAAATAGTGTTTTTTTGCTTAAAATATAGCTGTTTAGGTACATTTTTATATTTAGCGAATAGTTCTTCGCTGATTGAAGCAGCCATTTCATTAGCTCCTTCCACAACATCACATAAACCATATTCATATGCTTCCTCTGCAGAAAGCCACTTTTCAGCGTCCAGCATTTCTTGAAGTTTTTCATCTGTTAACTTGTCACCGGCTTTTTGCAAGTATGATTGCTTACTAGAATTGCCTATGCGGTCTAAATCATCCGCTTGTTTTCGTAATTCTGCAGCATTTCCTATGGCAAATGTCCAAGGATTATGAATCATAAGCATAGAGTTAGAAGGCATACGAATTTCATCACCTGCCATAGCAATGACGCTTGCAATGGAAGCAGCTAAAGCATCCACATGAACAATCACCTTTGCTTTATGTCTCTTGAGCATGTTGTGTATGGTAATCCCTTCAAAAACACTGCCACCAGGACTATTAATATATAAATTAATAGCTTCGATATCATCACCAAGCGCATCCAATTCATTTTTGAACGTTGTAGCAGAATGCTCACCATAATCTTCCCAAGCGTATTTGGTTATTTCTCCATAAATAAAAATATCTGCGGCATTAGAATTATTCGCAGACATCTTCATTTCAAAAAACTTATTCTTCTGTTTCTTTTCCACTATCCTTCACCCCCTTTCGTTGAGCAGGATCCATTTCAATTGGATATAAATCACCACTTACCCAAAGTTGAGATGCATTTCCACCTTTAGGCGGTAAATCTTCTAATTGCCTTACTTCGTCTTGTGACATACCACCGCTTCTAATCATAGCTTGATAGAAGTTTGTTCTGGCTGCGGTATCTCCTCTTAATAGACCTCCTAAGCTGAATTTAAAATAAAAACCAGCCTTTCTATCAGCTGGTGTAAGGAGTTTTCTATTAAATTCATGTTCATACTGGCGAACGATTGGAGTTAAAGTCATTTGGACAAACTGAATCATTAGCTGTTCGTTACTTCCATAGCTCTGCCCTTCATTGTCATTTAAGAATGACGCAGGAACATTAAAAACGTTGGCCACACGTGAACGAGTAATACGCTCCGATGCCAACGTATCAGATGCAAAGTATTTTTTATCAATATTTTTAACGTTTACACCTGGTTCTTGGAATAATACACCGCCATTTTCTGAGTAAAACCGTCTAAAATCGTCAATAATTTGTTGTCTTTTCTCATCATCCACATTTGCTCCATATTCCAATATAAAGCTATCTTTTTTCTGCATTTCAGAAAGAGAAAATTCTTGAACAGCTTTATCGTAATCAAGTGTATTTTTTAACACTGATAAAGGGTTTATTCCTGCCCATCGAGAGGCACCGGTTATATGCTTTACATGAAGCATATTTAAGTTATGAAAATAGTACGTTCCATCCGTAGCCCGTACCTCATACCACAAATTATTATCGTCGGTATTGATGAATGGTGTAACATAAGATGATTCAATTGGAACAATAGCTTCTGGCTGCATTCGGATATCCCTCATGATAACAGCATAACCATTCCCTGTTTCATTCCTGGACACTTCAATTTTGTTTATCCATTCAAACCCAGACATATTTGGATTAGGATTGTTTATGACCACATCAGCTACCTGGTGGTTTGTTACTATGTCATAATTTTTATAAAGCTTTAAAGGTAATGACGATAAAGTGTTGGCTAGACGGCTAATAACGCTAAAAATCGTCTCATTTGTAGCTAATTTTGAGTTATCAATTCCCCAAAAACGACGACCAAACCATTTAGAAAAATCAAACGTTGCTCCTTTCCATCCAGCAACCGCGGCTTTTACCGCATATTTCGCTCGAGTGAACCATTTCAAAATCTCACCACCTTTCAATTATTTAAAAAGATCATTAACAGAGATAAATTTAATATTTCCTTTTCCTTGTGGCTGAACCATTCTTTTCATTACTTCTGTATGGCTATTTAAAAAAGCCGCAAAACCGTCAATTTTTCGGTAGCGACTTAATTTAGTGGGTAACCAATTTCCATTTCGGTCCTCAACCAACTTGACATTATTAATGAACCAACGGAAAAGTGGATTATTATTGTAGATTACATTTCCATCTAGGAAAAGTTCTTTTAAATCTTTTAAAGCTGGGCTAAGAGTTATGTACCCTTGCCTTACTGCCAGAGTATTAAAACCATATGACTTTAAATCTTCTACTAATCTATAAGCATTTGCAGGGTCATAGGTGATTAATTCAATTGAAAAACGCTTAGATTGTTCAACAAACCAATCAAATATGGAACGATAATCAACATAATCACCAGGACAAATAGTGAGAAGTCCTTCTTTCGCCCATGCTCTATACGGAATATTTTCATTCTCCATTTTTACTTTTCTTTCCGGAATCCATGAGTGAGACAAAACGAAAACCTCACCAGAATCAAGTGGAAATTCCAATTCTGCACTTGTAAAGTCCTCTGTTTGGGATAAATCAAATCCACCGATGCAAGACATTCCCTCAAGCGTCTTCTCATCAATAACTTTGTTATTTCTCTTAATAACCTCATAGTCTAAGAAAGACTGTTCGGATGATTCCACAAATAAATTAAATCGTTTTGTTATAAAATCGTTACGCTCAGCTGGGATCCTTTTTGCTTTATCCCAATCTTCAATCATATCCTGTAGTTTAATGGATACCCCAAGGTTTGGATTAGCCTTAATCCACATTTCCGGTTTATCAAATTCGCTTTCATCATCTAGACTAGCCAAGTAATAAAATGTACGGTCGTCATCGATGACTCCATTTAAGACATCGATTCCTTGCTCATAATATTCCACCAACGGTCCATCTAATTGATAACCTGCTGTTGTTATATAAATTAATAATGGTTGTTCTCGAGATCCCCTAGAGTTTTTAATAACATTTATTAACTTATAATCCTTGTACTCATGAATTTCATCGAAGATGCCAATATGAGTATTAAGACCATCTAATTTATCACTATCGGTTGCTTGTGGTTCAATTTTAGAGTTGGTCTCATCATAATAGATAGCATCTCGTAATGCTCTAAAATGCTTCTTTAATTGTGGAGATGATAATATCATTTTCTTGGATTCGTCAAAAAGCAATCTAGCTTGTTTCATTGAATTCGCAAGTAAAATGACATCCGCACCATTTTCTCCGTCTTTACTAACACCAAAATTAGCTGTTCCAGAAATTACTGTGGTTTTTCCGTTCTTTCTAGCAACAAAAATAAGGCCCTCTTTAAAGCGCCTTAACTTGGTATCCTTATGAATCCAACCAAAAAGAAGTCCTAAACAAAAATGTTGCCATGCTTGAAGGATAAGTTGTTTATAGTTTCCTTTGGATGGCTTACAAAACTTTTCGATAAAACGAATTGGTCTATGCCCAAGATCTTCATCAAATATCCAAGGAAAATCTTCTGTCCCTTGTTTTTTCAAATCGTTTAAATGGCGTTGACAGGCCAAGATAACAGCTTTACAGGCAATAATATTTCCAGCTACAACCTGTTCTGCATACCACGTTGCTAATAAAGTTGGTGACGGCTTGTTTAAAACATTTAAAATTCCATTAGAAGTTCTTAAAGTCGTCGTCATCTTCGTTCACAACCTTTTTGCGTTGCGCTGGTGTTAACCCCATTGACTTTAATAAATTATTTAATGTCTGGACTGCTTTAGTTAGCTCACCAACTAGTGGATTCTTAACAGGATTGGTTGCTCCGGCTTTGTTTGTATATTCAAACATTAAATCTGATTTTTTTATTTCAGCTTTTAACCTTCTATAAACTTGATGAGTTTCCAAGTACAGTTTTATTAATTCTTCATCTGATTCTTTGTAAGACTCACCTATATATTCCATCAATTTTTTTCTGGTAGGAACTGACAAGAAAATCACCCCTTTCCTACAAATCTCATTGTTTTTTTGGTGTACCCCCCCTTAAGAAAAAACCATCCGCGGTGAAAACGAAGGGCCATCCCCGTTCCGTAGAGATATATATTTTAAGTTAAAGGGTAGGGGGGCTATGTCACTTCCTCGTTCGCTTTGCTTTTTATGACAGGAATCTTCGTCCTTTTCGTTTCCTTTTTGCCTTTCCCCTTCTCTGGGTGTTCTTTGTTATGACAAGAAGGACAAATGCTTTCGAGATTATCCAAATCTAATGCTAATTCAGGGTAGTCTTCATAGTGTTTGATATGATGTACTGTATTAGCTGGTGTAAGCTTTCCATTTCGCAAACAAGGTTGGCACAGATAGCCGTCACGAATAAGAGCAATCTCCCTGCATCGCAGCCATTCTTTAGATTTATAAAAGGCTACTGCTTCTTTATTACGTTTGTACTTGTTGTAGTATCGATGGGGATTCATTTAACAATCACACCGAACCTCTAACTCTTTTTTTAATCTCTAAACTTACTAAACTTTGCTCAAGATCAGAGATTTTACCCTCCAAATCAAGTATCTGTTTTTCCAGTGTTTTTCCTATTTCGTTTATATCGTCTGTAATAGGTTGAGTTTTTAAAGGTTTATCCTTTCCAACTTTTTCTCCTAGTTTAAATGGTTTAGGAATAACGGGACCAGAACATCTTGGACATCTAACACCATCCATTCTATTGTGGCCTATAGTAACCGTGTTGCAAGACTTGTCCATACATTCAAATTGAGTATTATATTTCATTTCCTTCTCCACTCTCCATTCATTTATCTTCTTCTAAAAGTTTTTTGTGTGTTTTTAATAGAAAAATATTTTCTTTCTGAAGCTCTGTATCTAAGTCGATTAGCTTTTTTAAATCAGCAACTGATTCAATCTTAATACGCCCTTCTTGATAGTCTTTAACCCACTTGTGTATACCGGCTTGTATGATTTTCCTATAATTAAGATTGGTTTCTTGAATCTCATTAATTAACTTTTTTACCTGTTTATCAACGCTTTCCATTGCAACATCCCTCATTAACTTATAAGATAAGTATCGAGATAGTGTGGCTCAATACGGATCCGTACTTACACTATCTCTTCATGGGCCATGTTGCTCTTGAACAGAAAAAGGAGTGGTATCTGACGGGATGCCCACTCCTTTTTTATTTAGCTTTTATTACTTTTTCTCCAGTTAGTTCTTCATAGCGTTTAACAATAACATCACAATAATTTGGCGAGTATTCCATTGTGTAACATTTTCTTCCTGTCTTCTCTGCGGCCATTAATGTGCTGCCACTTCCTCCAAATAGATCCAATACTATATCGTTTGGTAAACAGGAGTTTCTAATTGCCCTAGCAGGAAGAGCGATTGGTTTCATAGTTGGATGGTCAGCATTCCTTTGAGGTTTGTCCACTCTCCAAATAGTAGATTCGTTTATTTCTTCAATTACTTCATAGTCTGGTACCTTAATCATTAAATGTTGCTCACCAATTGGAATCGTTAATATATAGTGGTCCTTTTCTTTTACTGCAGTAAAATGACCTTTCTTTTCTTCAATAACGGTTGCTTGGAGACGGTCGCCATTCCAAGTGTGAGCTGCTCCTTCTTTCCACCCATATAAAATTGGCTCATGCTGCCAGTGGTAATCTGACCTGCTTAAAGTGAATGAGTTTTTAACCCAAATTAAACATTGCTTTAAAAGAAAACCATTTTCAACCAGTGCCTTTCTGAATGCATACCACTCTATATCTGCATGACAAACATAAATGGCCCCACCGTTTCTTATCGAATTAGCCATGTTTCTATAAGCTGCATTTAAAAACTGATAAAATAATTCGGAATCCATATTGTCATTTTCGATTGTTAATTTATCCTTTGTGCTGCCTTGATAATTTACGTTATAAGGAGGATCCGTAAAAATCATATCTGCTAATTGGCCATCCATTAATTTCTGTACATCCTCTTCGTTTGTACTATCTCCACACATTAATCGATGCCTTCCTAATAACCAAATGTCGCCTGGTGCCGTTCTTGTCTCTGTTTCTGATTCTTCCAGAGCTTCCTCAATATCGAAATTATCATCCTCTAAATCTCCAATATCAGAGAGACTGTTATCATGGAAGTTATTAATAAAATCTAGTGCTTCTTCTGGATCAAATCCAGTAAGGCTAATATCAAGGTCCTGTTCATTTAATTCATTTAGTAAGTTATAAAGTTTTTCATCATCCCAATCGCCCGATATCTTATTTAATGCAATATTTAATGCCTTTTCTTTATCGAGATCAAGATTAACAACAGAAACATCAATTTCTGTTTCACCTTCTGCTACTAAAATCTTAAAACGTTGATGGCCACCAACTAAATGACCCGTCCTTTCATTCCATACAATCGATTCAATATAGCCGAATTCTTCTATAGATTTCTTCAATGCTTCATATTCTTTGTCCCCTGGCTGCAAATCCTTTCTTGGATTATATGGTGCTGGATTAATATTTTCTATTTTTACCTTTCGAATTTCCAATCGTTGGTCCTCCTAATTTATAATGATTCAAATTCGTTCTGTAATAAAATTAACTCTATTTTAGGTGGATAATTGCCCTTTATTCTCAAGTATTTGGCCTTATTTTTAAGTATTGAATTATACATATCTTATATTCTGTCTAATTCAGCCTCTAACCAATTTCCTTACAATATCAGCCTTCATTCCACTTCTCAAAAACGAATTAGACAACTTATTTTTGTAGCGAATTCATTTTAAGCATAAAAAAGGAATGGTTATAAGCTAAATCTTCTCATGTATTTATCCTGCGTATCTTGGTTGATGCCGATGTACCGTAGTGTGATTTTTTCACTTGAATGATTGAAGATATCCATTAAAACTGCTACATCTTTAAACTGTTTATAAAAATGATAGCCATATGTTTTTCTCATGGAATGGCAGCCAATACTTTCAAGACCGAATTCCCTAGCCACTTCATTTAAAATATTGTAAGCCATTCCTCTTGTAATAGGACGGTTCTTTCCGTTCCGACTTTTAATGAGATACTCATTTTTCGGTTTCCCTTGAATATACTCTTTGACTGCCTTCTTCAAGACAGTTGTCATTTTGATGCGTTTATGTTTATGGGTTTTCTTTTCCCTTATGGTAATCCACCATCCTTCTACATCACGAACTCTTAGTTTTAAGATGTCTTGGATTCGAAGTCCCGTATTAATACCAAGCATAAACAGAATATAATTTCTTTCATTCTTCTTTTTCAAATATTCTTTGATTTCATCGATAATGTCCTTATCTCGAATAGGCTCCACAATGTTCATCTTCATCACCTCAATTCCTATTAGGTCAAAAGAAAAACCATTCAATCGAATGGCTCTATATTTCTAAGCAGTCCCCCAAGGGTAATAAATATATTTCGTAAAGATCCAACAGAATCAACAAACATTACCGTGATATACTCTATTAAAAAAAAGAGGATTTAACATAAAAAAATGAACGCATTAGCCAATACCAAAATCATTTAAAAGGGGTTGGTGAAATGAACGTCCTTGAGAGACTGCTTACAGGTATAGATTTTATTTCGTCAATGCTCCGAGAGGATAAGCTAAGATTGCGAAATAACAGAAGAGAATTGCACTCTTTTTCCCCGTGACCTCCATTCGCAATGCTGCGAGCCATTCCTCTGAATGCTCCCCTCGTACAGCTGCATTCTTCATCGGAATTTTGGTTAGTCCGAGTACATCCTTGATAAAGGAAAGATGCTTCTCCTATCGAACAAACCTTCGATAAGAAAATCTTACCTATGATGAAAAATAAAATAGTCCCCTTTTTTGTCGGGATTTTCTCGGTAAATTGTCGGTGTTTTGTCGGTGAAAAATAAAAAGCACTCAGATTATCCCGAGTGCTGTTGCAATTAAAGATATGGCTGACCGTTGTATATCATAAAATCTGTCCTTGTCATATCCTAGATCTGTGTATATGCTAATGTCCTTTTCTCGTTTATTCGAGAGATACTTTCTCTCAATTACTTCCCGTTCTTCATCATTTAAACTGTTTAATAATGTTCTTTCCATTTGGCGTACTTTTAACTCATTTTCTGGACTAATTTTTCTTAAAGAAGGATATAGATTTTTTACACCAGCTGCAGACCGTTCATTTATGTTTTCAATCTGGACTTTTAATGCTTTATATTCTCTTAAATGCCTTGCTACTTCACGTCTAACTTCTTTTTCATCAACTGGTTCAAACATTTCTAATTGTTCGGCTGCCATATAATCACCACCTATCCTTTTTCTATGGCCTCCATTAATAAATTACATTTTGGGCATTTCTTTTTTGGAATGATTTTTATATCCATATGAGTTACATCGCAATCCTTACAAACATATTCAATCATATTGTTTTCCAACCTTCTCGCGATAAAGTTTTTCTATTTCAATTAAAAGATATCTTTAGCAAATAAACAGACTAAAATTTGTTACAAGAAATATTGCCATGTCATTATATATGAATCTATTGAAACAACCCCTACTTATTTTTACAAAAAACTACAAAATTTGATATATTTATACTAATAACAAGTGGAGGTGAAAAAATGGATCCAATATTAACATCAGCCTTAACATCTTTTGTAACATCGGTAGCTACGAATAGTAGTAAAGCACCTATGCAAACCCTTGATGACTTATGGTATCTTGCCTTTGGTAAAATAAATCATATTGCAGAAAAGAAAAGAGCAAGAAATCAATTTGATTTAGATGCGTATAAAAATTCTATTGCTCAGAAGATTCTAACGATTGAAGAAGATAATCTTCAAGAGCCGCCAATGAGTGTGGTTGGCCCTGCTTTAGAAGCATCAAAATATTACATTGAAGAAGAAACTTTAAGGGAAATGTTTGCAAATATAATTGCTGCATCCATGGATAAAAGTAAATCCAAAACGGTTCACCATTCTTTTGTTGAAATAACAAAACAACTCTCACCAGAAGATGCAAGAAACTTGGTTTTATTTAAAGACACTGATAACTATCCAATTGTCCAATTTATTTTTTATTTACCTAATCGAGACGGATATAATATTTGGAAATCAAATGTTTTTCATGGTAACTTAACAAATATCAGAACTGGAGAAGAAAATGCTACATCAATTACCAATTTAAGTAGATTAGGATTAGTTTCTATTTCGTATGATGAAAGTTATATTAACAAAAATAAGTATGCTATATATAGAGAGTCCGATTTATTTAAGACTTTACAAAATCAACCTAACTCTAATGCCACGTTCGATTTAAAAGAGGGAATCGTTAGAATATCTCCTCTTGGTAAAACCTTTATAAATATATGTTTATAACGACCCTATCGGTCGTTTTTTTTTATATTAAGGATAAAATTAACCAAAAGTGATATAACAAAACTAGTTAATATCACAAGACCTAATTCTTTCATTACTATTCACTCTTTCCTTTATTTTTAAGCAAACCTGCATTAACAAATATATTTCTCCACGCTTTTTCCAATAAAGCACGTTCAATTTCCTTCTTTCGCTTAGCAAGATGTTTTTATCCCTGCTTTTTTGATTACTCATCATCCTTCACCCCGAACTTGTTTAAAAACAATTTCCGAATTTTCCACCCTGTCTTTTCTCCGATACCTGGGAAGGATTCTAATTCCTCAAGAATTTTAACTAGATTATTAATATCCGATTCACGCTGATCCTTTGCCCCTTTGTCATATCCATCATCCCATGCAACTTTTAATGCATTTGTCATTTTTTTATTGGAAAAGGAGGAAAAAACAACTGCCTGCTTTCCTCTTTGAATCTTTCTTAATTGCCCCATGACAATCACCTTCTTATTTTAGGAATAACGTCCCCACCAAATTTCCTACAATTGGAACCACATCTCGTATAACATTTCCTGTACTCATCGCAAAAAGTCCTGCATTTAAATTGTTCATCTTCTTGGCGCATCCACTTTGGCCTAGTATCAATGATTTTTACTTTCACAGCTTTTCCCCGTATAAGAAGGTGAATTATCATTTTCAAGCTTTTCTTTAAGAACTTCCTTAAAACATTCCTCGCAAAATGAACTTCCCCAATATCGAGCAGGTCTTACTTTACATTCAATACAATCTTTTGCCATTATTGATTCCTCCCGTTTATTTAATTTCACAGGATGCTGAATCATGCTGAAAAAAGTTAGTCATTCATTTCTTTGGCAAACTGACATTTCACATTAATATGGATTTGCTCAAGTTCTGACAAAGTTAATTCATAAAGTTGTTTTCCGTCAGGTGTTTTAAAATATCCATATTTCAGCAGCTCGCCTTTCAAATAATCCTTTCGCTGTTCAACTGCAAGTCTTAATTTATTAGCTTGTCCGTCCATAAAGTTACTCCTTTATATTTATCCCTCCTCAAAAAGAGGAGAGATAATCATAATCTATTAAGCTATGATGACAATTTTGTTGTCTTCTATTTCTTCTTTCAATTCAACTACAAGGTAATCTTTAATATTTTTCATTGCAGTTATTTTCCAAGCTCCACCGTCAGCTGCGAATAATGCACATCGTGGACCAGATTGCATACGGAAAATAAATTCACTTTCAGGCTGATCTACCTCTACAAATGTCCGATAAGGTTTTAAAACTACAGGATTAGGAACAAGCACATTCCCTACTGTTGCAACTCCTGTTTTGGCAACAACAGTTTGGGAAACACCATCATCTCCAACGGTATTTACAGCTTCTTCTTTGATATTTCCAACCACCTGCAGCATAATATCTCGATCTTCATTTTTTACAAATGTTGATTGAAGTTTTATATTAAAGTTTTCTGCATCATACCAGCGGTCAAAATCAAAACTCGGAATCATAGCCGTTGCTTTCATATATTCATTTCTTTTGTAATCTTGATTAAAAGTACTACTTACGACTACCTCTGTAGGGCTTACAATTTGAATCATTCTGCTACTATATTCATCTTTATCAAATCCGGATTTTAAGTAATCTACAATCCCGGATAGGTTTCTTACTTCCAGTGGAAATGGTGTTGCTTCCTCGATTAAATGCATTTTTTGAGTTGAATATTCTTGCCCATTAATCGATTCCAATCTTGTATTACCTAAACCAACAATGTATTGAATAGCTTCTTTAATCATTTTTCATTCCTCCTAAGAATTTTATTTTGTTTGTTGTTTTAAATTAATTATTTTATTACCTTGGTCATCAGACACATCGCCTTCTTCATCAATGAATGTTTGACCTTTTAGCCCAGATTTTAATTCTGCTCCTGTCACTTTACCCTTGTTGTCTAAATCCATAATGAGCTTAGCCTCGATTTGTTTTGCTGGAGCAAGTGTAGATTTTGCAACTACTGTTGATAAAACAACGTCCCTTTTTTCATCAGCTTTTAAAGTTACTGTCACAGTGAGCTTTCTCTTTTTAGATGCATCTGTGTTTGGATCCGCAATATTCTCTAATATCTTTTGCAGTTCCTGATTAAATCGTTCTGACAATGCGCCGTCTGCAAAAGTGTTTAAATCAATAATTTTTGGCATGTGCCATTCCCTCCTGTTTTTCTAATCTCTGTTCATCTAGATATTTATTAAAGGTGAGAAGTCCACCAATTACATGATCTATTTCATACTTTCCAACTATTTCACGAACAAATTGTTTACCTTGTAATACCTTTCCTGTAGCCATATGGTAAGCAACCATTTTCTCAAAAACAGCTTGACCACTCATGGAGTCCTCTCCCTGTTATCCATAATTTTTTTCATAAAATCCAATAAGTGAAGGAAATTCATTTGTCTCTTTTCGCAAATCTCTAAAACTCAAAAACCGGTTCCCAAGATTCATAGGTGTATCCAATGAATATTCATGACAATTTATTGGTTTTTGATTAAAAGTTTGTTGAAAGAATGAAATGGCTTCCGACTTGTCTTTCGCGAAAATGAAGACAAATATTTTCCCACTATGTTTTAATGCAAAAACTTTTATTAAAGAAAAACCTAAAGGATTTTGTTTATATAGCTGCCAAAATTTATGTTCATCAGCTTTTACAAGTTTGAGTTTATTAACATCATCGGCTAAGGAAATTCTTCCCTCTTGGAGTAAAAAAAGTATGTAATGGGCTATGAATGATTCCTCGTATTTAATGCTGTCCTCATACAGTTCCTTGATCAGCATCCAATATTTCCCCTGTATGTTCGTTGTATCTTGTGTAAACAGTTCCTACAGGTCCATTTCGGTTTTTCCTCACGATTATTTCTAACGAATTG
Source organism: Heyndrickxia camelliae (assembly GCF_002844575.1). Lineage (GTDB taxonomy): Bacteria > Bacillota > Bacilli > Bacillales > Bacillaceae_C > Margalitia > Margalitia camelliae. The sequence goes on from NZ_PIQO01000007.1 coordinate 17,696, forward strand.
TCATCTGAATCTGGATTGTAATATTTTTCTCGATATAGAAACATGATTAAATCTGCATCTTGCTCTATACTTCCAGACTGTCTTATATCAGACATCATCGGCCGTTTATCTTGCCTTGTTTCCACAGAACGACTTAGTTGTGATAAAACAACCACTGGACAATGAAAATGTTTAGCTACAGCTTTAAGATTTCTAGAGATCTCCGAAGCTTGGGAGGTTTCATTCCCCCCATAAAAATTATCTGGACGAATAAGAGTGAGATAATCTATAAAAATGATTGGCTTTCTATTCGGAAACTGTTGAATCATTTTTCTAGTCTTTGCCCTTATCTCCCCGACACTCTGACCTGGAGAATCAAAGATTTGAATCTTGGTGTCCGAAACTCGACCAATGACTGCAGACCATGCCGTTTTTTGCGAATCCGTTAAATCTTTAAATGGATTCCGCATTTTCATTCGGTTGAATCTTCCTGTAGAAGCAATTAGACGGTCTGTAATCCTTTGTTCTGGCATTTCAAGTGAGAAAAAGATAGGTAAATATCCTTGCCACCCTGCTTCTTTTGCAAAATGGATGACAACATCCGTTTTTCCCATAGAGGGTCTTGCGGCAATGATAGTTAGCTCATCATTCTGAAATCCATTTGTCATGGCATTTAGCACTTTCAGACCGGTTGGAATACCTTTATTAATTGCCTTCTCTTGCCAGGGTGCCTCGTACATTTTCGTTAATGCATCCTCGATGGATGTATGGTCATCCACCTTAGATTCATTTATTTTATCCAATGCTCCTATGACCTTATTAATCTCCCAATCTTCGGAGGAAGCATTCACAAGAATATTGCGCTTTTCACGTTCCTTCCAGGATTCTAAAATTAAATCCTCTATCTCCTCAAATTTTTCCTCGTTCGCAAAGGATAACAATTCATTGATGTATGATATTCCTCCGAAACTTTCCAAGTTCACTAATGTGGTGAGAGATATGAGATCAACGGTTTTGCCTTTTTGAATCATATCTACCATGACTTTAAAAAGTTCCTGATGCCTTGTACCTTCAAAGTGCTCCGCCCTTATGACTGTGTCGCTAATTAAATAATTGGCTTTTATAATAGTTCCTAGAAAAGATTTTTCAGCAGTCATACCCAATCTTCACCTGCATTTATGTCAAACTCGAACGGTTTATTCGTAACGCTGCTTACGGGAGGGGAATCCTTAGGCATATTTTTTCGATTTTGAAATTCCATATCTAGTGCTTCTACATCAGACATGTTACTAACGTTCTGGTTATACCAGTCTTTTAAAATACTATCTGCATATTTCCACTTTTTTTGCTGGGCTAAGGCACGCTTCATTGCTTCTAACACTAGTTCTTCGCTAAGATCATTGACCCATTCAATAATCGACTGTGTAATAAATGGGTTTAACACTCCAAAATTCTGTTGATAAAAATTTATAGCATCATCAGCAGCGTTTCTAATTTCCCCTAATGATTCTTTTTCTTTTTCTTTTTCTTTTTCTTTTTCCCCACTTGTCGTGGACGTGTCGTGCACGTATCGTGAAAAAAGCTCATAAATAGTCTGATTTGGAATATTTGGTAACAAATCAATTAACAATGATTTATCCTTCACTTCTCTTAACTCTTTTTTCACGCAATCCAATATGGGTTTACCAGCTTTATTGAGATTGTACTTACCCCAATTAAGAATGGCTATTTCTCTTGTCTGATCATTATATTTAATCAGACCATGAACCTTAATAAAGCGATCTAGCAAGCTATTAATCGACTCAGTGGAATATCCAAGGTCAAAAGCCATTTGCTTTTTCGTTATTTGGTATACCCCTATCTGAGTAGTGCTTGGATTGGTTAAAAGGTACAAGTAAAAGTATTTATCTTCTGGTGTCATTTCCTCAAGAACCCTAGCATCTTGCCAAAATTCCACATGTATATATCTGAATTTAGCCATTTTCTCACCTCTATTTGTCAAAACTAAAAATTAGTGTTACTATATTCGCAAAGTAAAGTAAAATTTAGGCAGTTGGTGTTGGCGCACTTACTGCTCTTTTTAATTCCTTTAATCTATTTATTTGAGACTTCAATACACCTCTGTATAATTCAGCAAATCTATAAAGTTTCAATCCCTCATATTTTTCAATGAGTTGAACGACCTTACCAGTCTCATTCAAGCATTTTTGATATTCTTCTTTTTTTGACATGCTATTAAACTCCTTTTCTATGAAATTTTTTTCGGAATCCAAGCCTCAATATATCCAACAGCTTTTAACATATCTTTTCGTTTAATGTCTCGGTAACTTGCAACACCAAAACGATCTTTTATATCTCGGTATAGTTCGCTAAACAATTTTGGTCTCATATCCTTATCTGCGGTTATTTCATAAACCTTGCTGCTTACAGCTTTCTGAATTCTCCTCTGCTCGCCATGATCAAGAGTAATTTGCTCTTCAACCATTAAACGAATCTCCTTTACTTCATTCTTTAATGCTGAGACATCTTCGGAATTCATAAGTGATAACCTCATCGAAGCCTCAAGCTGTTCCTTTTGAGATAGCATTTTTACTTGATTTTCTATCTTATAATAGTTATCTACTAACATTTCATAAGCATCCCATGCAGTATCAGTATTTAATGATTTAGCATGTAGCCAAGCTCCTTTTTCAGTCCAAAGATATAAAATTGAAGTGAATTTAAGGTTATCGTCAAATTGACGTGACCATTTGAAACTTCGTAATTCTTCACCAGATAAAGCAATATAGTGTTTTCTATGAACATATCTTTCTGAATTTCTTTGGAAGTTTCTATTTATTACCTTTGAATATGTTCCATAAGCTTCTGCCAATTGAGCAGTTGTTAAAACCCTTTGACCTTGATAATCTATAATTTGCATTTCCATCGTTTTTTCACCCCCTTTCAAGTTTTAGAACTAAAATCGTTCATCAAAATTCGCCATGTGACTAAAAAGGAAAGCCTGGTTAGGGTTAATAGTTAACATTTAATCACCATTCTTTTCCTCCCTTTTGGTAAAATAGTCTTGTCTCCCAGACATAACTTTTACGTATAGGAGGTGAAAAATATGGATATGGTTCTAAATATTTGTATTTCAGATGGTTCTGATATTGTTGTTGATGGATTTGATAAAATTGCTTTTTACAATATAATTCCAAACATTGAAGTAACTCGTTCAGGATACTCTTGGCGAAAAGATTATTATGAAGAGTTATTAAGCAATCTAGCAAAATATAAATTTATTAGTATTGAAAGACATGATTCTAACCATGGCTTGGAATATAGGAAACATTCATTTGCTTTCAAGAACTCACATTTTGAGGGTAATAAACCCTTAATTCTACAAACATGTTGCATTACGACTATTATTGACATGTATAATTAGTTTGTTAGGCGGACTTTTTAGTCTGCTTTTTTATTTATTGAAATATGCCAACTTCTTTCTAAATAAGTATTTTTTGTTTCTTCAAGAACGTTAAGCACTTCAGCAGCGTTCAATTCTTCCCTAACTAAAACTCCTATAATTTGAGAAATAATCTCTGGTTTATTCACTTTCCTCACCTCCTAAAAATTGATCACTTACCATAATGCTTATCAATGCTACTAATACTGTGAAGAAATATAGAGTAAGGAAATAGTTCATGTCTTTATCACTTTCTCTTTTTCATCTTCAACTTTATTGAGTTCCATATCCTTCACATTACTTAAGTCAGAAAAGTCTTTTCCTATATATCTTTTTAGAAAATCATCTATTTCAAATTTAGGTATTTTATATTGGCCTAGTTTCAGTGCTTTTAAATGACCATTCCTAATAAGTGAGTAAATAAAAGTTCCGTTACATTTAAAGAGCTTTGCTGTTTCCTTTACTGTGAATAACACATCTTCCATCTTTTTTAATCCTCCTCACTTTTGTAAGAAAAACCAAGAAGGTCAGAAATTTGTTTTTTGTACTTTTCTCCTCTTCGATTTCCTTTTACAATATCTGATAGGTAAGAAACAGAAATTCCAATCTTTTTTGCAACCTCAGTCATAGTCATTTCCTTTAAAATTAATGCAGTTTGAACATTGATTTGAAATTGCTTATTCTCCAATAGCCTCACCTCCGACACAATGAGAAAATTTTCGCTGAAATATTGACTGAAAATTAGCATGTGTGCTAATATGAATTTATAGGAAAGCACAGCAAATAAACATTAATACTATAGCCCCCCAGCTAATAGTTAGATGCTTTTTGATGGCATTTTTATGTCTTTTTTTGCTATGCAATCCGCTAAATAAATAGCTTATACTTGAATAATAATAGCTTATAGACTAAAAGTCAAATAATTTATTAGACTGTAGACTATTTTTTTGTTCAAGTTGCTCGAAAGGTGATAATTATGTCGTTAGTTCAAAGGATAAAGCATCTATGTAGGCACAGAAAGATATCGGTTGCAGCATTAGAAAGAACACTTGAATTTGGTAATGGAACAATTAGGAAATGGGATAATGCTTATCCTTCTGCAGATAAATTAAAAAAGGTCGCAGATTATTTTGGTGTAACTGTAGATTATTTACTTAATGAAAATGAAGATACGGAATCTATAAAATCCTCATTATCTTCTAAGGATCAAAAAGACATAGAGAAAAGGATGAGAGAAATTAAAAAGGAATTAGAAAATGCAGATGGACTAATGTTCTCTGGAGAACCTATGAGTGAAGAAGCTGTAGAATCACTTTTATCTGCAATGGATTATATAGTGACTCAAACAAAAATAATCAATAAAAAATATATCCCCAAAAAACATCGCGATAAAGAATAATAGTTGAATCGGAGTGTTACATTTGACTAACTACATAAAACAAAGGGTTAAAAAACTAACAAAAAAATTCAAAACAAATAATCCATATGATTTAGCAAACTTATTAAATATTAATGTATTAGAGTGGAACCTTCATAAAGATATTATGGGATTTTATAAGTATGAGAAAAAAACTAAATGGATTGTCCTTAACGGCAATTCAAATGAAAAAGAAAAATATTTTACTTGCAGTCATGAATTAGGACATAGCGTTTTACATGAAAGATTCAATACTCCGCATTTAAGAAGAGATACTATGTTTTCAATAAATAAACTTGAACGTGAAGCAAACGCGTTTGCAATAGAATTAATGTTACCAGATGATGTATGGAATGAATATTTAACCAACTATAGAAGTTTAACTGATCTAGAAAGAGTTACTGGAATCCCACAAAATTTATTGATAGCAAAATTGAATCAAATGGAGTGAATTTTAGTGCAAGGTGGAGTTAGAAAACGCGGTGATAATTGGTACTATTATTTCGAAGCAGGAAAAGTTAATGGGAAAAGGAAAAAGATTGAACGAAAAGGTGGAAAATCAAAAAAGGAAGCTCAAATAGCTCTCAGGAATGCAATTGCTGAATTTGAGCAAAAAGGTAATCCAATCGTTGAATCTAACGTAAGCGTAGCTGATTATTTTGATTACTGGTTCAAAAATTATGTTTTGATAAATTGTAAATATAACACGCAGCAATACTATAGAGGCATTATTAATAACCATATTAAACCTTATTTTGGTTCATATAAATTAAAACAAATAACTTCAAAATCATTGCAAGAATTTTTAAATAAAAAATTCCTTGATGGATTTTCTAAAAGTTCTATTGCGAATTTTAATGGAGTATTACAAAAAGCATTTAGAATGGCAGTAGATCCTTATAATTTTATAAAAAACAATCCTGCTTCTACTATTCATATACCAAAATTCGACGAATCAGTTAAGGATAATAAATTAAAAATTATAAGTCGGGACGATTTCGAAAAAATCATTGATAGATTTCCAGAAGGAAGTTCGTTTTATATTCCTTTACAAATTGCTTTTCATACTGGTATGAGAGCATCAGAGGTATGCGGGTTAACTTGGGATTATGTCGATTTTGAAAAACGAATTATTAAAGTACGTCAAATAATCGTCTTAAAGGGTAGCACTATTGAATTTGGAACACCAAAAACCTCTTCGTCAAATCGGGATATTTTAATTGGTGAAACGTTGTTTAACATACTCAAAAAGCATAAAGATAATCAAGAGAAAAACAAACAATATTATAAAGAACATTACATTAGCTCAAATTTTGTTTGTACTAAGGAAAATGGACAAGTTATTACAATGAATACGCTAAAATATTTGAGTAGAGTTGTAAATTATGAATTGTGTATTAACTTTAACTTTCATTCCTTACGTCATACCCATGCTACGATGCTATTAGAATCTGGAGCTAATCCTAAAGATGTTCAAAAAAGATTAGGTCATAATAGAATTTCTACTACTCTTGATACTTATACCCATGTAACAGAAACAATGGAAAAATCAACAATAGATCTATTTGAGAAGTTCTTAAAAAAATAAAAGAATATTGCCACCGCACGGAATTTTACGGTGGCAAACAGGTGGAAAACTTATACTTTTTTATCAAAAATCATTTTAAAACATTGTCATTTCAATAACAATTGTGTTACACTTTCCACATGCGCCGTCTGCGGAAACATATCCACCGGCTGCAAATATTCTACTTTATATTTCGAACTTAATACCTGTAAATCTTTTGCCAAAGTTGAAGGGTTACATGATACATATACGAACTTCTTCGGTTTGACTTTCAAAATTGTTTCTAAAAATTTGGAGTCACAGCCTGTTCTGGGTGGATCCACCACCACTACATCGGGCTGCCAGCCTTCTTTTACCCATTTTGGCATAAGCTCCTCGGCTTTACCGGTAAAATAATGGGCATTTTCCACACCGTGTTTCTTTGCATTTTTCTTTGCATCCTCGATGCCTTCTGGGATTATATCCATTCCGCGGATTTCCTCCGCTCCGTCTGCTAGCCAGAGTCCAATGGTACCGACCCCGCAGTATGCATCGACAATTTTTTCTTTTCCCGTTAGTCCTGCAGCTTCTTTTACTTGATTATATAGTTTGACCGTTTGAACGGGATTTAGTTGAAAGAAAGCACGGGCAGATAGTTCGTATGTAAATTCTTCTAGACGTTCTTCCACAATATTTTCGCCGGACAAGTGAATGGTTTCATCGCCTAAAATAATGGAAGTCTTTTTCGGATTTATATTTTGCATGATGGATACAACTTCCGGCAGTCGTTTTTTTATTTCGGAAATAATCACGTCTTTACGAGGCAATTCCTTTTTTGCTGTGACAAGCATGATCTGAACTTGTCCGGTTTCTACACCGACACGTGTTACAATGGTCCTCACAATGCCTTTTCTTGTTTTTTCATTATAAATAGGAACTTTGAAATCTGCTAAAATTTGCTTGACGACATTCGTCACTTTATTTGTAACGGGCTGTTGGACGATACATTCTGGAATGTTGATAAGTCTGTGAGAATCGATACTGTACATTCCCGCGATGACTTTTCCGTGATCTTCCCCCAATTGAAATTGGCTTTTGTTGCGATAATGCCATGGGTTGTCCATTCCAATTGTTTCACGAATATCCATTTCCTCTATTTTAAACCGAGTGTGGCGTTCCAGTGCTTGAATTAGAATGTCACGTTTTTCTTTCAGTTGTTGACTGTATTCTAAGTGTTGCAGCTGGCACCCACCGCATTGTTCATAGACGATACATGGAGCTTTTACTCTGTGCTCCGAGCGTTTTCTTACTTTTTTCACAATCGCTTCTGCATATTTCGGGTGTGCCTTTGTTACCTCTACAACAACCTCTTCGCCTGGAAGAGCACCTGGTACAAAGACGACTTGTTTTTTAAAGTAACCGACACCTTCTCCGTTAATTCCCAAACGCTTAATGGTCAAAGGGAACTGCTGCTTTTCTTTTATTAATAATGTTTTTTCTTTTTTCAACTATTATCACTCCGTCTGTCGATACGTACATCAGTTTTTTGTATTATACCACACCATCATTTTGAATGTTTTACAGCCCCTATCCTTTACCAATATGCACCATCCGCCCTTTTTTAAACAAAAATATGTTATAATATAAATATAAGAATAATATAGCATACAGCAAAGGAGTCTTATGGATAAAAATTTCTTATCCGCTCAAATTGGTCAGCGTTTACGCTTTTATCGGCAACAACGAAATCTTTCTTTGGATGAGGTTGCAGAGCTAACAGAAGTGAGTAAACCAATGCTCGGTCAAATTGAACGGGGTACATCGAATCCAACAGTAGCGGTATTATGGAAAATTGCAGCTGGTTTACAAGTGCCAATTGCCTCCTTTTTAATGCAGAATCCATCTATAAAATATCTGCCGTTGGAGGACCAGCCGTTTATTAAAGAAGACGATAATTTGTTTGAGACATATAATACGTTCGCTTCCCCAGGAATACCAATTGAGAACTATCGTATTCGAATACTGCCTGGTTGTACACATCAATCTGAGGCAAAGGGAATCGGTGTGATAAAAATTGTCACTGTCTATACTGGGGCCTTGTTAATTAAAATCGGTGATGAGGAATACAATTTGAAAAAAGGGGACTCTATTTCCTTTTCTTCCGATATTCATCAAGTATACCAAAATCTAATGGACGAGCCTTGTGAATTTAATTTAATCATTCAATATTCTAATCCACAATTTGTATAAATGGAAAGGGTGGTATCGTTGGAAACAGCTATCGAGACAATGTACTTTTTAAATAATCCAGAGAGAAATATCACCACTATCGCAACAGAGACACAATTACGGTATGAAGATGTTATAAAAGACGTCTTTGGGGTGGCATGTGAAAGTGACTTAATGATGATGATTAAGTTTAATAAAAAATTCAAAGATTGTATTTGTCAAGAATACGGTGTAACGGAAAGCGAGATAAGACTCGACATGATCTTTCGCATTGCAACAGAAGAGGATATTAAACAATACAATAATAGGCAACATTAAGGAAAGACCTGTCTGGCAAACAGGCCTTTTTTATTTTCCATCCTTTTAAGAGCCGAGTAACGGATTTTTTACTTTTTCCTTCATCATGTAATAATCTAGGCTTTCAAAGCGATAACCGCGTTTCTTTAAATCTTCAATCGACTTTTCAAGTGCCTCCGCATTATCTTTTGAAACAGTGTGTAGGAGAATAACAGCTCCAGGATGGACTTGTGCCATAATATTGTCATAGGAATATTTCCACCCTTTTTGTTGGTTGATTCTCCAATCTAAAAAGGCGAGTGACCATAGGACATGGGTATATCCTTCCTGATTTGCAATCTCCATCGTACGTTCACTTAATATCCCCCTTGGCGGACGCAAATAATGCATTTCCTTTTGGGTTGTAATTCGCGCCGTTTCCTCCTGTACCTTTCGAAGTTCTTCTCTGATTTTGTCATCAGATATTGCTGTCATATCTGGATGACTCCATGAATGATTTCCAATAATATGTCCATCTTTTACCATTCTTTTGACTAAATTAGGCTGTGACTTTAAATAGTGGCCGGTCACAAAGAATGTAGCAGGTACTTTTTCTTTTTTCAACACATTTAAAATATCCTCTGTGTACCCATTTTCATAGCCATTATCAAAGGTCAAATATAATATTTTGTCATGTGGATTCCCTTTATAAAAAGCATGATGCTTTTTTAGCAGTTCATCATATTCTTTCCCCGCATCCGCTTGCTGCTCATTTTTCCCTTTAGTAAAGCCCCAATGAATAGCTCTATTGGAAATGGCATATGTAGGATAGGCAATAGAGAAAATAAGTAACACAATAGTAGGAAACATAAACCACTTTTTCATTTCGGCACCTCTCTTTTTGTATATTTTTTTCTCTTATAAAAGAACTATGCCGGTTAATAATTACCAAAATGAATTTGTGGATAGAATTTAAGTTATTCAGAATTTGTGGATGATTAACAATAAATAGTGGAAAACTTTTCATTACTCAAAAAATTCGAATGTGGATAGATTATAGATAGTGGATAAAAAATCAAAGTTTGCCGCTATTGGAGAATTTGTTACAAAATACATTCTCTCGTTTGGGGGAACTTAAACGTTAAGAGGTGATCTCCAATGAGCAAAAAACTGTTTTTAGGTTTTCTGTTTCTATTTTTGCTAACAACGAATGCCTCGGCTCAAACCAATAGGCAAATTGAAATATTCGATATAAGCAAGGAAAGAGTAGTAAAGAAAGTTCCAGCTTCATCAGATATACAGGAGAATGTTAAACGACTATTAGAGAGAACCACGAGTGTGTATCCTAAGGTAAAGCCTATTCCAAGCAAGGGTTTTATGGTGAAAGTGCCTCTAGAGCCGGCAATGGTTCTGCGTAATCAGTGGTTGCATGGGAAAATAAATCAAGTTATTCTTGTATTCCCACCGAAGGAACACCCGTTTTATTTAGTAATGGATGAAAAAAATAGAACCCATTTATTTCTATTCGAAGGGGAAACGGATACTCTTTTGCGAAAGTTGAATTACAAACCTAGAGGATATTAAAAAAACGCTTGGAGGTATTTTGCCCCCAAGCGTTTTATTTTATTATTTGAAAACAGGCTCTTTAAACTGAGCTAATTTTTCTAAAGAAGATTTATCTACATCTGCATGCAAACTATTGCCATGAGAATCCATTGTAACAACGGCTGTGAAGCCTTCAACATTTAAGTGCCACATAGCTTCTGGAATACCGAATTGTGTTAAATCGACACCATCTACTTTTTTAATACAGTCTGCATAGTATTGTGCAGCTCCGCCAATTGCGTTTAAGTATACTCCACCATGTTCTTTAAGCGCAGCAAGTGTTTTTGGACCCATACCGCCTTTTCCAATTACCGCACGGATACCAAATTTCTTCATGATATCACCTTGATATGGTTCCTCACGAATAGAAGTTGTTGGACCGGCAGCTTTAACTGTCCAATTGCCGTCTTCATCTTTTGCCATAACAGGTCCGCAATGATAGATAACTTGTCCATTTAGATCTACTGGAGCATCATTATCCATTAAGTATTTGTGAATAGCGTCACGGCCAGTATACATACGGCCATCGATACGAACTACATCCCCTACTTTTAATTCGCGGATTTGTTCTTCAGTGATAGGAGCCTTTAGATGAACTACATTTGTTTGCTCTTCCGATGCTGCTGCAGTTTCTTTCTCTGCATCATTTACGAATTCAACTTTTTCCCCATCTTGATATAGCCATTCTTGAATATCTCCTGTTTCAGGGTCAATAGTTACACCAAGACGACGGAATGCCCAGCAATTGTAGGCAACGGATACAAAAAAGCTTGCTGGAATACGATTCATTACCCCAATTTTACAACCTAAAAGGGTTGTTTCACCGCCGAATCCCATTGTACCAATACCTAGTTTATTCGCGTTTTCCATGATGTAATCTTCTAGTTTACGAAGATCCTCATTTGGGTTAACATCCTCAACTGAACGGAATAATTGTTCTTTTGCAAGGTCATATCCAGAAGATCTGTCTCCACCAATTCCTACGCCGATAAAACCAGCACTACAACCTTGACCTTGCGCTTGATATACGGAGTGAAGAATGCATTTACGGATTCCATCCAGGTCGCGTCCTGCACGGCCTAAGCCTTCTAACTCACATGGCAAGCTGTATTGAATATTTTTGTTTTCGCAGCCGCCGCCTTTTAAAATTAGACGAACATCGATGTAATCTTTTTCCCATTGGTCAAATTTGATGACAGGGGTTCCGCCTCCAAGATTATTTCCACTGTTTTTACCTGTTAAAGAATCAACAGAATTTGGACGAAGCTTTGCGTCTTTTGTTGCTTGTTCAATCGCATTGTAAATTGCTTCTTTGATTTTTATTTGATTAACTCCAACTGGCGTTTTGATTTTGAAGGTTGGAAGGCCAGTATCCTGACAAATTGGTGAAATATTCTCATCTGCCATTTGGATATTATTTGTAATGGTTCCTAAGCTTAATGCTGCTCGAGTGCCAGCATTTTCACTTTCCTTCGCTTTTTTAACAGCGCGGCGAACGTCCTTTGGCAAGTTTGTAGACGTTTCCACAATTAGTTGGTACATGCTCTCTTGGAACTTTTCCACGTTCATCTTCTTCTCTCCCTTGTAGCCTGTTTCAATTTTATATGTATATTTCCGCCTCCCATTATACTCCTATAAAGGGATTTATAAAAGAATAGTTTTTAGACTTTTAGGCATAAAAAAAGGCCAAACCATTCCAGGTTGACCCCTTTCATTACTTCTTAAATTGTTCGCATTTTAGTTCCAGGTCGTCAATCATCTGAATTAAACGATCAATATCTTCAAGTTCCGTTTGTTCCGGATCCATAGAATCAATAACTTCTAAGAACATGTTTAAGCGATGTTTTAAATATTCTACTTGTGACTCTTTATCGTGAACGGCATTACCCATGTTGTCTCTCCTTTCTGATTGGCTGCTTTCTAGAACATGTACAACCAAGCCTATCTATATCATAACAAAAATTGTTAACATTTTTTACTCTTTTCATGGATTTATATCAAGTAAATCATTTGCAGAATGAGATTATCAGGATTAATGGACCGAAATGGAGAAGAAACGGACCGAAACCATTGTCCAATGGACTGAGTTGACCATTAAATGGACCGAGATTTGAGTGGAACGGACCGAGTTGTGACTTTAGTCCTAAATCAGTATAAAAAACAAACTGCACCTCATGCCTCAAGGTGCAGTTTATTTTTATAGAATGATTACTGATCAGGGCAAGCGTCCTTATCCACTTACAGGCGAGGAACCAGTCCCTCCTTCCCAATTATCGAGGTTGATCCGTGGCCATGAATCCAAAGGAGACGTGATCTTGTACAGGGATCCAAGCCCCGATACCTTGGGATGTTACGTTTTTAACCATGATTCTTTTCTGTTTGCCTTTTAAGACTAGGTATACTTCTCCGTAAGTTACCTTGCCCTTTTCATTAATGGCAGGTGCATAACCATACAGGTAGCCAAGTCTTCTTGGAGGAATATTATATACTCGGTCCTTCTTAGTGCCTCCTCCAACGATTGTTTCAAAAGAAAGCGGAAGGTTCGTTGCATTCATTGCTTTCAGTAGCATCATTTTCTTCACATCTTCGGCTTTTGCAACTTTTGCAGTGAGACCTCCCCTTACCACTTTTTGAGATTCCTGGACATAATGAATCTGATAATTGTTTTTTCCGCCGCGATTATCAAAATAATTCGTATTAATCTTTTGGTACTGCCAATTTGGTGATGTTTCCATTGATTCATAATTTAACGGCCACTCCCCTAAATAAATAGTGGCTCTTAAACCGATGGACAATGGAGAATTATTAACAGATGATTCATTTAAGATTCTAATTAAGTTAGGATTTTCAATCTTTACATTAGATGTTTTGATAACCTTCTTGGTAAATTCACTTGGCTGTAAATACGGAAGGTCCTGTGTAGAATTTGGGTACGTATTTTCCTTCGTAATATCTAATACAGACGAAGGAACCGTCAATTTCTTTATTCCTTTGGACGGAGGGGCAGCTTTATTCGCGAATGCACTTGGCGTTGCAGATAAAAAAATCAATAAAAACACAAGTAATAGCCTTTGCCATTTCATTATTGAGAGACTCCCTTCATAAGATGAGTAATCATTTGTTTTTACTTTTTCCAGCATGAATATTTCTTATCCACAAATTTTTACTGATCCATAAAAAACTACTTAGCCGTATAGACTAAGTAGTCTTCTTATAAAAGATAAAATCCGATTCCCATTATGATATAAGCTGCTAATAAAGTAGCCCCCTCAAACCAATTCGTTTCACCATCATTCGCTAATATAATGGATAACAAGACAGCGGTTACCATTGCCACTAATTCAGGCATTGTAAACACCAGCGGCATTGGGTGGCTGAAAAATAAGGATAATATGACGAGAACTGGTGCTACAAACATGGATATTTGCAGGGTTGAGCCGAAAGCGATTTCCACCGCTACATCCATCTTATTTTTATAAGCCATCAAGATTGCCGATGCATGTTCTGCTGCGTTTCCTACAATCGCAACAATCACAATACCAATAAATAATTCACTCCAGCCAAAGCTTCTGGCCACAGACTCAAATGTATGAACCAAATTTTCAGAAATATAAGCCACTGCTACAGTTGATAAAAATAAGATCCCAATTGCCTTCCCCTTCTTCCATTCTGGAACCTCTTCTTCCTCATCATCAACAACAGACGGGTCCTGATATATTCCTCTATGTGTAACCAGCTTAAAAAATAAAGCAGCAAGGTATAGCAAGATTAAAATAATCGCTATTCCTACACTTAGATGAACAGTGTTGGTTAAATTAAGATTCATGGAGAAAACTTCTGGAATAACGAAAGCAACGATAACGGCAAATATTAGTAAGCCGGAATTGTGTCTCGCATCGTAGACATTAAATTTCTGGCGTTTAAATTTAATCCCACCTATCAGAAAGGCCATTCCTGCTACTAATAATAAATTCCCCAATACAGATCCCGTTAAGGAGGCAAGTACAACTTCGTTTAGCCCAGCTTGAATAGAAAAGATGGATATAATCAACTCTACCGCATTACCAAACGTTGCATTTAATAACCCTCCAATCCTTGGACCTGCAACAATTGCTAAACTCTCGGTAGCTCTTCCCATAAAGCTTGCCAATGCAATGATTGTTAAACAATATATAATAAACATTATAACGCTTGGCCAATGAAATATAGCGCCAATAACTGAAATCGGTACCCCAATAAATACCATTATTGCAAAGACTCTATTCATAATGACCTCCTAACTAAATTGCTTCTTCCTATTATCGTAACCTCTTATTAAAATGAAAACGCAGGAAAGATATTCTCCTTCTTCCATATAAAGCGAAAATTAAAAAAAATGCCTGTCTTCCTACTTTATGATATATCGAAAATTCAAATGATTATTCCAATTATTTTGTTTAATTGCATTCCCATCGCTGATAAGATTAGGTATTATGATAATGAGAACAAAAGCGCTTGCGACTTATCCATCTTTGTATGGATGCGTGAAATTTGTATTGTAATTTTACCTAATGCTGATTTATCGTACAGAGACATAGAAATCCGCTATCCAATAGACGCAGGACCTTTTTTTTACAAAGTTATCCAGATAGAGAACTTATCATATATTTCTAAAACAAAAAAATTTAACACCGAGGGAATACATATGGGGAAAACTAATTTTAGATTTTGGATATTAGTTAGTATTGTTGCAATGTCAGGATTTTCACAAGGGATGCTGCTGCCATTAATCTCCGTCATATTTGAAAGCAGCGGCTTATCCTCCTCCTTAAATGGGATTAATGCGACCGCCTTATACATTGGGACACTGATTGCCTCTCCTTTTATGGAGCAGCCGTTAAGAAAATTCGGCTACAAACCAATAATATTGGTGGGTGGTTTAGATGTCGTTGTCTCCTTAATTTCATTTCCTTTATGGAAAACATTTTGGTTTTGGTTCTTTTTGCGGCTGCTGATTGGAATTGGTGACCATGCTTTGCATTTTGCCACCCAAACATGGATTACTTCTTTTTCCTCTCCAAAACGATTGGGGAGAAATATATCACTGTATGGATTATTCTTTGGAATCGGCTTTGCAGTAGGTCCTTTAATGACTCCGCTTGTTAAAGTTAATCAGTCATTGCCGTTTATTATTTCTTCGCTATTTTGCCTCATCGGCTGGTTATTTATTTTTACTTTAAAAAATGAATTTCCAGATCAGGATATCGAAGTAAATTCTTTTTTTAAAACGATTAAACGATTTTCATCTGCCCTTAAGTATGGTTGGATTGCCTTTTTGCCGCCTTTAGGATACGGATTTTTGGAATCCTCCTTAAACGGCAGTTTTCCTGTATACGCACTCCGTAATGGAATTGATGTCAAAAATGTTTCCGTTCTGCTAGCAGCATTTGCAATTGGAGCGATCGTCTTTCAGCTTCCCCTGGGAATAATGAGTGATAAATATGGACGTCGAAACATTTTAATTTTCATTCTGCTTTTAGGAAGTGTCTGCTTTACGACAGCAAGCATTGTCGAAGGTTCCGTTATTGCCTTGCTTTTCTGTCTGTTTATTGCCGGAATGCTGGTAGGGTCTACATTCTCCCTTGGGATTTCTTATATGGCTGATTTGATGCCAAAAAACTTATTGCCTACTGGGAATTTACTATGTGGGATTTTCTATAGTATCGGAAGCTTAGGAGGTCCATTTATCGGTGGATTATTTATTCAATATTTCCGGAGTATAAGCTATTTTCATATCATTAGTACCATATTGTTCATTGTCTTTTTGCTCATTCTTACATTCGGACATAAATCATTTGTAACTGTTAGAGAAAAATAATAAAAGGGTGGCGAGTAGCCACCCTCTTTTATTAGTGATATCCATTCTGCCCGTTCGCAGAACCAGATGTTTTTCCTTTTGGCTTTTGTTTTTTATTTTGCTTTGTTTTACCCATAACAGTTCACTCCTCTTTGTTGTAAATGAACTTACAATTTTAGTTTCATCATTTTCCAAAAAAGCTTCCATGGTATCTTTTGTAAGTTCTTTTAGCAATTTTTGTTTCTATCTGTCAACATCGCATTTATTTCTCCGCCAATCATCAAGATGAACCCAGTTAGATAAAACCAAAGCATTAATACGATAATTCCCCCTAAACTGCCATAGGTTGTTGAATAGTGACCAAAATTCCCAACATAATAAGAGAATGCATAAGATACGATAGCCCAACCAATGGTTGCAATAATTGCTCCAGGGATAACCGTCAAACATTTTATTTTTTTATTCGGTGTTATAAAATAGAGAGCCATAAATACTACAAATAAAATAACCATACTTATAAACCATCGCAATCCATTCCATAGACTTACAAATCCTTCCGATATCCCGAAATATGAAAAAATATAGATTCCAAAGATTTCTCCAAACAATGGAACAATTAACGCAATCAATAATACAAATATCATTGCAATGGTTAGCAGAATCGATAATCCCCTTGTGATAAAAAATGGCCTAGTTTCTTGTACATCATATGCTCGATTCATGGCTCGGATAATTGCGTTCATTCCTAAAGACGCAGACCAAAGTGCTGCAATAATTCCAAACGATAATAATCCACCGCTTCGATTATTCAATATTTCTCCGAGGTTTTCTTCTATCATGGCAACAGTTTGTTTTGGAGCAAAGTCACGAATAACATTCAATAGATCCTCTGTTGTTAAAGGAAGATAAGAGAGCAGTGAAACCATAAATAATAACAACGGGAACATTGATAAAAGAAAAAAATAGGCTAATTGCCCTGCTACACCATTAATATCGTTCCCATCTATTCTCTTCACTAAATTTTTAACAAAGTTTATTACATTTCTTACCTTAAAGAAGCCGTTCCCCATTTTTTCACCTCAACAATGTACCATGCTTGTACATTATTTTCCCTTGTTCATGATAGAAAAAACATAATTCTATAAAATCCTTTTTAATTTCCATTTGACACCTATTCCTTTTCGTGAAAATATAGAAATAGCTCTGAAGAGGAAAGGATGCTTATCATGAATCTTACCGAAAAAACACCTGAAAACATTGAGTATATGATTTCAGAAATAACTACTAAATTAAAAATGGTGAATGCAGAAGCAATAAAAGCAACAAATTACACAGAGGAAATGTACGATGATTTACATGAGATTTATGAAATGGTGATGAAGAAAAATTCCTTTAGTCCGAATGAAATGCAGGCAATTGTAGAGGAATTAGGGAACTTACGGAAATAAAGTGAAATCAGGACCATCCCAGCGAGCTATGACACAAAAAACGGCATCCATTTTGGATGCCGTTTTTTGCTATATATTAATCTTCTTGGTCTGTAATAATCACAATTCCGTTATTCGTAACGGCAAGAGTGTGCTCATACTGTGCAGAAAGAGATCCATCTAATGTACGAGCGGTCCAGCCATTGTTATCCATTTTCGTTTCGAAACCGCCGATATTCACCATAGGTTCAATGGTAAATACCATTCCTTCTTTAATGCGAGGTCCTTTTCCAGGAAGCCCATAATGAGGAACTTCCGGCTTTTCATGTATGGTTGGTCCAATTCCATGACCGATAAAATTGCGTACCACAGAGAATCCTTGTGCTTCCACATATGTTTGAATGGCATGACCGATATCGCCAATGCGATTACCTACTTTTACTTGTTCCATCCCTTTATACAAAGATTCTTTCGTAACATCCAATAGTTTTTGAGTAAGCGGATCAACTTTTCCGACTGGATAGCTCCATGCTGAATCCGCTAATGCACCATTTAAATTTACAACCATATCAATGGTTACAATATCGCCTTCTTCAAGAGGCTGCTTTCTAGGAAAACCGTGACAAATTTCATCATTTATACTCGCGCAAGTTGCATATTCATATCCTTTATACCCCTTTTGTTCAGGTGTTGCCCCATGCTCTGCTAAAAAACGGTCGACAAACTGGTCAATTTCCCAAGTTGTAATTCCGGGTTTAATCATTTTTGCTATTTCCTTATGGGTTCTCGCTAATAATTCACCGGCTTTTTTCATCATATCGATCTCTCGCTGCGATTTTAACGTAATCATTTCAATCTTCCTTTCACTTCAGTCCTATCTATATGTATGTCATTCCCAATTTAATGTGAACTTAATATAACCATCATATCGCTAAAACAATTCAATGACAAAAAAAATCCCTTCACATGACAAAAATCTATTTATTTCCCGAGAAATTCTTAACGAATCGTGCGATAATTCAGATAGTAATTTAAATCATGTCGAATATGTATATATAACGAATGAAAAAAGCTTTCTGTACTATTGTACAAAAAGCCAATTATTGTTTCGTCACCTTCACTCGTGGCATGATTAGCACTTCTACACGTCTATTTTTTGCTCTTCCTTCTGCAGTACTGTTACTAGCAATTGGCTTAAATTCACCATAACCTTTTACACTAAAATATTTTGGATCCAGCTGTTTATTTTCCAGAATAATTTCCATAAAATTCAATGCTCTCATTACACTAAGTTCCCAGTTAGATTGGAAATTAGCATTATGAATAGGAACATTATCCGTATGCCCACTTATCAAAATGTTTCGTGGCGGATCCATTACCAATAAATTAGCTAATTCTTTTGCTGTTTGGATATCGTCATGGCGGATTTCAGCACTTCCAGAATTAAAAAGAACATTATCCCTAATGGTTAATAATAATCCCTCATCCGTTAAAGAAGTGGCAAATTTACCTTCTAGCTTTTTTTCTTTAATATATACATTTACTTTTGCCTGTAATTCCTGTAATTCTTCTTTATCTTGATTCTGCAATTGTTTAAGTTTATCTGTGTTTTGCTGAGTTTGCGGGGCAGTAACCTGATTTTTCTCTCCCTCATTTATATTATTGCTATCTTGTGGTGCAGGCTTTGTATAGTTCAAAACTCCAGATCCACTTACAAATATTCCATTAAAGACTTTTGAAAGTTCTTTTAGCTTTTGTGCATCTACTGAGCTGCTAGCAAAGAGAACAATAAATAAGGCAAGCAACAAAGTCAAAATATCAGCATATGGAAGCAACCATGCCTCATTTATATGATCGTCATCTCTGCCTTTCTTTTTTCTTCTACTCATTTGCTAACTCACTGCCTTCTGCAAGAATCTTTTTACGTTCTTCTGCCGGTAAATAAGAAGCTAATTTTTGCTCGATAACTCTAGGGGCTTCTCCCTCTAATATAGATAGGATACCTTCAAGCATCATTTCTTTCACTTTTGCTTCCTGTTTCGATTTTTGCTTTAACTTATTGGCAAAAGGATTCCAAAGTACATAACCTGTAAAAATCCCCAGCATTGTTGCCACAAACGCTGCAGAAATTGCGTGACCTAATTCATCCGTATTATCCATATGTGCTAAGGCTGCAATTAGTCCAAGCACAGCTCCTAATACCCCTAGTGTTGGTGCATAGGTTCCAGCTTGAGAAAATATTGCTGCTCCTGCTTGATGTCGATCTTCCATCGCATCAATTTCTTCACTTAATACATCCCGAATATACTCGGCACTTTGACCGTCTACTGCAAGACTTAAGCCATTTTTCAAAAATGGATCCTCTACTTCCAACAATTTTCCTTCTAATGCTAATAATCCTTCTTTACGTGCCAACTGCGCTAAATCAGAGAATAAGGTAATAATTGCTTTCCCATCCAATAACTTTTGCTCTGTAAAGATAATTTTAAATAGCTTAGGGACCTTCTTAATTTCACTCAACGGGAATGCAATCGTTACAGATGCGACCGTTCCTGCAATAATAATCAATATCGCCGCAGGATTAATGATAACAGAAGGATTTACCCCTTTTAGCACCATACCTACTCCGACAGCAATAAACCCAATAATGACTCCGATAACCGATGTTTTATCCATAATTTTTCACCCTATAATTTATTCATTCTCCTTTTATATCGGCTAACAATTCAACTTTTTAAGATATTTTCTCTGAAAGTTCGACAAATCCTTATTTTCTCGGCAAAAAAACAGAAAAACAGGACTTTAGAAGGAGTCCTGTTTTTACTTTAAAAGTTTATTTTCAATTTTACGCTCATAGTTTTTGAACACGGAAGAATTGGTTTTAACCCCGCGTTTCGATAACATACTATTATATTTAAGCAGCTTTTCATTTAGCTCGTTTTTTAGTTCCTCTTGTTCCTTGTCATTTTTACATTGTCGGATTAAATCTTGGATGGACATCATTTCTTTCTTTAATGCAGTTTCTTCCTGCGTATAACCGGCATTTTTCATGATACGATAAGCCATTCTTAAATCCTCAGGAAGATTTGCAAATTCATCTTCAGGCAGAGGCTTTCCCATTCCAGGGAGATTATCAAACTCACCGTTCTTATAAGCTTCCTTTATTCGATGCTCGGTAATTCTAAAAAAATCCATATATTTTCCCCTTTCCGACATGGTATATCATTATTATATCGGAAATCGTTGTTTTAAATCATAAATAAACAGATGAAAATTGACAATATTCCAACATTTACATTTCTTAACACTTTCCATTAGGATAAACGTCTTAAGGGGTGGGTACCCTAACAAGGACAGATTAGCGAAGGAGGAGAACGATGGCTCGTGGTAAATCCTTAAATCATAAGCAAAAAAATCATCCAGGTAATTTCCCGCAAAATAGCATAACAGAAAAGCATCGGAAAGAACGAATCGAGGATGAAGAATTTATTGTCGTACAGGAAGCCTTTAAAAATCGTGTAGAGGAAGATTAGGTAGATATTAATCCCCATTTTTCAATGGGGTTTTTTCTTTTTAACATGCCAAGCATCATTGTATAATATAATGAAAATGAGTGAAATAAAGATGGGGGGAATGAAATTGTTCGAAAATCCTGCTGGTTTCTGGAGACGATTTGGTGCACTAATATTAGATGGTATTGTATTTATGATTATTGGTTTTTTATTTATAGGTATTGATAATAAAGATACCCGTGATTCCATTAATGGAGTAGTTCAGCTGATATACCAAACAGCCTTACCCATTATTTGGTTTGGTTACACATTAGGAAAAAGAGCCTTAGGAATTCGCATCGTAAAAAAAGATGGGGGTACCCCTACGATTGGCACGATGCTCCTTAGAAATATAGTTGGCGGCATTGTATATGGCATTACATTTGGAATTGCCTTAATTGTAAGTATCTTTATGGTGGCAATTCGTGAGGATAAAAGATCTATCCATGATTTTATTGCGGGAACGTATGTTACAAGCAACCCGCCAAGCAAAGAAGGCTTAGTAGACTAAAAAGCTTGAACATCCTTAATGGGTGTTCAAGCTTTTTACATTACTTGGCAGCAGCGGTTCCTGCGGTTAAATTCATGGCAGGTCCAAAGAATTCATAACGAATATTTTCCGGTTTCAATCCAATTTCTTGAAGAATAGTCACGATATTTTTTAAGAACGGAACTGGACCGCATATGTAGCAAACGGTGTTCTCATCTACAATATTTTGTAGGAATGATTTCGTAATATATCCTTCAAAATGATGATTTCCATCTTTATTTAAAGGTTTATCATAACCAAAGTATACACGGCCATTTTCCAATTTATTGATATTTTCTAGAACGGCATCCTTAAATGCATGAAATTCTTCATTACGTGCTGAATGAATATAGGTAACTTCACGTTTAGATTCACTATTTGCTAGTGCTTCTAGCATACTCATCATCGGTGTCAAGCCTACACCGCCACTAATAAGCGCAATGGGTGAATCCTCTTTTTCATTTAATGTAAATACCCCTGCTGGAGCACTAATATCAAGCGTATCCCCTTCATTAATATGGTCATGAAGATAGTTTGATACTTTACCATTTGGATCATGATCTGCTTCTCTCTTTACAGAAATACGGAAATAGTCATGACCAGGTGCACAGGATAAGCTATATTGACGGTTTAGAATATAAGTTTCAGTTGGTATCTTCACCTTCACCGTAATATACTGGCCAGGGACGAATGTAGGTACTCCCTCTCCATCCTTTGGTTTTAAATAGAAGGATGTAATAACATTGCTTTCCTTTTCTTTTTTCACTACTTTAAATTCCTTAAAATCCATCCAGCCGTTTATTTGCTTTTCTGCACTTTCATACATTCTGTGTTCGATATCCATAAACACTTTCGCAATAGCGCCGTATGCTTCTGCCCAAGCATTAATAATTTCATCCGTTGCTGCTTCACCCATTACCACTTTGATCGCTTTTAAAAGAAATTCTCCTACTATTGGATAATGTTCTGGCTTAATTCCTAAACCACGATGTTTATGGGCAATTTGGTTAACCACTGGAACAATAGTTTCTAGTTTATCAATATATTTTGCTGCTGCTAATACGGTATTAGCTAATGCTGTTTGTTGACGACCTTGTGCTTGATTGACATGATTAAAAATATTCAATAATTCAGGATGTGCAGCAAACATCATTTTATAGAAAGTGGAAGTAACAGTAGTGCCATTTGCTTCTAATGCTGGAACCGTAGACTTTACTAAATCTATTGTTTTTTGTGATAACATGGTTATCTCTCCTTATTTAAAAGATATATTTTAAATACATTTTTTATCTACGTTTATAAATTACCCCCTTGATTACTTAAAAGCAATATTTTAAATACATCTTTTAATAAGTTGTCACAACTTTGTAGTATTCAACTGAAGTTAAAGTAGTTCCCGAGCTAGTATTAGCACTTCAAATTCACATGATATTGACTTATCGAAGGAAAGACGGAAAAATCCGCTAGCCAAAAGGTGCTGTAGCTAGACAAGGAATTTCTAAGAAGGTTACTAAAGGACTAGACTTTAAAGTTTCCTTAACGTGTACAAAAAGATATAATATTAACATTAAATAAGGCTCTTTTCTTAAGCTTTGTCACTGCGTAAAAGAAGTCTAACGAGCTTTTTCATTCAGCAAATTTAAAATTACGAAAACAGCCTTAAATAAACAGGTGATATATATGAGATTAACCAATTACACAGACTATTCGTTGCGTGTTTTAATATATTTAGCATCTCAAGAACCCTCCAAGCTCTCTAATATTAAAGAGATTGCCGAAGTATATGGGATTTCCAAAAATCATTTAATGAAAGTTACCCATGAGCTTGGCAAAATGGGGATAATTGAAACCATCAGAGGAAGGAACGGCGGAATTAGATTAGCCCATCCGCCAAATGAAATTAATATTGGCTCCATCATTCGCAAAACAGAAGATGATTTTAAAATGGTGGAATGTTTCGAGGGCGGCGCATGTGTATTAACTCCAATATGTGGACTAAAACATATGCTTCGCAAAGCACTTTCCGCTTATTTTGAGGTTTTGGACCGATACACATTAGCAGATATTGTGCATAACCCGTTAATATATCGGCAATTATTTGAAGAAGGTACAAAGTAAATTGTTTTATTAGTTTTAAGTAAGATATATAGAAAAATGCTCAGGCTATCTGACGGGTTTTTTCTATGTTTATTGTATGTCCATGTACAATGCCACCATCCTTGATCCAAATAAAAGAGCAGTACATTCATCGATGAAATGGACTGCTCATTAAGTATACTAAGAAGAAGCTTATTTAATTTTTCAGTTTTTCTTGTAAATAATCTATTAATACAAAAGCCTGATTATGCTCCTCATCTTTTGCAGAATACAAAAGGGTCACCACATGCTCCTTGCCTAGTTCTATAAGCTGCTGTATTTCTATAGGATTATGTTCATTCAATTCATTTCTATATTTCAAGGTGAATTCTTGAAACTTCTCTGGTTCATGATGAAACCATTTCCTTAGCTCCGTGCTCGGTGCCACATTTTTGAACCAGTAATCCAATTTAGCCGTTTCCTTTGAAATCCCCCTTGGCCATAGTCTGTCTACCAGTATCCGTATCCCGTCATCGTCACTATACTCATCATAAATTCTTTTTACTTTGAACATATTTATCCCCTATTTCCTCTATGATTATATTCCCATATTATCATTCATTTTTAGAATACCTTCAACTTGCTTGTTATCATGGTACGAGATTGTTAAAATAGAATAGAACATTCTGAAAAGAGGAAAAAGGAGAAACATATATGACTAAATTCCAAGAAAATCTTGAGAAATATGCCGAGTTAGCAGTTAAAGTTGGCGTAAACGTTCAAAAAGGCCAAACGTTAGTCGTCAATACGTCCATCGAAGCAGCAGAATTTGTACGCCTTGTCGTAAAAAAGGCCTATGAAGTAGGCGCAAAAAATGTTGTTGTGAATTGGAGCGATGACGCTGTTTCCCGGATAAAATACGATCTTGCACCAGATGAATCTTTTACAGAATACCCTAAATGGCGTGCCCAGGAAACAATAGAACTTGCCGAAAATGGAGCTGCTTTTATGGCTATTGTTTCTGCAAGTCCTGACTTACTTAAGGGTGTAAAATCAGAACGCATTGCCAATTTCCAAAAAGCGGCCGGAAAAGCGCTTGAAAAATATCGTCAATATACTCAATCTGATAAGGTCAGCTGGACGGTTATTGCTGCTCCATCTAAAGCATGGGCACAAAAAGTATTCCCGCAAGCTCCATCAGCAGAAGAAAGTGTAAAAATGCTTTGGGATGCTATCTTTAAAGCTACTCGTGTTGATACAGAAGATCCTGTGCAAGCATGGAAAGAACATGATAAAAAACTCCATAAAATAGTAGATTACTTAAATGAAAAAAGATATAAAAAACTCCATTATACAGCCCCTGGTACTGACCTAACGGTTGGACTTCCAGAAGGACATCTATGGGTCGGTGCGGGCAGCATTAATGAACAAGGCCATGAATTTATGGCAAATATGCCGACTGAGGAAGTATTTACCGTTCCTCAAAAGGATGCTGTAGAAGGATATGTTACCAGTACAAAACCTCTAAGCTACGGCGGTAATATTATCGATGAATTTACGATTACCTTTAAAAATGGTCGTATTGTCGATGTTAAGGCAAAAGAAGGGGAAGAAATCTTAAAACAATTAGTGGAAACAGACGAGGGATCTCATTACTTAGGAGAAATGGCATTAGTCCCACATAATTCGCCTATATCAGAATCCAATATTCTTTTCTTCAATACATTATTTGATGAAAATGCATCGAACCACTTCGCAATCGGAAGTGCTTATGCATTCTGTATTGAAGGTGGAAAGCAAATGTCCAAAGAAGAACTTGAAAACCACGGTTTAAATCAAAGCATTACACATGTCGATTTCATGGTAGGATCAGAAAAGATGAATATCGATGGAATAAAAGAGGACGGTTCAACCGAACCAATTTTCCGTAATGGTGATTGGGCATTTTGATACACATTGCTCATCTGAACCGATAGGCGCCGGAACAAGACGGAGATAAAAACTTCTACTGATTTACAGTAGGAGTTTTTTATTTATTACGACAATAACCAATATTAACATCTTTCTATTGTTTTCCAAAAATGAATCGTATATCATATTGTCTTAGTAAATGATATTAGAGGTTACAACTATGAGAATACGTGATTGGGATCGAAACTTGAAAATTCGTCTCATTGGAGAGTCCATGATGAATTTAACTTTCTGGATGTTCTTTCCTTTTTTGACGATATATTTTACAGAATCATTTGGCAAAAATACCGCAGGATGGCTTTTAATTATTTCACAAGTTTTTTCCGTTATTGCTAATTTACTTGGCGGCTATTATGCAGACCGTTTCGGCAGAAAGAAAATGATGGTTCTTTCTGCAATTGGACAGGGAATTGCTTTCTTAATCTTTGGGGTTTCCAACTCTCCTTGGTTTGATTCTGCTGCTATAAGCTTTATTTGCTTTACCGTTGCAAGTGTTTTTGGATCATTTTATTACCCTGCAAGTCAAGCGATGGTAGCCGATGTCGTAAAGGAAAAAGACCGCAGCGATGTATTTGCGATCTTTTATACGTCTACCAATATCTCCGTTGTCATTGGTCCAATTATAGGAGGTATCTTTTTTACAAACTATAGCTTTCAGTTACTAGTAATAGCAGGTGCAGTATGCATTTTTTTAGGTTTGCTTTTATTAAAATATACACGCGAAACCTCTCCATCATATACAAGTGTTTCAGATAAAAATAAAGAGAAAAATTGGTATCGGGTCATTCTTTCCCAACTACATTCCTATAGCATTATCATAAAAGATCGCATTTTTTTATTATTTATTATTGCAGGAATTTTGGTTTCACAAACCTTCATGCAATTAGATCTTCTTCTTCCAGTTTTTACAAAAGAAGCAGTCCATCATGCTGCATTATTTAATATAGGTTCCTTCCATATCTCGATAACTGGCGAGCAGACTTTTGGACTTATTTTATCGGAAAATGGATTACTTGTTGCGTTGTTAACGGTATTTGTTACAAGATGGATGACTATATATAGGGAAAAATATGTATTTATCTTATCCAGTTTTACCTATGCGATTTCTATTTACTTATTCGGACAGTTCCCATTCATCTGGGGATTCATAATTGCTATGGCACTTTTCTCATTTGCCGAATTAATGGTAGCTGGCATCCAGCAAACATTTATTTCTAAATTAGCTCCTGAAGAAATGCGTGGACAATATTTTGCAGCAGCAAGTTTACGTTATACCATTGGACGAACGATTGCTCCCATCTCCATCCCACTCGCATCATGGATAGGATATTATAATACATTTATCGTATTAGGATTATTAGCGGTCTTAAGTGCAGGGATTTATTCAGTAGTATTTAAAAAGTTTGAAATGCAGAAGGATAAAGTAGCTTAAATCTTATTGGGATTTAGGCTTTTTTCATGGTAATGAATTTAGGGGACATAGATTTCCTTACATTTTTGATAAGCACCGAATCCTATTTTATGAACTTTTTTACAGTCATGTTTTCATTTGTTTTGTTAAATAATACAGACAGATGAAGAATTTATTAGGAAAGAAGTGATTGTTATCCTTACTTCAGAACAGTTATCTCACTTCCAATCTGTGCTCCAGCAGGCAAAAGATGAACTGGAAGAACAGTTTCAAAATAATGATAATTATGGTAACGAGAATGACCATCCTCATGAATCGGTAGGGGAATTATCGAGCTACGATAATCACCCTGGTGATGAAGGAACTGAACTATATGAGCGTGAAAAAGATATTGCTCTTAATGAACATGGTGAATATGAATTAAAAAACATAGAACGCGCACTGGACGCGATTCAAAATGGTACTTATGGAAAATGTATGGAATGTGGTAAAGAAATTCCGCTTGAACGTTTGGAGGCTATTCCACAGACACTATATTGCATCGATCATACGCCAGACCGAACCGTATCCACCAATCGTCCGATTGAAGAAGGCGTACTTATGCCCCCATGGGGAAAATTTAATTTTGATGAAAAATTAGATGAGTCTGTGGCATATGATGCAGAAGATTCTTGGCAAGATGTTGCAAAGTGGGGAACCTCTGAGTCGCCATCCGATTTCGTAAATCCACCTGACCATTACAATGAAATGTATATTGATTCTGATGAAAATGTTGGTTATGTGGAGGACTTCGAAAATTTTGTCGGAACTGATATAGAGGGCAAACACCAGTATATTTTCCGAAATGAGCAGTATGAGAAGTATAATGATGTACTAGAAGAGGAAAATATCATGACGACCTTTGGGGATCTTCCAAGATATGAGCATGACCCTTATGTTGAGGATGATAATGACGATAGCGATCCACTTCATTAAAAAGTTGGGATTAGGTTCAAATAAATCTACTACAGTATTTGGTGATTAATCCCTAAATTCGCCTGTTTAAATAACCGAACATTATACATTGAATACCTTGCCCAAGCTAAAAAGGGTGCCATACATGGCACCTTTTTTTACCCTACTGCACTTTTGAACCTTGTTTTGTTTCCATCAAAGTGGATTCCTCCGATTCCTTTAACCATGCTGCCATGGCCTCGATATCTTTGGAAAAAATTCGATCCTTTTTAATACTTGGTACAATTTGACGTCCTTTATCATAAAAGCCTTTTGTCGCCTGTGCCATTTTTTCTACTCCGCGGTATTCTGCTCCCTGCATAGCGCAAATCATTTCGATTGCCAATACCCTTCTAGTATTTTGCAAAATTTGATAGGCATGTCGTGCAGCAATGGTGCCCATACTTACGTGATCCTCTTGATTTGCAGAAGATGGGATGGAATCCACGCTGGCCGGATGAGCTAATGTTTTATTTTCAGAAACTAGCGAAGCCGCTGCATATTGCATAATCATTGCTCCTGATTGCAACCCGGGTTCCGGACTTAAAAAACCCGGCAAATCATTCAATTGCGGATTTACCAATCTTTCAATCCTTCTTTCCGATATATTTGCTAATTCAGCAACGGCAATCTTCATAAAATCCATGGCAAGTGCAATTGGCTGACCATGAAAGTTTCCGCCTGAAATTACTTTTTCCCCGTCATTAAAAATTAGTGGATTATCAGTAGTAGCATTCATTTCAATTTCAAGTTTCTCCCTTACATAATCCAATGCCTGCCATGAAGCACCATGCACTTGCGGAATACAGCGCAAAGAATAAGCATCTTGTACCCTTAGCTCTCCTTGTCTAGTCGTGAGTCTGCTGTCCGCTAAATATTTGCGTATTCGTCTTGCCACATCTACTTGCTGATAATAGCCGCGAGCTTGATGAACATCCTCATCGAATGCATCGATAATTCCTTGTAATGCTTCCATAGTGATGGATGCAATTAACTCACTTTGCATTGCCAATTTTTCTGCTTCTAAAAATGCAACTACTCCCATTGCTGTCATGGCCTGAGTACCATTGATTAAAGCTAAGCCCTCTTTTGCTTGTAAAGTAATCGGAAGGATTCCTTCCTTTTCTAATGCGCTCCATGTATTAGTCCGTTCACCTTTATAGTAAACCTCTCCTTCTCCCATTAAGACTAGGGCTAAATGGGAAAGCGGCGCTAAATCTCCACTCGCTCCTAATGAACCTTGCTGAGGAATGACTGGGTGAATATGTGCATTCAATAAATCCAACAGACGATGAATAACTACTGGCCTCACACCGGAAAAACCTTTTAATAAGGCATTTGCCCTAAGTAAAAGCATCGCTCTGGAGACCACTTCTGGAAAGGGTTCGCCAACTCCGCACGCATGGGAATGAATTAAGTTTAATTGCAGCTCTTCCACATTCTCAGCATCAATGTACACGTCGCTAAATTTCCCAAATCCTGTAGTAATTCCATACACAACTCTTTTTTGCTCTACAATTTTTTTTACGGCCTCATGGCTTTTTTGCACTCTTTCCATACTTTCATTTGAGGCAATTACAAATTCCTTATTATATAAAACCTCATTTACAGATTTCAGCGTTAATGTATTTCCTGTTAGTTCCACTTCTAACAACCTCTTTTCATTTGATATAGTAGCACGCTAAAGAAAAAAGGCTTGATCACAATTGGTTAGTTTGTGATCAAGCCTTTTATTACTTCCTTGTTTAATTTGAAGTGTATTCTCATAGGTACTCACCTTTTTATGTTTGTTTTCATTTCTTACTAACAGAATAAGCGTAAGATAAGTATTTTGTCAATTAAAAATGTTCCATATTTTAACAAGTTATATTATTACTGTGTTAAAATAGGAAAGAAGATTTTAAAAAAATGATAAAGTAACTAACTCTGTACATACTAACATTAACTTAACAAATGGAGTGACTGAAATGAATGAACGACAATCAATTCCTATGCGAGAAACTTTAACCATTCAAATGAGACAGGTTTTTCCTCCTGATACCAACCATCATGGAACATTATTTGGAGGAAAATTAATGGCATATATAGATGAAACTGCTTCTATTGCTGCAACAAAATTAGCAAGAGGTCCGGTTGTTACAGCTTCTACAGACTCTGTAGATTTTATCAGACCTATACGTGTTGGGGACGTTGTCACAATCGAAGCAATGGTTTCTTATACAGGCAAAAGTTCGATGGAAATCTTTTTGAAAATTACTTCAGAAAATCCATTAACAAGGGAAAGATCTATTGCTGCCCTTTCATTCCTAACGTTTGTGGCTTTAGATGAAAATGGAAAGCCCACAAAAATTCCTGCTGTGATTCCTGAAACAGACGAAGAAAAATGGTTAAATGAAACAGCTATAAAAAGAGCAGAACACCGTAAAGTAAGGAAAAAGGAAAGTGAAGATTTAGCAAACTTTTTTCAAAAAGTAAAATAAGGTCACGACAGTAAAGAACTCCACATGTTAGTTGTGGAGTTCTTTTTTATCAAATAACTTCCATTTCCTTATTTTAGGTAATTCGTTTGGCAAAGGGTCGAATGTGGTCTATAATACAGATTAGCATTTTAATAGAAAGTGGGAGCACTTAAAGAACCATCACACGTGCATTCCACTATACATTCTTAGCTAATCCTATTAACGCGAGTATATATTAAAGGAGACGAAGCAATGACGAGTCAATCCTTTTTACAAATGAATACCATCTTTATTAGTATTTTAATAGAATCCTTGCCATTTGTGTTACTAGGGGTTCTTGTTTCGGGAATTATTCAAATGTTTGTCACTGAAGAAATGATATCGAAAATATTACCGAAAAATCGCTTCTTAGCCGTACTAGTGGCAACGGTTATGGGCGCGCTTTTTCCAGCATGTGAATGCGGAATTGTTCCGATATCCAGACGTTTGATGGCAAAAGGTGTACCACTGCATGCTGCTATAAGCTTCATGTTAACGGGACCAATTATTAATCCGATTGTATTATTCTCCACTTATATCGCCTTCGGAAACAGTTGGAGAATGGTCTTTTATCGCGGCGGACTTTCCTTTGTTGTTTCTCTTATTGTTGGGCTCATCATCTCTTATCAATTTAAAACATCGCAGTTAAGAGAATCTGCTTCTCATGATCATCATCACCATGGAAGTGGTATCAAAGGTAAAATTAAAGGAACCATTCAGCATACTATCGATGAGTTCTTTTCTGTTGGAAAGTTTTTGATCATCGGTGCTCTAATCGCTGCTGCTATGCAAACATATGTAAAAACATCCACCTTAACATCCATTGGACATGGACCTTTTTCTTCACATCTTGTGATGATGGGTCTTGGATATGTGTTATCTATCTGTTCAGAAGCAGATGCTTTTGTGGCTTCATCCTTTCAAAGTACATTTTCAATCAGTTCCATCGTTGCGTTCCTCGTCTTCGGTGCAATGTTTGATATTAAAAATACATTGATGATGTTGCAGGCATTTAAACCTAAATTTATTTTATATCTATTTATATATGTTGCGGTATTCGTATTTTTAGGATCAATGGTAATAGCACAATTTTCATAAGAAAAGCTACGGCGCCTTACTCAACTGATAGGCGCTGTAGCTGGACAGCTCTTGTAGTTATTCCCCCTTTTTCAAAATTTTTATTTAGAAAGGAAATGCTGAAGCATGATAAGATTTTTTATTTTACTTGGTTTCTCGTTTCTCTTTTTACATTTGCATGCGACCGGCTCTATAAGCAAGTATATTAATATGAAATACTCGTATATTTCATTTATTACTATTTTCGTACTTTTTTTCCTTACCATTGTTCAGCTGTATTTTTACATTAAAGGAGACAAGGAAACGGATGCATGTGAAGATGGATGTGAGCATCACCACCACCATCAGAAAACGTGGAAAGATTATATAATGCTGCCGATTCTCATCTTTCCTATCTTTTCAGTATTATGTCTGCCCGTTGCTACGCTAGATTCTAATATTGTAAAAGCAAAGGGTTTTAATTTTAATGTGTATAACGATAAGGATACTTCAGCCATTCACGAATTTTTGCAGCCTGATTCCAGCGTCTATTACGGAACAGATGGCTACGACGAATTGATGAGCAAATCTAAGAAAAAGTTTAGTAAATTCGGCAATAATGTTGCCCTAAGTGATGAGAATTGGCTGCAAGGAATGGAGACAATCTATCGTTTCCCAGGAGATTTCGAGGGAAAAACGATATCATTCCGAGGTTTTGCCTATAATGAAAAAGATATAGCGCCAAATCAATTGTTTATCTTCCGGTTTGGAATTATCCATTGTGTTGCGGACTCTGGCGTTTTCGGTATGTTAGTGGAATTTCCCAAAAATGTTCACTACGACAACGATGACTGGCTTCAAGTCACAGGTACTTTAACATCAGAATATTATCAGCCATTTAAGAAAACCATTCCGGTGTTAAAGGTGGAAAAAGTAGAGCAAATTCCTGTTCCAAAAGACCAATATGTTTATCGGAACTATTAAGTAGTTGAAACAAAAAATAGGATTAAATTCTACTAGAAGTTAATATATTTTAACTATAGGGTATACACCTATCATGTATACCCTATTACATTTTTACAAAACATTTAAGATTGGATGACACTAAAAGCTTTATGAGATCTGCTAATATCGCTCAATGCTTCTTGGTTGTTGCGCTGCCGGACTCTTTTCATATTATTTCCATTTGTAATATTTACTGTATGGTATAAATTGTCTGCCTCATCACCCTCATAAATCAACTATACTAAACTAAGATTTATATGTAATGACAAATATTGCAGACTTTCGTCACTGTTCAACAATGACAATGACTTTATCTAAAATCTATTACTAAAACTCACTATATTTTTAAAGGAAAAGGTGAACCCGTTATGTTTTCAAATGCTGATATTGGAATTGATTTAGGTACAGCAAATACTCTTGTGTATAGTAAAAGTAAAGGAGTTATTTTAAATGAGCCTTCTGTCGTTGCCATTAATACGGAAACAAAAAAAATTGTCGCAATAGGATTAGAAGCAAAAAATATGATTGGAAAGACTCCGGAAAAAATTGCTGCTATCCGCCCTCTAAAAGATGGAGTAATTGCTGATTTCGACATCACTACCGAAATGCTGCGACAAATAATGAAAAAAATAAGTAAACAGCTTGGAATTGCAGTTAGAAAGCCAAATGTAATTGTTTGTGCACCATCTGGGGCAACATCTGTGGAAAGAAGAGCCATTCAAGATGCGGTAAAAAATAGCGGTGCCAAAAATGTTCACTTAATTGAAGAGCCAGTTGCTGCAGCCATTGGAGCTGACTTACCGGTTGATGAGCCTGTTGCCAATGTAATTGTCGACATCGGCGGTGGTACGACCGAAGTTGCCATCATTTCCTATGGGGGAGTAGTTACAAGCAACACCATTCGCATAGGCGGGGATAAAATGGATGAGGATATCATTCAACATGTCCGTAAAACTTATAACCTATTAATTGGGGAGCGTACTGCTGAACAAATCAAAATGGAAATTGGTTATGCGTTAGTCGATCATGATGAAATCTCTATGGAAGTTCGCGGGCGTGACCTAGTATCAGGATTGCCAAAAACAGTCATATTAAAATCAACTGAAATTCAAAACTCTATGCGTGAATCTCTATTAAAAATTCTAGAATCCATTCGGGCAACTCTCGAAAATTGTCCTGCTGAATTGAGTGGGGACATTGTGGATCGCGGGGTTATTTTAACAGGTGGCGGCTCCTTGCTTAACGGTATGCAAGATTGGCTATCTAAAAGCATTATCGTTCCCGTTCACTTAGCACCAAATCCATTGGAGTCTGTTGTCGTTGGTACTGGAAAATCGTTGAAGTTTATTAATCGTATGCAGCCTGTTGCGAAGTAAATCATTCTAAAAAAAGAGCTTATGAAAGCTCTTTTTTTAGTATACGTAAATAACCGCATTAAGTATTTAGCACTATTCCGGTCTATTCGAGGTCTTTTTCGGTCCTTTCAGTAAACCATTGGGTCCGTTGAAAAGTCATTTCAGTCTGTTGTCTTTACATTCTCAAATGATTTTCTTCTAGTTTCTCTGAAAATGTAACATAAATAATGAATTATTTTTCTTCCATTCGTGAATGATGATATCTATATAATCATAAAGTTAGGTGAGACATGTGTTAATTCATGAAATTGAGGATACTTTTGATGAATATGGATATCAACACTATTACAAAACTATGAAAACTGCAATTGAAATTTCAGGTTTGCTGGACGATGTTGATCGCTATACTTTAGAGAACTTTTTTGACACCTTTGATTTCACAGACTATGACCGTTTATTATTTGATGAGTTTCGCTACTATTTTTGGATGTATCTAAAGATTTATGAACAGAAGGTATAAAAAAAGGGAGCGATCACACGCTCCCTCTCTCCTTATTTTTGTTCTGTTTTTTCTTTTTTAAAATCTGAGATTGTATCTGCTAGATGTTCAATGCTTCCGCGAACATTATATTTTCCGGATAAGTTTTCTAATAGCTCTTTTACATCGATACCAGAAGACGCTTTAAGCGATTCTTGAAGACTGGACATTAAGCTAGTCGCATAGCCTGTTACTTTATTGGCTCCGCCTTCACCGCTGCCACCGCCGGTATCGACAACGGTAATCTTATCTATATTGCTAAGTGGGCTTGCAACTTGTTTTGCATATTCAGGAAGCATTTTTAAGATCATATCCATAACGGCTGCCTGACCAAATTGCTCGAATGCTTCGGCAATCTTTCTCTTTGCCTCTGCTTCTGCAAGACCTTTTAAACGGATAATTTCTGCTTCCGACTCCCCTTGTGCTCTTTGGGCTTCTGCTTTTGCCAAACCATCGATACGGACTTTTTCGGCTTCTGCTTTTGCCATCGCTTCAATGCGATATTTATTTGCATCCGCTTCTGCCATTTCTTTCGCTTTATTTGCCACTGCCGCTTGCTCCACAGCATAACGGTCTGCATCTGCTTTTTTCTTTACCTCTGAGTCATATTGACGCTCACGGCGAAGAATTTCTTTCTCTTCTAGCTCTATTTGCTTTTGGCGTTCAATGATCTTAATTTGCATTTCTTGTTCCGTTACATCCTGTTTGGAACGAGCTGTTTCCAAATCATATGCTTGGTCCGCACGTGCCCTGGCAATATCTTGTTCACGACGGTATTCTGCAATTTTCAATTGGTTTACTTTTTCCGCTTCTGCAATTTCCGTCGATCTTTCTAATTCTGCTTTTTTCGCTTCTTTTGCAGCTTCTGCACGCTTAATTCTCGTTTCCTTCTCGGCTTCGGCAGTTGCAATATCAGCATCCCTCTTTACTTGGGCAATTCGCGGTTTTCCTAGCGAATCTAAGTATCCATTTTTATCTTTCACTTCTTTAATGGTAAAAGAAACAATCACTAACCCCATTTTCGCTAAATCCTGTGAAGCAACACGCTGTACTTCTTGCGAAAACTTATCTC
Source organism: Heyndrickxia camelliae (assembly GCF_002844575.1). Lineage (GTDB taxonomy): Bacteria > Bacillota > Bacilli > Bacillales > Bacillaceae_C > Margalitia > Margalitia camelliae. The sequence goes on from NZ_PIQO01000007.1 coordinate 53,508, forward strand.
TATTTTTATAAATTTCTTCTACTGTCATCGATCCAAGAATCGAACGTAAATGCCCCTCTAGTACTTCCTTCGCCTCATTTTCACGATCTTGTTTTGTTTTTCCTAAAAATTGTTCTGCCGCTGTTGCAATCTCTCCAATGGATCCGCCAATTTTTATAATTGCCGTTCCATCAGCCATTACCGGTACTCCTTGTTCTGTGTACACTTCCGGAGTCGTAACTTCTAATTTGCTCGATAATAAACTTAACGGCTGAGATTGTTGAAATACGGGTAGCACGAATGTACCACCGCCGCGAATAATTTTAATTTTATTTCCCGATTCATCCACATGGACATTTTTACCGCCAAGATAGCTTCCTGTAACAATTAATGCCTCATCTGGACTTGCTGTGCGATACTTCGAAATAAAGACAGCAATTAAAGCAATTAATAAGAAGACAACAATAGCAACCACAATCCAAATTCCAATCATTCCTGATTCAAACATACCTTTTCCCCCAATCTCTTATTCTTCATAATGTAGTTGATTATTTTCATATGAAACTACATAAAGTACTCCATCTTTCACCTCAATGACCAGAACCTGTGTGCCTTCAACGATTGGAATATTCTTCACGCTGGCAGCCGGTTTGGCAATCGTTCCACTTTTACTTTCAATAACGACTTCGCCAAAACCGTCTTGAGGAATAGATATAATCGTCTTACCGATTCTCCCCTTCAATGATTCCTCCGTATAGGCAAGAGATTCCTCCGCTGAGGAAAGTGGAATAAGGACAAACAAATTTAGCAATGTGTCGAGAATGAGCGCGATAATAGCAGATATAGCAATAATCAATGCGCTTGATAAAGACGTTACAAGCTCGAATATATATCCGCTCGCAGAAAAAAATGTGATGAATGACAGTACTAAAGTAGGGTGTAAAAAGTTTATCGCTTCTCCAACACCATGCAGTACGTCACCGAAAAAAATATAAAGAATGGTTAAGACACCTGATACAATTAATAGAACTAAGTAAATAGTCTCAATTGATGTTCCGAATATCGTCATCCTCATCATTCCTTCAGATTGAACTTATATATTCTTTTTCTAGCTCTCTCCCTGTTCCTACCTACATTTACGTTACAACTAGATCATTGGTTTCATATAATTTTAAAAAGATTTACAAAATAGCTACTGCAAAAAAAATTCTGCCTAAGGAATAGGCAGTCTATATAAAATATTGTGTATTTTTCCGATAAGATTTACCTAAACGATAGTAGTGATCGACAATCTCTTGGTTTAAGCCTTTAAATTTTTCCGGGACAGGAGGTAAGGCATCTGCTTGTTCCTGTTTCCATACTGCTTTACCTGGTTCTATAAAACGTCCATCCGCGATTTTGACATCATTTGTTACAGTTGCTCCGTGCATAATCACGCAATTTTTACCTATGTTCGCACCATAGATAGATACTCCTTCCCCAATAAAAGTATTCCTACCTATAAATAAGGGACCATGCGGTTGGGCATGATGCAAAATACTTACTTCATCCCCAATATATACACCATATTTTTTGCCTTTTACAACAACATGCTGGTTTGGATGACAGTGGATAACAACAAAGTCTTGAATATTTGTCTTTTTACCGATGTAAAATGGGCCAGCGGAATCAGCACGTATTAAATTATTCCAGCCAATAATTACATCTTCTTCTACAAGTACATCTCCAAATATATATGAATTCGGGCCCACCACAGCTTTAGCACTAACCTTCGGGTACTCTGAATTTGGATTTTCTTCAATTGGAGGATTAAATGAAAGAATTTGTCTTTGTGGATAGATGCCAGTTTGTTTATATTGAAGATCTTCAGCCCCTGCATTAGGCTGCTGCGGCCTCATGGCAGGAGAATATGGATAATATGGGTAGCCTTGATAGTATTGCATATGAAGTACCTCCCCATCTCATAAAATTGTATCAATACATGGGTATTCATGGGGGAATAAAAATATTCGCAACAAACCTTGTTTTTTAGCTCACCTACACCCGCTCCGTGGACTTTATTCTAATTTCTACGGACCAGCTAATCATCAAGATAAAGCGGGATATGCGTACTCAAGCTTGAAAATAAAAGTTTTTCTCTGGAATAAAGAAACTCGCGTCCGGTAAATTTAATTCTAACAACTAGAGGACAAGGATAGCGATATTTTGTATAAAAGCAGTGATTTTCCTATATTTTTTTATAAATATCGAACCCTGTGCCCTCTAAACCCATAAATAGAGTTCATTCTATGAAAATAACGGATGTACCGACCGCCTTGTGCCTCTACCTTAAGACAACAATGAACTATTCTTCGCTTCTGTCTTCCGGGCTAATCCAACCAATAAATAAACAATTGGTGTTGCCACTATGGAAGCGCAAAATTTACATACATATTGCGTTAGAATGAGTACCATTAGTGCAACTATCGGCATCGTTCCTCCAAACGCAATCGATATAAAAATGGCTGTATCCACAAGCTGACTTAACATAGTGGAAGCATTGTTTCTTAGCCATAATTTTTTCGTCCCATGCTTTTTCTTTAATTTGTTAAATACATAGACATCCAGGTTTTGACTTACTGCATATGACACAAGGCTTGCAATAATCACTCGGAAGCTTCCACCTAGAATCGTTTTAAATTCTGATTGATGACCGAAAACAGGTGCAGCCGGCAATTGAATCGTAATAAAAATAAAGATTAAAGCAAGTAATTGTGTAATAAGACCCGCTTGCACAGTCCTTCTACCTGTTTCCTTACCGTAAACCTCTACAATGACATCTACTATTGGATACGTAAAAATATAAATAATGGCTGCAGCAGGCAGAACTGCCCAGTGACCAATGCTGAACAGCTTCACCGCTACGATATTCGCTAAAATTAACAATCCGACAAACAAGCCGTTTAAATATAACAACATATTATCGGTTATCCACTTTCTCAGGGTATAAATCATGATTCATTAAACGGAAATTAGCCATTTCCTCATACTTCGTTCCAGGTTTTCCATAATTGCAATAAGGATCAATGGATATACCGCCACGAGGCGTAAATTTGCCCCATACTTCAATATAACGGGGATCTAAAAGTTGGATTAAGTCATTCATTATTATGTTGACACAATCCTCATGGAAATCTCCATGGTTTCTAAAGCTAAATAAATACAGCTTTAATGATTTGCTCTCGACAATCTTTTTATCAGGGATGTAGCTGATGTACATAGTTGCATAGTCTGGCTGGCTAGTAATTGGACACAACGATGTGAATTCAGGACAATTGAATTTAACAAAATAATCCCGATTCGAATGTAAATTATCTACAGATTCTAAAATTTCGGGTGCGTACTCAAATTTGTACTTGGTTCCTTGATTCCCCAACAAGGTTAAATCCTTTAATCCTTCTTCTTGTGTTCTTCCTGACATAAAAAAATCCTCCTTAATATGTACCGTGACATTTAAGAGAGGGTAGTTTCATAGCATTTCAATTGGATAAAAAAAGCCACGTCCGTTATGGACATGGCTGTTATTTCAACATGTATCCATAGTTTTTTATAGAGGGTTTTGTGCTATGAACCTCTCCCGCATGTACGGGTATTTAATTGAACATTAATAGATTAATAAATTCTTTAAAATCTGTCAACTGGATATTTTTAGGAAAGAGCGTTCTCTAAATCCTGAAGAAGATCCTCTATATCCTCTATCCCAACAGAAATGCGGATAAGTCCATCTTCAATTCCTAATTCATGACGGCGTTCTTTCGGAATAGAAGCATGTGTCATTAAGGCAGGAATAGATATTAAGCTTTCCACTGCTCCTAAACTTTCTGCAAGAGTAAAGTATTTAACCTTTTTCAGAACATCAAGAGCTTTCGCTTCTGATTCAACCGTAAAGGAGATCATTCCTCCGAAACCTTCTGATTGTTCGCTGTGGATGTCATGGCCAGGATGATTTACAAGACCAGGGTAATAAACTTTTTGCACATTTTTATGTTCTAACAAAAAGTCGACAACCTTCTTTGTATTTTCTTCAATTTCTTCCATCCGCACACCTAAAGTCTTAATTCCACGGATTAACAACCAACTATCTTGAGGTCCTAAGATGCCCCCTGTAGAGTTTTGAATAAAATGAACATCTTCGCCTAATTTATCGTCATTCACGACAACTAATCCAGCTACAACATCACTGTGTCCACCCAAATATTTGGTAGCGCTATGAAGCACTATATCTGCCCCAAGTGCAAGCGGATTTTGCCAATATGGAGTACTAAATGTATTATCCACAATAAGCTTAAGATCATGTCCTTTAGCAATCTCACTTACCGCTCTAATATCGGTAATTTTCAATAATGGATTTGTTGGTGTTTCGACGTAGATCGCTTTTGTATTTGGTTTGATTGCATTTTTCACCGCTTCTAAATCACTGGTGTCTACAAAAGATACCTCAAGATTAAAGCGATTTAAAACCTTTGTCATAACGCGGAATGTTCCACCGTACACATCATCTGTGGCAATGATATGGTCGCCAGCAGAAAATAATTGGATAACCGCAGTAATAGCAGCCATCCCTGAACCAAATGCAAAGCCACGCTTACCATCTTCAATGTCGGCAATAAGCTTCTCTAATGCTTCACGTGTAGGATTTCCTGTTCTAGAATATTCGTATTTAAAATTACCTACTCCATCTTGCTTGTAGGTACTTACTTGATATATAGGTGTGGAAACAGCGCCGGTATAAGGATCACGACTAATTCCACCATGAATAAATTTCGTTTTTTTCCTCATGTTCATTCCCACTTTCATATAGGCTCTTTTTATACACTGTAGTTACTCGTTATAACGATATTTCCTAAGAAGGACATCATTTATACAAAATCAGCCTTCATAAATTTTGCTGCTAATGTAACGCTCACTGCTATCTGGAAAAATAGTTACTATATTTGTTCCTGATTTCGCATTCTCTGCCTCACGCAAGGCCGCTTCCATTGCGGCGCCCGAAGAACTGCCTACAAGCAGACCTTCCAGTTTTGCCAGTTCAGCCAGACGAGTAAATGCTGCTTCATCCGGAATGGTATGAATCGCATCAAAGTATGTTTTATCTATAAACGGTGGTAAAAATTCCATTCCGATACCTTCTGTTCGATGTGAGCCTGCCTTTCCCCCATTCAAAATCGAGCCCTCAGGCTCCACAATAACGGTCTTCACATTTGGAAGCTTTTCTTTTAAGTAACGGGATGTTCCCATAAAAGTTCCTCCAGAGCCTGCTCCCGCTACAAAAACATGAACATTTCCATCTAGTGCTTCATATATTTCCGGTCCAAGGCTTTCATAATACGTATCAGGATTTGCACTGTTTTGAAATTGACCTGGATAAAAAGCACCTGGAATTGTTTCTAATAATTCCTTCGCTTTAGCAATGGCACCTTCCATTCCCAATTCAGTCGGGGTATTGACCACTTTGGCACCAAGCGCTCTCATTAAAGTTTGTTTCTCTAAGCTGAATTTTTCCGGAACAACAAATACTGCCTGAACACCAAATTGAATAGCCGCAAGCGCAAGCCCTATTCCTGTATTTCCAGCTGTCGGTTCAATGATTGTCCCATCTTTTTTCAGCTTGCCTTCCGCAAAAGCTCTTTTCAACAAATACTGTCCTAAACGATCCTTCACACTTCCGCCAGGATTAAAGTATTCGAGTTTTGCAAATAAACGTACACCTTCTGGCAATGTGAAATTTGTTATCTCCACCAACGGGGTATTGCCTATTAATTCATGTACATTTCGAGCGTACTTCATCTTAAAAACCTCTTTTTTATGCAAAGATCTCTTTCCATTCATTTCTCTTCGCAAGCATTTTTCTTGCAATTTCTTGTGCACCTTCTAGACTATGGCTGGCAGCCCATCCACATTGCACTTCATTACAAGCAGGTACTTCTGTAGCAGTAAGAACATCATTTAATGTTTTTTCAAGTATGTCTAGCACAGCTTCATAATCATCGTGATTGATGACAGATAAATAAAAACCGGTTTGGCAGCCCATCGGACTAATATCGACAATTTTATCAGTGTGATTGCGGCTAAATTCTGCCATCATGTGCTCTAAGGAATGCAAATCAGGCATTTCCATATGCTCTTTATTTGGCTGGCAAAAACGGATGTCATATTTATGAATAACATCTCCGTTGACCCCTTCTTTTACACCTGCTAAACGCACAAATGGTGCTTTCACTTTCGTATGATCTAAATTAAAGCTTTCTACATTCATTTTCTTTTGTGTTGTCATGATTTTTATCTCCTCTCTTTTTGTGCTTCAATTAACCAAACAAATGGATTTAGTTTTGTAAAGTTTACGGTAAATCCATATTGATCAAAAATATGTTGTAACACAGGAATGGTAGTATAATACTCCCGCTGTAAATCTTCTGCAAGTCTATGAAAATTCCTGTCTAAAGATTCCTGGATTTTTTCTTGCTTTGCTTCCTCTGTTGGGAATACTGTATCCGCAAATATGATGCGGCCACCTTCATGTAATAAATTACTGTACTTTTTAATGGCTATTTCTTTTTCTTCGTCCGTTAAATGATGGAAGGCATAGGTACTAACAATCGTATCAATGGGAACATCTATTTTTGGAAAATCTATAAAGTCTCCATCCAAAATGGTAATGTTTTTTAGCTTTTGTTTGGCAATGGAACGCATCCCTTCTGACGGTTCTATTCCGAAAACATTTAATCCTTTTTCGTTAAGAATCGCTGTTAGATTTCCAGTACCAACGCCAAATTCTAAAACTGTTCCTTTTGATTTTTTAGCTACTGTAGTAAGTATTTTTTCATAATCTATAAAAACTTCTTCATATTCTGGGTCATGTCCTGTAACTGTTTGATCATAGGAATGGGACCATTCATTAAAAAGATCATTAAATTCTCTGCCCATTTCAATTCCCTCATTTCCTATAAAATAACTCAGAATTAACTTTAGCATGGATTACATAAAAGTGCAACGATGAAAATTTGCCAAAACAAAAACACCCAATCAGGGTGTTTTTTAGCGTTATATAATGGGTTACCAGTTTTCCCAAATACCTTTTGGATCAATACTCGCAAGTCGAACCCATCCATTTTGAACTTTTTGTTGAAACGCGGGATTATTATTTAATAACCGTTTAATATATTCCGCAGGTGCTTGAATGACGATTAGCAAACGAAGCGGAGAATGAAAATACTCCTTATCTGATTTCATAACCGATTGCCAAGGCAACCCGGTTAATAAATCGCTAGCATTCCCTTGCATGACGCCGAGACCAGCCGTTATGGTCTGTGTTGTTTTATTTCCACTGCCGTAATAGTGAGGCGCTACGGTAGAAGCGTAATATTGCAGATTAATCCATTGCGCGACCGTACCGGCGCCCGCTATTATGCCAGCTAACATATCACCATTTTCATCTTGTTGCCAATCATAATTATGAAGGAAGGCCCTACCCTCTAATTCACTATTCTGAGTAAGTTCACGTTTACCGATGATAAAGGATGCATTACGAGCCAATCCCCATTCGGGACGTACCTCACTCCAATCCTGTGCAAATCGTTTTGCCTCATCGGTTGGATTTTTATGTTTTAATTGGAGATTCGGTAATTGTGTTAAACGTTCTGCATTTGCATTATCTCTTACTTTGGGTAAAATAGCCCCCAATCGATCAAATGCCTCTTGTGCAGATGCTGAAAGTTTCGGAACATAAATCCAATGTAATTCCTCGACCGCCGTGTTATGTTCAGCTGCTACGAAAACCGTATCTTTAGGGATTTCCATTCCTTCGGCTAAAAGTGCTTCTCGGACTTCGGGAAGATTGCATAACTCCGCTAATACCCTTGCATTGAAACCACTTGATGCACCACCACAAGCCCCACAGTCTAGCGAAGAGGCATAAGGATTATTAATGCTTTGACTTCCGTGCCCACAAAAAACGACTAATGGTGAGAGGTTTTTGGTTAATCCCATCAATTTCAGAGCTTGGCGGGCGTAATTTACCTTCTGTGCTTCTGTAAATCCGATAGGTAACCCTTCTTCCTTTTCATGAACATGATTAAGGGAGAGCATTGTTTCAGGTTTACGTAACCAATTTTTACGGAGGTTCCGTATCATACGATCCGCTGTTTTAGGAACAAAACTCCTTGTTACCATTTGCAGACTAAGTAATGGTCCGCTTACCTCAGGTAAAATTAAGTTTGCCAGTAAATTATGCTTCATCGTTTTAAAAGTATTGTTTAATGAATTTACGGCATTCTTGCGTTGTTGGTATCGTTTGAGTTCATTTTCATGTTGAAGCTCTTTTATTTTATGTTCCGGCTTAGATATGACCGGCAAGGAAGGATGGCTATGTTTGCTTCCTAATTCGCTAGTTGCAATCGGTAATCCAAAGAAACCAGCAATTCCAATTGTTTCAAACGGACCTTCCTTTTCAAGATGACGACGAAAACGTTCTGAACGAACATCTATACAGAATGCGAGCTGAGCTAAAGCATTCTTTTTTTCATTGGTATGGAAGGTGAGAAGTTTCTCACTTAATTGATCTCGATAAGTTTGCTCCCATGCTTCAAGCCATATTTTCCTGCAAGCCATTTCATCAAATTGATAGGCAAATGTTAAATAATCATTCTGTTCAACGGATGACATATGTGCCCATTTTTCTATAGAAAGCTTCCCCCAATGAATCCACGATGCTATTAGAGGAACAACCGAAACTTTCTGTGTGGACTGCAAATTGGATAAAGGTAAATACGGTTTTAAAAGGGCCCATTCCATTGAAATTCGAATAGCTAAATATTCTGTTAGGAGTGCATGTTCATAACTCGATTGCTGTGAACGCCACAATAGCATTCCAGCCCACCCTGGCAAGGAGAGTAAATGACCCTCAAGATAATGTTGAATCTCTTGCTTTGGAATCTCTAATGCCGATAACACTACTTCTAATGCAGTAGTTACATCTTTTGGCCAATCCCTCAGACTTTTGCGCAGACTTTTACTGATGGCAGGGTCATATTGAATAAGTTGTCGCCATGCAGAATAGAACCCCTCTTCACGATTTGGCATTGTCCAAGTTGCCTGCGATTCATCCAAGTATAACTTACACCATTTAATCATGTAATAATCAAGAATATCAGCGAGTTTTTCCCCGTTTTGTTGTTTTACATTCATACTTATTGGTTGTGTATAAGACATGCCGATACTCTCAGTATCCCATTCCTTTATATCCATACTCAATTTTGCTAACTCAGGGGATGATAGAAGCTCAGAAGGTACATTATCTAATGTTAATGCAGAACGACAATACTGCTCTGCAACCTTCCGTGGTATAGGAAAGGAATGAGAATCCAGCCAACGCTGCATAGCTATTTCCACAAAAGCTTCATCAATCTCCCCATTCCTTTTAGCAGATTGTATCATGGAAGCGCTAGGATATATATCAACATCCCTTGTATTCTTTAACAATCTTGCTACCTGGTCAAAGGACAGTTTTTCAAGTCCCATCCATGGACTGCGTGCTGCAAATGTAGAAATGGGCCAAAGAGGTGCAATAACATGGCTAGCTGATTCAACTAAATCTTGAATTTCTTGAAAATCTATATGGCCGTCATTCTGTTTTACATCCTCTTTATTTATAACAGATGTTGCACTCATCATTTATTGCCTCCCTGAGATAAAAACTTAAGGTAGTTTGGATGACTTTCCACTGCCTTTGGTTGTGCTTCCCCTAATCGAACCAACCAAAGATAAATTACTGTGAAGAAAACAGAAGAGCGACGTTGAACAATCCACTTGCCAATAATACTGCTGAGCAGCAGTAAACAGACGATAAAGATAATAACTGCCATGGAAAGCTGATTACTCTGATAAACATTTACTGGCAACCAACCGTAAAGGTAATTGTGAATGATAAGGTATAAAACAGTAAATAACCCCATAAACAATAACCCAGCAATTCGATCGATTCTTCCCTCTCCAAACGCTACAAGTTGCTTCCAAGAAAAAGACAAAGACCACCCAATAATTAGGGCACTTATCAACTGGTATCCATTTGCCATGTCCTGCAGCCAAAATGCAATACCTACAAGGACGGCTAGAATATTCCCAACAACAAGCCATGAATAGGATGTGTTCTTATGGCCATGTGTCGATTTTTCCAAACACGGTGCTAACGAACCCGCCTGCAAAAACAGAGTAGCTTTGAATAAACCATGGAATACAAGATGGAAAATAGCTGCTGAATAAGCACCTAACGCACATTGGATTAACATAAATCCCATTTGTGCAATTGTTGATCCTACTAACTGCCGCTTATAGTCAACCTGCACCAAACTTATCCCTGTTCCGATAAACACGGAAATACTTGCTAGAATTAACAAAATTATTTGTGCTATATTGCCATCAAAAATCGGTGAAAATCTAGTTAATATAACACCACCTGCATTGACTAAACCAGCGTGCATAATCGCGGAAACAGGGGTCGGAGCAACAACAGACTCTAATAACCATCTTTGGAATGGCCATTGAGCCGCTGGAATCATCACTCCTAATATGAGCAATAGATTAATCCCGGTTTTCTCCCAGGTTTCAAGGTGTGCTAAGCTCACGTCCTTTAAAGCAGACGATAACTGCCATTGCCCCGTGTCATGTGAAAGCCAAATGATTGCCAATACAATAGCAATCCAACTTAATGCAAATAAACGACCAGAGACTGTGGCTGCTTCACGTGCTACTTTCCATCCACGATTTAACCTTATCAGCGAGATAAGTCCGACTAGTGTGAATCCCCAACATATAGCCATCAAGCGTAGATCGTCACTTAACCATGCAAGAGAAGCAGCTCCGGTAGTAAAGGTAAAAAGGATAAAATATTTTCTATAAGAGAGATCGCCCATTAGATAACGCAAAGAAAAACGCTGGATGATTAAACCAAGGAGAAGAACAAAGAATGCCAATAGCCAAGATATAGAATCCAAGTACCAAGCACCAACTTCCCCTCTTGCATTCGTATTTATTAGTGCAATCAAAGCAACCAATGGAGGTAATGCAACGACTCCAATATGAATGCGAACATAACGTAATGGTACCCGCCGATGTAAAAACAATAGTCCACTTAGAACGGATATTGACAGAACGCTAAAAAATATTATTAATAATGATGACAAATTAAGGGAAAATAACATATAAAGATCCTCCATCTAAATGGCGCTTACTTATATAATTCCTTTTAAACTGGTTGATATATATTCCAGATAATACTTATTAAATAAAAAAACCGACAACTTTAAAATACCAACGATGATTCATATCATTGGTATTTTAAAAATTGTCGGTTTCAATTCAACTAACCTTAAAGTTTTTTGAAATGCTACCATTTTAATATCAACATGAATGTATGCTTTAGAAAGAAAAAACGGTATTTCTCTAAATCCATCCATCAGATTATAAAGCGTACCGATTTTTACGTTATAAAAACTTTTTCATCCAGTCAATATGATAATATTGAAAGAATGCTAAAGTCATTATTATATAAGCATAAAAACGCCGTATTTAGTTAATAATAGGATATTCCAAACCGCATACTTTTGTCAACATTTTAGTCTTAATCCTGGCCTTTAGCACCGTTTATCTTTTTCTCAAGATCGTTAAATAGTTTAAAAACCATTAGTCGTTCCCCAGTACGAGAACTAATATCGGTATGGAATCCCTTTACTTCCTCCCCAGTTATTGTAAAGATAATTTCTTTAAGATTATCTATACCTGATTCGACTAACTCCGAACGTGTTTTCTTTATGGTCAACATCCCATCTTTTGTTTCACAAACCGTATATTCAGCTGGTGTTAATATCCCTTGTAAAATAACAATGATCATATCCCTTAATATATCTGTTTTAACGGATAAGGAGCCTCTCCCAAGATAGTCCTTTTCCCACTGAGTAATCGCCTTACTTATTTCCGATTCAATAAAGCCTTTCGATTTTTTCATCTATTATGTATCCTCCTCGTAGTAAAAAAAGCCTTCTATTTATACCATTTCGTATACGCCATTCTTGTTTTGGTAATGCATTTATATTTTATCAAAAGATAAGGAATATTTATTATGATTTTAACGAAAAACAATTGGATATTTTCAATAAAACAGATTAAAAAGCAAAACATCCGCAAAAACGATGGGAAGCTGTCAAAATCACTTATGACTACTTCCCTCTATCATGGTCAGGTTAATACATGGATTCCATTATATCTAATTAATATAATTAGCGGTTTAATTATCTCCAGCAATTGGAGTGCTTTTCAATCCTAGGGGGGCTACATAATCAGATGAACATCTCACTAAGTATATGGATCTCATGAACGAAGATGTTTATCGCCTTTAAATGATCTTCGAAGTAACAAGAGGGTGGTGAACTCTTATAGGAGTGATATGTTTGCTCCGATATTATTTTCGTACCTTGTTCTGAATTATTCCATGTAATATATATTGAAGATAATGAAGCGTATTTGAATCGCGGCTCTTAATAATTTCAAGCATCTCTAGTAATTCAAGGATTTGCCTTCTCGGTAAATTGGAAAGAATATATTCCACAATTTGATCCCCAGTCATCTGTACTTGTCTTTGTTGGTCTACTAAAAAAGTCAAACTATTAGCTGAAACAATATATGATTGTAATCGATTTTTTATTTGATTGTAGCTATATCTATCTGACTTCTGGTTTACTTCTATTTCCATCTTTCATAAACTCCTTCTTAATAACATCTCTGTAGTAAGAGATAATGAGAAAAATGCCTTTTATAACATTGTTACAAGTGGACATATTACAGATAAGATATTGGGGAATTTGCAGCACTTGTGGACAGATTTTCAAAATTCATGAAGATTGCTTAAAAAAGAGATGATATCGCATCTTGAACTTTCGGCAACCCGGCTGTCATCATTCATGTGAATTTTAGACCCGTGGCTTTGCGTCCCCATTTTTCAAAAAGGTTTGCTCTTATCGTAATTTTGTTCCAATTAACCATATCATTTTTTCATTGTTCCAATCAATATTTTTTCAACAAAAAAGGAGTCATTTCGACAAAATTTGCTATTTTCGAAACTTTAAATTATCTTATGTTTTTTTTTACAATTGTACATTTACACATATATTTTCTGAAAGATGCTTTGCGGACACCGGGAATGTTAATCGTGAAAAAAGACAGGTAATTCACCGCTTTCTAATAATATAACGGAACCTAGTCCGCAAAACATATGAAGTAAGAAACTTTTAGTATAAATAAGGTATAGATGACCGCATTGCGGAAAGAAATTGTACCTTTTCTTATTCTACTCTTATTTGAAAAAAAGTTGAGAGCAATTCATTCGGTTTTAAATAAACTAATTCTTCTTTTTGCTCCATTTCATACGTTTTTACCATCCATGGTTCTACACAAATAAATTCCTTCCCATGTTCTGTCCAACAAACAATATATTTGAATTCTTTTCCATATTCTAATGTGATTTTTTTATTTACTTCCGGAAGCATAAATTGAACTTTCGGTTCAACAGGATCTAATAACATCAGTGATTCTTTTTTATCCGATAAATCGATAATTCCTGCATATGCCTTTTCTTGGTTGTCATTATAGTCCAAATATGTTTTGGCATCAGAATTTACCGAGAATGTCTTTTCTGCCGTTTTAAAATAAGGATGGAAGCCAGCATAAAACGGCATATCTCCATTAGAAAGATTTTTGTATTGCTGCTCTATAATAAGGGTGTCTTTTTTAAGGATATATTTGAAAAGTACCTCAAAATCATAAGGATACGATTGCCTTGTTTCTTCATTGCTTTCTAATCGTAAAGTAATGGATAATTCACCTTCAGTCGAGATATCCACCACTTCCCACGGCATATTTCTTGCAAATCCATGATTTTTCATTTTATAGGTTTTTCCGTTTAACTCGTACTCCCCATTATGCAATTGTCCGCTTATTGGAAATAAAATTGGAATGCCACCTCTAATATTTGCTTCCCTATCTAATAGTGTTTCTCTATTTAAATAAAAAATCTCCGCTTCATTTACACAGAATTCTGTAATAATCCCTCCACGTTCAGGAACTACTTTTATGTAAGAATCCTCATCCCTTAATACGTATATCTTTAAACCTTCATCCATTTCCTGCTGAATAGTATACATTGTTCGTATCTCCTTTTTGTCCCTAATTAATAGTTGTTGCTTCTACTCACTATTATGTCATATATTATTATAAGATTGCATTTGTTCGGAGGGATTCCTATGCGAAATAAAAAAAAGCAAATCATATATTTCTTAATTTGCATTATCTTTATTTTAGGCGGTTTATTTACTGGAATTTACTGGATGTCACATATTGACCAATTTAAGAAAAACGGTGCTAGTGATAAAATAACGGTTTCTTATACTAAAAGTGAAATATAGTTTACCTTCTAGGTAAGAAAGGTAACAAGTATGGATTTATATGTTTCGGTTCCGGTTTTCTAAATCGACTTGATTTTTCCAGAACGATTCTTCCGTTCTTGTTACCGTTTTTCCACTTTTAGCTTGTTTTTGCACAGCATTCATTGGCGTTTTTACAAAACATGTATCCATTTGGTCATCATTATTGGTTGTTAGCATCTAATGATAATAACAATCTTTTTAAGGTGGGATATTTATGGTCCTGGCACTCATTATTATCATACCCATCATTTTCTTCAACATTTCTTCTATTACGACAAAACAAAGAAATAAAGAAATCAGAAAAAATCCTAATGACTATCGTAATAACCCTCCACCCCCTGGATACTCGTTTTTATCGCACCATTCAAGGTGCTTTTTTTTAGTACCTTAATTCGAGAGTTCCAAAGTAATATAATTGTGACAATTTTGTTTCTCATCCAATTCTCATTTTTTTTTCATGAATTTTTAGGGATTACAGATTAAAATGTAATTGTTAATAGGACAAGCTAGTAATTTTCCTACTTGATATGGTCCCCTCCATTATCAAGTAACCCCCTTATTAAATACCCTAATCCTTGATCCGGCTTTCATAGCCGGATCTTTTTTATGTTAAAATTAAATTTAAAAAGGATGAGAATCGTGCTAAGCTTTCAAACATTATATAACGCACCAACACCGGAAGAATATATTAAGCTCCGAATTAAAGCAGGTTTAAGCCTGAAAGACCCAGAAGCAAGCAAAATTGCTTTACAGAACTCTATCTTTGCTGTCACTCTTCGAAGTGAAGATACAGTAATAGGCATGGGGAGAATTATAGGTGACGGAGGTTGCTTTTATCAAATCGTAGATATTGCGGTTGATCCTGAATATCAGGGAAATGGACTTGGAAAAACCATCATGTCTGAACTAATTAACTACCTGGACGAACATGCACCTGCACATTCATATGTGAGTTTAATTGCAGATCTTCCAGCTGATCAATTATATAAAAAGTTCGGCTTTGATTATACACAACCAAGATCCGTTGGGATGTACAAAAAATACTAAAAGATAAGGGGGGGCTATCTCCCTTATTTTTCGTTTAATATACTTTCTTCTAACACTTCAGACTTATCCCCGTATACTTTTTCAATATGAGTTTCCCCCCAGGCACATAAGGAATCCAAAATACTTTTAAGACTCCACCCATACTCACTTAGTTCATATTCCACTTTCGGAGGAATTTGATTATAAATAATTCTTTTAATCACCCCATCTGCTTCCAGTTCTCTTAATTGCTGGGTAAGCATTTTCTGGGTAATTTGCGGCATTAATCGTTTTAATTCACTTGTCCGTTTTTTTCCATGTGTTAAGTGGCAGAGAATCACACACTTCCATTTGCCCCCGATAACCTCTAAAGTCGCTTCAACACCTATGTTGTACTTCTTTTTCTCCATTTTATATCCTCCTCTTTATAGGAACTTTTTAGTACCTATATTACCTCTAGGTATCTATAGCACTTATAAGTACGTACTTTTCATTTATTTTTATATATCCCATAATAACATTTGCCGGCTGAAAAGTTCACTAATTATTCTTTTCAAACTCACCATTCTATATATACATTTTTTAAGGAGGAGACAAATGGCAAAAAAAAATAATCGAAGCACCTTTGCATTATTGGCTTTAGCAGTAAGCGCCTTTGCTATTGGAACGACCGAATTCATTAGTGTCGGCTTACTGCCACTAATAGCGCAAGATCTGAAAATCTCCGTAACAACAGCGGGATTGACGGTCTCTTTATATGCTTTAGGAGTAACATTCGGGGCGCCTATTTTAACATCACTAACATCGAGAATGCCCCGAAAAACCCTTTTAATTTGGATTATGATTCTTTTTATTATAGGCAATAGCATAGCAGCTAGCGCCACAAGTATTTGGATATTACTTGCGGCTCGTGTACTTTCAGCATTCTCACATGGAGTTTTTATGTCGATAGGCTCTACCATTGCAGCTGATATGGTACCAGAAAATCGCAGAGCTAGTGCGATATCAATTATGTTTTCAGGTCTGACGGTGGCTACCGTAACAGGTGTGCCATTAGGTACCTTTATCGGCCAGCAATTGGGATGGAGATTCGCTTTTCTATTAATTGTTGTGGTTGGGATTATCGCACTTATTTCTAATTGTATCCTTGTTCCATCTGATTTAAGAAAGGCAGTACGTACCACGTTTCGCAGTCAACTGAACCTAGTGAAAAACGGCCGGCTACTCTTAGTATTTATCATTACTGCTCTTGGCTATGGGGGGACATTCGTAGTTTTCACTTATTTATCCCCGTTACTGCATGATATTACAGGTTTTAGTGTAAGCACCGTTGCTATTATTCTGCTTGTTTATGGTGTGGCTATTGCAATTGGTAATATTATTGGCGGAAAATTATCGAATCAAAGTCCATTAACATCATTGTTTTATATGTTTATAATCCAAGCCATTGTTCTATTTATATTACTGTTCACTGCTCCATTTAAAATAGCTGGTTTAATCACTATTTTCTTTATGGGACTGATGGCTTTCATGAATGTTCCGGGACTGCAAGTATACGTTGTGATACTGGCAGAGCGATTTGATCCTGCTTCGGTGGATGTAGCGTCTGCCATTAATATCGCTGCTTTTAATGCTGGAATTGCGATTGGCTCTTATTTAGGCGGTGTTATCACTAATTCAATTGGTTTGATTCACACAACTTGGATTGGTGCAATTATGGTGCTGTTAGCAGTCTTCTTAACAGGCTGGAGCCGGTTACTTGAACAAAATGATAAAAATGAAAAGTTAAAAAAACTGGAGGCGTAATCAAAATGATAAAAACTTTACAAGATACAACTACTTTGCAAAATGGAGTTAAAATGCCATGGTTTGGACTCGGAGTATTTAAGGTAGAAGAAGGTCCTGAGCTAGTTAATGCAGTTAAAACAGCTATAAAATACGGATACCGCAACATTGACACTGCTGCTATTTACGAAAATGAAACTGGCGTAGGTGAAG
Source organism: Heyndrickxia camelliae (assembly GCF_002844575.1). Classification (GTDB taxonomy): domain Bacteria; phylum Bacillota; class Bacilli; order Bacillales; family Bacillaceae_C; genus Margalitia; species Margalitia camelliae. Next base: position 71,021 of record NZ_PIQO01000007.1, read on the forward strand.
GTATTAAAGAAGGAATGAAAGCAGCTGGCATTTCCCGCAATGAATTATTTGTCACATCAAAAGTGTGGAATGCAGATTTAGGATATGAATCGACTTTAAAAGCATTCGAAACAAGCTTAAATAAACTTGGTTTAGATTATTTGGATTTATATCTTATTCACTGGCCAGTTGCTGAAAAATATAAAGATGCTTGGCGAGCATTAGAAACACTTTATAAAGCTGGCAAGGTTAAAGCCATTGGAGTTAGTAATTTTCAAATTCACCATCTGGAAGACTTATTAAAGGTTGCGGAAATAAAGCCAATGATAAACCAAGTGGAATTACATCCTAGACTAACGCAAAAAGAGCTTCTGTCTTATTGCTTAAAAAATAACATCCAATTAGAAGCTTGGTCTCCTTTAATGCAAGGACAAATCTTAGAGTTACCAGAATTGAAGAAGATTGCCGAGAAATATAATAAAACAGTTGCTCAAATCATTCTAAGATGGGACTTACAAAACGGCATTGTTGTTATCCCTAAATCTACAAAGGAACATCGAATAATCGAGAACGCGGATGTATTCGACTTTACCCTATCAGATGTAGATATGGCAGCAATCGATGCGTTAGATCAACATCATCGAGTAGGTCCTGATCCGGATAACTTTGATTTTTAAATAAAAAAGGTGGCCATTTGGTCACCTTTTTACATTTATTTACGTTTAATTTCCTCATACTTCTGAAACCATTCGGGAAATGCCTTTTTAAATTGGACAGGCTTGAACTTCTCATTTTCTTTTCGCACAACGATATGTGTAGTACTCCCTTTTGCACACACTTCCCCTTCACCATTGACAATTTGAAATCCATACACGGTGCGAAGTCCCTGGTTAACATCTACCCATGTTTTCACAAAAACTCTATCCCCTAGTTTTACTGGCTTTTCATATGTAATTTCTAAATTGTAGACTGGTGCATAGTAACCTGCTTTCTCCATTTCCATATAATCATAACCGATATCCTCAATAAGCCGTGTTCTCCCCAGTTCCAACCATTTAATATAGTTCGCATGATAAATAACTCCCATCATATCTGTGTCTGCATAGGATATTTGGATTTCCTGCGTTGCAACATACATATTCTCCATGATAATACTTCCCTTCTCGATACTTTTACCATTTATTTTATACTATTGACATTCTATGTTCTAATGAGAGCTCTTACATATAAACTAATTCCTTATTTAAAGAAAAGAGTGCTTTATTCATTGGGCAGGCCTATGAGTGGTGCTTAAGCAAAATGTGCAACCCGTTTTTTGATTAACTACATGCTTGCCCTATCACCAACCAATATCCTTGCATAACCTGTTATATCTCTCATGGGAAAAGGAGGATAATCTTTATGCCAATATTTAGGGGTTACGGATTTGGCCCTCGTTTCGGCTTTGGTCCGCGTTTCGGTCCACGCTTTGGTCCGCGCTTTGGACCAAGCTTCCGTCGAGGTCGCTTCTTCTATTAATTGTTCTCGCGAATTTTTTATCCATCTAACTACCGACTTTTTTGACATTTAATCAAGATAAAATTCATTCACTTACTTTCTTCAGTTATGACCCAATGTCAAAAACTGTATTGAAGGAGGTGATAAGTATGAGTGAAGGTACAGGATATGGAGCAGGTTTCGCTTTAATTGTAGTTCTATTCATTCTTTTAATTATTGTCGGAGCTGCATATGTATATTAATACTAGAACCTTACTTTTGATCGGTCATTCAATATGGACCGATCTTTTTTTGCTTTTTATTCCATTCTTAATCCTTTCAAAACATTTATAACCATTTAATGATCATTTCTTTCTAAATTGCGGAAGAAATCTACCAAACTATAATGTTCATATATCCGTCAATAATATTTTTACTACTGCGAATTAATTATTGCTTTTTAGAGTAATTTAATTTACTATTAAAAGTAATATTTGTTTACAAGGTAAATTAAATTACTTTAAAAGGTAAAATATTTTTATTTAGCTGAGGCTTTTAACCAAAACACAGGAAAAGATAGGAGAGAATACTCAAATTTTTAAGCTTGCTGAAATGAAGATTAAGACATACTCTGACATTATCGCGGAAGACCTTCAACAGGAAAAAAAGCTGATTGGTGAATATTTTTCTTTGCTAGGTAATGCTGTAATAGAATTCAATGGTGAGAAAATGAGTTTCTTTCAATTAAATCGTTATACCATTTCAAAGGATAGAAGTGAACGGAAACAAGCCTACGAAGCAATTTCTTCTTATTACTCCAATCATGAAGATAAATTGGATGATATCTTTGATTAGCTTATTAAGATAAGAACTAATATTGCTAGAAAGCTGGGGTATGAGTCTTTTATACAACTCGGATATGACCGTTTAGGGCGGTCAAATTATACTCCTGAACATGTCAATATCTATAGAAACCAGGTAAGGCAATACGGAGTTCCCTTTATAACAAAGCTTCTCAAAAAACAACAGGAACGAATCGGAGTAGAAAAGCTTAAGTATTATGATGAAAGAGTACATTTTAAGACAGGAGCGCCAAAACTGTTGGGGGATGCTGATGTTGTAATGGAAAAAGCACTAAAATGTTTTCAGAGCTCTCCCCAGAAACGAAAGAATTCATTGAATACATGGTTTCAAACGGAAACCTAGATCTTATAAGTAAGACGGGCAAAAGAGGCGGAGCTTTCGCCACATTTATAGGGACGGAAAAAGCGCCATTTATATTCGCAAACTCAGTAGGAATTCCAAATGATATAAGGGTTCTCGCACACGAAGCTGGCCATGCATTTCAATTTTACATGAACCGGAATACACAAATTCCCGAATATATTTCCCCAACCTCTGATGCAACAGAAATCCATTCCTTTACAATGGAACGTTTTGTATGGCCGTGGATGGAATTATTTTTCGAGAAGGACACGGATAAATATAAGTACTGCCACTTAACAGAGGCATTTATTTTAATGCCTTGGGCGAATGCCATTGATGAATTTCAACATTATCTTTACGATCACCCTTCTCAAACCATGGACGAAAGAAAAGCGAAATGGAGAGAAATAGAACGCATCTATATGCCTGAAAAAGATTATGATGGAAATGAGTTTTTAGAGCGTGGCGGAAGCTTCTATCAAATTAGCCATCTGTTTGAAACACCTTTTTATTTTATCGATTATGACTTAGCACATAATTGTGCGGTCCAACTTTGGATTCGCTACAATGAAAATCGCGAGGAAGGCTGGAATGATTTTTTAAATATTTGTCGTGTTGGTGACAGTGAATCCCTTGTGGAAATCATTAATAGGGCACGTTTACAATCTCCTTTTGATGATGGTAGCTTACGGTATATTATTGAATATGTTGATCGTTGGGTGGAGCAGTTTGATGATCAAAAGTACTAATATTCCTTGTTCATTCTCATATAAAAAGGTTAAACACACTAGTAATTCCTTATTACTTGAATAATAGTATAAAGACCCATATTTTTCTATTTATGCCAACATAACAGATAATAAATAAAGGCAAGGATTTCAAAATCGCTGAAACCCATGCCTTTATTTATTTTTAGATTTAGCCCCGAAAGGATCGACCTTCGATGCACGGTTTTGGAAACTTTTTACGTGTTCGTAATAATTCAGTCTACTCCAAATGGGTTGATTTTAAAGCATTTTATATTGATTTTTTCCATATATTTATCTTTTTTCAACCATTTTCGTTTCATTTGTGCCATTTATGTGCCAAGCTTCTACCTATTTATTGATCTAATATCTCTTTTAAAGACAATCAGTTATCATTGTGGTTTGTTACTTCTATTAGTTTTCCTCGAACAAAAAGTCTTTTATTTGTACTGGTTGCTCGATCGCAAGTAATCAAAGTAATGAGTTTTTCATGGGTATTCTTAATGACGTGGGACTGACTAGCATTTATAATTTCCTTTGAAGTAACTTTATATATGTAGTCTTTCTTTAAATCTGTAATAACAATCTTCGCCCCTACTTTAATCTTCATAAGCGGTCCAAATAACAAATTAGAATTTCGCATATGATGTCCAGCGAGAGGATAGTTGCCATTTCCCATTTTCTGATCTGGACGCATCGTCGTAGCACCAGCAAGCAAATTCGAATTGGTTGTACCTTTCATGATAGGAAGACTGAGTCCTACACTTTGAATTTTGATCCTGCCAATTATAGCGTTTGAATCGATTTGAGTACTATCCTTTAATGTATTCATAAAAGATGGAGAACGGATGGCATTATAATCAAAGGAAGCCTTCCTTTCATTATTTCGGCTTATTTCCGCTGCAGAAATATCCTTTTGATTCAAATGTGTACTTATATAATTGATGATGCCTTCCTTTATAAATGGAGATAAAATCATCAATACCCCAGCTAATATTAGTACGTAAACCAACAATTTCCGACGCTTTGTCATATATATAACTCCCATTCTTTAACTAAACCAATTATTAAAATGATAAGGTACCCCAGAAATTAGTTATATTCCATGGGGTACCTTTTTTCATGTTATATTTTTATGCGTCCTTACGCCTTTTCAACCTGAATGAAAGTATGCAGGCTGCTAGAAGCAATACTAATCCTCCCAGGATGGTTGGTAAATCATTGGTATCTCCCGTTTTTGGCAGTGAGTTTTCTACCATCACTTTACGATGTAAATAAGATGTATTTCCATCACTATCCGTTACTTTGTATACCACTTCATAGGTTCCTGGTTGTTTTACATTTACGGTATTTTTTACAATCTTAATTTTATCTGTAAGGTTACCGTCTTCTTTATCCGTTGCAGTTATTCCTTCATATGGGTCAAAATGATCTCCAGTATGAATGGTCGTATCCTTTGGTCCACTGATAATCGGTGGAGTATTCGGTTTGGTCGGTGGATTTTCTGGTTCTGTAATATCAACGGTTACTGGAACCTCTATCTTTCCACCTTTTCCATCATCTACGATAACGGTAAACGAATCTTTTCCTGTATAACCTTTATTCGGTGTATACGTCCATGTTCCATCTTTATGCACTTCGACGGTTCCATGACTTGGGGACTTGCCTTCTTTATAAGTCAATGGATCCCCGTCTGGGTCAGAGCCTTTTACTTGCCCAGACACCGGTGTGTCTTTGGATGTTGTTTTGTGATCATCTGGAGCACTTGGTTTATGATTGATAACACCAACATCTGTCGATGGATTATTTGATTTCTCTACATTATCACCTGTAACTTGGGCTACGTTTGTGATCTTATTACCGTTTTGCCCACTCTTCACTTTCGCTTGAAATTCTACTGTATGCCATGCCGTATCCGTGACATCTCCGAATTGACCAGACACTTTGTTATTATCAAAATAACCTTTGTCTGTATCTTGCTTATCTGTCACAGACGTTCCATCTACTTTCAAGCTGCCAGCGGCATACTTGAGTCCTGATGTATCCTCTTAATACTAATCCCACCTCCTATTTCATAATTTTCAGAAACCTAATATAAAATTGGAAAAAATTTTATATTGACATTCTAATGTTATTTTGGGAGGTAAGTATTTTACAAGAGGCTTTCGACCTATTGCAACATATGTAGTGATAACACAACAAGATTCAACAATTTGCATCAAGATAAGAGCTTCTCTTCAAATACCTTTGGTCTACATTCGGAAAACAAATAATGGTTAAATGAAAGAGGATAAGAAATTTCATCTATATTCTTCTTATTAGAGGATTCTGCCCATTGCGATCGATTACTTTTTGTCTAGAACAACTAGCTTTTGTGACTGTCCCGGTTGCTTTTGGTATCGATGTTTTTATTATTTAGTTTTTGCCCATAGTAAAATGACCGCCAGGTACGAAGATAAAATTACATATTTTCATTACTTGAAGCAATTTATTTCTATTCTTCTATCCTTCCTTTTATGTACTCCTTCAAATAAAGGAAATCACCAGCTAAAATTAACGAAACTGCTATGATATATTTTCGGTTAATCTCGAGTGTTTTTCGACTAACATTTACTTTTTTTTCGAGCTTTTTCATTGGTATTTTTTTATTTGCAGTTAATTGTTCAAGAATATCTTTATCTTTCGCTATTACATTTGCTACCTGGAAGGCGTTCCTCCTTGCATCCTCATGCTTGGGAGAATGTTTGATTAAATCATCAAAAGATAGCTTATAAGATGATAATAGTTCTTGAAATCGAGTAATTTCTTCTCTCCTATTCTTTTCATCCTGTTTTAGATAATAAACACTAATAGATAGGTTATTCTCCATTAATTCTATTGTGGAATTTGGAGCATAATCATTGATGTCGAAAGGAGTACTTAAATTTTTATATTTAGAATTACTGCGAATATAATCAATGATTTTTCTCTGAATAATTACTTTTGCAAATGCTAGTAAGGATGAGCCGCGTTTAAAATCATATTTCTTAATAGCCTCATAAAAGGCAAGCAAACCAATACTAAACTCATCATCACTTTCTTCTATATAATGCTGACAAACAGTAGAAATTGTTTTCTTGATAAAAGGTTTATATGTTGCAAGCAATTCATTAAGTGCAAGTTCATCACCATTTTGAATTGAAATTGCCATTTCCTCTAAGGATTTCCTAGGATCTTTTAAAATACCATTTAACATAAATTTCCCCCTCCCTACGTACCTATGCTTTTGTTGCTAGAGTAAGCAAAGGGGGTTCTTTACCATGGACACCATATTTCCCGCATAAATAATGACAGTACTTATTATTTAGTCTTGCAAGAAAACCACACTATCGACATTACACTAAATGAAGATGGAAACTGGATTAATCCGCTGTCATATTCTTTAATGATATAAACAAAATATCTAATTTCCAAGAACTCCCACCATATTACCAAGCAAATACTATTACCTTTTCTATCGTTAAAACTTCCATTCATAATATAAAATCAATCTCGACAATTTCTGAACAACTTCTACACAAAATCACAATCCTCCCTATATTATACATTTTTTGTAAAATACTTCTTAGAAAACTAAATAAGCCCCTCTAAAATGAGGGGCTTGGTTGTATTTAAGTCAATATGCTGTCATTCCGTTAGTAATAATCAACAGAATCCTTTATTTATGACGTAATTTTGATAAATTGAATTGAACTATTGGAACATACTATGGTAAAAAAATACGTTTTAAGGCATGCACGTAACCTTATTGATTAAACAAGATGTCCATCCAAAAGTAGTACAAAAAAGACTAGGACATACTTCCATGGATTCATATTCTCATCTACTGCCAAATATACAAAAAGTTGCTGCAGATCAGTCGGCATTCAAATGTTGGGAACCAAGGTAAGAGCAAATATTCCGTTTAAAATCGTTCATGCCATATTCATGACAATAGCATAAAAAAATAAAAAGACAAGGATTTCAAATGGGCAGAAATCCTTGTCTTTTCTGTATTCATCGTGACGGCCCCGAGAGGACTCGAACCTCCGACGCACGGTTTAGGAAACCGACGCTCTATCCACTGAGCTACGGAGCCAAATTAAATGCGCATTAAATATTATATAGCATCCTGCCTCTTTTGAAAAGGTCTATGTTACACAACGTGGAGAAATCATATAAGAAATAAAGGAAAATTGCCAATGGCAGCGAATTTAAAAAGGCAGGACCTAATATGTAATAAGTTTTTTACGAAAAAGGATATACTTCCATCACGATAATGAAGATAAGCATTAATACAATTATTGTAATTAAGGCACCTAGTAAGAATTTTTTCATTGTTGAATAATCCTCCTCATATCAATAATCAAATATTATCAAATTCGTAAAAGACTATCTATAGCTTTTGGATAGGTTTTAGAAATTTTAGCAAAGGTCTTTATATTTTTTAACAAAAAAAGCAGTTAGATGGCCAAATCTCGAAGTATTTTTAAGGTGGTGGAACGTATGATTTCTTCTATTTTACTTGGTGAAAAGGTTAAGTTAAACGCTCTAATTGAGGAAGACCTCACAACCATAATGGAATGGTTTCAGAATACAAGCCTTTTACGATTATTTGATGCAATTCCTGCTCAACCACGGAGCACGGCTTCCCTTCGTTCCTGGTTTGAAGAACACGCTAATTCCAACAACCAATACGTATTAGCTATTAGAACAATAGATGACAACCAATTAATTGGATATATTGAATTAGACGGAATTCTATGGAATCAAAGAACTACGTGGGTGTCCATTGCAATTGGGGAAGAAATGAATCGTGGAAAAGGTTATGGAAAAGAGGCTTTAGAACTCATCCTGCAATACGCTTTCCATGAATTAAATCTCAGACGTGTTCAACTTACAGTGTTTAGCTATAATCTCTCAGCAATCCAGCTTTATAAAAAATCGGGGTTTACCTATGAGGGAACATATCGAGAATTTTTGGAACGAGATGGAAAAACATACGATATGCTTTTATTTGGATTGTTAAAGAAAGAGTGGGAACAAAATCGGTCCAACTCCAAGTAAACTTTTTGGAAAGCTTTTCGTCCTTTCCGCATATTTTTTATTATCAGGAGTGTTCAAAGAATGTTCACATTTTGAATATCTCGTAAAGGGGATGATAAAAATGGCTGAGGAATGGATTGTTACCATTGGTACTCTTGTTTTTCTTATGGGTTTCTCAGGATGGATTTTTGTCTTTGCTTTAAAATTAGTACTGCATTCTGAGGATGCTAAAACCATTGACCCTATTCCACCTGATACAGACTCCTTTTTGACATAACACCCAATCTGGGTGTTTTTGTATGTTATGCATATCGGGATAGGATTTTGTAATGGATAGGTTCCTTTATTTCTAACATTTCTTTCATATGTGGTAATATCTTATTATGCAAAATTGCCTATTTTAATTTTTATAGGAGCAAACAAGGATGAAATATACAGAATATGATCAGGTACTCTCCTTTCTCTCCTCATACAACGGACGGACGACACGGAGAGATAATGGGTATCATCATAAAATAATGACAGAATTACTACAATTAATACATATTAACCCTGAGAAATTTACTTTTATTCAAATAACAGGATCTTGTGGGAAAGGCAGCACAGCCCAATTTATTTCTTCTATTTTAACGCATCATGCTATAGATCATGGACTGTTTACCGGCCCTCATCTATCTGCTTATGAAGAAAGGTTTGCCATTAACGGTTCTCTCATTGATCGAGAAGAGTTTTCTTCTATTGTCCTTGATATTGAAAAAAAGCTAAAGGATTATCCGCTTAAAGAGGATGTTGGTCATATGCATGTGATGATTATGATTGCCCTTACTTTTTTTCAAAGACATGGGATAAAACTCGTAGTATTTGAAAATGGGGTTGGTGGAAAAACAGACCCTTCCAATATTTTTGATCCGACCATTGCTGTGTTTACGGAAATCACGATGGATCATTCGCATTTGCTGGGATCAACGATTGAGGATATTATCCTTGATAAATCCTGCATTATTAAGCCCACCACTAAATATGCGATTTGTGGAATGAATAATGTTCAGGCACGCAACTTTCTTTTGAAAATTGAGCATCATTGTGACACCATCTTTCGATTTCTTCATCGCGATTATAATTTTATAACTAAATCAAGTGATACAAATGGCAATACTTTTTATTTTAAGGGTACTCACTATGCTCTTAAAAATATCCAGACTAAATTGCTTGGAACCCATCAAGTTCAAAATGCAAGCAATGCTATTGCCGTGATAGAAGCGTTGGTTGAATGTGGATATTCATTCCAAAAAGACATCATTACTCAAGCGTTGTATGACGCAGCAATGCCATGCCGTATGGAGATGATTGAAAAAAACGGTGTTACTTTTTTATTCGACGGTGCCCATAATACTTTAGAATTAAAAACATTAAAGGAAAGTATCGAAACGTTTGGGTTGCAGGTTTCCAGTGTTATGTTATCCATTTCATCTAATAAAGATATGGAAACAATGATGAGATCTATCTATTTTGAAGATGCTCCCTACATTATCACGCCACATCCTTTTACCGAAAGAAATATACGTGCAGAACAGATTGAAAAATCTTTAAGTTCCATGCAGGATATACCGTGTTTTTATTTTCATGAGATTAAAAATGCTTTACAACACGCAGTGCAGCTGTATCAAAAAAACCAAGTCGTATTAGTTACAGGCTCCTTATATTTAGTAGGCTATGTAAAGAAAATTGTGCTTAACGAGGGAACAGAATGACTACCATTCAAACTATGCAGGATGCGGAAAACTTAATTTATCAATCATATTTACGAGCACATCCTCATATTCACAAGATAAAGGATGAAGACGTTCGAAAGCCGTGGCTGACAAGAAACCTACTAAATTTGCTTGGTTCTCCGGATCGTAATAAAAAATTTGTGCTTGTTACCGGCAGCAAGGGCAAAGGTTCCACTTCTATGATCCTTGCCTCTTTGCTACAATTTCATGGGTTAAAAGTCGGGTTATTTACTTCCCCTCATTTAATCCGCTTTAATGAACGGATTCGAATAAATGGAAAACCAATTGCAGATGAGGATTTTATTAGATTATGCCATAAAATGCTACCTGCTTTTATTAATATAGAAAATAGCCTGTCTTCTACTGAATACCAAGGACCAGTTGGTCTTGCCCTAGCAATAGCTGTTATGTATTTTAATGAACAAGAAACAGATATTAATATAATTGAATGCGGACGCGGCGGAAAATATGATGATACTAATGTCTTAGCGAATGAATGGGCTATCCTAACATCGATTATGGAAGAACATACCCGTCAATTAGGGCCAACCGTATATGACATTGCGAACCATAAGCTAGGAATTGTGAAGGATACAACGAAATCCGTCATCTTAGGGAAACTAGAACCTTTTTTAAAAGAACATATATCTCAACAGTTACATTTTTTTGCCGGGGATATACGTATTTACGATAAGGATTTTTCCGCTGAGCAAATCATTGTCAATAAAAATGGAACTACCTTTAACGTTCGAACCGCATATACCAGCTATTCCAAAATGACCTTTCCGTTACTTGGCTCTTTCCAAGCCTATAATGCAGCTACAGCTATAAGTGCATGCGAGGCAATTCTCCATCAGCCATTAAAGGAAGAGTCCATCATGAGCTGTTTCAGACAGTTGGAATGGCCAGGACGATGTGAGATTGTTGCACAAAATCCGACCGTTATAGTGGACGGGGCTATTAACAGGGAATCAGCTCAATATGTAAAGGAAGTTATCCAATCCTTTGGAAAAAACAAGGTAATTTCTATCGTTGGGGTGCCACATGATAAAGATTATAAAGGTGTAATTGACATTGTAGCGTCCTTTTCGGAAAAAATTTTCCTTTCAAAGCCCGATATCAGTCACCTCACATTTCCAATGGATGCTCTATCATATGCAAAAACGTTGCACCACCATGCAGAAGAAACAGAGTGGTTAGCAGATGCGGTAAAGCTTGTGAATAAGGAAATATTTGATATCTTATTAATCATTGGTACGCAAACCTTTATTGGCAACGCAAAAAGAATTTATATAAAAAAACAGGAACCCTCCCATTAAAAAGGTAGGTTCCTGTTTTTTTCATTTTTATATCCGAGCTCCTGAGATATATGATTTGCACTGATTTCAGTCTTTTCCTTAATATAATCCAGATTTTGCCCTTCAAATCGGCTAGTTGGTCCACTTACCGCTAATGCAGCTACTACATTTCCTTGATAATCATAAATAGGAAACGAAATTCCAACTGTTCCTACATCCTGTTCTCCGTAACTTATCGCATATCCTCTTTGTTTTATCTGCTGTAAATCTTCTAAGAGCAAATGCTTTTCAAGCTTGCGAAACTGGCACATTTCCTCCATCACAAGCTTCCTTTTATTCTCTCCCATAAATGCCAATAATAATTTTGGTCCTGACCCAAGATAGAGAGGAGATCTTTTTCCAATCCGGGTGTGCAGTCTTAATGCCCTTGTACTCTCTACCTTCTCAATATAAACTGCCTCATTTTTATCAGAGATAACAAGATGGACGACCTCATTAAGTTGTCCGGCAAGTTTTTTCATATGTGGCAAAGCTATTTTTCGAAGCTCTAGCTGTTCTGATACTAAATAACCCAGCTCCATTAGTTTTATTCCTAATTTATAACGGCTATCATTCTCAGATTCTTTTGTTTTAACAATAAAACCGCTGTATTCCAATGATGCTAACAGGCGATATACGGTCGGTTTCGGCAGCTTCGATACCTCTGTTATTTCTTTAAGACTTAGCTCCTGCCTGCCATCCGTAAATAAATCAAGCAAACTTAATGCTTTGATAATACTCTGATTCATAATACCGTCTCCTCAATCAAATGCGTAAGCGCCACAGCTCTAGCGTACGGATTTCGGAATCATAGGTGAGAAAAGGAAAAACGTATTCGATCTTTCACGAGCAGATATTTTATCTGCAGGTAGGAGACGTAAAAATCCGCTTGCCGATAGGTGCTTAAGCTGGAAGTAGACAAACCTTTATTAAAAGGATAAGTAAAATACCAGGAACAAACTAGTTTTCGATAGTTTCTATTTCTTTGATATGCACACCTCTTTTCGCCATTTCTTGAATATATTCCTTACCGGGAACGATTTTTTCAGGTGCATAGACACCCTTTTTAGTTATAAGGCCGCTTCCAATCATTTGTGCAACTACCGATATTGTATTTGCCGTGGCCCGTGCCATTGCAGTCACTTGATGGTCGCGATCTTTATATGTTACTAGTTCATATTCATATTTAGCTTTTTTGCCATTTTTCGTTCCTTCCGTAATGACTCTTAAAAGGACGGCATCGTCTTTTTCTCCTAGTTCTACTATTGGCTCCAAAACTTTTAACAGTACATCGCGCGGCTTAATATCTTGCCCTTTCACCTGTACCGTATAATCATTTCTAGTTAAATTTAAATCTACTAACAACTTAAATTTTTCAGCATGCCCTGGATAACGAATTGTTTTATATTCAAGTGTTTCTAAATCAGGATAGGAAAGGGATAACGTTGATGTCCCGCCTGCTGTATGAAATGCTTCCAGAGGTCCGAATTTTTCAAAATACACCGTTTCAATTTCCGATAAAGAAGGAATTTCTTGTACAATGCCATTTCGAATGATTAAGGAAGGATCCGTATAATGATCGCAAACTCCCTCCATAGAGAATACGTGATTATACTCAAGCGGCGGCTCAGGACGAACTGGGATTCCACCAACATATAGTTTAATAGACTTAATAACATCCAGTTTGCTTGCACCATAACCAGAAAGAATATTTATCATACCAGGTGCAACCCCTAAATCAGGGATAAGTGTTACTTCAGCTGCTTTGGCTTGATCATTCATTTCCAGTACACGGTCTGTTGCATGCCCTATATGTCCACCCAAATCCACTGAATGGACTCCCACTTCAATAGCAGCTTTTGCTACGCTTACATTGAATGAATAAAATAATGCATTTATAATCACATCATATTTGCTTATAAAACTTTTTAATTGTACATAATCAGTGGCATCTAAATAGGCAGCGGAAAGTTTAGGTGAATGTAGTGAGTGAGCAACCGCTTCTGCTCTTTTAATATCTACATCTGCTAATGTAACTTTTTCTACGCCTTGACTATTCACTAAATCACGTGCCGCTTCTTTCCCCATTAAACCAGCACCTAAAACAGCAATTTTCATCCATTATTCCCCTTTCTTAAATACGATCTAATTAGTGTAGGTTCGCCACAAAGAATTTATCATACTTAATTGTTATCAATCTGCGCTCTTTGCAGCTTTCCGCTGAAATCAATATAGACACTCTTCCATTCTGTAAATACATCTAGTGCAGCTACACCTGAATCTCTATGACCATTTCCGGTTCCTTTTGTTCCTCCGAATGGCAGATGAATTTCAGCACCAGTTGTACCGGCATTCACATAGACTATCCCAGTATCAAGATCGCGTTGAGCAGTAAAGACCTTATTAATATCTCTTGTAAATATCGAACTGGACAGACCGAATGTAACACTATTATTCACTTCAATTGCCTCTTCAAAGCTTTTAACAGGAATAATCGATACTACCGGACCGAAAATTTCTTCCTGAGCGATTCTCATGCTTGGCTCCACATCGGTAAAGACGCTCGGTGCATAATAATAACCATCTGCAAGCTCTCCATCATTTAAAATATATCCTCCAGCTAATAGAACTGCCCCTTCTCCTCTGCCGATCTGAACATATTCATGGATTTTTTGCAGAGCATTTCCATTAATAACAGGGCCAACTTTTACTTCTTCGTCCAGGCCATCTCCAATTTTTAAATAACGCATTCTCTCTAAGAGTTTTTCTTCGAGATCCTCTTTCACTTTCTCATGAACGATAACCCTGCTGCATGCTGTACAACGCTGACCGCTTGTGCCAAATGCACTCCACAATATTCCTTCTACCGCCAAATCTAAATCGGCATCATCCATCACAATAATCGCGTTTTTTCCACCCATTTCAAGGGAAACTCTTTTAAGCAGTTTTCCACATTTCTCCGCGATTGTTCTTCCCACCTCATTCGATCCGGTAAAGGATATTACATCAATATCTGGATGCTCAACCATCGCTGTACCTACTTTGGAGCCAGAGCCGCATACTAGATTAATTACCCCGTTTGGCAAACCTGCTTCTGCAAAAATATTGATTAACTCTCTTGCCATCAATGGGGTTTCTGTAGCTGGCTTCCAAATGACAGCATTCCCAGCAACAATGGCAGGAAACGACTTCCACGTTGCAATTGCAATTGGGAAGTTCCAAGGAGTAATAATACCTACAATTCCAACCGGGACACGGATACTCATTGCAAATTTATCCTTTAATTCAGAAGGAGTGGTATTACCAAACAATCTCCTTCCTTCTCCAGCCATATAGAACGCCATATCAATTCCTTCCTGCACCTCTCCGCGGGCTTCTTCAATCACCTTGCCCATTTCCATCGTTAAAATCCTAGCTAACCTTTCCTTTCGTTCCTTTAATAGCAAGCCAACACGATATAGTACTTCTGCCCTTTGCGGTGCCGGAACAAGTGCCCACTGTTTTTGCGCTTTTTTGGCTGCTGCAACTGCCCTTTCCACATCCTCCGCAGTGGATAAGGCTACCTCTCCAAGCGTCTCCCCGTTTGCAGGATTTTTTATTGGAGCATACTGTTCCTTTTCCGATACTACCCATTCTCCATCTATAAAATTATCCACTGTGATACCATTTGCTAATTTTTTAGACATATTTAATGACCCCTTTCTATTGAATCCTCTTAAAAAATATGACTTTTATAAAGCAGTACCGCTTTTACTTTTTGGATCGAATTTGCTGAATGGTTTTGGAAACTGATATTTGTTCCGGATCCATCTCTATTTCTATCAAGGTTGGCAAATTCGATTTCAAGGCACAGAAAATTGCCTCTTTAAATTCCGTATTAGTAGTAGCTTTTACCCCATTTGCATTTAGCGACCTTGCCAATGCAGCAAAATCAATATTACCGAGTTCGGTTCCTATCACTTTTTCCGGATAGTGCATTTCTTGATGCATTCGTATCGTTCCATACATACGATTATTAAATACAAGGCTAATCACAGGTATGTTATACCTCACAGCAGTTTCCAGTTCCTGAACCGTCATCATCATTCCGCCATCACCAGATAAGCTCACCACCACCCGATTTGGCAGTGCAATCGCTGCACCAATGGCAGCGGGCAAGCCGTATCCCATTGCACCTGAAGTTGGGCCAATATATGTTTTCTTTTGTTTAAATGAATAGTACAGGTGGAGCCATCCCGCAAAATTGCCTGCATCGTTTGTAATGATTGCGTCCTTGGGCAAGAGCTCTTGCAGAAGCAGGATCACACTCTCATTCGTTAGCTTTTCATTATTTAATGGTTTCTTAATTTTTGACGTATCCAGATACCTTTGGTTGCATTTTGCTGCCCAATCTTCCCACTTAGCTTGAAGACTTAAAGATAACATAGCTGCTAAGGCTTCCTTCGCATCGGCAACAATACCAAGTTTAGGGTTGTAGACTCTTCCCAATGTTTGTTCATTAATATCAATGTGAATAAGGGTTTGCTCTAGGGTGATTAGAGAATAATCTTGGGTAGTGACCTCTGAAAGCCTAGTACCGATTGCTAAGATCACATCTGCTTCTTTGGTCGTCGCCAAGACTTCTTTAGGGGTACCTAACCCCAAATGTCCTGCATATAATGAATGGTGATTCGGAAAGACATCATGACGCCGAAAAGCTGCCATTACTGGAATATTATTTTTTTCGGCAAAATGAAGAAGTTCTTGTTCTCCTTCCGCCAAGATGACCCCTCCACCAGCTATAATTAATGGCTGTTTTGCTTTTTGCAAAATCGTTTGCAGTTCTTCCAATTCATTTCGATTAGGCAACGGTCTTGGTTTCTTCCCTTTTGGATAAAAGGTCATTTTGCTTTTTTCCTTAAGCAAATCTTCCGGCAAAGAAATAACCACAGGGCCAGGTCTTCCGGTTTGCGCAATTCGAAATGCTCTTTGAACAAGCTCCGGGACCCTATCTGCATCTTTAATTTCAACTGTCCATTTCGCGATATGCCCGAAGAATTGGTCTAAATCTACCTCCTGAAATCCCTCTCTCCCACGAAATTTACTATGGACCTGGCCAAGAAACACAACCATTGGAGTGGAGTCCTGGTATGCTGTATGTACTCCAATTGCTAAATTTGCTCCACCAACTCCGCGTGTAGCCATGACAACCCCAGGCTTTTTGGATGCTTTTGCATACCCTTCTGCCATGAATGAGGCGCCGCCTTCATGCCTTGCTGTAATTAATTCAATCGACGGTTCATCGTAAATAGCATCCAGCAATGGCAGATAACTTTCACCAGGAACACAAAATACTTTTACAACATCTTCAATCTTTAAACATTCAACTATCGCCTGAGCACCATTCATTTCACGCTTTTCAGCTATCAGGGACATGGGCATTCACCTCCAATTGCAGAGCTTTAATTCGCTCTACTGCTTCTGTTAGACGCTCTGAAGGAACTGTTAAAGAAATGCGAAAATACCCCTCCCCTGATGGTCCGAAGGCATTCCCAGGTGTAATGACCACACCCGCTTCCTCCAAGAGTTTTTCAGCAAACCCTTGTGAAGAGTATCCCTTTGGAACGGGTGCCCAAATGAAAAAGGATCCCCTTGGTTTTTCCACAGCTATTCCGATTTTTTGCAGTGCCTCTACCATTTTTTCACGTCGTTCCTGATAGATGCGGTTGTTTTGGTCAACGGTAGAGTAATCACTGGTCAATGCTTCTGCAGCAGCCTTCTGAATAGGGAGGAACTGACTCGTGTCCGTATTACTTTTAACGATGGAAAGTGCACGAATAATCTCTTTATTCCCCACAACATATCCTATCCTCCAGCCGGTCATGTTAAAGCTTTTGGAAAGAGAACCGAATTCTACTGCAACATCTTTTGCTCCAGGGACTTGAAGAATGCTCGGAGCCTTATATCCATCAAAGGTTACTAAGTTGTACGCAGCATCGTGAACGATACCAATTTCATGATCCTTTGCAAATCGAACTGCTTCTTCCAGCACATCGATTCCCACTGTTGCTGCTGTTGGATTACCGGGATAATTTAAGAACATAAGTTTCGCTTGTTCCTTATGTTGATCGGATACCTGCTTATAATCAGGGCGATAGTTTTGGTCAGGAATTAGTGGTAGATCAATACACTCTCCACCAGAGAGATAGGCTGCGGTACGATATACTGGGTATCCTGGATCAGGAATTAGCACAACATCACCTGGATCTATCATTGC
Organism: Heyndrickxia camelliae; assembly: GCF_002844575.1. Lineage (GTDB taxonomy): Bacteria > Bacillota > Bacilli > Bacillales > Bacillaceae_C > Margalitia > Margalitia camelliae. Next base: position 88,857 of record NZ_PIQO01000007.1, read on the forward strand.
CGGAATAATATGGGCGATCCCTTCCTTTGATCCAATAAGGGTTAGCACTTCCGTATTCGGGTCTAAATCGACTTCATAATAATTTTTATAGAAAGCTGCGACTGCTTCCCGAAACTCTTGGCAGCCAGCATAGCCAGAATACTTAAAATTAAGCGGGTCGGCCAGTTCCTTTGTAAGTCTTTTTACAATAAAATCTGGCGTCGGCAAGTCTGGCGCCCCTATTCCCAAATCAATAATGTCCATTCCCTTAGCCTGTAATCTCTTCTTTTTTTCATCAATAACCGAAAATAAATACGGCGGTATTCCTTGAACACGCTTCGAAACAAAAGGCACACCCATTCCCCCTCACTATCCTTTTACTGACATTTCATTATATGAAACTATGTTTCAAATATGACTTTTGTGGAGAAAAACATGGGGACGGTTCGCTTGTTTCCAAAAAACAAGCGAACCGTCCCCATGTTACTTACTCCTCCCATCTAAGAAAAACCCAAAAATCTAACATATCAATACGAAAAGATGTTGGGATGAAGACAAATTCCTCCCTGATACTTTGAATATTAGGATATTTGGCTGCCACTTCACGATATGCTCTGCTTAGGATATCCTTTTCTCTTTCGGTTGGTTGATCATCAAAATAAGCAATCCAAAGCAGAGAATTATAATCATTTCTTACGGTTAGTCCCCTCAATTTTTTAGGTATTGCTCCAATTAGTGCCTGCTGGGAAGATAATAGTAATTCATCTTTATCAATGGACATATTCATCACCTGTACAATTTAGATTTTCTTCATTCTTACTGGAGGAACTACTGAAATACCTCCAGTTTAGTAGGATTGTTTGTAAGGCTTTCGTAGAATTAAGCTCACACCGATTTTTTTGCATATCGTGACATAATGCAGGAGCATTAACAACAATGAGCTAGTATTCATAGCAAGTATAATACCGATCATTTGGTAATGTGGATTAGAGCCTAAAATATACATCATGATAAACATTACAATCGTCGCCCATATATAGTGAATTAAAGAATCTGTAATTAACCCTATTCCTATTAAAAAGGCCTGTAATGGGATGACAAAATAATGAAAGAGAAAATAGGGCCATAATAATTGCAAATAAAAAGGCGCTAATGCTGATTTAAAAAATAAATGGGTTAATGGCTCTGCAAAATAGTGAAAAACAAGTATTGCAGGCACGCCGTAGAGAAAAGTCATAACCATTACCTGTTGCAGAAGCTTCTGCAGCTTAACAAAATCCTTTTGAGCATACGCCTCGGATACAGTTGGTATGAGCACGGTAGAAAAGGAATGAGCAATAAAGGCTGGAAAAAAACCGATACTAAAAGCGACGCCGGATACAATCCCGAAATGCTCCAGTGCTACTGTTCCTGTTAACCCTGCCTTCATTAGAGCCGCCTTAATTAAAAATGGCTGGATTGCGTGGGCAATAGAATGTGAAATCCGCATACCAGTTGTCGGCAAGGATACGGCCAACAAGCTTTTTCGCACATTCTTTCCGCTTAAACGAATACTTCCTCTATTCTTCATCTTCTTCATTTGTACATAAAATTGTTGTAACAAATATAGGAGGACAACTAGTTCACTTCCAACCAATGTACTTAAAGCAATTAATATGGAAGTCTCTAGTTCAAATTGGAATAAATGAAAGATAAAAACGAGTAACAGTAGCTGTGCAAATTTTCGTGTGAAATTTGCAGTCGCAATTTTCCCCATATGCTGAACACCCATAAAATAGCCTCTAGCAATGGAAGAAAAAGATGTGATGGGAATCAAAATAACAACAAGCAGTCGTATGTACGGATGATATTGATTGAAAGCGGGAATGATTGGCAGAACACAAATTGTCACGATTGTTAAAACAATCGTAAAAAACGCTGCAAAACGGATTCCATGCCGAAGCATACTGGCATGGTATTTTTCCTCTTTTTCTGCGATATACTTTGATATAGAGACCGTAAGCTCCATACTAGCTAGAACAACCACAAAAAAGACTAATGGCAATATCGACATATATAAACCCATTCCAACACCGCCAAGCTCTTTTGCTAATACCATATTGACTAAAAACTCAATGCACTCTCCTAAAAAGGCTACGACTGCTAATACAAATATTCCTTTAAAAAAAGATCTCATAGTGTGTCTCCCTTTACTTATTACCTTTATCATGAAGGCTCTTCTTTTAATAAAAGAAAAGATGCCTTACAACATACTGTTTTTTTCGTGATATCCATATAAAAAAACACAGTATGTCGGAAAAGCCATATTAAAGGATATGAGACAAGTCCTCGGAATATATGTAAAGATTTATTTTTTTTTGAAACTATTCATTCGGCTTTTAGTAATAATGGAGGCATAACAACCAATGTGATAGCAATTTTATCCTTATTCGATTAAAAAAGTTTACACTAAGCAATTTGCATTATTAAGGAAAGCTAGAATTTAGTTTCCCTAGTAAATGGATAACACGTGTAAGATTCGCGATTAGATAAAAAATTTCGCGTCCAACAGGGCATGCCTCCCGATACCACGAGTATGAAAAGGCACAAAGGATTCCCTTTGTGCCTAGCATTTAGGAATTAACCATGGTGCCTCCGTTTACATGGATGACCTGTCCGGTCACATAACTAGAATCGTCCGATGCCAGATAGACGTAGGCTGGAGCAAGTTCATACGGTTGACCGGCACGTTTCATTGGAGTATCCGAACCGAATTTTGCTACTTTTTCTGCTGAAAAACTAGACGGAATAAGCGGTGTCCAAATCGGACCAGGTGCAACTGCATTCACTCTTATTCCTTTTTTCACTAGATTTTGAGAAAGGGATCGGGTAAAAGCAACTATCGCTCCCTTTGTAGCGGAGTAATCAATTAAAGTTTTTTCTCCTTCGTAGGCAACAACAGATGCTGTATTAATAATGGCACTTCCCTTCCCCATATAAGGGAGGGCTTCCCGAGTCATATAGAAAAAACTATAAATATTTGTTTTAAAAGTATGATCCCATTGTTCACTAGTAATATCTAATAGACTTTTTTGCGGATATTGAACACCATGATTATTTACAAGAATATCAAGCCGCTTAAATCGTTTAATCGTTCTTTCCACTACAGTTCTGCAGTGGTTTTCATCTGTTAAATCGCCAACTATCAGCAAACACTTCTGCCCTAATTCCTCAATTCTTCTTTTGGTTCGAAGCGCATCTTCGTCTTCATAGGAATAATAGTAAGGAATAACAATGTTAGCTCCTTCTTTTGCAAAGGCAATAGCTGTTGCTGCCCCTATACCGCTATCTCCCCCTGTAATAATGGCCACTTTTCCTTTTAATTTTCCGCCCGGTTTATACTGATCATTTTCAATGATTGGCCTAGGTTTCATTAACCTTTCAATTCCAGGCTGCTTATCTTGATGCTGGGGAGGAAATCTATTTGGCTTTTTGGGAGGCTTTACTCTCACGGGATTATAATACGGATATGTGGGATACACTGGATACATTCGATACATAAGACATCACCTCGTGGATAGGCATTTACCCTTTAGTGTATTCTTCCGTAAAAAAATGGTGCCACCTATTATTGTTAACCGTATTTTTTTTAGGTTGACAAATTCGGATGTAATCTATTATTCTTTTATTATGGATGTTTTCGCATTGATTGTTGGTTTTCGTCATAGTTACAGATCCAAAACAGACGAGGCTGCGGGGAACTTACACTTATCAAATTTACACATTATCCCCCAATTAATGTAGTTATCTAAAGTTTTATCATTCAAAAGAAAAATGCCTTTATTACTACATATGAAAAAGGGGAATGATTAATGGGACAGCAAAAATTACGTGCAATTGATCTTTGTTATGCCGCTATGTTTGTGGCTTTAACAATGATTGGTGCAAATCTGACTTCTCTTGTACCATTTTTAGTAGTTGGGGGCGTCCCAATTACATTGCAAACTTTCTTTGCCATATTATCAGGTGTGGTCTTAGGAAGTCGTCTTGGCGCTATTTCCATGACTGTATATACCTTTGTGGGATTGGTGGGTGCTCCTGTTTTTGCAGGATTTAGCGGGGGACCGAGAACTATTTTATCTCCAACTTTTGGCTTTATCCTTTCGTTTATACTCCTATCTTATATTGCAGGAAAGATAGTGGAAAAATCTAATAAAAAATTATACTCTTATATTATTGCTGCACTTATTGGTATGATTATTAACTATATTTTCGGGACAAACTGGATGTATTTTGCTTATAAAATTTGGGCAGAAGCTCCGGAAGGCTTTACTTATAAAATTGCATGGGTATGGATGCTGGCACCACTGCCAAAGGACACCATTCTCTCTATATTCGCAGGGGTGATGGCGTATCGACTCCATAAAACGGTAAGACTCAAAAGAGTGCATACCGCTAACCAGCAAAAAAGTGCATAAATAAAAGAGGCTGGGATATAAGTAAAAAACACGAAAACAAAAACGCATGAAATCAAGGTTTTTAAATTTGATTTCATGCGTTTTTTTGATTTTCACTGCGTTTTATCCCACCCTTTTTTATAGGGTTAAAATAATTGGTTTGTCCTTCGTAACGATAACCGTATGCTCAACTTGTGCAACAAAGCTTCCATCAGGCGTTTTAAAGGTCCAACCGTCATCCATTTCCTCAACCTCTTCTGCACCGGTAGAGATAAACGGTTCAAATGCGATAACCATACCATCTCTTAGTAAATCATTATCCCACGGTTCAAAGTAGTTCATAATGTAATCCGGCTTTTCATGCAAAGCCCTTCCAACCCCATGCCCAGTTAGATTCATAATAACTGTAAAACCACTTCTCTTTGCTTCATTCATAACAGCCTTACCAATTTGGTTTTGCTTTGTTCCCGCTTTAATTTTTGCCAATCCCTTTTGAAAGGCTCTTTCCGCACAGTCACAAAGTTCCTGTAATTTAGGATCACCATTTCCTATCACAAAGGATATGCCTGTATCAGCATAATAGCCATTCAATGAGCCTGATACATCAATATTTATTAGGTCACCCTCTTGCAAAATACGTTCACTTGGAATCCCATGAGCAACCTCATCATTTACACTAATACAAGTATACCCTGGAAAGTCATATTCTCCTTTTGGACCGGATATCGCTCCATTTTCTTCAAAAAGCTTGCCAGCTACCTCATCCAGTTCCTTAGTAGTAACACCCGGCTTTGCCTGTCTTTTCAACTCGTCACGTATGGTTGCGACCAGTTTACCTATTTTCTTTAAACCTTCTATATCTTGGTCATTTTTTATGATCATTTGTCGATCCTCCTATTTCAATCCGTGAAAATATTGTAGCAATTTGTCATGATTTCATACATAAAAAACTTATTCTAATTTATTATATAGGAAAAAAGTTTCTCTTTCCAAAATCCCTTATCCATCTTTCGTAACAGAATGTAATACTTTTGTAACATTATTTAAAGTAACTGTAACCTAAGTTTCGACAATTTTCTGATATATTAAAACTATCAAATAGGACAAATTTGCTAGAATCGATTAATTCTCTAATTATTATACAACAAACACACGAGGTGACCCTACTAAATGAAGCGTATCGCACCATTTCTGCTAACACTGTTACTAGGAATCGTTTTTTTACTACCAGCTAAAGAAGCTGCTGCAGCTTCTTCTCCTAAAGTCATTACTGTAGCAAAAAAATACATAGGAACTCCTTACAGATATGGTGGGATTACGCCTAAGGGCTTTGATTGTTCGGGCTTTGTCTCTTATTCTTATAAAAAAGCCGGAGTCGCTTTACCACATTCGGCAGCAGCTATGTTTAAGAAAGGAAAGTCTGTTAAAAAATCTAAGTTAAAACCTGGTGACCTTGTGTTTTTTAATACTGGCTCAAAAAAAGTCTCTCACGTTGCAATATACATAGGTAACAATAAAGTTATTCATTCGGTATCAAAAGGAGTAAAAATTGATTGTTTGAGCAATCCTTATTGGAAGACAAGATACATTGGAGCAAAAAGAGTTTAATAGACTAGTTGAAAGCAGCTTTCTGGCTGCTTTTTTTTGTTACCTAATTATCTGCAAGAGCTGACAGGTATCCCTGTCAGCTCTTAATTATTCTCCCTCTGCTTTTTCTAACTCCTCGTATATCACATTTCTTCTTAATTCCAACCTATTTACTTCATACTGCAATGCCTGCAATGATTGTAATTCTGTTTCTTTTCTCATTTTTTTATGAATTTCACTGATAGAATACTCTATTTGTTCGATTTCCTGTTCAAGAATAAGCAGTTTATCCTTTTCTGCTTTTATTTCTAACGTGTTGACGTCTTTGTGCGAAGTGGTTTTGGATGGTGATTCTTTTAGTTGCCGAAGCTCTACCATTTTCTGCTTTGCCCATTCATAATTCCCTTCGAAACAATGGACAGTTTGATCTTCCAGCCAATATATTCTATTAAACAAACGATTTAAAAAATACCGATCATGAGAGACAGCAATAATTGTTCCATGAAATCCTTCCAAAGCTTCTTCTATTACCTCAACCGAATCAATATCCAAGTGATTGGTCGGTTCATCTAGAATAAGAAGATTTATATCCTTACACATTAATTGTGCTAGGCGAAGTCTCATGCGCTCTCCCCCACTAAGCTGGTTTACTTTCCGAAAGACGGAATGTCCATAGAAGAGAAATCTCGCTAGTATATGGCGCGCCTCCCCTTCTGAAACATGTACTTCATTTCGAAATTCTTCTATCACTGTATGCTTTAAACTGTTACTGTAAACATGCTGTGATAGATACCCAATGTTGAGATTACTCCCCAGTTTTATTTCTCCCTTATCTGGAAACACATATTCAAGCATCATTTTTATTAACGTGGATTTCCCAGTACCATTTTCCCCTATGATTGCCACTTTCTCACCGTATTGCACATGCATATTCACTTGTTCAAATAACACCCTGCTATCATAGGATTTTGCTACCTCCTTAAAGGTAACGACATCTTTACCACTTCTTTCTAAGCCATCGAAATCAACCTCTATTTTTTTACGATTTAATAATGGCTTATCAAGTTTCACCATTCTTTCCAGTGCGCGCTCCATATTTCGGGCTCGTTTGTGAAGTCCCTCATTGGGAGGATTCGCACGATTCGCCCATTCTTTTAACCGTTTGATTGCCTCTTTCATTTTCCGGATCTTTTTTTGTTGCTCTTGATAGGCCTGGAATTCGATAAGCAATCTTTCCTCTTTCTCCTTTGCATACCCTGTAAAATCAGCGTGATATACTTGCAATTCTCCATCTTCTAAGTCCACTATTTTGTTCACCACTTCATCTAAGAAATAGCGATCATGTGATATAAGAATGACCGTGCCACTGTATTCACGTATAAAACTCCCCAACCACTCCACAGCTTGCAGGTCCAAATGATTAGTTGGCTCATCCAATAATAACAAATCAGGATTTTTCAATAAGATAAGTGCTAAACCAACTTTTGTCCTTTCCCCACCACTCAATTGATTAAATAATTGAGGAAGCAGGCTGGCAATATTTAATCCATTAACTACGCGATCGATGCTCGAATCGATTTCATAACCGCCATGCTGAATGAAATAATCTTGCAATTCTCCATAAAGATTTATTAACTTTTCTAGTTTCACTTGCTCTTTTTCTTTTCCCATTTCGGTTTCGAGTTGTGTCATTTTCAATTGAGTATCCAGTAGGGATTGAAAAGCCGTCTTTAATACATCTTCAACCGTCATATCCCTAGGATAGTCTGGAACCTGGGCTAAGTAGCCAGTCTTCAAGCCTTTTTTCCAATGAACTTGCCCTGTATCTTGCGTCTCGATTCCAGCTATAATTTTTAACAAGGTGGTTTTTCCACTTCCGTTTCTTCCAACCAGACCAATACATTCTTTTTCATTTATTTCCAGAGACAAATTATCGAATATTATATTTCCTCCGTAGGATTTACCAATTTCCTTTATACTGCAAATAATCATTTACACGCTCTCCTTTTCAATTTTTTGAACGCAAAAAAGCCATAGGAAAGTAAAATCCCATGGCTTTGCTTTTGGTCATGAACATATGAATAAAACAAAAAAGGGAGAGCAAGAAGCCCTCCCCAGTTACCAAGCTATTCCAAAGTGGTTATAGAGATTTTCTTACCGTTTTTGTTTCCATATGCAATTGCTAAAAATGGGCATACTTATCCCGTTAATAGCTACAGCATGAAAAATCGCACGGCAAATATATAGATGTTCCATCCATTGCCCGCGAACAAAAACAGCTTGATTCATCTCTATACACCACCTTTCATTTATGATAAATACTATTTTAATTTTTTTGAACATTTTTTGCAAGGGCTTCCGTTACTAAACATGTTGTAACAGTTGCTCTAATACTTTTTGCACTTTGTATCCATCTTTTAATGAAACTAGTTTTGCATCCTTCCCTTCCATTGACTTTATAATCTCCGAAATCAGATCCTGATGTTCATTATTTTCCGCTACTTCGATTGGAAAGACAGATTGTTCGTTTGTTTCACCTTCAAGCTGTCCCCAATTTTTTAATGCCAAAGTTCCTTTTTCTCCATATAATTTAAAGGATATTTCTTCTTTTCTGCCAATACCGCTTATACCATCAATCACTACTGGAGTACCGTCCTCGAGGCGTAATTTGGCAATGACACCTGTCTCACATTGCTCAGGATTGTCTGGGTATTCGATAAAAGATTGTTCGTATGTAATCTCTCCAAACAAATCTTGCATTACTTGAATATAGTGAGGGGTAATTTCACGAATAAAGCCGCCTTGTTCTCTTCCTGCAATCCAAGGATTTTGCTGCCATGCCCGCGGCCACTGTGGGAAATGCATTGTTAATTCTACACGTTTTAAGCTTCCAATATTGCCTGATTTCCACTTTTCTTTAAATGTATGAACAGCATTGCTATATGGCAATGGAAAGTTCATTGCGTTTATTACATTTGCCCTTTCTACTGCCTCTGTCATTGCTTCCGCTTCTATTAAGGAATTAGCTAATGGTTTTTCACATAAAATATGTTTTCCAGCCTTTGCAGCTTCCACTACGATTGGATGATGAAATTTAGGTGGTACTGCGATATATACAAGATCAATAGAAGCATCTGAGATTAATTTCTGGTAATTTGTATATATCTTTACACTGTCTAGCTTTTCTTGTAATTCTTTTATTCGTTTTGTATTAGTATCGCAAATTGCCGCTACAACTGTTTGCGGATGCTTAACAAATTGCCATAAGAGCCTCTCACCTACAGCTCCCAGACCAACAATTCCAACGTTCACTAATGAATCAGTTTTTCCCATTATTGCACCTCCTGCTTCTATTATTATCTGACTTTTTAAAAAGGTCAATTTCTTTAGTGAATACTGGCAACCTTTCCTTTCAGTTTTTCCTTTCCACGTCTTAAATGCGTTTTTACGGTGGACATGGGCAACTCACTATTCTGTGAAATATCCATGATTGTAAAATCATGAAAATAATAGAGTAAAATCGGATTTTTATAACGATTTGGCAGCTCATTTATCTTTTTCATTAATTCTTCATGAAGACAATTTTCCATTACTGTATCTTCTGTTTCATCGTGCAGGGTAACCTCATTCATTTGCATGGATGCCTGTGTTAAATACCGTTTCCTTACATTCTCTTTTTTCCACTCATCCTTGCATTTATTCTGTGCAATTTTATAAATCCAGTTTTTCAAAGACGCTCTTTTTTCAAAAGATTTATAATGTATAAAAGCGGATAATAACGTTTCTTGGTAGATATCTTCCGACAACTCCCAATGCTTCATAATAGAATATATATAATGAAGAAGCGCTTTACCGTGTAATTCAATAAATTCCTCTAAATCTATTTCATTATTTTGTTTATAATTAACAGCCATCATGTTTCGTTCTCTCCTAATTTATTTATATTTTTAAGGATATTTAGATGTAATATAAGTTATTTTACGTTAATCTCTATCCGTTCAAGCGCCTATCGAACTAAATGTATGGGCGAAGGCACTACTGCTAATAATTTTCATTATATGGATGGAAGCTTAAAATAGAAAAAAAAGATTCTTAAGTTTTCTTTAAGTTTTGCTTAGAAAATATTTAAGTGACTTTTTTTACAAAATTCCTTTTCAAATAATAAACGTATTACAAATATGAAACCCTACAGACTATTTATGAATTTTACATTACCATCCACAAATTTTTTTATCATGAGGTGACAGGTGGAGTTTTACATAAGACTTAAGTCGTAGCTGCTAATGGATTCATTATTTGTCCCCAATATTTACTTCTATTTCAAAAAAAAATTACTTCAATACTATGTATCTCTCAGATATAATTTTTTTATGCGGCAAAAATTAACGAAAAAAGGTGTAATTACTATATGAGTATTTTATCTGTAAAAAATTTGAGCCATGGCTTTGGGGACCGTGCAATATTTAATGATGTTTCCTTTCGCCTTCTGAAAGGTGAGCATATCGGTCTAGTTGGTGCAAATGGAGAAGGAAAATCAACCTTTATGAATATTGTGACCGGGAAACTTCAGCCTGATGAAGGCAAGGTGGAATGGGCGAAAAAAGTACGTGTTGGTTATCTCGACCAGCATGCCGTCCTGCAAAAAGGAATGACGATTCGTGACGCTTTAAAAGGTGCTTTTCAATACCTATTTGACCTTGAGACGGAAATGAATAATTTGTATGCAAAAATGGCAGATGTGACTCCGGAAGAGCTTGAATTATTGCTTGAGGATGTTGGAAATATTCAAGAAACCTTAACGAATAATGATTTCTATATCATTGATGCTAAGGTAGAAGAGGTTGCCCGCGGCCTCGGGTTAGATGATATCGGTCTAGAACGTGACGTTCAGGATTTAAGTGGCGGACAAAGAACGAAAATTCTGTTGGCTAAACTGCTTTTGGAAAAACCCGACATTCTACTATTGGACGAACCGACAAACTATCTAGATGAAAAACATATTGAATGGTTAAAACGATATCTATTGGAATACGAGAATGCCTTTATCCTTATTTCCCACGATATACCGTTTTTAAATAGTGTGATCAATATTATTTACCATATGGAAAATCAAGAGCTAAACCGATATGTTGGAGATTATAATGATTTTCTTAAGGTTCACGAAATGAAGAAACAACAGCTTGAAGCGGCTTATAAGAAGCAGCAGCAAGAAATTTCTGAGCTTAAGGACTTTGTTGCTAGGAACAAGGCAAGGGTATCAACCCGTAATATGGCAATGTCTCGTCAGAAGAAACTCGATAAAATGGAAATGATTGAACTGGCAGCCGAAAAGCCAAAACCCGAATTTCATTTTAAAGAAGCCAGAACATCCGGGAAGCTTATTTTTGAAACAACAGACTTGGTAATTGGCTACGAAGAGGCTCTTTCAAAGCCACTTAACTTAAGAATGGAACGCGGACAAAAAATAGCGTTAGTCGGTGCAAATGGGATAGGAAAAACTACCTTACTAAAAAGTATTTTAGGTGAAATTAAACCGATTTCCGGATCTGTACAACTCGGGGACTATTTATATACCGGCTATTTTGAACAAGAAATAAAACAGGCAAACTATAACACTTGTATCGAAGATGTTTGGAATGACTTCCCTTCCTTTACACAGTATGAAGTTCGTGCAGCACTGGCTAAATGCGGTTTGACTACCAAGCATATTGAGAGTAAGGTCGAAGTATTAAGCGGTGGCGAGAAAGCGAAGGTAAGACTTTGTAAGCTTATAAACAAAGAAACCAATATTCTAGTCCTAGATGAGCCAACCAATCATCTCGATGTCGATGCGAAGGATGAGTTAAAACGAGCACTAAAAGAATACAAGGGAAGTATTCTGCTCATCTGCCATGAACCTGAATTTTATCAAGATGTTGTCACTGATGTATGGAATTGTGAATCATGGACGACGAAGGTATTCTAAAAATAAATGCGTAATTGCCTTGCGGGTATAAGTACCCGCTTTTTTTTATTTTCTAAATAAACCCTTCTTTCTACCCTTGATCAAATTTTTTAACATTTTTGTATTCATTTAATTTTCCTTTTCCTGACATTTTTTTTGCATTCTACTATTATAAGCGAATATCATTTAACTTACATGACACCAGAAGGTTTAACAATGAATAAGCAATGGTTTATGGCTTTCGTGATTGCTCTTGTGGTGTGCTTACTTCAGCATGTTCTAATAGTGATTCTACTAATTCAGGTGTAAAAATAGCGACAATAAAACGGATACAGCAACAAATGAAAATGCAGATTTTATGCAATTTTATATGAAGCTATAGATAATATTAACTCTGCTGACAAAGACATCAATGCATATGAATCGGTATTAGCAGCAGATCCTAAACCACCAGCAGATGAATTGGCAAATTTAAAACAAATAGCTGCCTTTTCAGCACCAAATGTTATAGCTAATATTAAATAAGTAACGATTCCATCTGGATGAAAAGATAAGAACTCTGATCCTAAAGCGGTATTAAAGGATTTAGAAGATTCTTATCAATTAAAAACAGACGATTTAAAAAAAGACCAACCAACATTAGATGCAGCTGCAGTAAAGCTGACTTCTGCAGACGATGCTTTAGGTACACTATTACAAAGTGTCGGTCTGACAAAAGCTAGTATAAATAATAATGTGAATTCATAAAAACACTAAAAAACAGCAATTCTTAAAGATTGCTGTTTTTTCTTAAAAACGAATAATCGCTCCATGAAAGCTTCTGATTCCACGATAATTACTAACTACGTTTATTCTTATTTCTTTGCTTGTAACCATGGAACTTCTTATCACTCTTACGAAAATCGCCTCTGTCCACTCCAATTTTGGCATCTTCTATTTTGCCACCAACTAGTACTTTTTGGTGAGGTTTCACATTTAATTCTCGACAAATTTGTTTAAGTTTTCTTTCTTCCCGTTCGGTTACAATCGATATTACCGTTCCAGATGAAGAACCTAGTCTTCCTGTCCGTCCTGAGCGATGAACAAATTGCGAGATGGTTTCCGGAAAATCATAATGAATAACATGCGTCAACCCAGGTAAGTCTAATCCCCTTGCCGCAACCTCCGTCACAAGCAGAAATTGGATTTCTCCTTGCTGAAATAATCTTATCGCTTTGGCACGTTCCTCTTTTTTTAAATCACTATGTAATTGCCCCACTGATACATCCTTATACTGAAGCTTTTCCACTAACACCGAAAGATTCCCAATATCTCGTACGAAAACTAGCGCTTGAAATGTACCTGCCACACTAATCTTCCTAAGTACATCCATTTTTTCACGTGCATCACATAAAAAATATTGATAATCTACACTTGGTGATTCTTTTTTCGTAATGTTAATAAGTTGCGGATTTTTCATCAACTCTGTTGCTCTTTGAACAGCTTCCGGAGAAATGGTAGCCGAAAATAAGATGAGCTGTCGGTCACTTAATGTAGCTTTGACGATTCCAGAAATAGCCTGTTTGTATTCCGGAAGCAATAATTGATCGCCCTCATCCAAGACAATCATCTTTACCTCATGCATTTTCAACTTTTTTTGCATCATTAGTTCGTATATCCGTCCTGGGGTGCCTACGACAACTTGCGGACGTTTTTTTAATTTTTCAAGCTGGCGTTTTAAGTTGGCGCCACCTATGAAGGATGCCGCTAATATTTGAGTTCCCTCCGACCACTTTTGAATTTCTTGCAGGATTTGCATGACTAATTCACGGGAAGGAGCTAATATAACCGCTTGAACTCCTTGGTTATCTGCATTAATTCGTTGCAGCAAAGGCAGTAAATAAGCAAGGGTTTTTCCAGTCCCGGTTGGGGAACTAGCAATAATATCCCTTCCTTCTAAAATAAGTGGCATCGCTTCTGATTGAACTGCTGTCGGGTTATCAAATCCTGCCTTTTCCCAATTTTCTTGTATAAAAGATTGATATGACTCTAATATAGATATTCCGTTCAACACGCTGACTCCTTTTGTTTAAAAACTTAATATGCTTAATCATACACTAATGTTCCAAGGCAATACAAACCCCTGACCAAATGAAATGCGTGCTGAAGATGATCAGGGGTTTAAAAAATATTTATTTAGTTTCTACAACCGTTTTAAATACTGGAGCTTTTCTAACTCTTGTTGCTTGTTCAAATGCATAAGCTAATTTTATCAGAGTAGGTTCACTGTATGCGGTCCCCGTAAAGGTTATACTCACTGGTTCCCCATCTTTTGTATAGCCTGCAGGCACTGTTATAGATGGATAGCCTGCTTTTGCACCGATACTTGCACCGAAAAACTGCGGAAAAATAATAGCTTCCACCTTATTCTCTTTTAATGCGTAATCAATGCCTTGTTCTCGCGATAAATAAATGTCCTGTTCCAAAGCTTGAATATACTTCAATTCTGTCAATGTTCCGCTGGTTGCCTCTGCCTCTTCCAAAACGGTTTGTCCATGCTTTAACATTTTTTCAGGGTCTTTCTTATTAAACTCTATTAACTCTTTTAAAGAATGAACAGGTAGACTAGTATCCACTTTGCGTAAATAAGCGTTTAAATCTGTCTTGAATTCATAGGTTAGTACGTCATAACTCCATTTTGTCTTAGCAGATGGGATAGAAACATCAGAAAGAATTGCTCCACATTCTTCCACATGTTTCAAAGCATTCTCGACGACTGCTAACTTTTCCTCATTTAAATGGTCAAAATAAACGTCTCTGGCAACTCCAAGTCGAACACCTTGTAAGCCATCCTTTTTCAGGAATTTCTTAAAATCAACATCATTTAATTCCATATTGGTAGAGGTAGCCGGATCATCTGCATCTTGCCTTGTTAAAGCTGACAGCAATATGGCAGCATCCTGTACTGTTCTTGTCATTGGACCAGCTGTATCTTGGCTATACGAGATTGGAATAATGCCACTTCTGCTTATTAGCCCCACAGTAGGTTTTATCCCAACTAGTGAATTTTGAGTCGCGGGATTTAAAATTGATCCGGATGTTTCCGTACCGATAGCAGCCGCTGCAAAGTTTGAGGCAATCGCCGCCCCCGATCCTGAACTGGAGCCTCCAACATCAAACACTCCAGGACCATATGGATTTAACACTTGTCCGCCTCTGGAGCTGTATCCGCTCGGCATATTATCTGCCATAAAATTTGCCCACTCTGTCATATTCGTTTTGCCAAGAATAACGGCACCTGCTTCTCTGAGCTGCTTTGCCACAAAGGAATCCATCGATGCTACAGAGTCTGCTAATGCCAGTGAGCCCGCACTCGTATGCATTTTATCATGTGTGTCAATATTATCCTTAATGAGAACAGGAATACCATGAAGTGGTCCCCTTGAACCCTTCTGCTTTCTTTCAGCATCCAAACCTGCCGCAATCTGCACCGCATCAGGATTCACTTCCAGAATCGAATTAATGCGCGGTCCCAACTTGTCCAGTTGTGCGATTCGCTGTAAATACATTAATACAAGTTCTTGAGAGGTTAATTCTCCACTCTCCATTTTATTCTGCATATCGGAAATCGTTGCTTCTACAAGCCATTCCTGCTGTAATCTTTCTAATTTTGGATTTTCCATTATTCTTTTCCCCTTTTGGTTTTGTTCTTATTAATATTCTGGGTCGGGGATGAAAAATCCTTTTAAAAATATCTACCCAATGAATAAACTATGGGTCTCTAACCAATACATGATATGAATCTAGTATTCCATCAGTCTTGATGTTAAGACTATCGGACAAAAAAATGGCATAGTTTACAATCCCCTTACGACAAACATCTCTAATGTCTATTTGCGGATTTTTATAGGGTTAGGGGAATGGTTTAGTCCAAGATGCTTCATGATACGTATACATGTAGTACAAATGAGTGTGAGAGACTCTTACCTTTTACCGGGAAAAAACCACTTAGTCTCAATTTGAAAAGAGGTGAATGAATGACCTTAACAACTGGATTCTTCACCATACTCATTTTCTTATTTACTATAGGATTAATCATCTGGAGGCCAAGAGGATTAAATGAAGCTGTTCCAGCAGCAATAGGGGCAGTAACCCTCATTTTAATAGGCAGTGTATCCTTCCATGATTTAATAGAAATAAGTTCCAAGGTTACTGAGGCTGCGATTACAATCATTGCTACAATGGTTATGGCCATTGCACTTGAGAGCTTTGGATTCTTCCATTGGGCTGCTACCAGGCTACTTTACATTGCAAAGGGGTCGGGAAAAAAATTATATTGGCTAACCAATTTATTATGTTTCTTTATGACAATTGTTTTTAATAATGACGGAAGCATTCTGATTACCACCCCAATCTTGTTATTACTGCTAAGGCAACTAAGTTTAAAGAAACATCAGATGCTTCCGTATTTAATCAGTGGAGCTATTATTGCAACGGCATCAAGTGCACCCATTGGGGTAAGCAATATTGTCAATTTAATATCGTTAAAAATTATCGGCATGAGCCTTTACCAACAAACAGCTATGATGTTCGTTCCAAGCGTACTGGGGTTAATCTTCCTAGCTGGACTTTTGTATCTAGTTTTCTCAAAGGAAATTCCTGATAGATTGCCACCCGTAACAGAGCATATTTTAGGGATTGGAAGATACCATCCCCTTAAGCCAAAACCAAACCAGGATCTTATAAAAAAACAAACAAGAATTATGGTATATGTCATCCTCTTTATTCTTTGTATGAGAATTCTATTATTCTTAGCATCCTTTATTGGAATCCCAATTGCGTACGTCGCTATCACAGGTTCTATTGGAATCCTTGCGTGGAGGTATTTTTACCTTAAATTAAGTGCCGTTGATATTATAAAAAAAGCCCCTTGGCATATTTTCGTATTTGCCTATTCGATGTATGTCATTGTCTATGGTCTGCATAACATCGGATTAACCAAAATCCTCGTGAAAGGCATAGAACCCATATTATCCAGCAGCCTCTTATCCGCAAATCTTACAATGGGCATTCTTCTTACCATACTATCTAATATTTTCAATAATCATCCTGCTTTAATGATTGGGACCATATCATTATCTGAAATGCAGCTCGACCCTATCACCATGAAAGCAATTTATTTATCCACTATTATAGGAAGTGATATCGGTTCTTTACTATTACCTGTTGGAACATTAGCAACGCTTTTATGGTTAAACTCCTTAAGGCAACAAAAATTTAAAATAAAATGGCTCGATTATATCCGAGTTTCTGTGGTTGTGATTCCTCCTACTATCATCTTTACATTAATTTGCCTCTATGTATGGATAAGACTTATATTTATATAAAAAACCAATGATTACGAATCATTGGTTTTTTCATTTCTAATAAGGTCTCCATCTATAATTTATTGCTTTTATCACTGTTTCTGGATTTCTTGCTGCTACAGCAGTCATTCTATCACCTGTTCTATATTTTCTGTTTGAACGGTTGTATCTGGATTCCCGATACCGTTTGGAGTATTTTTCACGCCTAGTCCTTCTTATAGACCCTCTACTTTTATAATGTGTAGTACGCCTAGTCCTTCTTATAGACCTTCTATTTTTGTAATGTGTAATACGCCTGGTCTTTCTTGAGGACCTTCTACTTTTGTAATGTGTAGTACGCCTGGTCTTTCTGGAAGATCTTCTACTTTTATAATGTGTAGTACGCCTGGTCTTTCTGGAAGATCTTCTACTTTTATAATGTGTAGACCGTCTAGTCTTTCTGGAAGACCTTCTACTTTTGTCATGTGTAGAACGACTAGATTCATTTTCATATCTTTGTTTTCGATCACGGGCTTTCTCAATATCAATAATTTTACTTGTTTCTGGATGGTATTCTACTTCGATAACATCAGATGATTGAAGGGATTGTTCCCAAACCTCCAACACTTGATTTGCAACTCTGTCCCAAGTATACTTTGATAGTGCAAATTGCCTTCCAGTCTCGCCCATTTTCTTCATTTGCGATTTATTGGATAAGATCTGTGTAATTTTATCTGCAAACTCATTCGGATCGTCCGGATTTTCTATAACAAGGCCGTTTTCGTTTAATTCAATTACTTCCGGATTTCCTCCTCTTGCAGTTGTAACTATTGGTAGTCCAGCGGCCATTGCTTCATAATGTACCCTAGCAAGTGGCTCCTGCCATTGTGATGTACAAACAAATATATCACTAGCAGCATACCAATTTTGAATTTCGCTTGGCGAAACAAAGCCAGTAGTGATAACTGGTACAGGTGATCTATTTGCTAATGCTCTAATGTATGCAACATAATCTGAAACATCATTTTGGCTGAACCATTTACTTCCGACTATGACGAGTGCGAGATTATTGAATCTTTTCGCAAGTTCCGGTAATGCTCTAACTAACCGATCCACCCCTTTATTATTCGAAAGTCGGCCAGTGAATAGTATAACTGTTTTCCCTTCTAATCCATGTTTTTTCCGAAGCTCATTGCGAATATTCTGCATATCTTTATGATCTCCAGGTAAAAATCGTTCCACATCTACACCTGAATAAATGGTATGAACCTTGTCTGCGGCTTGAGGGAAGTAGCGCTTAATTTCCTCACCGATATAATTACTAATTGTTACAATATTAGTAACTTCCTCAATAACAGCAGAAGCTTCATTCAGGTCAATCTTATCGGGTTTAAACATATCATTATGCATGCTCAATGTAATTTTTGATTCTGGTGCTACTTTTCTAACTGGAAGGACAAGGCGAGGGCGATTAAAAATATGAATAAGGTCAAAATGATTAGACTCAAGATAGGAAATAACACCCTCTCGGTATATTTCAAATACCTTACCTGGAATTCTTACATAATGCACTCCATCTATCATTTCTTCATCAGGTAGGGAATCTGCATTAACGCCCAAAACGGTTATTTCATGGGACTCGCTTAAATATGGCAGGATTCCGGATATATAGGTTTGAATTGCACCTCCTAATACCGGTGGAACAGGGAGTTTTTCTGTACAAATCATTAAAATTCTCATCGTTTTCCCCCTTTCCAGTCATCTTGTAATTCTTTCCATACAGTCCATTTTGTCTTTTCCAAATTGACAATTCCTTTTATCATTTGTTCTGTTTCCTTATTTAAAAATTTTTCCGGCTCATATACTACTTCTTTAACATTTTTGTAAAATTCATTCGGAAGTGCTAAATCAATCATTAATATCTCATAGAGTTCAGGGGATATTGGATTTTCATGATGATATGCTTGAATCATTTCTCTTATCCAAGTAGCATCCCATTTTTTCAAATCTGCCATTGTCCCGCTAATTAGTTTTCTCAAGTCGCGAATTGGCAAATCATATGCCACACCATCAAGATCAATAATCCACATTCCATTTGGTCCCTTTTGACCATTAGACCACCCATAATCCTGATGTACCAATCCCCACTGTTGATTGCCGAGCTTCACGAGTTCCGAATAGCTTGAATTGTTAAGTTTGCTCAATCCATCAAACGCTTGTTGTTCAAACTCATCTACTACAGATAATAAATAAGAACTTGCAGGCATTTCATCATAAACCCTTGCAATATTTCGGAACCACCCCATTTTCATAGCAACTTTTTTATAATTATCTGGCCACTTATATAATCTTGAAGCAACTTCTGCCCCTTGAGGAGGTACATATCCTTTGCTTAAGCGGTGAAATTCACCAAGAGCCCCGCAAAGCAGCTTTGCCCCTTCCAAGTCCTTTGTAACAGGCTCTAATGGCTCTATCCATTCTGCAACAAACCATAGCTTTCCGCCTGCCTCTACATAATTTTTTTGATTCTTCGTTTTAATAATACTTGGTACTCTTGCTTTTTTCGTTTCTACTAAATATTCCTGTGCCCCTAAGCTAAACAAACTTCGAGTCGGCCGCCGATGTAGTAATTTTAAACTCAACGGTCCTTCACTTGTTTCAAGCTTCCAAATAGCCCCCCCTTTATCTGGCTTGGTCGTAATTATTTTCATACTTTGTACGGAAAAATAGTAGTTTTTAAGCACCTGACTAGCTAACTCTTCAATATATTCAGGTACAAAAAATTCATTTGTACCAACTTCCTCTTCCCAAGGTTTAATCATCATAATATTACTCATTTTTCCCCTCCTAGTTGTTTTGAATTAGGGGTGTTAGTACATTTTTATATTAATGTATGTCTAAAAAAAATATATGTATAGGTAGTTCACTCATTTATAGCTTAATAAAATGTGCAAATGTATTCCCTTCCCTTTTATCCCATCATGGCAAATGTTTTTAAGTTACAGATGCCCCGAAACCAAAAATAAATTACTCCTTTCTAGGTATTCCCACATACTCTATGTGCCTTTTCATCATAGTAAGTAGTAACAACTAAAAATACTTAGTTTTTTTAAGGAGGGAGAGAAGTTGATTCGTAAAGCAATAATCCCTGCTGCTGGGCTTGGTACGAGATTCCTCCCTGCAACAAAGGCATTGCCAAAGGAAATGCTTCCGATTGTTGATAAACCTACTATTCAATACATTATTGAAGAAGCGGTTGCATCAGGAATTGAAGATATTATCATTATCAGCGGCCGAAGTAAACGCTCCATAGAAGATCACTTTGATAAATCGTATGAGCTAGAAGAAACCCTATTAAAAAAACATAAATATGAACTTCTTCAAAATGTTCAATCTATATCACAATTAGCAAATATCCATTATATTCGGCAAAAAGAGCCACAGGGGCTTGGAAATGCTATTTACTGTGCCAGAAGTTTTATTGGGAATGAGCCATTTGCAGTTCTCCTAGGCGATGATATCGTCCAATCAACGAAGCCTTGCTTAAAACAAATGATGGAGGTCTTTAATCGATATCACTCTTCCATTGTTGGTGTGCAAGAGGTGCCAATTGATGAGGTTTCAAAGTATGGCATTGTGAAACCAAATGGCTGCGTTATGAATGAGTGGGTTATCAATATTGAAGAATTAGTGGAAAAACCAAAGCAAGAAGATGCCCCTTCGTGTTTAGCCATTCTCGGAAGATATATCTTAAGGCCAGAGATTTTTGATATATTAAAAGATTTACCACCGAGTTCTGGCGGAGAAATTCAATTGACAGATGCTATCAATTTACTAAATCAGACCCAAGCAGTTTTAGCCTATCATTTTCAAGGAAAGCGCTACGATATCGGGGACAAAACAGGCTTTATTCGAGCAACAATCGATTTTGCTCTACAGAGAAAAGATTTAAAAGAAGATGTTTTGCAGTATTTATACGAGGTTATTAATCGGGAAAGAGAATAGTAGTAACACCTTAAGTTGTCAGCCTATAAAAAAGAATCGAGGTGAATTTTATATGAAGATAGGAGTTATCGGAGCAGGGTACGTTGGAACCACCACGAGTATAGTTTTTGCAAAATATGGCTACCAAGTTACCCTTATGGATACGAACCTAGAAAAAATCAAAACCCTTTACCAATCGAAACTTCCCTTTTATGAGGAAGGATTAAAAGAACTTCTCCATGATTATATAGTGGAGCAACGACTTTCATTTACCAATAGTATGGAAGAGATTATGAAAGAATGTAATATTCTCTTTATCACAGTTGGGACTCCTTCGCTGGAAAATGGAAAAGCTGATTTGTCATTTGTAGAAGAGGTAGTTACCCAAATGGCAAAATACATGGATGATTACAAGGTTATTGTCATCAAAAGCACTGTTCCTGTTGGCACGGGTGACAAATTGAATGACATTCTAAAAAATGAGCTAAAAATAAGAAACAAGGCACCAACTTTCGATCTCGTGTCTAATCCTGAATTCTTGAGAGAGGGGAAGGCATTATTTGATGCTTTGTACCCCGATAGAGTTATCGTAGGCTGTGAATCCACGAAAGCACGTGAAATCATGAAGGAGTTATATAAAGATGTAGATACATCGATTCTTTTTACCACGATAAAAGAAGCAGAAATGATTAAATACGCCTCCAATGCATTCCTAGCTACTAAAATATCCTTTATAAATGAGTTGGCACGACTTTGCGATGGAAAAGGAGTAAATATAAATCAAGTTGCCCTAGGAATGGGAATGGATAAACGAATAGGGCCAGACTTTCTTCAAGCCGGTATTGGCTACGGAGGTTCTTGTTTTCCAAAAGATATTAAAGCTTTATTAGCATTAGCCTTTGATATGGATACCCCAATGCCGATTCTTCAAGCTGTTAAGGATATCAATGAAACACAATCACAATGGTTTATGAAAAAAGTAAAGCAGGAACTTGGGAATCTCGAGGAAAAACGTATTGCCATTCTTGGCCTCACCTTTAAACCTAAAACCGATGATATTCGAGAAGCACCCGCTCTTAAAGTAATAGATTATCTCCTAAAAAACAAAGCTTCTGTTACTGCTTATGATCCCCAAGGATCCGAACATGTTAAGAAAATTTATCCTACTGTTACTTATACACCAACCCCTCTTCAAGCACTTGAAGATGCTGATGCAGTTCTTCTTTTAACCGAATGGCAAGAGATTTTGGATATCGATTGGGAATGTGCGAAATCAATAATATCTAATCCACTCTTATTTGATGGAAGAAATGCTCTTAGTCCTTCTAATATGATGAAATTGGGATACCGTTATTTTGGGGTCGGCAATACAAATTTTTAAGCTATCCATGTACATTCTTTCTCATTTGATTTGCAGTAAAGCCTTGAAGAATTAGATATTAATTGGTTTTTGGGCAAACCATCTGTAATGCACAAAGGCTTAAAACAGTAAATTTGTTCTAAGCCTTTGTTCTATATTCATTCAGGGAGGGGGGCCTCTGATTAAGTTTACTTAATACATTAATAAAGGAGTTCTCTATGATACAGCAGCAGAATGAAAAATATATATTCGTTACTGGATGCGCAGGTTTTATCGGTTTTCATTTATCTTTGCGTTTATTATATGAGGGATATAAAGTTCTAGGTATTGATAACCTAAATGATTACTATGATCAAACCTTAAAATATAACCGACTTGAAATACTAAAAAAAGATAAGCATTTTACCTTTATTAAAGGATCTGTCGAAAATCTTGAATTATTGGATAGTCTTTTTAATCAATATGAAATAGAAGAGGTTATACATCTAGCTGCTCAAGCAGGTGTTAGGTACAGTTTAGAAAACCCTCACGCGTATATTCAATCCAATCTTGTTGGTTTTGCCAATATATTAGATTGCTGTAAACAGCATCAAATCAAGCATTTGATTTATGCATCTTCCAGTTCCGTTTATGGAAGCAACAAACAAGTCCCATTTTCTGTAAGCGATCGTGTAGATCAGCCTATTAGCTTGTATGCAGCAACAAAAAAAGCAAATGAACTAATGGCACATACGTATAGTCACTTGTATAGCCTTCCGACAACCGGTTTACGATTTTTCACCGTTTATGGTCCGTGGGGAAGACCAGACATGGCTTATTTTACATTTTCCAATGCTATTATTAAACAAGAGCCATTAAACTTATTTAACTATGGAAATATGAGAAGGGATTTCACCTATATAGATGACGTAATAGAATCGATATACCGCTTAATAAAGAAAAGCCCTCCAATTGACATTTCCCCTCCCTATAAAATTTTTAATATAGGGAACCATCAACCTGTACAGCTTCATTATTTTATCCAAGTACTTGAGGATCAAATCGGTATGAAAGCGATTAAAAACTTCCTACCTATCCAACCTGGAGATGTTCAAGAAACATTTGCAGATATAGAGGATATTGTTAAGTTCATTGACTATCGACCCAAAACGAATATTGAGGATGGCTTAAGAAATTTCGTAAAGTGGTTTAAAGAGTACTATAATCTTTCATAATATCAAGTTTTCGAATATAAATAACCTTAGTTTGCTAAAAACTAAGGTCTCTTTTATGTGTCTTTTCTAATTATCTATGGAATATGAACCGTTTTCATATGAATAAACTTCCAGAATACTTTTTGTCCATTTGCAGTTATTAATTCAATAATATTATTAGAAACCTGCTTTACTAAACCAACCTTATCTGGATTATCTCCTAAATCAAATACGAGTAATTTTCCCTCATATTTTTTTAATTGTTCTTCAAATGAACGTGCTAATGGAAAATTGGTTGGAACTACAGGAAGATCTTTATTTTCTAAAGTATAAGGAGTTAATTGATGGGAATAAGGTGTAAACCACTTTACATGCTGCATGGATATAAATACTGTTTTATAGACAGGGGAATAAAACACGATATAGTCATTTAAAACACTGGTTATATAGCCGTGGATGGATCTGTTACCGGTTATAAATAACTCAAGAAATTGCCCTTTTGAATGGTTTAACGTTTTTCGATAGGAAATGGGTTCCGATTCATTAAAAATAAGTAAGGTATCGGGAGGATCTTCCGTAATTTCTTTTTCAAGCTTTTCTTTGATGCAATGCACATGGATTAAGGGTATATACAGATATTGCTTGCCATCATAAATTACAAGGATGTCTAAGCCTACATCAATTAATATCCCCGAAATAAATGTTTTTCCCGAAATCTCAATCTCCACTTCTTGACCAAGAAAGCTAGTTATCCCATCTACTGGACCTCCTTTCAAAATCGTAGTTGTTCTGTAAGAATGAGTGCATACTTATATAGCTATTGCACATGCCGACTAATCAGGGTCATTTTTGCATTTAAAATATGCACTCATCCTATCCCAGGTCTGCACAATTTCTATTATTATGACATAGGTCTCCAATCAAAATTAACAGCCCTGATAATGGATTCAAGTCTTCTTCCTGTTCTTTGAGGGCTACTGCTGGTTCGGCGACGTCTTCTGGTACGGAAACTACTGTTTGAACGACGATGGCGTCTTCTAGAAGTATTTCTTCCCCTGGATGTTCTTCTGGTTGTTCTTCGCGATGCTCCCCTCGATGTTCTTCGCGATGTTCCCCTCGATGTTCTTCGCGATGTTCCTCTCGATGTTCTTCGCGATGTTCCTCGCGATGTTCTTCGCGATGTTCCTCTCGATGTTCTACTAGATGAACTACTGGATGTTCTTCGCGATGTTCTTCTTGACGTTCCTCTATTTCCACTAGTAGTTTGTTGCTGGCCGGTACGTGAAGATGCATCAAGATAATTTCCATTACTGCTTGACTCAGCCTGATTGTTTTCCATTTGCTCTTGATTATTATTATTTTGCTGCTGTTGTTGTTTCATGGCTCCTTTAGGTCCAATGCTTATGTTTCTTACATGAAATGGATGAATACGGTATAATTCTTGATTATTCGCTAAAGTAAAGAATCCATCAGAGCTATCAACAAGTATCCCTTCTAATGCCTCAGGTCCTTTTCGATTAACCGATACCCATTTATGAGACATTAGCGAGCAAAGATGATGAAAATCGGATCCCATAAGGATATTTGACATCATTTCTTCTGCACTTTCTTCATTCTGCCAATAAGATGATGACTCCTCTGTATCTGCCCCTATATTATTAAGATTCTTTTCTAGCTCAATAATACTTTTAATATGATGTAAGTTATAATAGATAACCCCATCATCTTCCGTACTAAGAACTAAAAAATCACTACCTAGTTGCAGAAGAGTTCCTTGTTTTGAATCGGGACCACCTTGGTCTATTTGAATCTTTCTATTTAAAAAATTTTTTAATAAACTGATGAAGTTATCTCCTTGATAGAAAAAAGGCTCCTCTTCCTCGACACTATTCGTTTGCATTGCATTTGTTTTTGAGTCCTCTGTAATGCTTTTAATATGTTCCGCTTGATAATAAATGATTTTATTATCTGAGTAGATTACAAGATAATCTTGTTTTACATCCATAAGTTTTCCAGTTTTGGATTCAGGTCCGCCTCGATAAACGGTTATATTTTTACCTAATAATGAGTAGGGTATTTTTAAGGTAGGTTGAGACCGATTTGAATAATTCATATTGCTACTCTCCATTTTTATCCTCCTTATCATTTATCCATTAGGGTTATTCATACTGTATATATACGTGTCTATTAAATTCTTGAAACGGGATAAATAACTATTTCTTAAAAATTCAGCTTTCGCCTATATGGAATGTTGACCATTATTTAATGAAAGAAAGATATAATGAAATGCGGACGAACGCTTTTTAGTCAAGTTTATTTATTTTTGATCTTAAATAGTTGTTTCTTAATTCGATAAACTTGATTATAAGCTCTGGTTCTTTTTTAAACTTGTCGTAGTGTTCTTTTTTATACGGATCCATTAAAATGTAGGGATTAAGCAAATTAAATAACTGTTCCACTTTTGGCCTCATATAATCCACGGTAAATTGATTAGATAAAAACTCCAATAACAATGATTGATATTTCTTTCTAAAGGAATCTACATCTAATAAACGAGCTGTTAACGTATTAAAACCCTCAATTCGAACATAATTTTCCTCCATATATCTTCCATTTACATCTCTTCCCCATGTTGCATCATAATCCCATGGAATAATTTCAAACAATCCTGTAGCTCCATTTCTATACAATGCATAATTATGAACAAAACCATCATAATTTTGAGTAAGAACAACGCCAGCCAGCCATCTTAAATATTTCTCAACATCCAAATGATGAACGATTTCCTTCTCAAACTCATCCTTTAATAAAGTATTAATGATAAAAATAAATTCTTGAAGATGATGATCATCACTGTTCCTGCCATATTTCTTCTCATACCCTAATAATAATGATTTTTTTGTTTCATCATCTAATTCGCTTATAAGTGAAAAATTCGCATCTCCATCTACTGCATAAAAAATGGACCCATCTGGAAGGCCTCTTCTTTTCAAAAAATGTTCATCTACAGATTCTAATTCCAGATAAATTCCTTCTTTTCGGCCATTTAAATGGAGAAAAATGTATTGGGACACTGGAGATAGAACACCTATATCAGCGAAGAAGTCGAGGGATAGTTTATTTCTTATCATAGAAGGATCCTTATATTCCGCATTTAGATGAATTTCCTTTTTCCCTTGATAATTAGTAGGTTTATAAAAAGAGATATGATAGGATTTTTTGGGAAACTTTCGTATATGTGAACCCCTATATACAACATCAATATCGAATTTTTTTTGCTTAATGGTAAGTTTCCCTTGAACAGGCTCATCATTCCAAATATCCAATTTTAAATCCCTTAAGTCTAAAGGATGAATATATAAATAATAATCAATCATTCCCCCATTTATTTCCACAAACGAACACCTGCCTTTCTACATTACAAGCGCAAACAGCATCGTGATTAACGAAACTTCTGTGTTTTCGGCGCTTACGCTCTCCTTATTTATTGTTATGAAAAAAAAGCAGGCATTGACACTTGAATCATTTATCTATTTTTTTTCAAAATATACACGAATGTCTCATACATTTTTGTGGGATACACGTACCATATAGCAATGGAAGATGATATAAGGAATCTTTCTAGCATAAAAAGGGTTTCAAATCTTTCAATGCTTAAAGGAGGTTAACCATGAGTAATTTTTCTTCTAGAGATATTCGACGAGCTGTTGAAAGTGGCAATATCTCTGGTTTAATTGATTTTATGTTACAGGATCCAAGCTCAAGGCGCAGATCTAGAAGATCTCGCCGTACTTCCCGGAGAACTTCTCGCTGGACTTCCAGGAGAACTTCTCGACGTACTTCCCGATGGTCACAACGCCGTACTTCCAGGCACAGGACTTCTGGTTGGTCACGACGCAGTACATCCCAACGTCGCACTTCCCGACACAGGAGTTCACGGTATAGGACAACAAACAGAGTATGGAAAGACGGAAATATGTGGTCACTTACCTTAGTAAAAAAAGACTAAATTCTATTTTTAAAGAGGAGTCGAAGCAACTCCTCTTTCTTTTAAAATGAATTTAGTTTCCCCTCTTCAACTATCGGCAATTGAATCGTTACCCTTGTACCAACATTCAGTTCACTCTCATACGTAACTTTCCCGTTCATAGTTTCAATGATTCTAATAGAGACAGCTGTACCAAGGCCAGTTCCCTTCTCCTTTGTTGTGTAAAATATAGTCCCTATTCTGGTAAGCTGCTCATTCGTCATTCCTTTTCCTGTATCAGATATTACAATATACACAAAGTTATTTATCCGCTTTAGGTTTACAGACACCGCTCCTCCCTGCGGTGTGGCCTCAATAGCATTTTTAATAAAATTCACCATTGCTTGCTTAAGCTGATCTTTATCTGTAACAATAGAAGGATTTTCATTCACTTTGTCTTCTAAAATAACACCTTTTGTAACTGCTAATGATTGAATTAAAGTGATAATACCTGAAATAAAATCACCGAGCTTGATTGTTTCAATTTTTTCTAGCCGTGGCTTAGCAAAATTTAAATAATCGCTAATGATGACCTCAGCCCTGTCTAGCTCACTCAAAACGAGGGTTAAATATTGGAGATGTGTTCCTTTTTCCTCCTTTTTCATCAGTTGCAGGAAGCCCTTCACCACTGTTAGGGGATTTCTGATCTCATGGGCGATTGATGCTGCCAACTCCCCAATTGTATGTAATTTTTCCGCTTTTGACATTTCCTTTTGTAATAATTGTTTCTCAATCATTCGTTCATGAAGGGTGGATGACGCTGCAATTCCTATAATCTGTACCACTCCATAAAAAACAACGAAAAGAAACAGCTCTTTATTCGTATGATTCGGGTAGTCATTTATTAAAAAGTAACCGAATGTAATTATTACTTGGGTAAAAGCAGTCCATATTCCCACAATTAATGCCTTTTTGACACGATTGGTTTTGCTAATATCCCAGTAATTTTTATGTAAGTATATTGGCAAAATCACCGAAAACATCAAACACAAATAGGCTACGATTAGTCCATCTCCACCTGTAATCGTCCTTTTCAGCGCAATAATGCTCATAACAATTAATCCTGATATCGGACCTTCATACAGAAATGCTATGACTAGTGGGGTATACCTTAAATCCCACACCATGCCGAATGCTGAGAATGAAAAAGACATGGTTATAATGGCAGTAATTCCATTTATCAACCCAAATAAATAAGGAGATCTTCCAATCTTTCTATTTTCAAAAAAAAGGGTATATATATGAACGGGAATTAAAATGATTAACAGATGTAAAAGAATTTTTTCTAGGATCATTACTCCCCTACTTCCTTGACTTTTTTACTGGATACAATACGACAAAATGTGATAGATATCCTGCATTTAATACAATATAATGGGATTTTTACGTAAAAAAAAGGAGCCTTTCCAACATAATGGCTTGGGCTCCAGTTCCATTTTATGAGTCAAGTTCACCAAAGAGGGATGCATCTTGTATTTGATCAAGTAAAAAGCATGATTTATGCTTTCCAAATAGCATCAAGCGGTGTAAAGGTCTTGTCATAGATACATACAAAAGCTTAATATCTATTTCATTTGCCTCAAATGTTTCATCCAATGTGCATACAATCACAGCATCAAATTCAAGCCCTTTTGATAAATGAGAGCTGACGATTACTACTTCATCCTTATTTATTTCCTCATTTTCCTGCAAAGACTGAATAGATAATGAAGAATATTTTCCGAAAAGCTTCGCTAATTTCTTGCACTCGTTATTTGTTTTGCCAATAACAGCTACCGTCTTTATCCCTTCTGAATACATTTTTTCAATTTCACTGCAAATTTTTTCAATTGTTGCTTTTTCAGTCGTTGTTTCTATAAATACGGGTTTTTGGCTATGACGAACCACCGGCTCCACTGGTGGAAGATTTAATTGCAATAGCTTTAAAATTTCATTGGCTGCATTCATAATCTCAATGGTGGTACGATAGCTTTTTTGCAATGTTTTGTAGCTTGCACGCGGGAAGATATCCTTATACACAATACTCCAGTCATTGATCCCCCTGTAGGAATGAATGCCTTGAGCCAGGTCTCCCACAATAGTAAACATATCGGTTTCCAATACGCTTTTTAACGCATACAGTTGAAAATAGCTGTAATCCTGTGCTTCATCAATAACAACATTCTTTACACGCAGCATTTTATCAATTCCAAATAACTTTCCTTGCAAATAAAGCAGTGCGGATAAATCCTCTAATTCATAGCTTTTTTCTGTAGATAGCAAAAGCTGATAGTTGCAGAAGAATTCAATTTGTTTTTCGGTTAAATCCAGCGCATATTTTGAGAAGAGCTCTTTGTTGGTGACAAGCTCTTTATAATAATGAAACAAATCATATTTTGGAATTTGCTTCATATAAGTATTAACTGCTGTTCTGACCTCCTTATTTATTTCTTTTAAAGCATAATCTTTTTTATCCAATGCCATGGAGACATATTTGCGCCGATTTTCAGGATTTGCTTTACTGTTTAATGCTCTTTCTAATTTTTCATCATAAAAATTTGTGATTTTTTCAATCATTGTCTTTTTTTCTGTTCTTACATGGTTTTGCAGAATTCGTTTAATTTTCTCTATTCGTTGATAGTAAGGAAGGTATTCGTATTCATAAGTAATCAGCTTTCTTAATTTTTTCGCACTGTAAAGCCGGAATTTCGAAATATAGAAGTCTTCTTTTGGCAGTAGGGTTTGCAAAATGTCTTGTAAGTATTGATTGATAATATCCCTAAATTGCAAAGACCCTTTAAATGCCGAAATCCATCTAGTTAATTCAGGGTCTTGGACTTCACGATTCATAAATTTAAGTAATTTTTCATCTGGATGTTTTAATTTTATTTTTTTGCCGATGCATTTTAATGCGTAATCAACAAAGGTGGTTTGATGTATATTTTCGACTCCCAGTTCTGGAAGCACTTCCGAAATATAATCGATAAACAATCGGTTTGGGGCTAATATCATTAACTGATTAGGAGTAAAGTGTTCTGCGTAAGTATAAATAAAATATGATAAACGGTGTAGGGCAATGGTTGTTTTACCGCTTCCGGCTGCACCTTGGACAATGATTGGCTTGTTTAAGTCTGCACGGATAACATTATTTTGCTCCTCTTGAATGGTTGAAACAATTTCTGTAAGCCGATTACTGGAACTGTTCGCAAGGGACATCTGCAGAAGTTCATCATTGGTGGTTAAATCAATATCTCGAATGTCCTCCAATTCACCATTTTCAATGATGAATTGACGTTTTTGTGACAGATACCCCTCATATTCTTCGCCTTCCGCTTCATAAGAAACCTCCCCTAACCGCCCATCATAATAAAGGTTAGCAACTGGAGAACGCCAATCTACAATGATCGGCATTTGTGTTTCCTTATCAAAAAGTGAAATTTTTCCGATATAAAGAATTTCTTCTTGATTGGTTTCTTTACGCAGAAAATTGATCTTAGCAAAATAAGGCTTGGTCGCAAACTTTTTTAATCTTTTAACTTCCTCCTCCGTTCTTCTTAAAAGATTAGAGTTGGTTAACATACTCATATAACTTAAACTGCTGTCCTTTAAATCGATTCCTTCAAGGGAACTCTTGAGGTTTTCCCTGAAGTTTTCTTCTGTGGATTCAGATGCTTTGATTACAATATCCATATACTTTTTGGTAAACTCCAAACGGTCAAGCTCTTCTTGATAATCAGGATGCTGGATATTTGGCACTACTTGATGCCCCCTCTCAATGTGAATACAGACGCAAAAAGGCCATGAATTCAGTAAAAATTCATGACTTTAATCACTTGCACTTTTGGGAAACGTAAAATTAATTGTATTATACTTCCAGGGAAATGTCTAATATTTTTGTAAATTTCCCTGATAAAATTCTTCAGACTATTATTTCGATTATTTACTGAAATTATCCTTTCGTCACTTGCTTATTTTTACAAATATCGTAACGAAAAGAAAACCTGTCAAACTATTGTTGACAGGTTATTCAGGAACTACCAGAAGTCACATTTTAATCCATATTTGAATATAATGAAAAATCACAAGCACAGATTTAAGCAATCATTTAATGGAGCAAATATATTTTTATTAGGGAAATCGAAAACTAGTAATCAAAAGTTAGAACGTCGGTTTGAACTGCGCCTTGTATTGCGTCTTGAACTGCGTCTTGTATTGCGTCTTGAACGTTGGCTAAATCTGCTTCTCGAACGTCGGTTAAAACTCTGACTCGAACGTCTCTGCGAACGACTTTGCGAACGATGACGCGAACGACGTCTTCTCGAACGTCTGCTTGAACGTTGTCTTCTTCGGCGTCTAGAGTCACTTCTCAACGATCTAAACACTATTAATAAACGTGAACGATGTCTCGAGCGTCTGTCCGAACGACGACGAGAACGACTTCTTTCACTTCGGCTTTCACTGCGACTTGCACTGCGACTTGCTCTACTGCTTGCACTGCGACTTGATCTACGAACTTCACTACGACTTGACCTACGTCTTCTTGAACCTTGAGCCCTTGGTTCTTGGTAAAAAAAATGGCTTAACCCCTTTCTTTCACCTTCCCGTACAGCATCTTGAACCTCTAATGCTGAGAATCCCACTCAAATCAACTCCTTATGGTTATCTATACATGAAAGTTTTATAAACTTATCATTGATATAACGTATGTTGAAAGCAGTTATTACGTACAGGACAAACGTTTAATTTATAAAAATTCATCCAGTTTTTTATAATTTTTATGTATAGTTTCTTTTTGTTTCGGTAAAAACTATAGGGTGAAAATATATTTTAAAAAGGATATTTACCCTCGTGTTCCACTTTTCGGAAAGACTGTATAAAACAAGTTCTATCTTGAAAAACTATGAATGGAAATACATATTGGAAATATCCGTGTTG
Organism: Heyndrickxia camelliae; assembly: GCF_002844575.1. GTDB lineage: Bacteria > Bacillota > Bacilli > Bacillales > Bacillaceae_C > Margalitia > Margalitia camelliae. The sequence goes on from NZ_PIQO01000007.1 coordinate 121,605, forward strand.
GAGGTATTTTAATGGTAACTGGTAAAGTTAAGTGGTTTAATGCAGAAAAAGGCTTTGGTTTTATTGAAGTCGAAGGACAAGATGATGTATTTGTACATTTTTCTGCTATTCAAGGTGAAGGCTTCAAAACACTTGAAGAAGGGCAAACCGTCACATTTGAAATCGAGCAAGGTGCCCGCGGACCACAAGCAACAAATGTTCAAAAGCAATAATGACAAAAGACTCCTTATCTGGAGTCTTTTCTTATATAGAGTAATATAGGCATAACACTGGAGAGTTGGTAATTGAATAGTTCCGTTTGGAAATATTTGGACCTATTATTATGCTTTGTCCTTTTATTTTTAATGTCTTGTAACAGAATTACTACAGCGCTGTAATAATATTGTCATATTAGAATGGTATATTTTTCTTAAGACAAATATAAAGGAGCAAAGAACTTGAAGAAAATCATTCTTACTTTCAGTGCGTTGCTTATAATAACATTTGGACTATCAAACGGTGCATTTGCAGCCTCCAATACATATACTGTGAAAAAAGGCGACAGTTTATATAAAATAAGCAAAAAATATAAAGTTTCTATTACACACTTAAAACAATGGAATCATCTCAAATCTAATACAATACATATTAATCAAAAATTAAAAGTTGCTGCTCCAGTAAAAGCATCCGCTGCTAGCAAGAAAAAAGCAACTGTAAAAAACAAAAAAGTAAAAGAAATCACTGTAACTGCTACAGCATATACAGTCAGCTGCAAAGGATGTAGTGGCATCACTGCGACTGGAATCAATTTAAAAAAGCATCCTAAATCTAAAGTTATCTCAGTGGATCCAAAGATAATTCCTCTAGGAACCAAGGTATATGTAGAAGGTTATGGATATGCCATTGCAGCAGACAAAGGAAGCTCTGTTAAAGGAAATAAAATTGATGTATTTTACCCAACGCTTAAACAGTGTTATAAATGGGGAAATAAAAAAGTAAAGATTAAGATATTAAAATAAACCAAGGCGTTAATTGCTTTGGTTTTTTCTTATTTTATTATATTTTATGAGATTATCATGTAACAAAAACTCTGTTAAAATATAAAGATGGAAGTTATTTAAAATTTCAAAAAGGGATGATTGTATGAATAAAAGAAAACTAGTCATCACACAAAATATTAACGAACAGTATAGTTCTAAAATCAAAGAGATTATTCCAGATTGGGATATTATCATTGGAAGAGATTCTTCTGTATGGATAGATCACCTTCAGGATGCGGAGATTATTGTCGGCTGGAAAAAGGAAATAAAAGAGTATTGCATTGATCAAGATTCTAAGCTTCGCTGGTTACAAAGCTGGAGTGCTGGTGTTAATAATTTTCCTTTGGAAAAGATGGCTGCAAAGCACATGATGATTACTTCTGCAAGCGGGGTTCATGCATATCCCATTTCTGAAACTATTTTTGCACTAATGCTTGGGTTAACTCGAAAGATACATACATATGTAAGAAATCAAGTAAAAAAGAATTGGCATCATGCTCAATTGGGGCTTGAAATGCATGGAAAGACTGTTGGTATTATTGGTGTTGGCGCAATTGGTAAGGAAACCGCAAAACTAGCGAAGGCATTTGGAATGAAAGTGATAGGAGTTCGTTTTTCCGGAAAACCAGAGGAATATGTGGATGAAATGTTTACTTCTTCTCAGTTAAATGATATTCTTCCAAAATGTGATTATGTAGTAGTAACACTGCCTTCTACAAAAGAAACCTATCATATGTTTGGAAAAAAGCAGTTCTCACTGATGAAGCCTTCTGCCTATTTTATTAATATTGGACGCGGAGATACAGTGGTAGAGCAGGAATTAATTGATGCTCTAAGGGAGCAAAAGATTGCTGGTGCCGGGTTGGATGTATTTGAAAAGGAACCACTATCAGAGAACAGCCCGTTATGGGAGTTTGACAACGTCATCATTACTCCACATACTTCTGGATCAACCGAGAATTATGATAAAAGAGTAATAGAAGATATTTTCCTTCCCAATTTAAAGCATTATATCGAAGAAAACAAACCGACAATAAATGTTGTGGATTATAATAGGGGTTATTAAGAAGAAGGGGGAAAACAGTTTCTCCCCTCTTCTATTTTTTATAATGATATATTTGCTAATTCATATATTGCTCTTGCGTAAATTGCAGTAGCTTTTAATAAATCTTCTACCTCTATATATTCATCCTGCTGATGAGCTCTGTATTCTTTTCCAGGAAAGCATGCTCCAAATGCTACACCCTTCTCTATAAAGCGTGCATAGGTGGCCCCGCCAGAAGATAGAAGTGTTGGCTCAAGATTTGTTTCTTCTTGATATACTTTCTGCAATGCCTGAATCATTGGATCATCTCCATCAACAAAATGGGGGGATGATTCACGATATTCTGCAATGCTGAATCCCTTATCTTCCACTGCCTTCACTATTTTCTCTTTTGTTTGTTTAAAATCCAAGGTTACCGGGCAGCGCATATTTAGAAATATAGTAGCTTCCCCATCGTGCTTATACTGAATAATACCAGGATTGACTGTAAGTGAGCCTGTTACATCATCTGAATAAGAAATTCCAATTTTCTCACCATAATAATCGTTATGCAGTTCTGATAAAAGCGATAAAAATGGTTGAACATCGGACTGAAGCTGAAATGAGGATAAAAATTCACCAAGTGCCGTTCCTGCATTTCGACCAGCAAAAGGTTCCATTGCATGAGCAGAGATACCAAAGAGAGAAAGCTTTATCTTATCTGTAAAAACTTCCATACTATGATGATATTGATTTTCTTTGCAGTATTCCTCAAACTTTTCAGCCACTTCACTTATATTCCCGCTTAATATTGCTGTCGCCTGTTCCGGAACCATGTTTATTCTGGTACCTGCAGAAAAGGATACAAGATTTATGTTAGCTTTTGTGCTATGGCTAGATTTATTTTGAACAATTTTTATACTCATTTGCCCCTTCTCCGCGTTAATAATAGGGAAATCAGCATCTGGAGCAAATCCTAAGGTAGGCATTTTTTCTACTTGTTGATAATGCCTCATACAACTCATTCCACTTTCTTCATCCGTTCCAAAAATAATACGTACATTCCTTTTCATCGGAAGTCCCAGCTCTTTCACCAACTTTAATCCATAAAATGCTGCCATCGTTGGTCCTTTATCATCAATCGAACCTCGAGCAAAAATTTTACCATCTCGAATGGTTGGTTCAAAAGGAGGACTCGACCAGTCTCCAGTAGCAGGTACGACATCTACATGACACAAAACCCCTACATGATCGTCATCTGTATAATTACCATGTTCTGCATACCCAGCAAAACCATCTACATTTTTCGTTTTGAATCCAGCCTCATTCGATAAATGTAATATATATTCTAGTGCTTTTCCTACGTTTTCCCCCATTGGATATTTCGATGTTTTCGTAGTTAAATCTTTCACACTTTCGATCTGCAGTAATCCAAATAAATCCTTGATTAATTCCTCTTTTCGGTTTTGCACTTCCTGATACCAATTCACCATTCCTTTTCACTCCCATTCGAACTTGATCTTTGCTTTTAAATATTTCAAATTTTTTAGTTTTCACCTTATTTTATCATAATCATTCTAGAACAGAACTTTTTGAGTATACTGTCCTTGTATAACAAATACGTTGATGTAGAACCTCTCTTATGAGGAATAAATATATATTTGGAAGGTGAAACACTTGAACAAAATGACAGGAATTTATGCGATTATTTTAGCTAGTGGCCAATCGAAAAGGATGGGCACCCCAAAGCTATTATTGCAATGGAAAGGAATGTATATAATAGAACATATTCTTTCCAAAACAGTTTCCTTACCATTTGCAGGTCTAAAAGTCGTTATCCCTAAAGACAATGAATCACTAAAAAAAACTGTATCCAATTATCCGTGTGATCCTATATACAACTTCTCTCCCAGCCTTGGGTTGGGATATAGTCTGTCGTTAGGAATTCGTTCCCTTCCTGCAGATGCAAAAGCTGCAATTATCCTCCTTGGTGATCAGCCCGGAATAGATTCAGAAGATATACAAAACCTCTGTACAGAATATGTTCTGAATGACTTCTGCAATAACAAAGTCATCATGCAAACAAAATACCAGGATGGACAAATTGGTCATCCTATTCTCTTCAGCTCTCACTTTTTTCAAGCATTAACTGCTGCATCTGGAGATAGGGGAGGTAAGGATATCATTCAACGTAATCTCCGCTTTTTATCCATATGCCATAGTGACAATCTATATCCGGAAGACATTGATACACCCCACGATTACCTGAAATTAATCCTTGAGGAATGAACTCATTATTATTTTTTAAATCGTTTGCCTCTTACTTTCCCTTGTTGGTTAAATAACTATTTTGCTTTTATAAAAATTTTTATGTAAGGAGTCCAATCCAGACACGTTAAACCTACATAGTTTATTAAGGAATAAGCCATGGGGGTGATATTGTGGATGGTGCAGGTTACGGTGCAGGTTTTGCACTAATTGTCGTATTGTTTATCCTTCTGATTATCGTAGGAGCAGCTTACGTATATTAATAGGTAAGTAAACCTTTCTGAAAGGAGGAGCTTTATGTTTGGTCGTTGGGGATACGGATGCGGTGGCTACGGTGGTTATGGTGGCTGCGGGTATGGATATGGAGGAGGCGGCTTTGGATATGGCGGTGGCTTCGCGCTAATCGTCGTATTATTTATCCTTCTTATTATCATTGGAGCCGTTTGCTGGGCATAAATAGTCCACCTATAAGCTAACTATATCTATGTAAAATTCAAAGGAAGGCTAACTATACTTTATTAGTTAGCCTTCCTTTTATATCAAATTCCTTCAAAATTAAGACTTCGGAATATCGAAATTTGTCAAATATCTGGATTGATTGTCGAAAGGGTTCCATTTTTCTCCATAATCTATCATAATATTACATATGTCCTATTACAATTGTATCCCTGTTTATTGGTAGGAGTGACAATATGAAAAACTACTATAGCTTACTTGAATTAACTAATCAAATTGATCTTCTCCGAAATAAGATGATTGAAATTGGCATTAAGGAGGGGCTTAGAAGCCCAGAAACCCTTCATAAAAGCCAAGAATTGGATAAGCTTATTTTTGCCTATCAATCTTTAATGAAGGGCGTACGAGAACATCCAAAGGGCCATAGAAGAAATTAATTCATATTATAATGAAAACAAGGTCTCAATTATGTTCATTGTACTCAATATTTATTCTTTTTTGAGAATTTCTGTGGATTTTATTAATCTGTTTTTAACCTTCGCTTATCCACAAGCATTTTCATGTATTTTTCCACTTGTTATATTTTCATTTCTATCATATCTACTCCATGCATCCATCTTTACGACTTATTCTATTAATTTGTCTTTGAAGCAGGTAATTTTACTCGCTGTATTTTTATCATATAAAGAAACCTTTTACGGTATGATAGTATCAAATTCCAGTTAGTTGACTAGAATTAATAAATTATCTTTGAAAGATAGTTTGTAGTTACTGATTATTTGAAACTTTAGCATGTGGATGCCCAAGGATAATTATGCAAAGTAAGGGAGAGTATTATGACTGCCACTTCCCTTTATAAATGAAAGAACTATTATCTAAAAATAAAGGAATTTTTTATTATAAACATAGAAGTTATTTAAATATTATTCTTTATAATTCTTGTACTTTCAGGGTATTTTGGCATTTTAAAAAAAGGCATGATGAAACAGAAATTACTAATATCGCATCCTTCTCTTGTACCTTGCTATAGAATTCTAGTAGTTAGTATCACATTATGGATGAGCCGAAAGAGACATTATGAATATGTCTAGGGAAAATCAACCACAAAAAAAGAAAGGGGCCTTATATTGCCCCTTTCTCCCTATCCGAAGTATAATTTCTAATGTGAGTGGAACTCTCTAATTCTTCCCCAAGCAAATGCCGCACAATTCTCTTTGTTGCCTTCCCATCAATATGCTCAAAAAAACGGTTGCGAAAAGCTGCGACCTTTTTCAAGTCATATGCACCCTTTATAATCCAATCTATAAGCTGTTCTGTCTTCGTAAAGAAGGGCCCAGGTATCATATCCAAATAGTCATAGTAAAAGTCCCGTTCCCCTATATATTGCTCCAAATCATTTGCGAAAAATGCAATGGGTCTCCCAAGCAAACTGTAATCAAAAAAGACTGTTGAGTAGTCGGTAATTAGCATATCCGAAAGCAACAATAGCTCTTGAATGGTAAAAGTATCCTTTAAATGAAAGGCAAAGCTCTTTTCCTCATCCTCTATTATTACGACATTCTGCATATATGGATGGAGATGGATGAGTAAAGCATAACCAGGGGCCAATTCCTCCTTCATCATTCGTATATCCAGCGGACATTCAAATACCTGTTGGTAGTGACTCTTTCCCCGGAAGGTCGGAGCAAATAAAATAAGCCTTTTTCCCATTAATTCAGGATATTGCTCCATGAATTTCTTTCTCACTTGTTCTTTCTTTTCTACGGAGAAAAAATAGTCCGTTCTCGGTACTCCAAGAGGATAGATTTGCTTTGCCGGCATTCCGAACGCTTCGCTGTAATATGGGATAACTTCTGCAGAACTCACATACACCCTTGCATAATTAGAATGGATTTTCACATGCTTCAAATACGTTTCACTCGGACCAAAAGGCTTCCCGACCGTACTTAAGCCGAATTTCTTCAAAGCACCGGAAGCATGCCAAAGTTGAATCACTTCCGTACCCTTTCTTGGTTTTACTACATATACAGGGAAATAATAATCATCAATAATAAATAATCTTGATGTGGCCAATTCATAAATAGCTCTTAGAAGATGGAAAAAGTAATGGATTTTCCCCTTTAAAGAACTATGAAACTTTTTGAAAACAAAATGATATTGATAATCCGGATATTGCGCCTGCATCTCTTCCCATACGAAATATAAATTATCTTTGAGCTTATCCGCACGGTAAGAAGCAAAGGTAATTTTATGTGTATTCACTTTAAAAAATAAACAGATAATCAAATATATGCTTTTCATTATATATTTTACAAAGATTGTTGGCATTAATCTAATGCGCGACATATTAGGACCTACCTTCCCTAGAAGGGGCTGTTTTGCATTAATTGTATAAACCCTTCCGGTTGCTTTTCGGAATTGGATACAAATCCTACCAGCAGAATTGGTTTCGGGCATCTTTTCTTAAAAAGTTAATTCATTATTAACCCTGGTATATAATAGCAATAAAGTAAGAAAAGATCCTTAGAAAGAAGCATCCGTGCCTGTAACATGAATATTGGTTTTGCTGCCCTTTAAAATATGATTATTAATATAATTCACCTGCTTTTCCAAAACCTTCCCCTGATTTTCCCTTGAATAGAAAATATTTAACACTCGTTCCCTTTCTTCCCGATAAGCATTTGGATTTTCCATCATTTCCTGCAATGACTGAAGAAAATTATCAAAGGTATTAGGTTTTGGCCCCGGTGTTACGTCAAAATAATCAAAATACATTTCGTTTGATTTTTGTAAATACAACTCTAAGTCATAGCAATAAAACACCACGGGTCTGTCCAGCAATAAATAATCTGTGTAGCAGCTGGAGTAGTCGGTTACTAGTACATCTGCATATTTTAATAGAAATTGAGGGTCATAGGATTTATCGCTAACATCGATAATATGTTTATACTTGTTAGAAATGCTTCCACTTGAGTACATATGTCTTTTAACAATAAATAGATAACCCATTTTTTCACAAAACTGATCCAGCTTTTCAAAATCGAATATGAGATTTATAGGGGTGTCCAACTTTCCAAAGTTACGGTGTGTTGGCATATATAAAATAACTTTGTTATTTTTTATATAATCTGGAATCTCGTTATCTTCTGCAGAAGTTTGAAAGAAAATATCATTCCTTACCTGGCCAAGTTCAATGACATTTTCCTTCTTTACTAAAAAGGTCTCTGGGTAATAGGATGATACCCTGGGGCTTGTCGATACAACATAATTAATTTTTGCTAAATTCGTTTTTACGACGAATTTTCCAAAGAAACGTTTGATAAAACTCTTATGATGAAGAATCTTATAAGAAAATGTTTTACTATGTGCCCCCCATACCTTCTTCAAGCCAACTCCATGCCATGTAAGATAAGAGGTTGCCCCTCCTAAAAATACTTTAAAAAAGTCATCATTAATTGAATGTGAGTGGACGACTAGCTTTGTTCGTAGCTGATAGTAAATTCCTTTTAAACTATTATGTTTATAAGCGGTATATCCCTCAGCTGTCAGGTCCTGTACTACTTTTTCACTTTTGGAAATCCAGATACATCTGTATTCCGAACTCTTTGTCATCTCCAGGAATAGATATTTCGGATTCCCTCTAAATCCCATTCCGTTTTCTGCTCCAAATACAATGACTTTCGATGATCTCGGAAATAGTTTAGATGCATTGTAAATGCCTACAACAATCGAACGCTTTAACAGTAGTTTGATTTTACTGTAGTTTTTATTGACGGATAGAAATATCATTATCAGGAAGATGATTTGGATAATGTTTAATAATGTTTGATTGAAATGCATTGTAACCGCCTCTCTGTTTTGTTTACAATGATTGTTCTGTTAGTTCCTTATTATTAAAGTTTTGATTTATCAGTTTCGTTACTTGCTTGCGTACAACTATATTTTGCCCGTCTAAACATATTCCAGTGTCGGAAAGCAGATGATTCACCACTTCTCCTACATGTTCCGGCTGCATAATCGTACTTTGATCCTCATCAGGCGCCAATACCCTTCTAAGCTCTGTTGCACATCGTCCTGGGGAAATACAATATACTAAAATACCATATTCCGATAATTCATCGGATAGGGTCTGCGACATACTTATAATCGCTGCCTTGGATGAAGCATACGCGAGCCATCCTGGACGTGCAGTACTTCCTGCAGTAGAGGCTACATTTAAAATTTTCCCTCCTGTCCTTTTCATAAATTTCACTACTTCCTTTGTTATATAAAAAATAGAATGCACATTCACTTTATAAGTAGTCTCCCAGTTTTCAATGGAGGTTTCTAATAAGGATTTGGGATTCGCGTAACCAGCAACATTTAATAAATAATCGATCGTGCCAAATCTGGTTCCAACGGAAGAAATGACTTTTTCCACTTCTTGATAATCAGTCAGGTCCATAGCATAGCATTCAATATGCTTTTCCTCCATCATACTTCTTGTTTCTTCCAGACCTTCTTTCGTCCTGGAAATGAGAATGATATTTTCAATATCTTCTCTCCTGCTGAGAGTGATGGCTATTGCCCTTCCAATTCCACGGCTTGCACCTGTAATGACACATGTTTTCGACATCCCATTACCCCTCCATTAAAATATATTCTTTATAGATAATTTCTGCTATTTTGCGGTCAATCGGCTTTGTAATCTTAATATTGTAGTCGCTTCCCGTAAGTACTTTGATGTTAGAATGAAAATAATGAAAGAAGAGGCTTGCATCTTCTGTAAAGTTCAATCCCTCTTCGCTTGCACATTCATGTGCATAAAGCAGTTTCTTTTTATTAAATTTTTGAGGCAATTGGACGTTTATAAGCCGTTCTCTTTGCAAATTATTTTCTATATATTTTGTTCCCTCTAAAACGGTAAATGGAATATCCTTACCATAAATCGCATTTTCCGCATCTTCATGTAGCAAATTCTTGAACTCCTCCACCGTAACAAATGGTCTCACAGCCTCATGAATGATAACGTTTTCAAATCTGGTTTTTTGAAGTCCCTTATACACAGATTCCTGCCTGGTTTCCCCTCCTTCTATACAATAGATCGGTGTTGCAAACCCATAATGAAAAATAATTTCTTCTGTTTTTTCTATATATTCCTTTGGAGATGGGATGATGATTTCTTTTATTTCCTCGATAACATCAATCTTTTCTAATGCATGAACGAGAATGGGCTTACCACCTATTAATAAAAATTGTTTAGGAATATCAAGCTGCATTCTTTTTCCTACTCCGCCTGATAAAAGTATAAAGCTAAACTCCTTCAATAAGTTCACCTCATCTTGTTAAATTCTAAATAGGTTATATATTCAAATAACTTTGAAAAATATTATACTATTAAAATTGGTTTAATGGAAATAAAATCGTAAAGTGCGATCTTGAGTCCCCTGTCCATGGATTGGCAACATATGTGATATAATAATCGAAAGACATACACTTGGGTTAATGGAACTAGATGTTTTACTGATGTACACAACAACTATTTAAAAGGAGTGAATAAGGATGGGGCATAATAAATTTAATGGCTTTATTGGTACATATACCAAAGGGGAGAGCAAAGGCATTTATTCTTTCACCTTAGATACAGAGAACGAAAGAATTAGTGATGTAAAATTAGTAGCGGAGCTTGATAATCCAACATATGTTGCTATTAGCAAGGATAACCAATTTCTTTATTCTGTTGTGAAAGTGGGGGACCAAGGGGGAATCGCTGCATATTCCATCCATAATCCTGCTGAAACACTTGAAAGAAAAAACATTCAATTGCTTAAAGGCTCCTCACCATGTCATGTAAGTGTGGACAGCGAAAACCACTACGTTTTATCTGCGAATTACCACCTTGGTACTGTTGCAGCTTACCTTACAAATGGAGATGGAAGCATTCAACCAGCTTTTTCCGTTATTGAGCATACAGGCTCCGGACCTTCGGAAAGACAAGAAAAGCCACATACACATTACTCTGGCTTTACACCTGACGAAAAATATGCTGTCGTTGTAGACTTAGGAATTGATAAGTTGATTACATACAAAGTACAGGATAATGCATTAACAGAAGTAAACAGTTTATCTGTTAAGCCTGGAAGCGGACCAAGACATCTTGAATTTCATCCAAATGGGAAATACGCTTATTTAATGACGGAACTAAGTTCTGAGGTAATTGCTTTGGAATACCATGTGGAAGATGGGAGTTTTAAAGAACTGCAGTATATTTCCGCGATTCCTGATGATTTTACAGAGAATAGTCAAGGAAGTGCCATTCATGTTTCTTCTGACGGCAAATTCGTTTATGCGGCAAACCGCGGACATGACTCGATTGCTGTATTTAGTATTGATCAAGATACCGGAAAGGTTACATTTGTGGAGCATACTTCAACAGAAGGTTCTTGGCCAAGAGATTTTATGCTGGATCCAACAGAAAAGTTCCTAATTGCTTCTAACCAAGAGTCAGGAAATCTTGTTCTCTATTCCCGTGATACGGATACTGGAAAATTGACTTTATTGCAGTCTGATGTAGCAGTTCCTTATCCGGTATGTGTGAAGTTTTTGAATTACTAAAATGGAAAAGCAGCCAATTTTGATTTGGCTGCTTTTCTTATTTTGGGTTTTGTTCACACTTTTAAGCGTTTTGTTTTTACATTACAAGGAATTCAGCCAACTATCTTGATAATTCAGCCAATCAAGACGGTAATTCAGCCATTTACTACAACAATTCAGCCAAACTCGACCATATTTCAGCCAACTTAATAAACCGGCTGGGTTTCCTTCCCAACATCTTTAATCCATTCATTTTGTCTTAATCTAACCTCAAACAATGTGATTGGATCTTTATACTTCTCAGGATTTGCCCTTAAATTTTGTAATATTTCATTTTGCCTTTTAATTTTTTCATATGTTTCTGCTATGGTTTGTTCCAATACAGAAAGCGGATTGTGGAAGAACATGGAGATATCACGATCTAACCCTTTCTCAAATAAATCGAATTGCTGCATAAATTTATTTGCGATAATCACTGCTACTCCATAGTAGTCTTCATTATCCACTAAACTTTTGTACTTGTTATAGAGCATTGATTTGTTTTGCGGAATTCCGCCAAACAGTTTTCCCGCGCCTTTTAATAATAACTGGGTTGGCGTGTTTCTTGATAAAATATTTATTTTTTCAAAACGTACTGCATTGGTCATTCTGTCTGCGTCACGGCTCCAATCATCTATGACGCGGAAATCAAACTCTAGTTTTAAGCGTTCTTCTCCATATAGTTTATTTAAACTCTCACACATTTCATCTAAATATTCCTTAGATTGATTGAATTCACTATTGGATGTAGCAATCCATTTTTTCAATTGTCCATAGTATTTAGGTAAAATATCGTTATGGAGGTAATCTTGCACACGGTTATTCATCTCGTCATTCAATTCATTATGAATATGACGGAAATCACTATCCTCTTTGATAAAGTCGGTGCATCCTTTCAAGATAGTTGGAATGGTGTTTATTACTTCATTCCTTATTTCTTCTTCCATCATTTGATACTCTGTTTGGATATGTTCCATTTTTTCTGATTCTAGATCACGAAGTTGGTGAAGAGCACCGTTTAATCTTCCAGCAATATCCTCATTCCAGCTGATGGACTTTACGATATCCGTTTCCATTTTTACCCGCTTTTCTAATAGGTCTGTTATCAACTGGCGAATTAAATATAAAAGCTTTTCAGTACGCCCTTGCTGTAGAACATCTTGATTATGATCTATTTTTACAAATTCTGACAATTGTTCTGATTGTTCCTCGCTATTATATACTGATGAATATGGAAATACTTTTGCAGATGGGAAGTATTCGGATAGTCGTGATTCTGTTTCCTCTATAACACTATTAGCTTCATGCTCACTATAAATCGTATCAATTTTATTTAATACAAAATAGATTGGAAGACTTGGAGCAAATTTTTGTATTTGTAATAGAATGTCACATTCTTTATCAGTAAATGGAACATTTGCATTTAATACAAATACTAGGCCGTCAGCTAACTGTAAATAATCAAAAAAGTCATTTCTACTCTTGGTACTGCCTTGAAAACTAGGTGCATCAATAAGTGCTAGCCCATTTTTATGCAAAAAGTCACTAGGCAAATGGAAATCAATTACTTTCGTTTGAAGTTGGGACGCTGTTATCTGATAAAAATCGGAAAAATCAGCTATTCTTTTGCTGCCTGAATCTGTAATCTCAGTCATATTTAATGCTTCATTATCCTTAAACATAATAAGCGATGATGTGGATGGTTTTAAAATATTCTCTCCCAGAATGGAATTGATGAAAGATGATTTTCCATTTCCAGTTGGCCCCGCTACCATTAGATGATGGACATTACAATCCATCAATTGTTGAACCATCCATTTCATTTTATGCCCTACTCCCAATTCATGGTCCTCGGCCCACTTAGTAATAGATTCAAAGAGCTGATGACAATGAGACAAAACATTATCCAGTTTGCTAGTATGGCAAATATTGTACTCGGCATCACTAACCACCCCTAAATCTAAACTGGCAGGGAACATTTCACTCCATGCTAAAATCGCTGAAGAAGCAAAAATTTGATCCGTAGAAACCGATACTCTTTGCCAATTTGATAAGTGATCTGGGATAATCGACGATATTTCCTTTATATAAAATTGCCCATCTATTAATTCAATATAGGCCTCTTTATATAAAGAAGAGATTCGCGCATTTTTCTGCAGTTCTAATTTTGAAAGAACTGTATTTAGTTCTTTTAACCATTTTAAATAAAGATCTTCCTGTTTATAGCTGTTCCAAAGGGACGCAACTATTTGTTCAAAGCATTTTTGATCAACCTGATGTACCGCAGGAATAAACTCCATAAAATACTCTGGCTTATAAGTTTTCGTCCAACCTTTTTGCACATATTCATTGACGAATTGGGACCATTTTAAGCTTTCAGTGCGGATTGCTTCATTAACAGCAAGTTCCACAGCATCCTGAACTTTTTCTTGTTCCTCATAAAATCTTCGTGCAATTTCGGTTACATTTGGATAATCCGGAGTTAAAGATACAACTTCCTTTATTACTTTATCGGCCTTATCTATTTTTCCTTGTTCCAAATACAAAGAAAATAATTGTAAGGAAACCTCCGCATGAAGTGTCGGTGATTCTGTATGAATGGAAAGATACATTTCCTCTGCATCTGTCACTAGTCCAAGCTCTAAATAGGCATCTGCCATATTTTTTCTGGCCCATGGCTGCAGTTCATTCGTAATATTCTCCCATTTAAAGATAGCCGCTTCAAAATCCTTGAATTGAAAATATACTTCGCCTTGTGCATAACGAATATATGATAGGTCTGGAAGCTCGTTTCGCTGTTCTAATAAGTAAGCATCTCCAAGAACCTGAATAGGATGTTTCTCTTCCTGCTCATTCATATAAGTAACTTTGTAATATGTTTTGTTAATCAATTGTTCCTCTAATGTCATTTTTGAACCCCCGATGTCATTAAAATAGGATTTTCTTACCTCATTAAAATACCCTTATACGTTTTAGAGGCAACCTTCATTGAAGCGAGCCATTCTAAAGTTGTATAAGGACATTTTCTCAAAAAATTTTTAATTAAGTATAAAAGTTAAGAAAAGAGCCTTTAGTTAAGTCTTAAATGCAAAAGAGTATTTTTATAATCTTCTTCAATTCTATCTTATTATTGTAACAAAGTCCTTTATGCGGTAAATTTCATTTTCCTTTCAATTGTACTACAGAAATGTGACTGTTTAATAACAAAATGGGATGCAGGGTCAGACCCCTTATCCCACTTTCATTTATCTCTGGTGATTTAGTTCCCAGTGAATTCCGTATTTGTCGGTTACTTTTCCGTATAGGGCATTCCAAAATGTGTCTTGCAGTTCCATGGTCACTATTCCTTCTTTGGACAACCCGTTATAAACCTTTCTTATTTCTTCTTCGTTATCAAAATCAAGTCCCATTATCATATTGTTTCCTCTAACAGGCTCATTTCCAAAGATATCATTAAAGAAAATAACATAATGTTCGTTAAGATGTAATTCGGCATGTATATACTTTCCTTCGTGTCCCTTAAACATTTCCACACCATCTGCAAGCTGAACGTTTTTAATCTCTCCATTTAAAACTTGAGCATAATATTCGATTGCCTCCTTGCAATTTTCAATATTTAATCTTGTATATAATTTTTTCATCTCAAATCCACCCCGTTTTTTTATATTGGCATGTTTATAGCTAAACTAGCTAAGACTTGTTAAGGAAATTATATATTCTATCGTCATAAAAACAAAGTATCGCTGTTCTACTTTTATCGTTATTATTATATTAAAAAAGGAGGATTTACAAATGGAAAAAAAAGTAGCAATTTATATATGCAGCCAAATAGAGGATTGTATGAAGAATAATCAAACTTCTTACGATATTTCAAAATTGGCTATAGTATGGAGTACTATTCATGGATTCCATCAATGGACCAATGGAAAAACGATAATAGCTGGTTACCACATATCAAAGCCAGAAGAATTAGGTTATTATTTATTTTTTATTGATTGGCACCGGAATAATCGATACTATTTGGTTATTTATCCGCAAAATAAATCCACCACACTAGCAGAACTTCAAAACATTAGTGAATTAAATCGAAAAGCAGTTATTACTTGGAATTACAATCCATTGAAACGTGATGGTAAAAATCAAGAAAGGAAATCATATTTCAAACAACTTTACGGTTCAACGACCATCCATATTCCAATCCCAACTTCCTGCTTTGAAGTAGGAACTTTTTTTGATGATCTGATATCGCTATGTCAAAAAAGAATGAAGGCAGATCGTATAGTGGATGTATTGAATGAATGAATAACTAAAAAAGTCCGAGAAACAATTTTTTCTACGGACTCACATCTACTTTAATCATTTTTCTTCTTTGCTAATTTATCTTTATCAACCGTTCCCGGAGGCTGTTCTAGCCATTGATGCTTAATCATAATATCTGCACCATTCTTAGCAAATTGAGCTATTTCAATGGAAAGACGTTCATAATTAGTTACTAGATCGGTTCGCTGACTTGCTGCTGCAGCTGTTGCATAGTTTCCTGTCCCAGCGGCACTTAAAAAACCCATATGAAACATAACCAATTTATCCGAAAAGACTTGCTCAGTTGAATTTGTAATGGCAATATCAGAACCCATTGGAACTTGAATATGATCATCCAGTAATATGGAGGAAAATATCTTTATATGTTTCTCAGATATTTCTTTCCCATTCATCATATATTTTTGAACTTCTTTAGTCGGCGAATTTTGTGCGAAAGCAAGACAAAGCTTTACCCCTATCATATTCGTTTGCGTGTTCATATATAGATGGCAAATCTCAACCGCATTTAATGGCCGCTTCTTACTGAACAAATTAAATCCGCTTAGATAGCTGCTAGAATCAATGAAATCCACCTCGGCAGGTACCATAATACACGGCGCTTTTACGAATAGCCCTTTATTTAACATTGTATCCGAACTTTTATTATATAAATCAACGATTCGCAAAAGTTCATGGGAAAAGTGCATTCTTATATCTTCTCGTGCACACATGGCTATAAAGCCACTAGAAGCTATCATCCCAGTACGTGACATATGATGCACATATGTTAGACAAAAGGTATCTGTAAATAATGGGGCAGCATTTAAATTCACATCTTCTTTTGAGAATCCAACAGGAAGCGCAAATTTTTCCGTTTCAAAAATAGTCGTTAACCACTTTATATTATCAGATGATATGCTTTCGGCCATTTCAATAATCGGTTTTATTTCCGTATCTTGGATGTGTCTTTTCATATGAGCGAGCATACATTTGGACATACTAAAGTTCATAAAAGATGTCCAAAGGCTTGCTATTTCGGACGAAGTTAATGGAATATGTTCCTTAGGCATTAGAGTACCTCCAAAGAAGTTCTATTATCATGTATGGCATATTCTTTGCAAAAATAGTAAAAGAAATTCAAGCTTCCCTGTAATTAAATTCACCAATTTTGTGATATAAAAAGGAGAAGCTCATTTATTTTGACGGGAGGAAAAAAGAATGAATAGATCCGGAAATACTATATTAATTACCGGTGGAGCCTCTGGAATTGGATTAGCATTTGCAGAACGATTTATAAAAGCGGGCAACGAAGTAATTATCGTAGGACGTAGAGAAGAAAAGTTAAAGGAAGCTCAAACAAAATATCCTAATCTGCATACCAGGGTTTGCGATGTATCCAAAGAATCAGAGCGCGTCAAACTTTTTGAGTGGGTGACGAGCGAATTTCCAACACTTAATGTTCTAGTGAACAATGCCGGAATCCAACAAAGAGTAAATCTTCTTAAAGCAAATGAGAACTGGAATTATTATCAAAATGAGATTGCAATCAATTTTGAAGCTCCAGTTCATCTGACCATGCTGTTTACACCCTTTTTGATGAAGAAGGAGAATGCAACCATTATTAATGTCTCCTCTGGTTTAGCTTTTACACCGGGTACATGGGTGCCAGTATATAGTGCAACAAAGGCTGCCGTTCACTCGTTTACTTTATCGCTAAGATTACAATTGGAAAAATCCAATGTGAAAGTTGTGGAAATATTCCCCCCTGCTGTAAACACAGATCTAGGCGGAATCGGATTACATACATTCGGTGCTCCATTGAATGACTTTGCTGATGCAGTATTTGAGGGAATTAAAAACGGTGAAGAAGAGATTGGCTACGGTGGATCTGCAAAACGCTTGCGTGCTTCTAGAGATGAATTAGATGAAGGGACAAAGCAGGCATGGGAAGGATTTTTGAGCAGAAATCCCGATTTTCTAGAATAAAAGAGAATCTGCATAGCCGAATATTAAAATAATCAAAAAAGCGGGTTCGATATACTCACTATCGAACCCGATTTATAAATAATTCCTAACTCATCAATCCAATTTTTCTGCGTATTTCTTTCATAAATGGAATGCTTTTTTGCCTTGCTTTTTCTGCGCCGGAGAGAAGAATTTCATTTACTTTTTCTGGTTTTGCCATCAGTTCGTTATATTTTTCACGTGGTTCTTCCAGATATGTGTTCATGACATCAAATAATTCCTTCTTCGCATCTCCCCAACCGATTCCATTTGCATAAGCGTCCCTCATCTTTTGAATTTTTTCAGGGGATGCAAATTCTTTATAAAGTTCAAAGATAATCGATTGATTAGGATCCTTTGGAACATTTGCCGGTGTGGAGTCCGTTTTAATTTTTTTAATTAATTTAAACAGCGTATCCGCATCCTCAAATAAAGGAATCGTATTGTTATAGCTTTTGCTCATTTTTCTTCCATCAAGTCCTGGAAGAACTGCTGTTTCCTCTTCCACTTTAAATTCCGGTAATGTAAATGTCTCTCCATAATTTTTATTAAAATGCTCGGCAATATCACGGGCTATTTCAACATGTTGAATTTGGTCTTTTCCGACTGGGACAATATCTGTTTGAAACATTAAGATATCTGCTGCCATTAAAATTGGATATGTGAAGAGACCCATATTTACACCGTCATCGATTTCCTTGCCTGCCTGTTTATTTTGCTCTACCAATGATTTATAAGCATGAGCACGGTTCATTAGTCCTTTAGGCGAAAAGCAAGCTAATACCCATGATAGTTCAAAAATTTCCGGAACATCGGATTGACGATAAAAAATAACCTTTTCAGGATCTAGCCCAAGAGCTAACCATGCGGATGCTACTCCTAAAGAGAGTTTCCGCATTTCTTCTGCATTTTGCGTTTTCGTTAAACCATGATAATCCGCTACAAAATAAATTGGCTGATATTCTGGATTACGTGCTATTTGAAGCGCAGGTTTAATCGCTCCAATGTAATTTCCTAAATGGATTTTTCCAGTTGGTTTTACACCTGTTAAAACTGTTTTCATTGAGATATCCTCCTATTTTTTGTGTGAATCTATGCATTCCTTATAAGCAACCGGATAGCGGAAACAAACCGTTCTATTAAATAAAGTATATATTTTTTCAGCATACAAAAGGGGCTCCCCATCCTAAAAAGGACGGGAAGCCCGTGGTGCCACCTTTATTCGTTTACCTATATTAGCAAACGCACTTTATCGCACGGAAATATCCATTTCGATGCGTTGTCTCTTTTAACGGTAAGACCTATCCGCCCAACCTACTTCAGGTTCAGTCAGGAAGCTCAGAAGCCCATTCAGCAGAAGTTTCACACTGATTTTCACCGGCCATCAGCTCTCTAAAGTGTTTCTTATGCTTACTCTTCTTCGTCATTGCTCTACATTTAATGATTATTTTATACTAAAAATATATGCATTACAATATATCTAATATTTCCTCTACCAATTCGTTGCAATATTGAATAAGGAAAGTTAAAAATTGGCTCGCATCTAAAATCTTCTCCTTGTTAGTTTGATAATGGTTTCTTATGGATTGTTCACGAATTTTGATTGCTTCTTGGATGATATTGCTCCATTCGCTTGGAAGGTGTTCCAGCGCGTATGTAGCAGCTCCAAGCTTCGAAGTAATATCATCTTCTTTTATTGTATAAAATTGTCGTAGTACCCCCAGAACGGACCATTCTATTTCTTGGTCGATTAGATTATCCGGGATTGTGTTAAAATTAAGAGTTTTATAGTTATCCACTCGTTTTTTCCAATACGCATTCATATTGGTATGAACATACCTTTTCAAGTCTTCGGGTGTTACATCTATGTTTATTTTTTCTATTTCAGGTCCGGTTATTCTGATTCCATAATGCTTTAATGTCCACCATGTGATAGGGTTTTGCTGGAAGGCACCTGATGCATGCATCACACCACCATTGTAAAAAGGAGCATTAGATTCTACTATATTCTTTCCTATTTCGCTTAGTTGTAGATACATACCATCCATTTCCGGCTTTGCATACTTCTTTGCAAGTATTTGGTGAATTTGTTTTAAAATCTGAATATCTTCATGAATTAGTGGACGTTTCGTTATCGTTAAAAAGTCCATATCACTGGAATCGTCAAAGGAATTTAGGGCAATCGAACCATGAAGATAACTACCTTCTACCGTATTTGGTAACTCTTCACAAAGCAGATCTGAGTAAGTTTTTAATAATTGGTTTACAATTGCCGGTATCTAACTCCTTAAGCGGCTCTATTTCATACATATAATGGATGATTCGGTTTTCCAATGTAAAACCTGACTTTTCATACAGTTTAATCGCTGAGGAGGGATTATTAGCATCAACAGATAGTCGAATTTTTTCAATCCTATTTACTTTCATTCGGTACATTACCTCATGTAGCAGTGCCTTTCCAATTCCTCTTCCTTGAAAACGTGGTCGTACAGCTAGCGTAGAAATAACTGCATGATGAGGTCCTTCTTCAATTCCACAAACGAAGCCAACAGGTTCATTATTTTCTTTTAGGCAAAGAATATAATAATCAGAAGAAAATTCTAGGCTATTAAACTCGTAGATGACACTTTCTTGAGTTATCTCATCATGATTGTTACGCCATGAAAAAGCTTCATTATCTATTTGAGCCCATTCTTCCGCATTTTTCTGAGAAGGTGTAATAAAAGAATAACCACTGGGCAAAAGAGGTTTTATAGGGATTTGATTAGAATTTATCCATTCAAAGGCAAGCAAGTCCGTATTCTTCTTTAATCTAAATTTATTCGCTAATTCTTTTTGACCTTTTTGATTGACTCTAACCATATGATTATAGATGATTTTCTTATTTTCTCTCTCAGCACGTTGGGTTAAGTGTTTGAAAGTACGTTCCAGAAGCAAAGTGCCGACTCCTTTTCTCCTATACTGATGATGAACGGTACCATAGCTATACACATTGATATGTTCATCACTTTTAACAAAGCACAGAGATTGATAGGCAATTACCTTGTCACCAACTAGCGCTACAAATGTGTTTTCCTTAATTTCCTCGCCAGGTTCGTTTAAAAATTGAGTAAATTCCTCAATAGTTGCTTTCTTTGCTATTTGAAAATATTCAGCATTCTCGTTTAGCAGTTGGACCATTTTAGGAGTGTCTAAATACTGAAAAATTCTGATGTCTATTGTGGTCATCCCAAATCCACCTTTATTGTTCAGATAGTTTTTGAATATACTGATATTATAACGTACCTCTTTATTTGATTCTATTAAATTCCAATTTCTTCTTTTTATTGGTTCTTTATCTTATGATTTCATATAATTTTCATAAAAAGGAAAACGAAAAAGGGGGCATAAGCATGAAAATCACTTCTGACTGGATTCGAATGGAGGATCAGATAGAGGTCTATGTAAAGAAATGGGAAGATGAAAACATAGTGCCACACGCTATTGTTCAGATATCACACGGAATGGCAGAGCATATAGAACGCTATGATGAATTTGCTACATTTTTAGTTTCAAAGGGTATTTTTGTGTACGGCAATGATCATCGCGGACATGGACATACAGGAGAACGTGCAGGGCTTCACGGATATTTTAGTGATAAAGATGGTTTTGAGCGAGTAGTGGAGGATCTTTTTGAGATTAATAAGGTAATACAAAAGGAACATTCGGACATCCCCATATTTTTGTTTGGGCATAGCATGGGGTCCTTTTTAGCCAGAAGATTTATACAAAAATATGCTGGTTCTATTAAAGGAGTTATCATTTCGGGAACTGGTAGCAGTGCCGGACTACTTGGGAAAATTGGAAAGAACATTGCCAAAAGGGAGATCCGAAAAAATGGTGCCAAAGCTCCAAGTCCACTCATGAATCGTCTCACCTTTGGAAATTACAATAAAAATATTGATGAGCCAAAAACGGAGTTTGACTGGTTAAGCAGTGATCCTCATGAAGTGGAAAAATATATGAGGGATCCTTACTGTGGGTTTATTTGCACAGCAGGTTTTTTCTATGATCTTATTTCCGGAATGGAAAGGATTCATCATAACAAGCATATTGAAAGAATTCCTAAAGAATTACCTATGTTTATTTTTAGTGGTGAACAAGATCCAGTTGGGGGAAGAACCAAAGGCGTCCAGAAAGTGATTGCTCAATATGAAAGGAATAGATTACAGAATATTGATAGTGTTTTCTTTAAAGAGAGCAGACACGAAATGTTGAATGAGGTGAATAAGCATGAAGTGTTTAATGCTGTTCATAGTTGGATTTCGAAACAATTACATCTCGTGGAATAAAACACAAAAGGACTAAGAATTCGTTAATCTTTTTAAATAAAGCTATTTCCTAAGCCTTGTTATCACTCAGCACCTTATTTAATGAAAATCACTATTTTTTTCAAATTAGCGGAACCTATGTCTGCAAACATCAAGAATTTAACCATTCTTTAATATCAGGGAACTGAGGGCAGCAAAGCTAAAGAAAAGACCAAATCATATTAGATTTGGTCTGCTGCTTAGTTCATTATTTTTTTTTGCGAAGTGCTGCGACTAGTGCAGCTAATGCAAGCACCACAGCCACAATCGAAAGAATAAGCGGTGTTGTATTAGAAGAATTCTTAGACACAGATTTAGTATTATCTTCATTTGCTTTTGTATCTGCATGATGATCATGAGCAGAAGACTCGCTTACATTCGCTTGGGATGCAGTAATAGATGTGATGGAATGTGGAGTATCTGATTTTTCATCACCCGTCCATTCTACAATCGAACCATCTTTATAATACTGATAGGCATCCCATGCAGCACTACCTTCTTTATCCGGATTTTTGGCAACAAAGTTGAATTGTTGAAATTGCCCTGGTTGAATTCCGTTACCAGTAGCTTCCCAAGTTATCATCGTTACTTTCCCAGATCCATCTTTCTTCGTTGTAACCTTCCAGTCCGGGACAGGCTGGTATTGTTCAAATTCTACTCCATTTGGAATCTTTAATGTTACTTTTGTAGTTGGACTTTCCTTTTCTACTGGGATTTTAATCGTATAGGTCTCCCATGCACCCGGTGCTGATGCATTTGGATTAACCGTGACGTGTGCACTTGCGATCCCGACAAATAGGAATAAACCCGCAATGGTTGACAATGTAATTTTAGTTATTTTATTCATTAGTTTTTTCATTCTTATTCTCCTTTATTAGCTTCCCGCTGTAATAGTAAAATCTGCATCAATATTTTCTAAGGACGATGTAAGTCCATGAACATGAACCCTCCAACGACCTGCCATACTTAATACACCTGTTACTGGTTTGCTATTTTGCAGATCATTTTTTGTGAACTGAACTTTATTCTCCCCCATATCCATATCGAGACATATAAGAGATAACGTAACCTGTTCAAGATTTTGTACCTTTTTCCCATTCTGAGAAATATCTACTTTGAACTCATTTTTACCAATTTTATTCGGCGTAATGTTGAGAGTGATGGAATACCCATCCTTTGTAACGCTGGTTTGCTGAACATCTCCTGGTGCTGCTAGTCCTGTTGGCAAATTGGTAAGGATTGCGGCAAAAACGAAGACGATAACTCCGATCATGAATTCCATCCATATTGATGGTCCCAGGGTTTTCTTTTGACTTTTTCCTTTTATAAAATTCACAAGTGCAAAGCCAACCATAAATATTAACAGGATAATTTTTGTTATTATGACCTGCCCGTATAGGGTATGAAATAGAGCATTAACGGTCGGGATAAATTTAAAACTTTCATAAACCCCCGTTGCTACTATAATTACTACAAATGCTGCTCCCCAGTAAGAAAATCGCTGAATGGATAACCAATAAATAGTTTCATCTTCTTTTTTACGAAGAAGAATTGCGATAGCTAATAGACTTCCTATCCATAGAGCAGCTGCAGCCATATGCAGAAAATCAATGGTTACCCCTATTGATTGGTATTTAAAGCTTGTAGCATGACCTATAAAAGTTTTTGATACTAAAAGAGCCAATAAACCTAACATTCCTGTGTATGCCCATGCTTTTTTCGCTTTCGAATGAATGATGAAATAGGTAATGAAAGATAAGATAATCATCAGACCTATTTGGACCAACCATATATGTCCAAATTTCGTATCGCTAATGGTTTGCATCAGCATAGAAAATTGAATGGCATTTGTCCACTTTAATCCTGCATCAATAGTGGTCTGGAGCGGAAGGCTTAAAATAATACTGATGAATAAGCCTTGAATGGAATATCGCAACATTCGAAATACCTTATTGGTAAAAGGAAACGATTTTCCTTTGTAAATAAAAAAGCAAAAAAAGAGGCTGCCAATAAACAGGGAACAACTTAGGTAAAATAACCAGCGAATAATGATCATATCCGCATGAGGGGTATACCCAGTTGTAGTGGCAACAGCCTGTTGACCGCTTTTTGCTGCATCGCCGATTTGAAATGGTATTGTTCCACTAATGGGATGACCATCACTTGAAATCACATTCCATTGGATAGTGTATGTACCATCTTGTAACTTCGGTTTCAAACTAGCTTCTATCATCGCTTGGTTCTTTTTATTAATATGGGCATCATTCTGATCCACTCTTTTTCCTGTTTGATCCACTACCTTAAGTGAATGAAAGGCTGCCTGAATCTCTTCATCAAATTGAATGGCGACCTTCCCAGGCGATCGATTCATAATTTCATTTTCTGAAGGAGTTGATTTTACGATATACGCGTGAGCAGAAGCCAGATGCGGTACGGAAATCAAGAGGATAAAAACCATCAAGAACCAAATAATACTTTTACTTTTTTTCATCAATTGTCCTCCAATCTCGTTCCACCTTATGAAGAACAATGATCCGTATGTGGATTTTTCATACGTTGTTTCAATTCTGAAATTGCTTCTTCAAATGTGAAAATGGTGCCGCCAAAGCCCTTTTGAAATTGTTCTATTTGTTTGTAAGATTCAAATACAATGGCTTGGGGCTGGCAGCAATTCATATGGAAATCTGCACCAATTAAATAATAAGCGATTTGGGCACTGATTGTTGTACCGTTCAAAAAATCCTTACATATAATCTGGGAAACCCGATTTGCAATATCTCCATATCTTAACAAGCCACAGTGCGGGCAGCAGGTATGTTCAATCGTTTGATCTACGGTTATGATTTGCATGCTGTGTCTAGTGTTCGCCTCTTTATAGCAATATGTACAATTTTGCGAAGGCAAAGCAGATTTTCGAATAAAGGATATTCCACGAGATGTCTTTAAGATTTTGTTTTGGTCGATTAATGGCTTTATATCTCGATAAATGGTCATCTCTGATACATCTAATCTTTTGCTAAGCTCCGAAACAGTAATGGTTTGTTCTTTTTCTAACCATATTAAAATTTGCTGTTGTCTTTCAGCAGGCAACATGACCGACCCTCCTGTCCTATTTCACCTTCTACACTACTTGTTTCAAATTCGATAATCAACCTATTTTATGTGATAATTTGTGAAAAAATGTTGTATTTTTTCAAACAAAAAAGTGTCAGGCATGGGATTTAAATGATTATCCTGTGCCTGACACTTTTTTTACACATCTACCTTCACAACAAATGGTGCTACTATTATTTTTCCTTCATATTTAAATTGTCCCCAGATTTTGTAGACGCCCTTCTTTGGAAAATAAGTCATAAAGGTTACACTCGGACCTTTTTCGTTCGTGGTCATTGGATGGATATGCAAGTATTCCTTTAAATCATTACTTATCGCAACCGCATGCCCCATGGCACCCATATATGGTTCTAGATTCTTTATGGGCTTATTTGTTTTCGCATCCCGAATAGTAAACTTCATATCCAAGTCCATACAGGCCATTATATGATCAAAGGAAAGAGTTATTTTTTTTCCGTCAATGACTTTCGTCATATGCTTGTCAGGTTCAATCGGAACTGCAGCAGGTGCATCTCCCTTCACATGAATCCGATGTCTTTGGACACTGTTATCTTCTGCACCTTTTGGGGTAAACTCCGTAATGATATCATAGTCCCCAGCGGCAGGTAGAGATGTGGTGATATCGAACTCACCATTTCCTTTATACTGTGGGTGAATATGAGAAAAGTACGATAAGTCTTTACTTACAATGATCATATGCATTAATTTTTCATGAACTAGATCAAACTTTGATATAGCTTTTCCCTTCTTATCCTTGATTAAAATGGAAATAGGGAATTCTTCATTCGGTTTTATTTCCTTAGGAGTAGTCCAATCTGCGTTCGTTGGTGTGACTTTTCCTTGCATGGAACTCATACCTTTATGCTCCATTTCTGACATAGGCACATGAGCCGCACCGCTGCAACCAGACACCGCAACCATACCAACAAGCAAAATAGAAAGTATATATCGTTTCAGTTGGCATTCTCCTTCCTGAATTTATATTTTTATCCATTAACATTATAAGATTGCACTATTACAATGTAAAATTCAACCTGGTGATCTTTATAGGCGGACACCAGATTATTATTGACACCAATACCGTATTTTTCCGTACTCTTTGCGGACAGAGGTTCCGTGATTGGATTTTATATTGATCAAGAGCAAAATCAAGGTTCGTTTAGCCTCGGTAAATAAAATCCATTGCGAAATATAACGGATCCTTCCCCCCTCTTATCAAAGGGGTCTGCACAATGATCAAATACCTTTTATCAAAAAGCCCAATTCCCACTTCGGAAAATAGCAATTCGAGAACCGTTTTGCATAACGCCATCTATATCCATTTTTTCAGAACCAATCATAAAATCTTCATGAACATTACTATCGTTTAATCCAACTGATACTCTTTCCTCAACGGTAAGCGCTGCTCCTCCTTCATAACAAGTTGGATAAGCAGATCCGATTGCTAAATGGTTGGAGGCATTCTCATCAAAAAGCGTGCTAAAAAATAGGATGCCTGAATTAGAAATTGGAGAGTCGTGGGGTACCAAGGCCACTTCTCCTAAATAACTTGCTCCCTCATCGGTCTGAATTAACTTTTCTAACAACTCCTGACCCTTCTTAGCTTTCACCTTAATTATCTTTCCTGCTTCAAAATGCAACGTAAACTCTTCAATAACATTCCCTTGAAAAGCAAGTGGTTTTGTACTTGTCACATAGCCATTAACACCTGTACGAAGTGGGCATGTGTATACTTCCTCCGTTGGCATATTAGCGACAAACGTGGTTCCCACGGAATTGACACTGCTGCCAGTTAGCCAAATATGTTTTTCTGGCAACTCAATGTATAAGTCTGTTCCCTCTGCCCTATAATGAAGTTCGCGAAGGCGCAACTTATTTAGCTGCTCCGCTTTTTGTTTCAGCCCATTAATATGTTCTCTCCACTCATCAATAGGATTTTCTAAGTCAATTCTCGTTGCGTTAAAAATTTTCTCCCATAGTGCAGGAACTCGCTCCGCTTCCTCTAGCTGTGGAAAAATTTTATCCGCCCATTTTTTGGAGGGAACTGCTATAATAGACCAGCTTATTTTATCCGTATCAAGTGCCTCATAAAAATTTTCCAGAGCATCTCCGCGTGCCTTTTGAAAATTTAATATTCTATCTGTGGAAATGCCCGTCAAAAGATCCGGGTCTTCCGCATCCACCTGTAAAATTGCTCCGCCTTCTTCTACTAAATCGTCATGTGCTTTTACCAACCAGTCCGGAAACTTCTTAAATGTTTCCTCCGGTGCTAATTCATAGTGAGTTCTCTTAATTTCTTCATCATACCAATCAACATGGACGTTTTTTGCTCCCGCTAAGTAAGCTTGTCTGACAATTTTACGAATTACCTGTTCTGTTCCGAGGGGTGCATTAATCCACAATGGCTGGCCGGGCTGGATATTCACCCCCACTTTAACGGCTAATTCAGCATATTTATCCATTTTCTGTTCGAAGTTCATTTGTATTCCCCTTCCGTTTTGCTTAACTTCATTTTAATGAAACTTATGATTATTTTCTAATACTATTTTACTGCCGAAATACCCGTATCCAAGATAATAATTATGATTTACATCTGATTATTGGCAGCTGGATAACTGTTAGACACAATAGAATCATGCGAGTGCATTTTTGAATGCAACTACATATAGGCTTATTTCTGTAAATAACAGTAAAGCTTTATATATTTTTAGAATATTGAATCGATTAATATTTATTTTCGTATTAATATGTATATACATGAAAAGGGGGCGTTCTAAGTGAAAAGGTTTTTATACAATCTTGGCTGTACAGTCGTTATTGGGTTTCTTTTATACTTTGGATTAATGTATAAAGTTGATTTAAAAGAAGTAGTGGATATGACATACAATATGAAGCCTCTTATCATTTTTTCAACCATATATCCTATTATTATTGGTTTGTTACTCCGGTTGCCGAAGCTGTTTTTGGAGATTAAAGAAAGAAAACATTGGACCTTTAATTGGACTAAAGTTATCCCAATCGGATTACCAGCTCTCTATATAGCTTTGTTACCCTCTTTAGTTTTTTTAACCGGAATAAAATTTTTATTCGCAAAAGAGTTGATATTTTTGGATAGTAGTAGTGTCATCACAACAACCGCTGGCATTGTTTTTGGTTATGTTTTATTAGATAGTGTAAAAAGTAACCGTTAATCCGTTCATGCAAAAATTAGAGAAAATCCCCTCTTTTTCTTAAAATAGGGGATTTTAAACGTTTTAATAGACTTTGAAAAAGTCATTTATATGGTTAACGATGGTAACTCCAGATCATAAAGGAAAAGAATTAGGCACGGATGCTTTTCCTCCATAGAAAAAGGTTTGCAATCAGCATGATTACAATGTATATATATACACCAAAACCTACCAATGTACTTAAATAATGCAATCCTGCAAAAATCACTATTGGAATCATCAAACCGAATACTTTCCAACTTTCTGTCTGACCTACTGCTTCAAAGCTTTCTGAGAAGGGAATGGCTTTTTTCAAAATGATAAAACAAATAACAGAATATAAAGCAGAAATTAGTAACACCAAAATTAGATCTGGGATCACTCTGCCCCCAAATATAACGACAAATAAGATACAGATAATAAAATACATTGGGAGGTAAAGCCTTACTAAAAATGCTTTCAAAGTCCCTTTAAATAGTGGCGATAAATCTCCTAGCGGCAATGTTTTATAGATCCAAGCACCCTTATATTTTCCGGAGAACTTAAGCATCATGATGACACTAGGAATAAAAATCATGGTTGAATAAATGGTTAAATATCCCTTGCCGTCAGAAATACTAGAAAATCCCCCATCTCGTAAACTATTAAAGAGAAAGATAAAAGGCATAATGATGGCAAATCCTAATGATGGATATACCTTCAGCTTAAAATCACGTTCATTTTTCATCATGATGCTTGCAAAACGGAAAAAGGCCTGTTCTTCTTTACTGGAACATACTAATTGGATGATGGTTTTTCCAAATTTACTTTGTTTCTTTTCTTTCGCCACGCTATGAACAGCAAGCTTTTGAAGATTTTTTTCAAAAGTCGGCACCAATCGTAAATAAACGAAAAACGCTACAATTGGGACAGAAATCGCCAAAATAGAGAATATTATATAAAAAGAATCAAAATGTCCATTTAGTGCTACTTCATATGGGGCTGCAAACCACATTGGGATAATAAACACTTGCCACCACTTAGGAGTGAGTACTGCGTGAAAGTTGATGATTTCAAAAGATCGTCCTAATACTTGATAGCCGATCATGATGGTGAACGACAGCCCGATCTGGACATAATTTACGATATCCTTTAGCTTTTCCCCGTCAAAGAATTTTAAAATCAACATGTAAATTAATGCAGTTAATACTAAGATGAAGGCTTCCATTAAGATAATCAGGATAATGGATAAAAGAAAAAATACAATCCCATGTCTAAAAAGCCCTACAATCAAAGGTATCGTAACAATAGAGGCTGTCAAATAAAACAAGTAGATGAATACATGCATCATTTTCGCCGCACTGATTGTCTTCTTATCTATTGGTCTTGTATACAAAATATTTTTATCACGAATATCGAGCAAAACCGATGAAAAATCAGCAATCATCGATGTCATGACAATAAACATAACAAAGCCGAACATAATAGACATTTGAAAAAGATAATTATCACCGAGAACGATGAACGGAATTGTTAATAGTCCAAAAAAAGCATACATCCAAAGTGATTTCAAAAATCCATTTCCTTCGTTATCCGCTTTCTTTTTCTTTCTTTGGGCTCCTTGGTTAAAAACAGTTGGGACCCTTCTCCCGTCCATCAAAAGTTTTACCTGTAGTATCTTCCTCATGGTTGAATAATCGACGCCAGCTCTTTGGAAAAGACTACTGAATTTGTCGAGAAACTTTAATGTCCGAATATCTTTCATTCTTACACCTCATGTACAACCGAGACAAATCTAGTCCCAATATCCTTATGTTCATGGAAATCAGTGAGCTCATTAAAGATTTCTTCCAGTGTTCCTTCATGATTTTGATTTTTTAATTCTGCGAAAGTGCCATCAGCGACTATATTTCCCCCATGTAGCAAAATAATTCGACTGCTGATTTTTTCAACCACATCCATAATATGAGAAGAGTAAAAAATTGTCTTTCCATGTGCAGCTAATTGAGCTAAGATTTCCTTAAAAATCATGACACTATTAGCATCTAGACCATTGATTGGTTCATCTAAAAACAAAATATCCGGGTTATGCAGCATGCTTGAGATTATAAGAAGCTTTTGCCGCATACCTTTTGAGTAAGAGGCAATTCGAGAGTGGTATACTTCTCCTACACCGAACAATTCCATTAAACTTTTAGCTTTATAATCCACACGATCATATTCCATTCCATACAATTCACCGATAAAGGTTAAATACTCATGACCTGTTAAATTATCATATACTTCCGCAATTTCCGGCACATACCCAATTCTTCGCTTATAATCTATATTTCCATCTGAGATATCTGTTCCAAAAATTTTAATTTCACCGGTATATCCTTCCTCAATGCCGAGCAAGAGTTTTACAGTAGTACTTTTTCCGGCACCATTTGGACCAATATATCCAATAATCTCCCCACGTTCTACAGTTAGATTAATTCCTTGCAGCACTTTTTTTGCCCCATAATTTTTTTGTAAATCCTGTATGCTTAAGACTTCTTCCCCCATCACTTCACCCTCTTTTAGTAGATATATTCATATTTTAGCATATATTTCCTTGTGGGTCTTAGGTGAATTAATATCTCAGTTGTAAGATAAAAATAAGACAAATGTCAGGTTAGGAACTTTGTGGATAAATAAGTTATTCTTCACCTCTAGCAACGGTTATGGATAATTGGTTTTAATTTCAGAATGAAATCATGTCTATCTTGTTATAATGTAAAAATATAAGGAGAGACGAAATATGAAATGGTTAAAATTTATTCTTATTATATGTATTATCCTTACTGGAGGCGGAGCTGTTTGGTATTACTATCCACAGTATCAAATAAGCAAATTGCAAAAAGCAGCTGCAATGTCCACAAGTAATCAACATAAGAAAACCTCCTATATTCAATACTTTGCTAAAAAGAAAATTGCGAACATTCATCTGTTGGCGATTGGAGATTCAGTTATTAAAGGAATTGGTGCAAGTCAAAATAAAGACTTTATCACACAGTTTTCCACTGAATTAACACATGCTACCGGAAAACCCGTTGTTTCAGAAAATGAGGGCATTCCAGGTATTACTAGTTCGGAGTTGAATGAACTTATCAAGCAGGAGAAATTTGATCAAGGGATTAAAAACGCCGATATTATTACTATTAATGTAGGCGGGAACGATATCTTACGAATAGCAAAACAAAAAAATATTTATCAAGCGATTCAATCTTTTCATACCTTACAAAATGATTTTGAAAATAACTTAAAACAGATAACCATGCATATTCAAAAACTGAATCCGAAAGCAACATTAGTCTATTTGGAACTATATAACCCATTAAATCCAACCAACCAGTATTACGGATTAGCAAATAAACTGCTGCCAAAGTGGAATATCAATATTTATAAAGCAGCAGAACAAATACCTTCATCGATCGTAGTACAGACATCTAAGGTTATCAATGATAAACATTTACAATATCTTTCAGCGGATGGTGTTCATCCAAATTCAAAAGGCTATTTAGCTATTTCACGGAAGATGTTATATGAGTTTCAGCATACAGCAAAGCCAACATCCACTTAGTTTCCCAAAACGTGAGTACCATGTTGTAGTTATTTATCAATATAAGCAAAACCGCTTTGGTTAATTCAAAGCGGTTTTGCTTATGATTTCACATTATTATAATGACCATTTCCTCTACATGTCCTTCACCCAGATTTCGTGCATAACCGGTACTACTGAACAATAGGTTTAGACTTTGTTGCGGATTATACACAGGTCGTTTTTATAAAAAAGATATAGTTTATAATTAAAATTCTCCTTTACTATGAAGCTTTTACAATAAAGTATTCTCATACCAAATATTATAGGTCAAAAGTATGATATTCTATCGACGATTTAACATGCTATTATGGATAATATTGGGAACAATTACTGTTTTTAAGATGGGGGATGGAAATGATTAAACGGATATTTTTCATAATGTGTGCTATTTTGTTTATCTTGACGGGATGTTCAGAGAAGCAAAGTATAAATAAAAAAAGGGAAGTCGCTTCAGATAAAGTATCATCTAATGTAGAAGAGAACGAGAGCACAAATGTGAACAAACAAAGGGAAAACAGTGATTTGGATACAATCATATCTATTTCCGTTCCTAAGACATTGGATGACCTTAGAAAGACGCCGCCTGGGCGTTTATCGAAGGACATACCATATGAAAAGGAGACCTCACAAATATGGGGTGATTTTGATATAAGTGAATACAAGGAACAAACGTTACAAAAATTAAAGGAACTAACAGCAGTAACAGATGATGTAGACACTATTTTTAAAGGCCTGCTATATTATTTAGGAAGTAATAGTTATTCACAGTCCATCGAGAGATTAACTGATTATAATGGTGGACTATATGAACCCTATTTACCTCAGCCAGGCGATATAAAGACGACAAGTGAGAAGAAAATAAAGAGTTCTGGAAAAGCTATTATCTTGCTCGATGCAAGCTCTAGTATGCTGCTTAATGTAGATGGAAAGCAAAAGATGAACATTGCTAAAACAGCTGTCGGCAGATTCGCAAGTACAGTCGGTCAGGATAACGAGATTTCCTTATATGTATATGGACATAAGGGAACTCAAGACGATAAGGATAAGATATTATCTTGTTCATCAATTGAGGAGGTCTATCCTCTTCAACGATATGTTGCGAAACGTTTTTCAAAATCAGTAGAAGAAATTCAAGCAAAAGGATGGACTCCACTAGCAGAGGCAATTAAAACAGCGAAGGCAAAAACGGCATCCCTAAGCGGAGCGATAACGCTATACATTGTAAGTGATGGAGCGGAAACATGTGGTGGGAACCCTGTTAAAGAAGCAAGGTCATTTGCGAATGAAAATAACCAACGTAAAGTAAATATTATTGGATTTGACGTTGATCAAAAATCGGAGAACCAATTAAAAGAAGTAGCAAAAGCGGGAAATGGTGAATACATATCCGCTAAGAATACCAATGAATTGGATAATTCCATTGAAAAAAAATGGGTGCCAAGTATTTATGATGTAATGAAAAAGCATAATTCATTACTTAAAAATTGGGGGAGGACTTGGAATAACTTAACGGAGCGAAGTGCCCTTGCAGACCGTATCCTTTATGCCAGCTACAATGAAAAAAGCAGGTTTACCCAAGCAATTGCTTTGATGAGGTCCAATCACTTACTTTCAGAAGAAAAGCTAGTCCAATTAGGAAACTTAGTTAATCATTATCAACAAAATATTGTAAAGGAAAAAGAAAAGCTAGAAAAAATAAAAAGTGAGGAAGAAAATAAAGAGCTTAACAGGATACAAAATAAGGTTCTAGAATGGGAGAAAGAGATGGAACAGTTGCGGAAGTCGCAATGAAATGTTCGTAACTAATTCCGAGAATAAGAGATTAGAGGTTTCACAAACTACGTGAAACCTCTATTTTATTTCTTTACATCAAACAGAACTGCTTAAGTTAACTTTGCCTTTCTACTTGAAAATACGAACCTAATATCTCTTGTGTTGGAATAGACTGCTCTCCTTTTAATCTTAGCAAAAACGGGCCTTCCACATGTTGTTGCAAATAATCGGCTAGAAATCCACATCCGGAAGGGGAGGCAAAAGTGAGATTTCCACCTTTTAAAGAGATCTGAATACAAGTTGCTCCCAGATCCTCATCTATAAAGGGCTCACTCTTTCTTAATCCAAATAAATGACTCCATTTTTCTGTGTGTAATTCTATGTCATGAACGGCAAATACCAGATCATCTAATTCCACTTTTCCAATCGAATGACCATTTATTTTTTCCTGTAAATCCAATTGACGATCCTCATCACTCTGATCCCATTGAATAACAAACGGTAATGGCAATTTTGAATCATTATCCTTAATAAAGAGCATTTTCCAGCGTATCGTTATACCATCATCCCTTGTTCTTTCCCCAGCCACTGGACCATCTATATTAAATCCAAGTTCACTTGCTCTCTCCGCAACCGTTTCTATCTGATTGGTCCGGAGTGCAATTCTATTAAATCCTTGTATACTCGGTAAAAGATTGATAGCTTGTTGGGTAAGGTCATGATGAATGGCTGCTTGTTCCGCCTTCTTCCGATCCCTTATCCCTAAAAATTCTATATAGCTTAACCCGAAATAGGCTAAGGAGTTATAAGTTCCCCATTTTTCATGGTTACCCCCCGCAAAAGCATGAAGCCCCATTTTTTTGGCATCTTCCATTGCTCCAAGTGGGTTCTGAACAAAATGTACAAGATGATCAAAGGAGAATTCCACTACTACACCACTCCTATCTAATTACTAACACGAACATCCTAACTTGCTCCGGATTTTCCTTTGTTAGCTCTTATTATGCTATTTGTGCACACTTAAAGGCAATAATACTGAGATTGCTTTGGAAACAGATTAACCATTGACTTCCTCCGCTTTCCAATAATAATCGCTGAATACTTTTGCAAATGCATCAACCGCATTGTATAATTCTTCTAAATTATTATCGACGCCGCCAAATTCTAGTAAAATGGATCGATTGGAAAGATCTTGATTATAAATACCATTTCCCTCGCTCTTACTTTTAATAAAGACCCCTCTGCTGAGTCCAGGATATAATTTTTCCAACATCGAATTTAATTCCTTCGCGTAATTCAAATTATCTTTATAATTTTTATTTTCCTTTCCGACTATGATATCTATTCTAGCGTATTTTTTTCCTTTAATAGTAGTGGTAGTGACCGCTTTTCTCTGTGAGTCCCGATGAATATCTATTAAAAACTTTACATCACGGTCACCTGTCATTACCTCTTGGGCATGTTCACGTGAAAGACTATATGCATTATTATAATTCCAGTTTTTCGCTTTCAACTCTGCCCCCATATTGCTTGTATCGTGTTCTACACCAATTCCCTTATCTATTAATGCTTGAGTTAGTCGTGATCCTACTGCAACCACATTAATTTTGTTATTAGTGCTCGTCGCATCATTAGGGACCTTCGCGCCGCTAATTAATGGTAGGAATGATTCCCAACTATGGGATTGATAGATATAAACCACTTTTTTCAAGGTATTATTAGAAGAATCCCCTTGTTTACTTTTTTCTTCTGAGTTACTCTCATTATTTAGATTTTGGTTATCAGCAATCGGACGTTCCTTTATGATATCATCATTCGATTTGGGCGGAGGATCAAACGGGAGATTTGTAAGATTTGTTCCCTTTCCCGCAATAGCTATTTCTGTATTATACATATCCAAACCTGGTATTTCACGACCAAGAAGAGTGATAGACTTCGAAGGGTTGATATTGGTTACTAGAGTAAATAAAACTTTCGAAAGTGATATATTAGAATTGACATTCTTGTCTATAAATAATAAGTGGTTTTCACTCTGCAGCATAGAAGCAAATATGCCTGAATAATCTAATTTACTCAATGACTGTTTTAATGATGCGGATGAGGGGCTTATAGGCGTCTTCACTAAACAAAATACCAATAGAAATACCAACATAACACCAACAAATATCCTACTAAAAAATATAACAATATGAATAGGTTTACTATTTTTTTCAAGCATAGAATTACCTCCTATTACTAGTAATCTATGCAGAGTTTGTCCTATTTAGAATTTGATTTCATATAAAATAGAAAAAGACTAGCATCCATCCCATGCTAGTCTAATGTAAATTTAATATTTCTTTACTGCTTTCAAAACGATTGCTTCCCCTTTAAAAGAGACTACTTGATTATCTTCTATTTTTATTGCAAATTTCCGCTTAACATCATCAGATGCATTTATGATGATTTTTGTTAATTTCTTTTTCTCTATATCGGACACATTCATTCTATCGCACCATGGTTCAAAGCTAAATACCTTCTCAAAGCGGTGCCATTCTTCTACTTCAAACCCATTTGCTTCTAGCATTTGTAGCCATTCGGATTTTTTCCAAGCTCGAAAATGGCTATAATCACGGATTTTTTCAATTGTATTATAAAATATATCGTATTCCTTTGCCTCAGGGACAACATTATCGTCTAACAAAAATTGACCATTTTCTTTTAAAACCCTATTAACCTCAGAAATAAAGTCAAGGATATTTGGAAAATGATGTGGTGCAATTCTACAAGTGACCACGTCAAACGTTTCGTTTGCATACGGTATATTCTCTGCATCCCCTTCTACAAACTGGACATTTTGATGGCCATTTCCTGTAATGAATTTTTCCGCTGCAAGCAACATTTCCTTGGTCAAATCAAGTGCTATGATGCTTTTCACACGAGAGGCAAAAGTATTCGCAGTATGTCCCCCGCCTGTTGCAATATCCAACAGCTTCTCATTACCAGTTAGGGTTGCCATTTCAATGAGCATCTGAAGATCCTTTCCGTCTTTATGCACTTTACTTTCGACATAGGATTCAGCACTTTTTCCAAACTGTTCTTGAACATCCTTTTTTGTTTGACTCATCCTCTTCCCTCCACCATTTGTTCTGTAAGTAGACAGTTCGTATAAATTATTTTAAATCCTGCATTTCCTATGGGCATCTTTTCCTATTAGGAATACCTGGCTATAGATTTTATTTACAAAACCTACCTTGTTTAAGAAAAGAGCGATTGCTTATTTTTACTATACGGCAGAGTAGGTATTATGAAAATATTTGATTTTTAATGTTTTAACATAAGAAAAAGTTATCGGAAATAACAAAGTAAAGCCTCCCTAAAATGTGGGGAGGCTCAATTTCTATATTCTTTTATAACATACCTTATTGAGCACCTGCGATTTTTCTTCTTGGTTTTCTTACCCGATTTGAGATCGTATCCTTTTGCGGAGTGGTTCTCTTAATAAAAAAGGATAGTAAGAAGGCGACAATCGTTAAGGCAGTTGCAACCATAAATGCATCATTTATTCCCATAACCATTCCCTGGTGCTCAGCAAGTAAATAGTGCACTTTGTCTGATTTCAATATATGTTGATGAATCATGATATTTTTCACATGACTAGCACCCTCATTTGTCATAATAGAGACAAAGAAAGCCATTCCGACTGCTCCGGCAATCATTCTAAATGTATTCACCATGGCAGTACCAAATTTATTTAGGCTAGCAGGCAACTCGTTTAATCCTGCTGTAAAGATTGGCATCATCACTAATGACATTCCCAGCATTCTCAATGTATATACTGTTACGACATAAGTAAAGGAAGTTGTTACTTCCAATCTTGTGAGTGAAAAAGTGGTTATAATGGTCATTCCCAGCCCTATGACGGTTAACCATTTTGCACCATATCTATCAAATAATTTTCCGGTAATCGGAGACATAATTCCCATTACAATACCGCCAGGCAAAAGCATAAGTCCTGACATAAGCGGTGAAAATCCACGTACATTTTGCATATAGATTGGCATTAAAATCATACCTGAGAACATGGCCATTGTAACAACAACATTGATTATAGTTGTAAGTGAAAAGATTTTATAGCGAAAAATTCGAAACTCTAGAATAGGTTCTTCAACAACCCATTGTCTCCATACAAATAAGATCAAGCTGATACCACCGATAATGAACATGGAGATAACATCGGTTCCTCCCCATCCATTTGTACCTGCTGTTGCAAAACCATATAAAACTCCGCCAAAACCGATAGTGGATAAAATCACGCCAATAACATCCAGCTTTGGCCTACTTGTTTCTGTAACGTTTTTCATGGTAAAAATAGCAACAATAAAATTTAAAAAGGCAAATGGAAAAACAATAAAGAATAATACTCTCCATGAATGGCTTTGGACGACCCAACCTGACAATGTTGGTCCGACAGCTGGTGCAAAGTTCATTGCAACCCCAAATAGCCCCATTGCAAAACCACGACGCTCAGTCGGAAACAAAATAAAAATAATATTTGTAATAAGCGGAAATAGAATTCCAGCACCGATAGCCTGGATAACTCTTCCGATTAAAATAATCGAAAAGGTTGGCGCAATTCCACAAATCAATGTTCCTAATGCAAATAACCCCATTGAAGTGAGATATAGCTGCCTAGTTGTAAATCGGTTCATTAAAAAAGCTGTAATCGGGATTACAATTCCGTTTACAAGCATAAAAATAGTAGTTAACCAGTCTGCCGTTGTCGCCGATATGTGAAGTTTATTCATCATCTGCGGCAACGCAACATTGATTAATGTCTGGTTCAAAAAGGCGATGACCGCTCCAATGAGCATGACGGTAAAAATCGGACCTGTCCGAACCACATTTTTTGTTGTTGCACTCATCTGTTATTGTCCTCCTCAAGTTGTATACTTAGAATTTTTTTGCGTATATGCTTAAAAAATCAGCGAACACTGATTTAAAAATAAATTGGTGTAATAATACGCCAATTTTAAATTGATTTTAATTAATAGAAGTATGGGTTAAGAATGATTCAGCTAAAGATAATATTCGAGGAATGTCATATAATACCCGCTGCCAGAGAGGGGATGCATTTTTCCATGATAAGAATAATTACAATAGACTAGTAGCTTAATATTTGTAAGTACCGATACAATGTTTTAAATTTTACATACCCTTAAATAATTTGTCAAGCAAATTTACGGATTTCGAAATAAAAATTTAATCATAAATAAAAAATCGAATGGCATAACCATTCGATTTTTCACCTTTAATTAGTGAACTGTGATTTATACTGACTAATGACCAGATCAGGTTCCATGTTTTCACCTTGTAATTGTCTTAAACGCGCAGCTTTATTTACTTGTTCATCTGCATGATAGCTCGAACGAACAAGCGGTCCAGCCTCACAATGTTTGAAGCCTTTTTGAAGCGCAATTTCCTTTAATTCAGCAAATTCATCTGGATGTACATAGCGTTCTACTTTTAGATGTTTCTTCGTTGGCTGCAAATATTGTCCAATTGTCATAATATCTACTTGATGTTCCAATAAATCATCCATCGCTTGAATGATTTCCTCTTTGGTTTCCCCAAGTCCGACCATAATGCTGGATTTTGTTGGAGTATTCGGGCTAATTTCTTTTACTCTTTTTAAGAGTTCTAATGAACGTCGATAAGTAGCCTTGGAACGAACACGTTTTGTTAATCTTTCCACCGTTTCGATATTATGGTTAAAGATATCAGGTTTTGCGTCCATCAGTGTTTTCAAACTTTCATAGTCCCCCTTCATATCAGAAGGTAGCACTTCTACCGTACAAGATGGAACACGTCGTCGAATTGCTCGAATCGTTTCAGCAAAAATTGCTGCTCCACCATCAGCAAGATCATCCCGGGCAACTGCTGTTACAACACAATGGC
This sequence comes from Heyndrickxia camelliae, assembly GCF_002844575.1. Classification (GTDB taxonomy): domain Bacteria; phylum Bacillota; class Bacilli; order Bacillales; family Bacillaceae_C; genus Margalitia; species Margalitia camelliae. The sequence goes on from NZ_PIQO01000007.1 coordinate 161,273, forward strand.
GTAATCCCATAACCTCAACAGATCTCGCGACGCGTTCTGGTTCTTCCCAATCCAATTCTGTCGGCAGACCTGTTTTTACTGCACAGAACCGACAGCCGCGTGTACAAAGGTCCCCGAGAATCATGAAAGTTGCCGTTTTTCGAACTGCCCAGCACTCATGAATATTTGGACACTTTGCTTCCTCACAAACCGTATGCAGTCTTTCCTCCCGCATCATTTTTTTTAATCCGGTATAGGTTTTGTTTGTGTTTAGTTTTATTTTTAACCATTCAGGCTTTCTTAAGTATTCATCATTTTTGTTCACGACTATGTACACTCCTTATCGATAAAAGGTATAACTGTCGGCAGTATACTTCTCTGCCATCAATTCACGAGCCTCATCGATCATTTGCTGCGGTAGTTCATATGGTGTCAGTTCGATATTCAGCCCTTTTTGGAAACCATTTTTAAAAGCGATTTTCACCTCATCCATTGTCGCTTCTCTTCCTAATATCCGATTAATCGAAACAGCCTTTTCTTTAAAGCCCTTTTTCGCTCTTTCCTTCACCTTTTCATTTGGGAAGACAAAGACATTATACAAAGCATCCTCATCGATATCGATGGGAATGGAGCCATGTTGTAAAATAACGCCTTTTTGACGTGTTTGCGCACTACCGGCAGCCTTTTTCCCGTCAATTTCTAATTCATACCATGAAGCTTCCTCAAAACACACGGCGGTACCCGTTTTACCTATTGGCTTGTCTGGTATTGCCAACTCGGCCGATATGCCAAGTAATCTATATCCTTCTAACAATCCTTGCGAAAGAACCCGATAAGATTCAATGATAGAAGGTGACATTATTTTATGTTTTTCACTAATAATAACAGAGTAGGTTAACTCCTTGTCATGCAGTACTGCAAGGCCCCCGGTAGGACGCCTGACAATGTCGATACCTTGCTCTTTAGCGGCTTGAACATCAATTCTCCCAACCGTTTTCTGAAAATATCCCAGCGATAATCCCGCTGGCTCCCATTCATAGAAACGCAGAACTGGCGGAATTTCCCCTTTACTATGCCAATTCAGAAGAACCTCATCCATCGCCATATTAAATGCGGGTGAGCTTATCCCAGTATCTAGAAAAAACCATTCCTCACTCAAGGTTTCTCCCACTCCCATTCTTTAAAAAGTCAATGATTTTTAAACATTTTTAGTTTAACATTCTCCTTCTCTTTGTCAATGAAACCTATTTCCTACATTTCCCTGTCAAAAACCATTTGTAAAATCCATACGAAAGGAACAGGGTCAACAAAAGGGATATCCAAGACAGATACCCATTCCAATGGATATACTCAATCAGGTCTGTATAGCGTAATATTAAAATTTCTATTGTGACAATGACGGAGGGAAAGGCAAGAGCGTATAAAAGTCGCCATACAAGGCGCATTTGGGTTGGATAATAGATATTAAAAAGGACACTTATTACTGGGAATGCAAGAAACTCGAATGTGAAACTGGTTTGCACAGCATGGGCAAAGAAACGGCTTGGGTATGAGATTAACCTAAATTGGACTGCGGCAAGCCCAAGAATCCAAGATGGCAATTGCATGAACAGAAAACTAATCCAAGCATCACGAATTTTATGTTTGGGAACGAAAAGGAAAAGTAAGAGGAAAGAAATGATCCATACTAAGGCTTCAATGATCGTATTAACGTTCATGATCTCACCTGTGTATCATTTTTAGATTTCTTAAAAAACCAAACTGTAAACCATAAGGAACCCAAATTGAATAAAATAGAGAGTATAAAAATTGATGGATGACACTCCAATGAATATATCTCTTTAAATCTGTAAATTTTTCCACAGAAAAATCATATAGGCCAATGATAACGGAAGATCCAAGAATAAAGAACAATTGAATATACCATTTCTGCTGAAAAGGATATAGGAAATAATAGATTACGGAAACAGCTGGAAAAATGGTGAAATCATTAAAAAAATCTTGTGTGGTCGCTTTTGGAAAAATTCGAAAAGGGCTTTTAAGCAAGTGGTATTGAGCCAAAATAACCCCTGTGCCCCAAGTTAAGGTTTGAAAAAAAAGAAAGTTAATCCAAGCTTCTCGAATTCTGTTTTTCGGTACGATGAGGATTAGAAGAATCACGACGATGATAGAAGTGATTGTAATCCACGTAACATTTTGGGAGAAATTCATAAACTAATATCTACCTTTTAAATTTATTAATATGAACAATATTTCACAAAATGCAGGAAAGATATACAACATGGACTGTTTTTTACAAAAGATGTACTACAAAAAAATAGCGGATTTATTAAACTGAACATCCAAACAAAATAACCCGCTCTTTTTCAAGGTTGAAATGTTGCGTATTTATATGGAACTATATTTTCATAAATGTTTCTGCCCATCCGTATACACCTATTAATTACATGATACAGGCTTCCCCTCTTCATCTACCTCAAAAACATAGGTATCATGGAGGAACTCTCTTTTAAACTCGTTTTCTTTTATCGGTGAAATTTTGAATTTATACAGAACTCCGTACATCTTTGGGACAGTAACAAAAGGCACATTCCTCCATGTAAACGATAGGATTTTGTGTTCATTTGCATAATCTCCTATGTACTTGTCCAGCTTTATTAGCCTCTCTTCTATTACAAATTCTTTTATTAACTCCACTTTCTTGCCATTTACAATCCCAGCCAAATCGTGGCAAATCTTACTTACTGGAGAAATATTGATATTACTTAAAGCAATGACAACTGTATCATTGGATATATCTAAATAGAAGTAATTCACAAATCCATTAATGTCTCCAAAATGACTTACAACATCATCGATAAACAAAGCCAAAGCCATATCCGCCTTTATGTGCGGAAAACATTTCTGCCTGCAATTCTCTGTGTATCAATTCACTGTTAATTAACGCTTGGCTCCATTTATATAAATCTTCAATTGTAGAATACATCCCGTATGCACCTTGCGGGAAGGACATATCCACAAATTCGGTGTGAATGATTTTTTCCCAAACCGTATAGCCTTCTGCACGATTTTTTAAAATTTCACGTCCTGTGTCTACACCAGAGTTATTCATACCAAGTTTGGTAAATATATTTTCTCTTAAGAAATCTTCGTAACGAAGACCTGACCTTTTTTCAATGATTGCCGTTAATACTAGATAACCAGAATTACTGTACTCCATCTCCTCACCCGATTAAACTTTAATGGTAAAGGTTTAAAAGTTTCCACCATCTTTGCCAACTCTACTGGAAGACGCATCGTTTTATCCCAGTATTCAGGGGATGATGTGAAATTTGGAATCCCTGACGTATGGGTTAATAAATGATAAATAGCTATAAGGTTTCCATTTGGAAAGTCTGGCAATACAGTATCTATCGTATCGTAAATACTCAACCTCCCTTAATCATGAAGAATTAGGATTGCCATTGCTGTGAATGCCTTTGTCAAGGAGCCAATTCGCAATTTTGTGGAGGACGTATTAGGGATATCATGGTTATAGACTGCATATCCGTATCCCTTGCTTAATAGTACTTCGCCTTTCTTCGCGACTAAAACAGCCCCATTAAAGTATCGGTGTCGATCCAACATCTCCATATATTTATTTAAAATTTCCCCCATTTTTAAACGTACCACCTTACAGAATATTTTCATAAATTGTACCATGACAAAAAGAGACATTGTTTATCCTAGAAAATATTTGGTATCATTATGTTCATTAGGACCATTAATAATATTAGAAGTAAGAGGGCGGACACATGCTTCAGCAATTTGGATTTTCACAATATGAAAGTAAGGTATATGAATCTCTTTGTACTAGCAATGAGCCACTCGATGCCACTTTAATCGTAAAATATTCAGGCGTCCCTAAAGCAAAAGTATACGAAGTTTTGACTCGGCTGTTGGAAAAAGGGATGATATTAGATTCGATATCCGATAAGAAAAAGCTATACACCGCATTGCCATTAGAGGCTGTTATTGAAATGTTAACGAAAGACTTTCAAAAGAATATTGATAATCTTAAGCAATATAATTATAAAAAAACGCTAAGTGATGACAGGGTATGGAGTTTAAAATTGGATACATCCATCCTCTCACAAAGCAAGCAGCTTCTCCAGAATGCAAAAAACTCCATTCGTATTTCTGTTTGGAAAGAAGATTTTAACGAATATTTACCTATATTAATGGAAAAAGAAAAATTGGGAGTAAAAGTGGAAGTACTTGTGGTAGGAGAGGTAAAAGCACCACTGTCTTCTTTGTTTATCCTATCCCCTAATGAAGAACATCGCATGTTGGAGAAAAATCGTTTAATCGTTAGAGATGATGAAGAAATATTGTTTGCAGGCATGGAGGAAGGAGCTTGGCAAGCCATCTTAACGAAATCGAAGCCCCTGGTTAAATTTTTTGTAGAGTTTTTCTATCATGATGTTGCTCTGACTAAAATCACCAAAAAATACGAAGATACATTAATGAAGGATGAAGAAATCAAAAGCCTGTTAATGCGTCTCCGATATTAGTGTAAGTTTTTTATTAAAAAAGAAAAAGAGGCTGGGACATAAGTAAACAAATCATTGATATCGGTTAAATCTACGAAAGCAAAAACGCATGAAATCAAGGTTTATAAATTTGATTTCATGCGTTTTTTTGATTTTTACTGAGTTATGTCCCAGCCTCTCTTTGCATATCTAGAACTGATGATTTTCTTGATTAACTTGAACAGAACTATTGATAGAAACAATAGCACATATAAGTGCAAAAACAACGAACAGTCCGCCTACCCAAGCATTATACAATACGGAAGTTTGACTTATCACAATCCCTCCAATGATTGAGCCGATTGCGATGCCAAAATGTAAGGCAGAATTATTTAAGCTTTGTTGAATGTCAGAGGAACCTGGCGATGATTCAATTAAATAATTTTGCTGTGCAGGTGTTATAGCCCAGCTTAACATGCTCCAAATCATCATAACAATGACAAAAAGTATGATAGAAAAAGTGACTTTTGGAAGTATTAGTAGAACAATGGCAAATACTGCGATAATCGATAGGATGCTTTTCTTTGACCCCCATTTATCTGCCATCCAACCTCCAACACCGCCTCCGATAACAGCCGATATTCCAAAGATAAAATAAAAAATACTTAACATATTCGAATTTAAATGCAATACAGATTTTAAAAATGGGGTTAGATAAGCGTACAGCGTTAAATGCCCCGTTAAAAACAACAAGGAAGTTAATTGTGCAAACAAAATTTTGGGCTTTCTTAGCGTTTTTAATTGCTTCTGTAATGGAATTACTGGTTTCGGCTCAATTTTCGATAAAAACAAGGAAACGCCTACCATTGAAATCAATGTAAGAATTGCAATAAATAAAAACGGTGATCGCCAACCTAAATGATTCCCAATGACAAGTCCGATAGGCACCCCTAATACGAGAGAACCACTAACTCCCATGAAGATTATCCCAATTGCTCTCGCACGCAATTCCTTCTTTACAATGCTTGCCGCGATGGTTACACATAATACGACTAAAAGAGATCCGCTTGCCGCGCAAATAATCCTCGATAGAAAAAGAAAGAAAAAATTTGGGCTTGTAAAAGCAACTAAGTTTCCAACAAAGAAGATAACAAGTGAGATTAAACTTAACTTTTTCCTTTCTACCTTTGCTGTTAATGTCAAAAGAACCGGACTGGCAATAGCAAATATAAGCGAGTAAACCGTTATAAGTTCCCCTGCTGTACCGATCGAAATATGAAGACCTTTGGCTATGATATCTAATATTCCACCAACAATTAACTCGGCCATTCCAACGACAAATGAAACAATGGCAAGTATATAAACTCGAAAATTCAAGATATCCCTTCTTTCTGTTTAAAAAGTTACTACTAAGATAGTAACCTCTAAACACAACAAAAACAAGCGAAAAAAATTTCTGCTATCTTTCTTTACACTGAAAATTTATCAGATGTCTATTTTGATTCATTTTACATTTTTTAACACAAAAGGAGTGAATAATACAATTTTATAGGAAAATACTTTTTATAAGGAGGTTAACATTTTATGACAAATTTATTTGAATCCACTAAGGATTATCTTAAAACACTTGTCGATCATGAGGAGAAGAACCCGCTTCATGTTGGTGAAGTAAATCATATGTGGGTTCTGTTGACCATGATGGAAGAAGGAATTGGTGTTTACCAAACGGGCTTAAATACAACAAATGATGATGATTTAATTCATGCCATCAGAAATGGAGAGCAACAATCGAAAGCAACTGCCCAACAAATAAGAATCTTTTTAAAAAAGGAAGGAATTCCACTTCCAGAAACATCGGCAGAAAAGCCGCAATCTGATCCGAATTCAGTTCCCCTTGGAGTAAAACAAACAGATGAAGAACTTGCTAATCTAGTATCTGCAAAAGTGGCTGCACAAATCACCTTAATTGGGCAAGCATTAGCCTGTTCTGTTAGAAATGATGTATGCGAACTTTTCTTAAATATTCAGTATGAACTTTTAAAATATGGCTCATCTTTTAAAACATTAATGAGAAGAAATGGGTGGATAAAGGTACCTCCCTACTATTATCCGCCGGGTGCTCCGATCAGTTAAGATCTTCCCCGTCTTTTTATGTTAGTTATGTGTCTCGCGGTTTTTTTCTTCCGTGAGACCACTAATTCTCCTACCACCTTAATTGTCTTGTTAATAATCAAGAATATTCAAAATTAATTATTGATGGAATAACCAAAGTAAGATATATTTATATAATATTATCGATTAGTGACTAGTTTTTTTATCTAAAACGCAAACAATTGAGGTGTGTAAATTGCGACCAATTTTCCTTGGTATTAGTGCAGCCTTCTTTTTTGCTTTCACCTTTATTCTGAATCAGGCAATGGATATATCTGGAGGAAGTTGGATATGGAGTGCTTCCCTGCGTTATATTTTTATGATTCCGTTTTTAATATGTATTGTCGCTTTGAGAGGAAATCTTAAAGGGGTATTCAAAGAATTAAAGGCGAGTCCTGGCAGCTGGCTGCTTTGGAGCTTTGTTGGATTTGGGCTTTTTTATACTCCCTTGTGCTTTGCAGCAGCTTATTCACCAGGCTGGCTTATAGCTGGTACGTGGCAAATTACGATTATTTCAGGTACTTTGCTTACACCTCTTTTTTTTGAGACAGTACACACTGGACATGGTCCATTAAAGGTAAGAGGAAAAATTCCTTATAAAGGATTAATTATGTCTCTTATCATCCTACTTGGGATTATCCTAATGCAATTGGAGCATTCCAAACATGTTTCCCTTAATAATATCCTACTCGGTGTAATCCCTGTACTTATTGCATCCTTTGCCTATCCTTTAGGAAATAGAAAGATGATGGATAATTGCATGGGACGTTTAGACGCTTACCAGCGTGTATTAGGAATGACCTTAGCAAGCTTGCCAGTATGGATTTTATTATCAATCTACGGTCTTTTTTCGGTTGGCATGCCAAGTGTTAGTCAAACGCTTCAATCGGGTTTAGTTGCGATTTGTTCAGGCGTTATCGCAACAGTGCTTTTTTTTAAGGCAACAGATTTGGTAAGAGGGAATATGCAAAGGCTTGCATCTGTAGAAGCAACCCAATCGATGGAAGTGCTTTTTACCTTAATAGGTGAACTAATTTTCTTATCCATCCCAAATCCTTCCGTTCTTTCATGGTTCGGCATGTTTGTTGTGATTATCGGAATGGTATTGCATAGCTATATGACGCAAATTACGAAGAAAAAACAATTTCTTGAGAATAAGCGAAATGTTAGGGCATGAGAAATGCATAAGGTTGATTGCCTTTATGATGGGATTATGGAAGGTTCGTGCACACCAGTTTGGTTAAGTATGGCAAAAAGGTGACTTTTCCATTCTATGGACAAAGGCTGCGTTATATCGTGTAAAATCAGGGATATCCTAGTATTTTACCGTTCATATCGAAACCTATGTCCGCAAAAGCCTGAATGAAGGCCGTTTTAAAGCATTAATAAAACATATCTTGCTTTATATAAACTATGCAGCAAATCCAAAAGGAACGGTTTTTATAGTCAACGCTTTTCCTGTTGATTACGTAATATTATAAGGTGAACATACTGACCGGCAACTTTTTCGGTAACATGAATTTCAAAGTCATCATGGGAATGAACCGCTTTTCCGTCAACCTCTATAATAATATCTCCGGTTTTTAATAAACTTGCTGCAGGAGTACCTTCTTTTACACAGACCACTTTCGTTCCTTTTATTGCTTTATCTTGAATTGTAGTGTGAAAAACACCAATCCAGCTTTTCCAGAAGGAAGAGCGAATGTCGCTGGATGTTTCCAGTACGCTTTTTAAATTCCGTATAAATTGATACGTTCCAAATGCCATATTATCCATTCCGAAATGTCCAAGGTCTCCAATCCAAAGGCCTGTATATTCAATCGAAACTTTTGTACCATGATTATACTTTTCTAATGTCCAAATTGTAAGGCTGTGGTCATCCCCTTCGAATACAAGCTTTTCATTCTCGATAAATCCCTTGGTTTTACAACGGTAAGTTGAGTTCCAGCCATAATCGAAAAAAGTATCCCCACCTGATTTTAATTCTAACTCACAAGATTTCGTTTCCCACTTATTTCGTTCACTCGGTATTGTTAATGCCGCCATATCTTTTCCGGTGTGACATTGATAATAATTTCCCGTTTCAGCATTTCAAATTGTTGTTGATAAACTTCTCTGTTTAAACGATAGTAAACATATTTACCCAGTTTCCTTTCTTTGATTAAATCCTCCTCTTATAAAATGGTTATGTGTTTCTTTGTTGCTAGCTGTGAAATCGGATAGGCATCTACCAGTACTGATTGTGTTCGTTCACACTGTGATAGCATTTGCAAGATTCTTCGGCGATGAGGATCTGCCAATGCTCTGTATATGTCTGTCATTAGAACGTATGCCCCCTAACACCATCTATATTATATAACCTTATAGTTATGTATTAGATACATTCGTATTATTTTTCAATATATTTTGATAATTATTATTTGAAAAAAGGCACAAGAAATTTCTTGTGCTCTACCATAACGATCCGTAGAATATCTTATTTAACCGGAAGAATAATTTCAATAATGGTACCATGCGGATCACTCCATATATGCATAGTGCCATGATGATTTTCGATGATTTGTTTGGAAACCATAATGCCAAGACCAGTGCCATTTTCCTTTGTAGTAAAAAATGGCTGTCCGATTTTTTTTAAAAGTTCCTTTGGAATACCGCTTCCAGTGTCTTTAAATAAAATCTTCACTTTATCTTTCCCATGATTTATCACTTCAATAGTTATCTTTCCACCATCTGGCATTGCCTCAATAGAATTTTTTAAGAGATTAATAAAGACTTGTTTTAATTGATTTTCATCACATCTAATCATCAAGTTTTCACATTCATAGTAGGTGTTAATCACAATGTTTTTCATAATTGCATTAGTATCAATCAGCGCTTTCACATGTTCAATAATGACAGCTATGTCTTTCATTTCAAATTTCAAATCCTGAGGTTTGGAAAGAACTAATAATTCTGTAAGTATTAACTCGATTCGATTCATTTCGGACTCTATGATATCAAAATAGGTTGTATGAGTATTTAGCTCGGATTGCATTAGCTGAAGGAAGCCTTTAATTGCTGTTAACGGATTTCTGACTTCATGAGCAATTCCCGCTGCTAATTGACCCGCTACAGATAATTTTTCCGAGTTTAGTAGTAGCTCTTGGGTCTTTTTCCGTTCTGTAATGTCTCGAATAATGATATGTTTAACTGGATGGTTTTGATAGATGGTTGTTATTCCCTTCATCTCAACATCCACTTCGCTTCCATCTAAACGAATAAGCTTATATTCGACGAATTCTTGGCTGTCTTTTCCCATATTTATTCTTTTAGAAGCAATGTCGTGAAAATCTGGATGTATGATATCCATCAAGGATTTCTGCAGGATTGCCTCTTTCGTACAAGCTCCAAGTAAATGGACACCTGTATCATTAATAAACATAATTTCATTACCCGATGCTAAAATAACTGCATCTGGTGAGTTCTCTACTAAATTCCGATAGGTCTCTTCCCTTTTCCTCACTTCATCTTCGGATATTTTTCTTTCGGTGATATCTCTTATAACACTAATTACTTCTATAATATCATCCGAATCGGGATCCCTAACCGGTTTGAAAAGAGTTTCAACCCATATATATATTCCATCTTTTTTCTTCATTCGAAAAGTCGCTCTTCCATTTTCCCCTTTGCTGATAACATCGTTGAGATTTTTTATCGCTCTCTTTTTATCATGATAATGAACATAAGAGAATTTATTTTGAGTGATTAATTCTTCCGGTTTATAGCCGAGGATTTGTTCGCACGAAGGGGAAATATAAAGAAAATGTCCATCCAAGTCTGTTTTCACGATAATATCTAAAGAATTTTCGGTTAATAATTTATGAATTTCCTGTGTTCTTTTCGATTTTTGGCATTTCTTTCTTTTAAGGCTGTGATATCTTTCGCAATTCCATAAATCCCTACCACTTCGTCATTCACAACAATCGGGAGGGTTGTAACATTTAAATAAACATGATGTCCGCCTTTTGCAATTTTATAATCATGGTTTTGAACTTTTCCTTCGAACGCTTCATGAAAGTTTTGAAACACCCTATGCAAATCATCTACCGGAACAAGCTTCTGAAAAGTTATTTCTCCTATTTGATCAACTTGAATACCCAAAATCTTCTCACAGGCAGGATTTATTTGGAGAAAATGTCCATCCAGGTCAAGAGCATATACTGCATCTTCATTTTCCATGAAAGTCGTCTCGTATCGAGGAAGATTTTCGTTTAAGTAGTTTTCTAGTAAAATCCGCTTTTCCCTTTTTAAGGCAACAATAGAACTGTCCATCTGTTTCTATTCAGTTCCTTTCTAGTGAGTTTATCCAAAAAATGAAATCACGTGTTTTTAACTCTTTTTTATGTTGCTTATTCAACTATAAGGCTTTCTACGAAAAGCTCATTAGCATTTCTCCAACAAAAATAATCCTTTTATCCACTATTTACCTTTATTGTAGATTTCGATTTCTATTTAATCAACTCATTTATTAATCTTATCTTCTATTATTTACCTATGACATTTAAAAGTAACAAAGAGTAATCCTTTTGTAATCTTGTCTTAACCTTCGTATGTTATAACTTAACTACGGAAAGGGAGGTTACCCTATGCAAAAAATTAAAAGAAGCATTGTGGTATTTGCAACTGCTGCACTTTGTTTTTCCGCTACCGAAATAGGGGCAAATGCCCAGTCAAATACGGATAGCTTACATAATATGCAAAAGAATTTGCAAACCAATCAACAGGCTATTTCAGAAAAAGAAAAAGAACAGCAGGCAGTTAATGAAGAACTGAATAACGTAAAAAGTGAATGGGAATCACTTCAATCATTAATTCAGAAGAACAAAGAGGAAATTTCAACTATAGAGGATAAAATCAAGTCTGTTAACAAGATTATTGAAGAAAAGAAAGAAGAAATCGTGCAGCTTGAAGACCAAGTATTAGCGCGAAAAGACATTATAAAAAAGAGATTAGTTGCCTTTCAAAAAAGAGGCAGAATGAACTTTGTCCTAGATGCTTTGCTCAATGCAGAGAGCTTCGATGATCTCGTTAACCGAATTAGTGCTATATCCACCCTACTTTCAGCTGATAGCGAAATACTAGATCAGCAGAAACAAGATCTTAAAAAAATCGAAAACGATAAAAAAGAAATCGCAAAAAAAGAAGAAGAATTAGTATCGGAACGTAAAAAATTGGCGGCTAGTCAAGAAAATCTTCAGACAAAACTAGCATCCAAACAAGAAATGATTACTGTTCTTCAAGAAAAATATAAACATATTAATCAAGATCTCTTACAGGCGAAAAAAACTAAATCAAGTATAGAATCACAGATTAATACTATTCAAGAAAATATTCGCAAAGAGAGAGCAGCTGCAAAGGCAAGAGCCTTGGATGAACAGCGTACGATTGAATCCACTCCACAAGCACCAAGCGAAAATGGAACTGAAATTTATATGAATGCAACCGCGTATAGTTATCAGGATACGAAAGGTCACATCACCACATTAGGGTATGATATCCGAAAAAACCCTAATATGAAGTTAATTGCGGTTGACCCAAAAGTCGTTCCATTAGGAAGCAAGGTATGGGTAGAAGGATATGGTATAGCTATCGCAGGTGATACCGGAGGCGCCATTCATGGACATCGAATTGATATTCTAATGCCATCCCACAAGGCAGCTATTTCCTTTGGACGAAGAACAGTTAAGATAAAAATATTGAATTAAATATATATGTTTGAACCGGTTTAGCCTATTTAAGGTTAAACCGGTTCTTGTTTTATACGCAGATTATCTTAATCAAGATGATGAACTGCTATGATGATTCAATATAAAGGAACTTCTATATCTCTGTAAAAGCACTAGAAATATAATCTCCAATACGATAGAAATAATGGCAGACCCTAAGGTGATAACGATTGCCGTATTGTCCGAAACATTTAGTATAAATGGAAGGAAGAAAAGGGATAAGAAACTTCCTGCCAAGTATAGCTTAAGAAAATTTCTTGTTCCTACTTGTAATCGTGTGTTATGTGATGTTGTTTCTATTATTCCCATCAATATATATAACACAACTATCATGTGGAACAGTCCCATAATGGTAGAATAACTTAATGACCATATAGAAGGAGTTTCTTTTAACCAGTCATCTAGTTTAATAATATTCGGTATAGATAAAATTCCCAAAAGAATAGCCCATCTTTTTGCTTTAGAAAAATTGCTAGATTGTGCGTTTACTCTACTGAGACCTGCTGCAGCGATAAAGTAACCAACAGTATTTGGTGATATATTAATGACAAACAAGTAAAAGTTAATAAAAACAATGAGAAATCCCCAAAAAATCTTATTTAGCTCGCGCTCCATCGTTAACTTCTCTCCTTTGTTTTACAATCTCCTCTATCTCTTTGTAGGTAAAACTCGGGGAATAGTTAATTACTAGTGGAACGTTAAACTCTTTTCCATTCTTTGTTTTTCCTTTGAGATTTATGGCAAAGTGATAAAAGTGATATCCATTTTGATTATTACCAAAAGTAAATTGGTAGCTAGTGTTCAGAAGATCATCTTTTTGTAATTTAAGTGGAAACAGCTCTTTCTCCACCAAATGATCTTTTCCCTGCTTCCACTCGGATATCTTTTGGTCATCAGAATATCCCTTGGACATTTCATTATACATCGCTTGCAGGGATCCTTGATCTGTTATGATAGATAGTTGCAGTCCATCCCCTAATTGATGGTGAAAGGGAAATAGGAACGATTGAATCGATAACGGTTCTTTTGCTTTTAGTAATTGCTCCCCCATGTGATCGGTGGAACTAGAGGAAGCTAAAAAGTCGATTGGAAATCTTGCTGAATCTTTCACTATGAAAATTTCCCCAATAGGATAAGTTACGACTCTTCCATTTGACAAATATGCTTTCACTTTGTCGAAATGAAAACTATTTTTTGATTTCTCCTTTATATCCATTTCATTTATTTTTATAGAAAAAGTTTTTAAACAATAGTTTCCATAGTTTTCACATCTTTCAGCCTCATGATTTAAGGGATAATGACCCATGCCAGGTATTGTAATAGACTGGATATCGTTTTTCCCATTTTTGTTGGTTATATAATGAAGATCGAACATCATGTTTTCATTGGAATTTATCTCATAAAAATGCTTAAGCATAATCGGTTGCGTGAGCTGTTTGGATTGATAATAGAGGTAATTACCAAGAAGGCTAATAATAACGATGGAGCAAATTATGATAAGCTGGAGTTTTTTTACGTGGATCTTTCCTCACTCCCTTCGGTTAAGTTGATTTATTTTATCATAATATTCATAAATTTTGTATAAATATTTCTTATTTTACAAACCCTACAAAAAAAGAGCTCTATATAAGGCTCCTTCCCTCTGCTATATCTACATAATAAAATCGTTCATCAGCTATTCTTTTCTCTCCCAGTGTATGTTCGATAGGATAAGTAAAAATCGGTCCGTCGAACACAAATGTATGATACTCTCCATTTTCTCCACATATATCTGCGCTTCGCGGATATTCATCTATAAAATCTTGATCTATCTCACGACCAACAAACATAGGATCTAATTGTTCGGAATCCACACATGTTACTCTTGTGCGAAAGCCTTCTGCAAAATACTCATTTATTATATCAACCGGTTTTTCACCCCAGATAGGGAAAATAGGAGTTACCCCTGTTCCCTCCAGCATTTTTTCTCGATATTCTTTTACATCCTTTAGATGTATATCTCCGAACATAATATAACGAATTCCTTCTTTTTTTATTTGCTCAACAGCCTCTCCCATCTTTTGTTGATATAGTTGATTGCTGCAGATACTAGGAATGCGTACTTTCCGCAACTTAACCCCCAGTGAATCCGCTTGTTTTTCAAGAAATTCCTCGCGAACACCATGCATAGATATCCGACTGTAATCATCTGTTACAGTGGTTAATAATGAATCGATTTCCCATTTTCCCTCTTTGATTAAACGATTCATTGCCAAAGCACTATCCTTTCCTCCGCTAAAAGAAATTACAATTCTCTCTTTCATTTAGAATTCCCCTTTTTCTATAATATACATTTACTTTAGCATATTTTTTTGCGCGGCACGGTTAATATAGAGTAGCAAAGCAAGCTTCTTTTTGTTTCGGTCCTTGAAAAGCATGATTTAGTTTAGGAATGGGTAATATAAAACTATTTATATGAAGGGGAAATGCGTAATGAAATTAACACCAGAGCAGCGAATTGAACTGCATGGATTTAATAATCTAACTAAATCGCTCAGCTTCAATATGTATGATATTTGCTATACAAAAACGAAAACCGAACGTGAAGCGTATATTACTTACATTGATGAACAATATAATGCTGATCGGCTAACTAAAATATTAAGAGCCGTTTCCGATATTATTGGAGCACATGTTTTAAACATTGCCAAACAAGATTATGTACCTCAAGGTGCTAGTGTAACCATGCTAGTATCAGAGGGGCCGGTTGTGGAAGTACCCAAAGAATCTTTCAGTGAATCTCCTGGTCCATTACCTGATTCTGTAGTCATGCAGTTAGATAAAAGCCATATTACGGTTCACACTTATCCTGAATACCATCCAGACGAAGGAATCAGTACATTCCGCGCCGATATTGATGTGTCAACATGTGGAGAAATTTCTCCGCTAAAAGCCTTGAATCATCTTATTCATTCCTTTGATACGGATATTATGACAATTGATTACCGTGTTCGCGGTTTTACAAGAGATAAAACAGGGCATAAATTGTTTATTGACCATGAAATCAGCTCGATACAAAATTACATACCGGAAAATATTAAAAATTTATATGACATGATTGATGTCAATGTCTATCAAGAACATATCTTTCATACAAAATGCAAGTTGAAGGATTTTGATTTGAATAATTATTTGTTTGGATATACAAAAGATAAGCTAAACAAGGAAGAAATAGAGCATATTACCGCTAAATTGCAAACAGAAATGGATGAAATTTTTTACGGGAAAAATTTGAATGATGGTTTTTATTAGTTACCTTGCTCACCCAAAATGCCATTACCTCAGCATACGTCCTTTACCAAAAATAATGACCTTCATAAAATGTAGTAATTCCATTTGAATGGAGGTGCGAATAATGGGATTTTGCTGTAACAGAGGTTATGCATATGCCGCACCTGTGGGTTACGGAGGCAACATGTTCGTATTATTAGTTGTGTTATTTATCTTGTTAATTATCATAGGTGCAGCTTGGGTTTGCTAACAACACACACCCTTCTTTATTCAATGAGGCGTCATCTGTGACGCTTCATTTCCTATTTATATAGAGTCTGAAACTTTATTAATCATGCTTTGGCTAGTACAATGGCTTTATACAATTTATTCAGGCAGGTGTATTTTTTTGGACATAAAGCATTTACAATATTTTATCGAGGTGACGAAATATAACAGTTTTTCGATTGCTGCAGAACATTTATTTATTACACAACCTACCATTAGTAAAATGATTAAGAATCTGGAGACAGAATTAGGGGTTTCCCTATTTGACCGCTCCCGGAAGCAATTAACCTTAACAGACGCAGGAAAAGTAATATTAGAACAGGCAAAATTAGTGGACAAGGCATTTCATAATTTAGAACTGGAATTAGATAATCTTCTGGGTCTTAAAACTGGTAATATTCGAATAGGACTCCCCCCTATTATTGATGCACATTTTTTACTTAAATTTATTGGACTTTTTTCCGAGAAATATCCAGGCATTTCCTTTCAATTAACAGAAGATGGCTCCAAAAAAGTCGAGGAGGATGTAGAAAATAATCTACTGGATGTAGGTATTGTCGTTCTTCCGACGAACAATGATATTTTCAACTATTTTTCTTTTATGGAAGAAGATTTAAATCTCATCTTACATCCTTCCCATCCGCTTGCAGAGCGCGATCAGATTGATTTGGCAGAGCTTCAAAATGAATCCTTTATATTATTTAATAAAGAATTTGTTCTTCATGATCGTATAATTTCTGCCTGTCAAAGTGTAGGATTCGCTCCAAAGATCATATCCAAAAGTTCTCAATGGTCCTTTATTGAGGAAATGGTATCTTGGAACTTAGGTGTTTCCCTTTTACCTGAGAGTCTATGCCATCACCTAGATGATAAAAAAGTGAAATCCATCAAAGTGGTAAATCCAACAGTAAGCTGGAATCTAGGAATTATATGGGGCAAAAATCAATATCTTTCTTTTGCAGCTCGTGAGTGGCTATCATTTATAAAAGAAGAGCTGAAAAAGGGCTTATAGGTTGTATGCCCTTTCATTATAGTTGCAAGCATTTACATAGACAAAAGCTATATTAAGTATAAAATATAACCATTTTACATACAGTTCGATGCGTCTTACACTTTAATAGTAGGCAAACTATCTGGTATTTCATCCTTGGACTTAAAATAAGAAAGGATGTTATGTAATGAACGCAAAAAAAGTAAGTGAAAGCCGTATCGTAAATACTGCACAAGTATTATCTTGTGATCTAAATAACTACAATACTTTATTTGGCGGAATTTTAATGAAAAAATTGGACGATGCCGCCACGTTATCTGCCCGCAGACACTCTAGAATTAGTGAATGTGTTACTGCATCAACAGATTCTATTGATTTTCTTTGCCCTATTCATCAAACAGACTCCGTATGTGTGGAGTCATTTGTTACTTATACAGGAAGAACATCTATGGAAATCTTCTGCAAAGTTATTGCTGAGGATATTATGACAGGCGAACGCCGAATTGCAGCAACTGCATTTCTAACCTTTGTTGCCTTAGATGAAAATAAAAAACCAGTACAAGTACCAGGTGTTATACCAGAAACAGAAGAGGAAATTTTCTTATACAATACTGCAAAAGAACGCGCTGAAATGCGTAAACTAAGAAGACAAAAAAGTAAGGAATTAGCAGGCTACATTAATATTAACAAACCATGGGATAACTAAAAGGAGGATTGGAGTAATGCTGACATTAACAAGTTTAGACGAGTTAAAAGAAGCGAAAAAGGCATTATCAGAGCTTCAGGTCAGATACCCTGCCCTCTATGAAAAGCTAGTTCATGTTGTTGGTTTTACTAGAGCATTGCAATTTAAATATCAGTATATGGGAAGTTTATTAATGGATGAAGAAGCAAGCCGCTATACTCCATCATTTGTCCAAGGTTCTGTTCTACGATTATATAAAAAAGAACTACAAAACTTGAAAGATGATATTGATTTCCCTGTAATTAAGCGTATATTTTCAACGATGAAAAGCATCGGATACTCCCGAATCAGCTTATTAATTCTAGGGAAATCACCAGAAACTATTGTAGGAGCTCCTATTATTAAATAAATCTCCTTTTACAAAAATTCTCCCACGTTATAGAAAAATTATAAAGGTTATAGCCTTTAACCACATCTCGAGTAGCAGAGAATACACTGTAAAATTAAAGATAAGTGAATGTATAATCTTATTATGATTATAGTAACTAGTCTTTAATGTCACACATCATAATATTTTTGAGTACATCACTTTATTTATAAGTGGTGTATTTTTTTATAACAACCTTTATTATTACCTAATTTACTATTACAACAATATTGTAAAAATTGATGTTAATATTGGTTTATGTATATTTATAGTAAGTCTATTATTATAATTGTTACTTACAAAAAACTAATAGTACTGAAAAAAGAAAAGAATCCTTAATCGCCACCAACGATTAAGGATTCCAAGTAACATTTCTGTAGGAAGGATGACGAAAGCCTTTCTTCCTCACTTTATATAATAATCTCGTCATTCATTGATAGTCAAGGAGGGACACATAAAAGTTAGAATTAAACACTAGTAGGAATAAGTGTAGGAGAACATTTTATGGATGAGGAAACGGTTTTTGGTCCAGAATTAATTAAATCATATGAATTAGAATCACAGGTTGCTGTTTATCCTAGAATTATTTTAAGTGCAGAATGTATAAAGAATGTTAAACGTTTTGCTGATTATTATGGGGATCATAAAGAAGAATCTCCATTTTATAGAATAGTTTTAGAGGATATGGATGGCGAATGTTTTGTTAATTATCTACATAAACTGATTGATATGTTTGAAGACGAGGTAGCAGCAAATGATTATACTTCTTTATTTCCATATCTTGAAAGTCATAAACAAATAATAGAAAAAGCATTGACGAAATATGAAAAAAATTATAAGTTGTTGAAAAAATATGCTTGGATAGCGAATTATCATAATTATTTTTGTGAGGACTTCGTTTTAAATGGAGGCAATAATTACAAAATTACTGCTCCTATTAAGATGTCATATCCAAGACGAATTTTTACATCTTAATTAAATATAAATTAAACTTTTTTAATTATCCCAACAAATCGTATAGGACTTATTTTTGTGCACAATTGTAGTTTTAAAAAAAAGGTTGATCATTTATAACAAAGTTCAATCACTTAAAATCCTGTTTTTACAGGATTTTTTTTAGTATAGGGACAGTTTAGTATAATAAGAAATGGTATAATTACCCTTAGTTGTGTGTTTTTGGGCCTATTTAGAGTAAATTGATTTAGGAAAAATGGACTATTAAAGAGAGGAATCTACTATGAAACTTAACTCAAAATCTACCACATTTTTTGTGATTGGGAATAATTTATCATAACAGTTGAAATTTTTGGTATTTTGAGATATTTTTTGTAAATGGGAGGTGATTAAAAAATGAAGTCTATAAAGGTTATTAAGATTATTACATCATTTGTTTTGTTGTTTGGTTTTCTAATTTCCATTTCAAAAGTATCCGCAGCCGAACAGAATTTGAGTGCGGAACCTATTGCAGAACCAAATTATACACCGCCTCAAAAAGAGGGTCCTGGTGGAGGAACTCCATCGGCTAACATGACAATTGCTAAATCTTTTAGTTCAGCAATGGGTGGAGGAATGAGAGCACCATCTAACGCATCAAAAGTTGCCTCAAGTTTACCAAAAACTTGGGATAAGGCGAACACATCTGTAGATCTTATAGTTGAGGGCAAAGTTAAGCAACGAAGATATTATGGAAGTGATAAAGCAGCCAAGCAAGATATAGATTATTTTCATCCTGACAACGGTACACATGTATTTCCACATAGACATAATTAGGTTAGTGGGGTAAGAGATACCAAACCAATCCCTTATTAGGAGGTAAATATGTATATATCTTATACTGATTGGGAGTATTATTTTTCAACGACCAAAGTTGACTTACCATTCAAATATAAAGAGAAGAATTATTTATTCACTAGAAATATTGGTGAGTATTGCTTACTTAATGAAAATAGCGAAACAGTGTTGACAGATAAATCTGTTGAGTCTCTTTGGAACAAATCGTTTTTCGAAAATAAGAGTTTTCGAGAAGTATTTATAAATGAAGAGATTTTTATAGATCCCTACTATGAATTGACATTATTAAATAGTTGGGGAAGAGAAATTGAATTTACCTATAAAAATCAACAGTATATATTTGCGAATACTACAGATGGGTGTGGACTTATAGGTGGGCTTGTCGATACAAAATATTATAAAACACCACAAGAATCATGGAATAATGCAAAAATAAATGGTATATCATTCTATGATCTATATAAAAATGGAGAAGTTCAGATTGACTTTATATTGTAATCCACTTATAGCTATCGTCTTAATCCTTTCTCAATGAGAAAGGAATTTTTTATTTGGAATAGAGGTTAGGTGTCACTTTAGGAGGTAATATGCGCTAGTATTAAGTGATATTTTGCACTATAAATAAGTATAAAAAGCCCAATTTTTCAACATTAAAATTGAGAAATTGGACTTTTATTATTACTTAGGAATAGCGCCCGATTATGGAAGATCATAAGTATATTTCTTGTTTAACTAAAGCACCCGTTAGTTGAAGAAGAGCTTCAACTCGATTGAA
>NZ_PIQO01000070.1 GCF_002844575.1 Heyndrickxia camelliae
AAAAAGATAAAGTGGCGTACTATATTGAAAAGGTTGGCTTAAACGCAGAATCGATTTATAAGTATCCACATGAATTCTCAGGTGGACAACGTCAGCGTATTGGGATTGCGAGAGCGCTTACGTTAAAACCGAAATTAATCATTGCGGATGAACCTGTCTCTGCGTTGGACGTTTCTGTACAAGCTCAAGTATTGAACTTTATGCAGGATATCCAAAAGGAATTTAATTTAACGTACTTATTTATCAGCCATGATTTAGGTATCATTCAGCATATGTGTGACCGTATTGGAATCATGTTCCGAGGTCAATTTGTAGAAGAAGGAACAAGCAAGGATATCTATTCTAATCCACAACATATTTATACTAAACGTTTAATTTCTGCTATTCCTGATATCAATCCTGAAAACAGAGAAAGACAGTCAGAATTTCGCAGGGAAGTGAATGCAGAGTATCAAAATTCGTATGATAAATATTTTGACGATGAGGGAAAAGTGCATAAACTAAAACCTGTTTCTGACACACACTCAGTTGCACTACCATAGGGAGGGGAATGTAGAAAATGTTGAAATTTATATTGCGAAGAGTTTTAATCATGATCCCTCAGTTGTTTATTTTAAGTATTTTAATCTTTGCACTGGCAAAAGCAATGCCAGGGGATGCTTTAACGGGACAACTGGCAAGTAACCCAA
>NZ_PIQO01000071.1 GCF_002844575.1 Heyndrickxia camelliae
ATACGGCATGGCATACAGTAGAATTTCAAGCCAAAGTGAAGAGTGGTCAAAGTAGTAACAAGATTACAAACATAGCTCAGGTTACAGGTGATAATGTAGAGAAATCCAATAACCCATCAACAGATTTTGAAGTTATCAACCAAAAGCCAAGTGCGTCAGATGATCACAAAACAACATCCAAAGACACACCAGTGTCTGGGCAAGTAAAAGGCTCGGACCCAGATGGGGATCCATTGACTTATAAGGAAGGTAAANGGACCCAGATGGGGATCCATTGACTTATAAGGAAGGTAAATCACCAAGTCATGGAACTGTTAAAGTGCATGAAGATGGAACATGGACGTATATACCGGATAAGGGGTATACAGGAAACGATTCGTTTACCGTTATCGTAGATGATGGTAAAGGTGGAAAGATTGAAGTTCCAGTAACGGTTGAAATAACAGAACCAGAAATTCCACCAACAAAACCAAATAATCCACCGATGGCAACGGGAGAGCATAAGACAACATCCAAAGACACACCAGTGTCTGGGC
>NZ_PIQO01000072.1 GCF_002844575.1 Heyndrickxia camelliae
GAGCTATATCAAACACTTTTTTGGAGAGTTTGATCCTGGCTCAGGACGAACGCTGGCGGCGTGCCTAATACATGCAAGTCGAGCGGACCAAAATGAAAGTTTACTTTCATTTTGGTTAGCGGCGGACGGGTGAGTAACACGTGGGTAACCTGCCTGTAAGACTGGGATAACTCCGGGAAACCGGGGCTAATACCGGATAACTTCTTTCCTCGCATGAGGAAAGATTGAAAGATGGCTTTTGCTATCACTTACAGATGGACCCGCGGCGCATTAGCTAGTTGGTGAGGTAACGGCTCACCAAGGCAACGATGCGTAGCCGACCTGAGAGGGTGATCGGCCACACTGGGACTGAGACACGGCCCAGACTCCTACGGGAGGCAGCAGTAGGGAATCTTCCGCAATGGACGAAAGT
>NZ_PIQO01000073.1 GCF_002844575.1 Heyndrickxia camelliae
CTATTAAAGGGAAGGATTAACTTGTTCGGCATTTGTCAACGGTAATCGCAGGGAGGCGTTTTTTCCGACCGAGAATTAAGGAGTTGACAAATTCTCTGTCCCAAACCCTCTTGGCATTGAACAAACAACCGTTTGTTCCTGCCACCCGGCGAGGGATCCCCTCAAGGATTGAGGGGTAGGGGAGTTCGATTCCGAAAAGTTTTTGGGGTTGCCTTTTTTCAAAAAGGCAAGGTCTTAATATGCTTTTAATGTCTTTGTACTTCGCAAGCGAAAAAAGCTGGTATGCCCCCTTAAAATGGTTTTTAAGGGGGCTTGCGGAATCGTCAAGGGATGCACCGCAGAATTTGCCCTACGGATCCTGGCTTTAGTGGAGTTGGTTTTGCTT
>NZ_PIQO01000074.1 GCF_002844575.1 Heyndrickxia camelliae
AGTTGCTCTACCAATTGAGCTAGGCCGGCAAAACATTATATGAAACTGCTGATAAATTACTTCGTAAAATTGTCGTCCAGCTCTCAGAAAGATTATCCAAGTAGCAGCTCGAGCTGTACGCTGATGAATCACTTCGTAGCGTATTCAATCGTGCTCTACCAATTGAGCTAGGCCGGCATTATTATGGTGGAGGATGACGGGATCGAACCGCCGACCCCCTGCTTGTAAGGCAGGTGCTCTCCCAGCTGAGCTAATCCTCCACTATGTAAGCCTGGCAACGTCCTACTCTTGCAGGGGGACAGCCCCCAACTACCATCGGCGCTGAGAAGCTTAACTTCCGTGTTCGGGATGGGAACGGGTGTGACCTTCTCGCCATTGTTACC
>NZ_PIQO01000075.1 GCF_002844575.1 Heyndrickxia camelliae
AAATGGATATTTTATCTAGTAATTACTAAGCCATTTTTCAAAATTATAACGATCAGGATTAAACGCTCTATCTATATCCATTTCACTAACAACTTCTCTAAATCCAAAATCTAAATAATTGAATGGTTTATAACAAAATAACCTTTTATTAAACTTTAAGAATGTAAAACCTAAATTATTTGTATAGGTATTTTCTTCAAAACATTTATCACAAAATTCTTTTGTTCCATGATAACTTCCTATGCCAATATCCTCTGTTACCCCTTCTCTAATTCCAATCACTTCTTTATCTCCGCATATCTCACATTCTTCTATATTTACAGATTTAAATCTCATGAGAATACCTCCATTTCCGTTAAAATCAGATTTTTA
>NZ_PIQO01000076.1 GCF_002844575.1 Heyndrickxia camelliae
ATCCATTTTAAGAAGTAATAACCTAATAGGTTAAGTTAGTAAGGGCGCACGGTGGATGCCTTGGCACTAGGAGCCGATGAAGGACGGTACTAACACCGATATGCTTCGGGGAGCTGTAAGTAAGCTTTGATCCGGAGATTTCCGAATGGGGGAACCCACTGATCGTAATGGGTCAGTATCTTTACCTGAATACATAGGGTAATGAAGGCAGACCCGGGGAACTGAAACATCTAAGTACCCGGAGGAAGAGAAAGCAAACGCGATTTCCTGAGTAGCGGCGAGCGAAACGGAAGAAGCCCAAACCAAGAGGCTTGCCTCTTGGGGTTGTAGGACACTCTATATGGAGTTACAAAGGAACG
>NZ_PIQO01000077.1 GCF_002844575.1 Heyndrickxia camelliae
AAAGGTTCAAGCGTTTTAAACGGTAACGCAACAGAAAAACTTATATCTTTACTCCCAAAATATAAAGACGGCACAGGGTGGTTAGAAAGTGCTTGGGATGGTCTAAAGAAGGTTACATCTAAAACTGTCGATATTGCGAAAAACTTTTGGGAATATGCTTCCCATCCATCTAAATTAGTAAGTTTAGCGATTTCAAAGTTTACTAATATCGACAATCTATCCGGTACAACATTAGGAATTGTAAAAGGTGCTATTTCGACCGTAAAAGAAAGTGTAACTAGTTATATTAAAAAGTATCTTTTTGCAGATAATCCAGGCGGTTCCGGTGTGGAAAGATGGCG
>NZ_PIQO01000078.1 GCF_002844575.1 Heyndrickxia camelliae
GGGTTAATTTTGGAATTTAAAATTGATGGTGAAGAAGTGAATGTTATTCCAAATAAACCACTCAAGGAAGTATCTCCGGGTGTTTATAAGCCTGTAATTTGATTTGCTTTAATAATGATGGATGTGGGCGTTACAGTGACTTCTGTTTCGCCTACCTTTGTAATTATCTTATTTTTCTCTTTAATAATTTCACTCTTTTTATACATTATTCATCAGCTCCTTCAAATTGTTCGCAGAGATAGTCATATATCACTGCATCTTGACCTTGCCATTCCTTATCACAATTTAACAATATATCTTTCACTGTTTTTAGCATTCCTTGTGCATCGCCACCTTCAAA
>NZ_PIQO01000079.1 GCF_002844575.1 Heyndrickxia camelliae
CATTTAACAATCACACCGAACCTCTAACTCTTTTTTTAATCTCTAAACTTACTAAACTTTGCTCAAGATCAGAGATTTTACCCTCCAAATCAAGTATCTGTTTTTCCAGTGTTTTTCCTATTTCGTTTATATCGTCTGTAATAGGTTGAGTTTTTAAAGGTTTATCCTTTCCAACTTTTTCTCCTAGTTTAAATGGTTTAGGAATAACGGGACCAGAACATCTTGGACATCTAACACCATCCATTCTATTGTGGCCTATAGTAACCGTGTTGCAAGACTTGTCCATACATTCAAATTGAGTATTATATTTCATTTCCTTCTCCAC
>NZ_PIQO01000008.1 GCF_002844575.1 Heyndrickxia camelliae
ATTTGAAGCTAGTTATGTCCCAGCCTCTTTTGTATTAATTATTATTTAGAGTCGCTTCTATAAATCCACGGAACAAGGGCTGAGGTCTTGTCGGTCTTGAAGTAAATTCTGGATGGAATTGTGATGCTACAAACCATGGATGGTCTTTTAATTCGATAATTTCGATTAAACGACCGTCAGGGCTTGTCCCAGAGAATATAAAACCTTCATCCTCCATTTGCTGGCGATAATGATTATTAAATTCATAGCGGTGACGATGTCTTTCGTATATAATTTCTTTCCCATATACTTCAAATGCTTTCGTATCTTTTGCTAATCTACAAGGATATAATCCTAGTCTTAAGGTACCGCCTAAATCCTCAATTTCCTTTTGTTCTGGCAGTAAATCAATAATAGGGTATTTTGTTGTTGGATCGATTTCAGCCGAATGTGCTCCTTTTAATCCAAGTACATTTCGTGCATACTCGATAGATGCCAGTTGCATTCCAAGACAAATACCTAAGAAAGGAACTTTATTTTCACGTGCATACTGGATAGCAAGGATTTTCCCTTCCACTCCACGATCACCAAATCCACCAGGGACTAGGATTCCACTTGCATCCTTTAATAATTCCTTCACATTGTCTTCTGTTACGTGTTCTGCATTGATCCAATCAATGTCAACGTCTGCATCAAATGTATATCCAGCATGTTTTAATGCTTCCACTACGGAAAGATAGGCATCCTGCAATTCTACATATTTCCCTACTAAAGCGATTCTTGTTGTCTTCTTCAAGTTTCTAACTCTTTCCACAAGTTGAATCCATTCCGTCATATCAGCTTCTGGACTTTGAATTTTTAAATGGTCACAAACAATTTGATCTAAGTTTTGGTCTTGAAGAGCCAATGGTATAGAGTATAATGTATCGGCATCACGACACTCAATAACCGCCTTTGGATCAATATCACAAAACAGACCAATTTTATCCTTCATATCTTGTGAAATTGGCATTTCTGTTCTTACTACAATAATATTTGGTTGTATTCCTAAGCTGCGTAATTCTTTCACACTATGTTGAGTAGGCTTAGTCTTCATTTCTCCTGCTGCCTTAATAAAAGGTACTAATGTACAGTGGATATACATGACATTTTCGCGTCCAATATCACTTTTTATTTGGCGAATTGCTTCAAGGAATGGCAACGATTCAATATCCCCAACAGTTCCGCCGATTTCTGTAATAACGACATCCGCATTCGTTACTTCACCGGCACGAAATACCCTGCTTTTTATTTCATTAGTGATATGTGGAATTACTTGCACTGTCCCGCCTAAGTATTCTCCGCGTCTCTCTTTTCTCAAAACCTCAGAGTATACTTTACCCGTTGTGACACTGCTATATTTTGTTACATTAATATCAATAAAACGTTCATAATGCCCTAAATCCAAATCTGTTTCAGCACCATCATCCGTAACAAAGACTTCACCATGCTGATAAGGGCTCATTGTTCCAGGGTCCACGTTAATATAGGGATCAAATTTTTGAATGGTTACAGATAAACCACGATTTTTAAGCAGTCTGCCTAATGATGCTGCAGTGATTCCTTTTCCCAAAGAAGAAACCACACCGCCTGTTACAAAGATGTATTTTGTCACAATTTTTCCCCCTTTTAGTCAAAATTATTGTTCCTCAGGTTGTGATTTTGATACTCTAACTTTCCACATCTTTACTAAAAATTAAGAGAATACATCCCTAAAAACAAAAAAAGCCCCCTCTCGCAAAAATGCAGGGGGAGCATAATTTATATTATTATCAGTTCCTTTTCTAAGGAGCCCAAATAACATACTACCTGTCTACAAGAAAGAAGTCAAGCGGATTATTTTTCATCTTCCTCTTCAAGTTCTTCTTCCTCTTCTTCTTCATCCATGTCATCATCATCATCTACATCAAGATCATATTCGTCCTCGCTGATTAGTTCATCGTCTTCCTCGAACGCCTCATCTTCTTCATCAAGATCTACGAAGTCATCCTCTTCGTCTTCCTCGTCCTCATCATCGATTAAATCATCATCTTCAAAATCATCTAAATCATCGTAGTCTAGATCGTCATCCAGTAATTCAAGATCTTCATCTTCTTCATAAACCTTTTTAGCTTTTTTCTTCTTAGATTTAACAGCTGGTGCAATTTCTTCATCAATTTGATCATATGGATACCAAATTCTTAATCCCCAGCGATTTTCACCTAAGCTAAGAAAACGACCATCAATATTTATATCTGTGTAAAATTGAACCATTCTTGAACGGATTTCATCTTTTGATAATTCTAGCAGACCTGCTAATTCATCAACTAAATCCGAAAATGCATATGCTTGCTTTTTTTCTTCCATTAGTTGATAAGCAAGCTCAATAAGAGACATTTCTTTTAAATCTTCTTTGGATAATTGCTGTAAACTCAACTTCGCACTTCCTTTCTATATTTACACTCATTAGAGTGAAAAAAGGCAAAAAAACATCTTCAGGGCAAAATACATATTTACCATTATAAACAAATTTATAACAATTATGCTAGTGACTTACCCTTTCCATGTTCTTTAGTACTCTTTTTTCTCCAAAGAGTATTTATGTACTCAATTGATTGTCCTTATATCTATTAGTTCAAATTTAATTTTACCTGTTTTTTAGCCATATGCAATATACAAATACACAGTCGCTTTGCTCATCGGTATACAAATGAGTAAAATTTGAAGTGTAATTTCCTTCTTGTAGTCTTTGACAGAGATAAAGTAATCCGTGCTGAGGTAGCACACGTCCTCATTTTTTACATGATGTTGACTTATCGCAGTGTAGAGACGGAGAAATCCACTAGTTGATAGGCGCAATAGCTAGCCTTGAACCATTTTTCAAGAATAATTATCCATATTAGTAAATTTCATAATTTTTTCAAAAACAAAATAGCCCTGTTTTACATCAGAGCTATTTTGTTTCTGTACTTACATATTTCGTCTATACTGGCCGCCCACTTCATAAAGCGCCTTCGTTATCTGTCCAAGACTTGCCACTTTAACGGTTTCCATTAATTCCGCAAAGATGTTACCATTATTCACAGCTGCTTGTTTTAATCTTTTTAGTGCCTCTTCTACTTTGTCTTCATTTCGTACTTGAAACTCATGGAGGTTTCTGATTTGTGTTTCCTTTTCTTCGGTTGTAGCACGAGCCAATTCAATATTATTCATTTCTTCTTCAGAAGGCGGGTTTGGATTTAAATACGTATTAACACCAATAATCGGAAGTTCTCCTGAATGCTTCTTCATTTCATAGTACATAGATTCTTCCTGAATTTTCCCGCGTTGATATTGTGTTTCCATTGCACCCAGTACTCCACCGCGATCGTTTATTTTCTCAAATTCTTGAAGGACCGCTTCTTCGACCAGATCTGTTAATTCTTCAATAATAAAGGAACCTTGTAGCGGATTTTCATTTTTCGTTAAACCATGTTCCTTTGTAATAATCATTTGAATGGCCATTGCCCGTCTTACCGATTCCTCTGTAGGAGTCGTGATTGCCTCATCATATGCATTGGTGTGAAGAGAGTTACAATTATCATGCAAGGCCATTAACGCTTGGAGTGTGGTACGAATATCGTTAAAGTCAATCTCCTGAGCATGTAAGGAACGTCCGGATGTTTGAATATGATATTTCAATTTCTGGCTGCGCTCATTTGCCCCATATTTATCTCTCATCACAGTAGCCCAAATTCGTCTGGCCACTCTCCCAATTACAGAGTACTCTGGATCAAGGCCGTTAGAGAAAAAGAATGATAAGTTTGGTGCGAAATCATTAATATTCATTCCGCGGCTTAAGTAGTATTCTACATAGGTAAAGCCATTTGCTAATGTAAAAGCAAGCTGTGAAATCGGATTAGCTCCCGCTTCCGCAATATGATAGCCTGAGATGGAAACGGAATAGTAGTTACGAACTTTATGATCAATAAAATATTGTTGAATATCCCCCATCATTCTTAAGGCAAATTCAGTTGAAAAAATACAAGTATTTTGTCCTTGATCTTCTTTTAAAATATCTGCTTGCACTGTACCGCGCACCACTTGGAGCGTTTGCTCTTTTACTTGAGTAAATTCTTCTACTGATAATACTCGGCCAAGTTCCTCTTCTTTCTTTTTCACCTGTTGATCAATAGCCGTATTCATAAACATAGCCAAAATGATTGGTGCTGGTCCATTGATCGTCATAGAAACGGAAGTTGATGGATGGCATAAATCAAAACCTTCGTACAGCTTTTTCATATCATCTAATGTGCAAATACTTACCCCTGATTCCCCTACTTTTCCATAAATGTCTGGGCGATAATCAGGATCCTCTCCATATAATGTAACAGAGTCAAATGCAGTACTTAGACGCTTAGCGGAATCATCCTTGGATAAGTAGTGGAACCTTTTGTTCGTTCTTTCCGGTGTTCCTTCCCCAGCAAACTGTCGTTTAGGATCTTCTCCTTCACGCTTGAAAGGAAATACTCCTGCAGTAAACGGAAAAGACCCAGGAACATTTTCTTTATATACCCACTTTAGGATTTCACCATAATCTTCGTATTTGGGAAGAGCCACTTTTGGAATTTTAAGACCTGAAAGACTGATTGTCTTTAGTTCGGTTATAATTTCTTTATCACGTATCTTCGTGATAAATTGATCACCTGCGTATTTCTCCTTTAGTTGATTCCAACCTTTTAGTATTTTTTTCGACTCTGTCGTAAGTTTTTCCTCTATATCCTGCTTTACTGCTTCTAGTGGAGATATAACTTCTTGATTTAATCCTGTTTCTTTCGCTGCAGCAATAGCACCTTCTAATTGGAATAACTTTCTTGCCAAACGAACTTGTTCTTCCGCCTTTTTATGATAATTCCTTACAGTATCAGATATCTCCCGCAAGTAATATCTTCTGCTATTCGGAATAATGACATTTTGCTTTTCAACCTTTACATCCTTTGAAAACGGTACTTTCCAATTCAAGCCCATCTTTTCATTTACTTTTTCAATAAGGGCAGCAAAAAGGGCATTCGTTCCTGGATCATTAAATTGACTTGCAATTGTACCGTAAACCGGCATATTTTTCAGGTCTCGATCAAAGAGTAAATGGCTCCGTTGATATTGTTTTCGAACCTGGCTTCTTGCATCTTCTGAGCCTTGGCGTTCAAATTTATTGATAACAATAAGATCGGCATAATCAATCATATCGATTTTTTCCAATTGCGAAGGTGCCCCGAATTCACTTGTCATGACATACATGGAGATATCACAAATCTCCGTAATTTCTGCGTCCCCTTGCCCGATTCCACTTGTTTCTACAATAATGAAATCAAATCCGGCAGCTTTTACTACATTAATAGCATCCTTTATTGCAAGAGATAGCTCACTTCTAGATCCACGTGTTGCCAAGCTTCTCATATAAACACGTGAATTGAAAATAGCGTTCATTCGAATTCTATCTCCAAGTAATGCCCCACCCGTTTTTTGCTTTGTCGGATCCACAGATAGTATTGCAATCCTTTTTTCCGTTATTTCATTAAGAAAGCGGCGAATCAGTTCGTCTGTCAGGGAACTTTTTCCTGCTCCACCTGTACCAGTTATTCCAATTACAGGAGACTTTGACTCAACATTTTTTAATTCAAGAAAAGCTCTTTCAACCGCTGCTGCTGCTTCATCCTTTAACTCTAAATGATTTTCTGCAATCGTGATAAGCTTTGCCACGGAATTAATATTTCCTGTGTGCAACTTTTCAATCTCTTCTTGTAAAGATCCGGTATAGGTAGGGTGATCACATTCCTCCAACATGATATTAATCATCCCTTGAAGGCCGTATTCTCTTCCGTCATCAGGTGAGAAAATACGCGCAATTCCATAATCATGTAACTCTTTTATTTCGCGAGGAATGATAACTCCGCCACCTCCCCCATAAATACGAATATGGGAAGCACCTCTTTCTTTCAACAGGTCATACATGTATTTAAAATATTCCACATGTCCCCCTTGGTACGAAGAGATCGCAATTCCTTGTACATCCTCCTGGATTGCCGCATTGACGACCTCTTCTACTGAACGATTATGACCAAGATGGATAACCTCCGCACCGCTTGACTGCAAAATTCTCCTCATGATATTGATAGAGGCATCATGACCATCAAAAAGGCTGGATGCTGTTACAAAACGTACCGCATGTTTTGGTCGATATATTTGAACTGTGCTCATTTTTCATCCCCCTGTTCACAGTTGTTTCTGATATTGTTCAATCCCTGTAAAAAGCAAATCCGTTTGCACCTTAATATAATCATCAATAGAGTAGTTTTTTCCTAGGGCCCATCTCCTGAAGCCCCACATTTGCCCTTGCACAAAAATATTATGGGCTAATAAATCAATGTGTTTGTTGTCCATCACTAGCTCTCCATTATCGACACATCGCCTGATGATGGTTTCAAACATTCCTACCATCTCTAATTCTTTTTTTAGCACATATGGCAAGGCATCCTTGGATAAGGACTTTGCTTCTTGATACATTACAAGTACTTCGTCCTGCATTTCATCCATAATTTTAAAATAATAAGCAATTCCAAGTCTCAGGCTATCCAGTGTCCCCTTGTCAACATCCATTCCCTGCAGGCGTTCCCTTACCTGGTCATAGATGCTATCGCAAACTAAATATAAAACATCCTCTTTTGTTCTAATATATTCGTATAATGTACCAATACTGAATCCTGCGGCCTGCGCAATTTCCCGCGTTGTCGTTCGGTGGAAGCCCTTTTGTTTGAAAAGGGCAACAGCTCCTCGAATCATTTGATTTCTGCGCATCCTAACCAATCGTTCGTCTTTCACAGAGGCATGGACTGTTCGTTTTTTATTCACTACCCTTCATCGCCTCCTTATTGAAATGCTAAAATTCATTAGTAGTTCATTAATTTCTATTTTCAGCTCCAAGTGAAACTTGGCACTTCACATATCACTGGCTCCTATCGGCTAGTGGATTTCTCCGTCTTCTTCCTAGTGATAGTCAATATCATGTGAAGAGTAGTTCCATTTTCAATAGCTCGTGGACTACCTCAGCACGGTTTCCTTTATCTCAGTTGAAGACTACGAAATCCATACGCTGATGAGCAAGGCGCCTACGCTTTTCCTATTACTTTGTAAGCATTCTTGAAATAACTAATCTTTGAATCTCTTGTGTACCTTCATAGATTTGCGTAATCTTCGCATCACGCATGTATCTTTCCACTGGATAGTCTTTTGTATAGCCATAACCTCCAAATATTTGAACGGCCTCCGTCGTTACTTTCATTGCTGTATCACCCGCAAATAGTTTTGACATTGCGGATTCCTTTCCATATGGCAGACCATTCGATTCTAACCATGCAGCTTGATAGGTTAATAGACGAGATGCCTCTATACTAGTAGCCATATCCGCTAATTTAAAAGATACCCCTTGGTTAGCTACAATTGGTTTTCCAAATTGATGTCGTTCCTTCGCATAAGCAACAGCTGCGTCCAATGCACCTTGGGCGATTCCCAAAGCTTGAGCAGCAATTCCGTTACGTCCGCCATCTAAGGTCATCATGGCAATTTTAAAGCCATCCCCTTCTTCACCGAGAAGGTTTTCCTTTGGTACTATACAATCTTCAAAAATAATTTCTGTTGTTGGGGATGAACGAATCCCTAGCTTTTTCTCTTTTTTCCCCACAGAAAAGCCGGAAAAATCTGATTCAATAATAAATGCGCTAGTGCCTTTATGCTTGGAAGATGGATCGGTTAGAGCAAATACTACATAAATATCTGCGACCCCTCCATTCGTAATGAAAATTTTTGAACCGTTCAATACGTAATGGTCTCCTTCCAAACGAGCGGTTGTTCTCATTCCGCCCGCATCTGAACCTGACCCTGGTTCTGTTAACCCATATCCACCGATTTTTTTACCTTCAGCCATTGGACGTAAGTATTTTTGTTTCTGTTCTTCGGATCCAAATTTAAAAATTGGCCAACCCGCTAAGGATGTATGAGCCGAAAGAGTTACCCCAGTGGATGCACATACTCGCGATAGTTCTTCTACCGCAATACAGTATGCTAAATAATCACTGCCAATTCCTCCGTATTCTTCCGGCCAAGGGATTCCCGTTAACCCTAACTCTGCCATCTTATCGAAAATTTCACGGTCAAAGCGCTCCTGCTCATCACGTTCCGCAGCCGTTGGAGCTACCTCATTTTCTGCAAAATCCCGGACCATTTTTCTTATCATTTCATGTTCTTCTGATAGCTTAAAATTCATCTTGTATTCCTCCTAGACTAAGTGTTTGCTAATTACAATACGTTGAATTTCACTTGTACCTTCATATATTTCAGTGATTTTCGCATCACGAAAAAACCTTTCCACCGGATAATCTTTCGTATATCCATAGCCTCCGAACACTTGGATTGCTTCTGTTGTCACTTCTACTGCAGTACGAGAAGCAAATAATTTTGCGATAGACGCTTCTTTTCCACATGGTAGCCCTTCTGTATGAAGATTTGCCGCACGATATACGAGCAATTTTGCTGCCTCCACACTTGTTGCCATATCTGCCAGTTTAAAGCCAACCCCTTGTTGTGCAGCAATTGGCTTACCGAATTGCTTGCGTTCCTTTGCATATTCTACAGCCCTTTCAAAAGCTGCTTCCGCAATCCCAAGAGCTTGGGTTGCTATTCCAATACGTCCGCTATCCAGGTTAGCCATAGCGATTTTATAGCCTTGTCCTTCATCTCCTAATCGATTTTCTGTAGGAACCCTCATATCTTCAAAGGTGAGCTGTACCGTCCTTGAACCGGAAAGACCCATTTTATGCTCATCTTTTCCGATTATTAGTCCTGGTGTATTCTTTTCCACAATAAATGCAGTAATATCTGTCTCACTGGTTTTAGCAAAGACGATGTAAACATCCGCTTCACCACCATTAGTAATAAACATTTTTGAGCCATTTAATATATAATAATCCCCTTGTTTGACCGCCTTTGTTCTTAGGCTTTTGGCATCTGAACCTGCATTGGCTTCTGTTAAACAAAATGCTCCCAGGTATTCCCCCGACGCTAGCTTCGGAACATATTTTTGCTTTTGCTCCTCCGTACCAAAATAAAGGATCGGGCTTGTGCCCACCGATGTGTGTACGGAAAGTATAACCCCTATTGTTGCACTAACCTTTGAAAGCTCATGTATTGCAATAATATAAGATGTATAATCCATTCCCGAGCCACCATATTCCTCAGGTACTATAATCCCCATCAAACCAAGTTCACCCATTTTACGGAGGATTTCCCTCGGGAATTTGCCATCTTCCATATTTTCAATAAAAGGGATAATTTCGCTTTCCGCAAAGTCACGAACCATGTTTCTCATCATGATTTGCTCTTCTGTAAAGTGCAGCTCCATCCCTGTCACCCCTTTATTCTGCTTTGTACTATTAATTAGTTGTAAATGTAAAATCCCCGTCCCGTTTTCTTACCTAACCACCCAGCTTTCACATATTTTCTGAGAAGTGGACATGGTCGATATTTATCATCTCCAAATCCTTCATGCAGGGTCTCCATAATATATAGACATGTATCCAATCCGATAAAATCTGCAAGCGTAAGCGGCCCCATTGGATGATTCATCCCAAGCTTCATAACCTCGTCAATTGCCTCTTTCGTTGCTACCCCTTCGTACAATGTATAAATAGCTTCATTAATCATCGGCATAAGAATTCGATTAGAAACGAAGCCCGGAAAATCATTCACTTCCACTGGTACTTTATTCAATGTTTTTGTCATATCCTCTATGGCTTTATATACTTCCTCGGCTGTCGCTAGCCCACGGATGATTTCCACAAGCTTCATAACCGGCACTGGGTTCATAAAATGCATACCAATTACTTTTTCCGGGCGTTGTGTTACGGCTGCAATTTCCGTTATTGGCAAGGATGAAGTATTTGACGCCAAGATAGTATGCTCCGGTACAATTTGGTCTAAATCGGAGAAAATTTTTGCTTTAATGCTCATATTTTCTACCGCTGCTTCAATTACAATATCTGCTTCTTTCGCATCTCCTAGATTCGTAGATTTTACTAAATTAGCTAGAATGCCATTCATTTCATCTTCGGTCATTCTTTCCTTTTGCACTTGACGGGAAAGGTTTTTTGAAATTACCTCTAAACCTCTGTCTACAAATTCATCCTTTAAATCATTCAATATCACTCTATAACCAGCCTGTGCACAAACCTGTGCAATCCCAGATCCCATTTGGCCGGCACCGATAACCATTACTGTATTAATATTCATTGAATGTACCTCCTTTTACTGAACCTCAATCATAATAGCGTCACCTTGACCGCCTCCAGAACAGATGGCTGCTATTCCAACTCCGCCACCACGCCTCTTTAGTTCGTATGCAAGGGTTAAAATAATTCTTGCTCCACTTGCTCCTATAGGGTGTCCAAGTGCCACTGCCCCTCCATTGACATTGACTTTTTCCGGATTGAGATTGGCAATTTTGCTGCTTGCTAAGGCAACAGCTGCAAAAGCCTCATTAATTTCAAATAAATCTATGTCTTCTACCGTTTTCCCTGTTTTCTTTAATAACTCATTGATGACTAATCCAGGTGTTTGCGGAAAATCTTTCGCTTCTGTAGCGATAGCTGTATGTCCAAGGATATAAGCAAGTGGTTCTCTGCCTTCCTTCTGCGCTCTTTCTTCACTCATTAACACTAACGCTGCTGCCCCATCATTTACTCCTGGAGCATTTCCTGCAGTGATTGTTCCGTTCTTATCAAATGCTGGGGACAATTTCGCCAGTTTATCCAGTGAAGTATCCTTTCTCGGAGCCTCATCCTCTTTTATTACAAGCGGTTCCCCTTTTCGCTGTGGAACGGAAACTGGAACTATCTCTTCTGCTAATAATCCTTTTTCTATTGCTTCAATGGCACGTTGATGACTTCTGTATGCCCACTCGTCTTGTTCTTCTCTCGTAATCTTAAATTCTTCTGCAGTACCATTCCCATACGTCCCCATATGAACTCCACTGAAACAACATGTTAAACCATCATGAATCATTAAATCCTTGAGCACCGCATCGCCCATTCTTAATCCCCAACGTGCCTTTGGAAGAATATAAGGAGCATTGGACATGGATTCCATTCCGCCTGCCACAATTAAATCCTCATCCCCAGCACGGATAATCTGATCTGCCAGTGTGACACTTCTCATACCGGACGCGCAAACTTTGTTAATAGTTTCCGTCTTCACTTCCCA
The DNA here is from genome assembly GCF_002844575.1 of Heyndrickxia camelliae. Taxonomy (GTDB): domain Bacteria; phylum Bacillota; class Bacilli; order Bacillales; family Bacillaceae_C; genus Margalitia; species Margalitia camelliae. Next base: position 11,287 of record NZ_PIQO01000008.1, read on the forward strand.
AGGTATTCCTGCCTCCCTAGCTGCTTGCCTGGAAGGAATCTGTCCTTGACCACCTTGCAAAACAGTACCTATAATGACCTCTTGCACGTCTTCGGGTTTGATACTGGCGCGATGCAAAGCTTCTTTAACAGCTATTCCGCCTAACTGCGTAGCAGTTAATGTACTTAAACCACCGCCAAATTTGCCAAATGGTGTTCTTGCACCGCTTAGAATCACTGTTCTTGCCATTTCGATCTCCTCCCCAAAAAAACGAATTAGTAACCGCTTTCATATTATGGAATACGAAAACTAACATTTTCTTAATCATAGCTTTAACAATATCGACTGAACGCTCGCTCGACAAAGAGTGAATAGAAAAGGGACATCAAAAGTCCCTTTCAGAAGTTTTATAATTCTATAATATATGATAAATATTAAAAATTGAAATATTTTAATAAAAAAATATTTAGGATGCAACGTTTGTTTGTTCCGGTCCACCACAAACAGCTTTTTCAAGAAGCTCTGCCACGTCATACGTCTTAACATTATCCTCGACTTCTTTTGCTTTCGTACCATCTGAAAGCATTGTTAGACAGTATGGACATCCAGAACTGATAACAGATGGATTCACAGCTAATGCTTGTTCCGTACGTGCAACATTGATACGATGGCCTGTATCTTCTTCCATCCACATTAAACCGCCGCCAGCTCCACAGCACATTCCTGTCTCACGATTACGCTCCATTTCTACAAGCTTTACACCTGGGAGTGATTTTAAAATCTCACGAGGTGGATCATAGACTTCATTGTAACGTCCTAAATAACAGGAATCATGGAAAGTAATCGTTTCATTCACCTCATATTTTGGAACAAGACGACCATCCTGCAATAATTGATGAAGAAGCTCTGTATGGTGATATACTTCCGCTTCTAAACCGAAGTCCGGATATTCCTTTTTGAAAATATTATAGGCATGCGGGTCAATCGTAACTATTTTCTTTACATCATTTTTTTGAAACTCATCGATATTTTGTGTAGCTAGTTCTTGGAATAAAAACTCATTTCCTAAACGACGGGCAGTATCTCCTGAATTTTTCTCTTTATTACCTAAAATAGCGAACTTCACACCCGCTTCATTCATCAGTTTCGCAAATGATAACGCTATTCTTTGGCTGCGATTGTCGAAAGAACCCATAGAGCCAACCCAAAATAAATATTCAAATTCCTCTCCAGCTTTTTTCAATTCCTTTACAGTTGGAACGTACACATCGTCTCTTACCTCACGCCAGTTTTCGCGTTCCTTGCGATTTAATCCCCATGGATTCCCTTGGCGTTCAATGTTTTGCATTGCCCTTTGTGCATCCGGATTCATTTTTCCTTCTGTTAAAACTAAATAACGGCGAAGATCTATGATTTTATCCACATGCTCATTCATTACTGGACATTGGTCCTCACAGTTGCGGCAAGTTGTACAAGCCCAAATTTCCTCTTCTGTAATAATATCGCCAATAAGACTTGGGCTGTAGCTTAATGCTGCTGCCGATTCCTCTGCCCCTTGACCAGCACTCGCTAAAGCAATTTGATTTCCTTTTGTATGAGAAAAGGCAAATGTCGGTACCCACGGTTGCTTGGAAGTAACGGCTGCTCCATAGTTTGTTAAATGGTCTCGCAGCTTCACAATTAAATCCATCGGAGACAGCATTTTTCCCGTTCCTGTTGCGGGACACATATTGGTACAACGACCACATTCCACGCAGGCATATAGGTCTACTAATTGATGTTGTTTGAAATCCTCAATTTTCCCAACACCAAATGATTCCTGTGTTTCATCTTCAAAGTTAATAGGACTTAGTTTCCCAGCGCCATCTAGACGATTTAAGAAAACATTTGCCGGTCCTGCAATTAAGTGCGCATGTTTTGACTGTGGAACATAGACTAAGAACGCTAATAGGAAAAGTAAATGTATCCACCATGCAATATAAAATACAACGATAGATCCCGTTTCTCCAATCCATCCAAATGCAGCGGCAATACAGGATGCGATTGGTTCTGTCCACGATAATTCTTCACCATGCCAAATGATACCCATTCCGCTTCCTACTAGTACAGATATCATTAATCCACCAATAAATAATAAAACAAGTCCTGATTTAAACCCTCGTTTTAAACGTACTAACTTTTCAATATACCTTCGATAAAAAGCCCAGAATGTTGCCACTAAGATCATTAACGTCACAATCTCTTGAAAAAACGTAAAGCCTGAATAAAGAGGTCCTAACGGCAAATGAGAGTCAGGAGCTAGCCCTCTCCAAATAAAATCAATGGCGCCAAATTGTACTAGAATAAAGCCATAGAAAAACATAACATGGATGATGCCGCTCTTTTTATCCTTTAGCAGCTTCTTTTGACCAAATACATTAATCCAAATCTTTCGAAACCGTTCCTTCATACGTTTATCAAACTCTACTTTTTTCCCTAGTTTGATATATTGAATCCTCGTTTTGACCACATACACAAACAAGGATATTGCGTAAACGGTTACAAAAAGAAACACAATCCAATTCACCCACAATAACCAACTCATAACTGTGAAAACACTCCCCTCCAAGGTGAATTTCCCTTCAAACACCTAAATTTTCTGAATGTTGCTTACTTACATTATATAATGAATGAGCATTCAGTCAACAGATTTCTATGATATTTTTTTAAAATTTATAATAGCAAATAATATGATATTTTCATCTCTTATTTTTATATTCATCCAGCTTTACTTATATTATTACCACATGATTTGCCGGCCTTTTGGCTATACTAGTAAGACTGTATGACTCTTGAGGAGAGGGTATGATGATATGGGTTTCAATTTTAGCTTTATTGATTATAGTAGTTGTTGCGTATTGCATCGTCGATTTTAAGATGGGGAAAAGGCGTTTTCACCACAACAGTTCTTTTAGAGACTATTCCAAACGTAAAGGAGATATTCATCTTATTACACATGGGAAGGATCTATTCTCATTTTTGCTTACCGATATTAAAAATGCGCAATCAAGTATTCATATTTTATTTTATATTGTAAAAGACGATCAGTTTAGCAAAAATTTTTTAAAACTATTGATCCAAAAGGCGAAACAAGGAATTGAAGTTCGTCTACTGTTAGATTGGTTGGGCAGCCATAATACTCCTAAATCATTAATAACGGAATTAAGAAACGCAGGAGGTCAAGTTGCATATAGTAATCGATTAAAGTTTCCATATCCCTTTTTTTCACTTCAGCAAAGGAATCATCGAAAAATATCTATTATAGATGGAAAAGTAGCGTATGTTGGCGGGTACAATGTTGGGAAGGAATATATAGATGAAGATTCCGTCCTATCACCTTGGCGGGATTACCACCTACGCATTTTCGGTGAAAGTGTTCATGATTTGCAAAATGAGTTTTGTGTAAATTGGAATCAATCTTCAAAAAACACGGTTTCGATTAGCGAAAAATACTTTTCTGGACCAGCAACAGGGAATATGGACCATCAGTTTTTTCCAACAGAAGGCTTGCGCCTAGAACATACTATATGTGAATTAATTGAATCTGCAAAAGAATCCATTTGTATTGGAACTCCTTACTTTGTTCCGTCAAAAATTATTTTAGCGAAATTAAACGACGCATTAAAAAGGGGAGTAAAAATTAGAATTATTGTACCAAAAAAGGCAGATCATATCTTAGTAAAAGAGGCCTCTTTTTTCTACTTTCGGATTTTAATTGAGTTGGGGGCAGAAGTATACCAGTATTTGAACGGGTTTTATCATGCAAAAATTATTATAGTAGATGAGGAAGTCTGTCAAATTGGAACAGCAAATTTTGACCGCAGAAGTATTTACTTGAATCTTGAGATAAATTGTTATATTTATGATCATGATTTTATTCAAAGCATGATTAAAGTGGTCGAGAAGGATATCTTAGACTCTCATCGCCTTTCGCTCGAGGAATTGAACAACACAAAGTATGCAACCAAGTTGAAAGAACTCGGCGCAAAGTTAGTGGCAGATTTATTATAAATGTCCCAAATGCATCGTGCAGTTGGGACATTTTTTGCACGATTATGGGGATTTGTTATTTATTAAGGTATCTACTGAAATATCATGAGCTATGACTGAATTAGTAAAATCACCATTTTATAAAAATCAAAAAGACAGGTACCCAAACGGATACCTGTTCTAAAAATTTTACATTTTCTCCGGAGCTGAAACCCCAATTAGGGCTAATGCATTCTTCATTGTTATTTGAACCGATTTAATTAATGCTAATCGAGCATTAGTAAGATCTTCGTTGTCTTTATCCAATACCTTTTCCGCATTATAAAAGCTGTGGAATGCTTGAGCTAAATCATTAATGTAATTTGTAATGCGATGTGGGATACGCTTTTCCGCTGCTTCCGCAATAGCCGATGGGAAGTCACCCATTTTCTTTAACAAATCAATTTCCTTCTCTGCTTGAATAAGTTTAACATTGGCATTTTCATTTACCGTGAAGCCTTGCTCTTCTCCTTGTCGTAAAATACTGCAAATACGAGCATGTGCATATTGAGCATAATACACAGGATTTTCATTTGATTGGGAAACAGCTAAATCAAGGTCAAAATCCATATGCGTATCTGCACTTCTCATAGCGAAGAAATAGCGAACCGCATCCAAGCCTACTTCTTCAATTAGATCACGCATTGTAACGGCTTTACCTGTACGTTTACTCATTTTCATTTTCTCGCCGTTTTTATATAAATGCACAAGCTGAATAACTTCTACTTCTAAGTTATTGGGATCATATCCTAATGCTTCCATCGCAGCTTTCATACGAGGGATATAGCCGTGATGATCCGCACCCCAAATATTAATCAATTTTTCAAATCCGCGGTCAAATTTATCTTTATGATACGCGATATCTGGAGTTAAATACGTATAGGATCCATCGTTTTTGATTAGAACACGATTTTTATCGTCTCCGAAGTCCGTTGATCTAAACCATGTCGCACCATCTTCATCGTAGACATGACCTCTTTCACGAAGCTCTTTCAATGTCTCATCAATTTTTCCGTTTTTGTACAGAGATGTCTCAGAATACCAAACATCAAATGGAACACGGAAGTTTTCAAGGTCCGCTTTTAATTTGGCCATTTCATAATCAAGACCATACCCACGGAAAAATTCATAACGTTCCTGCTCATCAGCTTGTGCGTACTTGTCTCCATATTGTTCCGCTAATTTTTTTCCTATCTCAATAATATCTTGACCGTGATATCCATCTTCCGGCATTTCTTTCTCTTGTCCAAGCGCTTGGAAATATCGAGCTTCCACAGATAAAGCAAGATTGTGGATTTGGTTTCCAGCATCATTTATATAATACTCGCGGCTTACTTCATAGCCTGCTTTGTCTAATACATTACAAAGAGAGTCTCCAACAGCGGCACCACGAGCATGTCCTAAATGCAAATCACCTGTAGGATTCGCGGAAACAAACTCGACCTGTATCTTTTGACCTTTTCCTGCATTCGAACGGCCATATTCATTTCCCTCCGACAAAATAGTCGGAATCAAGTCCGTTAAATAGCTATTATCCATGTAAAAATTAATAAATCCTGGTCCTGCAAGCTCCATTTTTTCAATGGAAGCTTTTGAGCGGTCAAAGTGATTAATAATTTCCTCAGCAATCATTTTTGGCGCCTTTTTCGCGACACGTGCCAATTGCATTGCCGCATTTGTTGCATAATCACCATGTGCTTTATCCTTCGGTGTCTCTAAAATAATATCTGGAATCTGTTCCTCTGTCGCTAAACCAGCTTTCATAACAGCGGCTTTAATCTCATTTTTTAAATTCGCTTGAATCTGTTCTGCTATATTCATTCGCTTACCTCCTTATACTCTAAAACCATTTTATATGTACCAACAATGGAACCTTGCATTTTTAAGTCATATTTTAAAATAAATTGTCCTGCTAATGGAACGGATTGAGATTTTTTGTTCTGTAAACTTTTTGTCTGCGTTGTTAATAATAATGTACCATATTCCCCTTCATAGGAACCGGCTTTTTCACTATCTAAATCAAACGCTAAGCGCATTTTTATTGAACCGCTCCGCAAAATTAGTGCTTCTCTTTCCTTCACTTTTACTACCGTTTGAATCGAACCTTCTTGTAATAGCTCTTCATATTTTAAAAAAGCGGCCTGATCTTTTTGATAATATTCTCCGAATAAAGTAAGCTCATAGTCTTCAGCTTCTCCGCCATGATCAATGGTGGTATTCAAGTGAATTTTGACAGGTATACTTGTCGTCCTAGTCTCAACTGCCAAATCATTCACATCCTTTACAATTCATCAGTATAACCTTTTTAGTATAAAAATAAATAGGTAGAAAATCAATCACTATGAAATTCGGTAGCCAATAGGCGCTGCAGCTAGACCACTCGTTATGTTCATAAACTGACACATAGCTCCTTCTTTAATAAGCGAAAAAAGACACTTATTATCATAATAAGCATCTTTTACAAAGTAAGTATTAGTGCAGAAACTGCCGGGGTTAATATCATTGCCGTTTTTAAAATTACTTTCGGAACAAGATTGGTAAATTTTGCTCCAATATATGCCCCTAACATAGTTCCTATAAGTACCTGCAGTAATAAAACAAAATCTAAATAACCCTCGGATGTAAAACCAATCCCACCACCGATAGCAATTGGAACGATGACAAGCATCGTTGTACCAACGGATTGACGCAAGGTAAGTCCTAAAAATGTAAGCAGACCCAATTGAATAAACGGCGTGGAGCCGATTCCAAAAGTACCTGAAAGAATTCCAACGACTATTCCTAATACTGCAGCTTTCAGCACAAACACAGCACTAATCCGCCCATCGGATTCTTTTACAGTTTTTTCCTTCAGTAAAAATAATCTGACTATCAATAAAAGCGCTGATAAAAACAGCATTCCTGCTGTACAAAAGTGCATGTAATTCGTTGGGATGAGCGCTGCGATTTTGGACCCAACAAAGGACCCTGCTGCCCCAAATAATCCAACAATGATTCCCGCTTTTACCGATGTATTCCCTTCCCGGTAGTGACTGAAGGCACCCGAAAGGCTGGTAAAGGCCATTGCGGTTAGAGAAGTTCCTAGTGCAGTGTGAATAGGCACTTTAAAAACCAATGTTAAAATTGCAATAATAAATCCGGATCCGCCTGCTCCAATAAATCCCAAGAGGGCTCCTAGGGCAAGCATTGTTATCATAATAGCCAATGGCGTCACTCCAAAATGTTTTATTATTACTTTAGTATAAACGAACTTAGCTATTTTTTGGAGTGATTGAACAAAGGATTAACTGCTACCAAAAATGGAATGGAAAAAAATTCATTAAAATTTAATACTATTAAATAGGAAAAAGCCGATGATACATACCGGCTTTTACCTAAAGAATCATTTCACCCAACCAAGAATCATTTCTCGAATTAACTTGCTCGCAGTATTAGCTGTCTGCTCAGATGGGTCATAAATGGGAGCCACTTCTACTAAATCGCATCCAACAACGTTCACATTGGAACGAGCAATCTCATGAATGGATGCAAGTAATTCTTTGGATGTAATTCCTCCACAGTCTACAGTACCTGTCCCAGGAGCATGTGCAGGGTCAAGGACATCAATATCAATGGTGACATATACAGGACGACCTGCAAGCTTAGGTAAAATCTCTTTTAACGGTTCTAATACTTCAAATTTCGCAATGAACATTCCGTTGTCCTTCGCCCATTGGAATTCTTCCTTCATTCCGGAACGTATACCAAATGAAAACACATTCTTACCGCCCATTAATTCAGCGGCTTTGCGAATTGGTGTTGAATGAGATAGTGGTTCCCCTTCATATTCAGAGCGCAAGTCCGTATGAGCATCCATATGGATAACGGCTAAATCCGGATATTTTTTATACATTGCTTTAATGACTGGCCAAGAAACTAAATGCTCCCCACCCATTCCGATTGGGAATTTATTATCTTTTAATAGAGAATCAATATAATCTTCTATCATATCAATACTTCTTTGCGGATTTCCGAATGGCAATGGAATATCTCCAGCATCAAAGTACTTAACTTCTTCTAATTCTCGGTCCAAATATGGACTATACTCTTCTAAACCAATGGAGACTTCACGAATACGAGCAGGACCAAAACGAGAGCCTGGTCGATAGCTTACTGTCCAATCCATTGGCATTCCATAGATTACTGCTTGGCTTTCCTCATAATTTTGATGACTGCGAATAAATACATTTCCTGAATAAGCTTCATCAAAGCGCATATAAAACTCCTCCTTAACGGGTTAAATCTTGAACAAACTTTGGCAGAACAAAAGCAGCTTTGTGAAGCTCTTTCGTATAATACTTGGTTTCAATTTCATGAAATCTTGAATCACTAACCTCTAATGGATCGTATTTTTTGGATCCTAAAGTAAATGTCCACATACCGCTTGGATAGGTTGGAACATTTGCAATATAAAGACGAGTAATCGGAAAGATTTCCTTCACATCTTTTTGAACCTCACGAATTAAATCTGCTTTAAACCATGGATTATCTGTTTGGGCTACAAAGATCCCATCATCTTTTAATGCCTTTGCAATTCCTGCGTAGAAACCTTTCGTAAATAGATTAACAGCCGGACCAACTGGTTCTGTAGAATCTACCATGATGACATCATACTCATTCTCGCTTTTAGCAATATGCATGAATCCATCATCCACTCGAACATCCACACGAGGATTGTCCAATTCACCAGCAATACTTGGCAAAAACTTTTTAGAGTACTCAATCACTTTTCCGTCAATATCCACTAAGGTTGCTCTTTTCACACTTGGGTGTTTGAGGATTTCTCGAATAACCCCGCCGTCTCCACCGCCAACGACAAGCACAAACTCGGGATTCGGATGAGTAAATAAAGGTATATGGGCAACCATTTCGTGATATACAAACTCGTCTTTTACAGATGTCATTACCATTCCATCTAAAAGCAGCATGTTTCCCCACTCAGCTGTCTCCACCATATCTAATTTTTGAAATTCCGTTTGTTCTGTATGTAAAGTCTGGTTTATTTTCATTGTAATTCCAAAATTTTCTGTTTGATTCTCTGTGAACCAAAGTCCAGCCATTGTATTCTTCCTTTCTTTATTTGGGATTACAATAGTTTTCCCCTTTAACAATATAAATACAACTTGCAAAAAAGTATAGAGAATTCTTTTAAAAAAGCAAAAAATTTTTCTCCCTTTTTACATGTTTAAAACATGATACGTTTCTTCATACTGATTAATAGATTTTTACAAGTGAGGTGATGGTTGTGGAAACAATGACAAACCCTAGGATCCAAAAAGGCAAGAAATATTTTCGCTTTCTTTTCTTTGGTATCCTCTTTATTACAGCCGGTCTGGTATTATTTGCTCTAGCCGTTTACATCTATGCTAAAATTCTTGGACCTCCACCATTAGCTGTTCCACAGTCAACACTATACTATTCGAATGACGGATCCATTATTGGCGAAAGCAATAGTGGACAAAAACGCTACTGGGTCCCACTAAGAAGTGTTTCAAAAGAGATTGTAAATGCCACCATTTCCATTGAGGATAAAAATTTCTACCATCATCACGGTTTTGATATTAAGCGAATCGGAGGTGCTCTTTTAGCAGATGCAATTGCCATGCATAAGGTCCAAGGCGCCAGTACTATCACACAACAATATGCAAAAAATCTCTTTCTAACGATGGATAAAACATGGACTCGCAAAATTTCCGAAGCTTTATATACGATAAGATTAGAGATGAACTATAGCAAAGATAAAATTCTTGAAGGCTATTTAAATACAATAAACTACGGGCATGGTGCTTATGGAATTCAGGCGGCGAGCCAATATTACTTCGGCAAAGACGCAGATCAGTTAGACCTTGCCGAAGCGGCAATGCTAGTCGGCATACCAAAAGGCCCCAGCATCTATTCACCTATTAATTCATTGGAAAAAGCAAAAAACAGGCAGCTACTTGTTTTAAACTCCATGAAGGAAAACGGATATATTACGGAAAAGGATGTAAAATCAGCTGCACAGGAGAAAATAACGATTGTCGGAAAGCATGCTTACCATCGCTCTGAATTAGCACCATACTTTCAGGATATTGTGCGGCATCAACTCAAAACAGCATTAGGTTTAAGTGACAGGACTATCCAATTAGGGGGTCTTCGTGTATATACAACATTAGACACGAAGCAACAACAAATTGCAGATGATGTTATTAAGGAAAGTATTGCCGAAGATTCCGATATACAAGTGGGCTTTACTGCCATGGACCCAAAAACAGGATTTGTGACCGCTCTAGTTGGAGGGAGAAATTATGACGAGAGCCCTTATGATCGAGCGGTGCAGGCAAGCAGGCAACCTGGTTCCACTATCAAACCGCTATTATATTATGCGGCTTTGGAAAAAGGCTTTACGCCAACAACCATGATGCGCAGTGAACCAACCACCTTTCAGTTTGATAATGGAAATGCTAAATACACACCCCATAATTTTAATGACCAGTATGCAGATGGGGAAATCACAATGGCACAGGCGTTAGCCCTATCTGATAATGTGTATGCGGTCAAAACACATTTATTTTTAGGGGAAAATACATTAGTCAGAACGGCAAAGGATTTTGGTATTACCACGAAAATGGCGAAGGTTCCCTCCCTTGCTCTCGGAACCTCCGGTGTTCATGTGATTGATATGGTTGGAGCTTATAGCATGTTAGCAAATGGCGGGAAAAAGGCAGATCCAGTCTTTATTACAAGAGTGGAAGATTATCAAGGCAATGTATTATATGAATACAAGCCTCAAAATGAACAAGTTTTACGGCCAGATCTTGCGTACGTCATGACACAAATGATGACAGGCATGTTTGATAAAAAACTGAATGGTTATGCTTCTGTTACCGGATCTACCATCATTAATCAATTAACTCGTCAATATGCTGGAAAGTCAGGGTCAACCAACACAGATAGCTGGATGATTGGATTCACACCGCAGCTTACTGCTGGTGTCTGGACCGGTTATGACAAAGGAAATGAAATTACCTTGGCTGCTGATAAACGGTACGCAAAAACTATTTGGGCACGTTTTATGGAAAAATCGTTAAAAGGTGAACCTATTAAAACTTTCAAAGCGCCAAAGGGAGTTGTTTCTCTGCCAATCGACCCGAAAAGCGGGAAAGTTGCAACAAAGGATTGTCCGATTTCTCGTGAAATGTATTTTGTGAAAGGTACGGAGCCAAATGAATATTGCGACTTACATCCTGGTAAGGGTGAAAAACGGCTTCCAAAACAAAAAGAAAAGCCAAAACAAGATGGATGGCTTCATAAACTGTTTAACTGGTTATAAAATTAGTACCTCTGTCTTTTTAACTTAGGCTATTCTCGCGAATCAGGATTATTTCCTATACAAATCAATAAGACATAAAAAAACTCGGGTGTGCGGCCCGAGCTTTTTTATGTCCTAGATTGGTCAGTGCAATCATAGTTTTAAGTTTACTGATATTTTTTTAAATCAGCAAGTCGACTTTTTACGTTTATTTAACTGTCACATTTCAGACACATATTAGTAAATTATTGTAAAATATAATTTATTCCGTTTCTAAATCCTTTTTTAATTTCTCACTTGAGCGATTCCACATGTCCTCATCATTGTTTTTGAGAAAATCAGCTAATATCTTTTTTGATTTTGTATCCATATGATCCACAATAATTTGGCGCTTTAAGGATTTATCTAAACGATTTACATGTTCAGGTAATGATTTGTATCCTCTTCTTGCTTCTTTATTAACGGTCATTTCACATGCGGTTACACCAGCGTAATACAAACCATCCTCGTTACGTTCCATCGTTACCCAAACTAACCAGTATGGTTTTGCTCCTTCAGGAACTTCCTCTTTATTAGGCAGGAATTTGACTCTTTTCTCTACCGCACTTTTTCCGTGCATTGCACCAATATCTACTACCGCGCTCCCTTCTTCAATGTCGATAATAACGGGAGAAACATTGTCTAAGCTGAGAGATCCCATCCCGAATCCTTTATGATCATCCCTTGGATCTTTTTTAACGATATTAAATTCAAGTTTCTTTTTTCCCGGTTCCATTGTAAAAAAGCCTCCTTCGATTGATCTCTATTTAAATACTGCGACACTAAATCCTTTTATTGTGACTAAACAGGCTAATTTCACAGGTTCACGGACTCAGGTTTCCGTTATTTGAAAAAGGCCTGTACTTTTCTTGTATTTTTTATAAATAAAGAATCTGTGTCCACTATCACTGTTTGCCTTTACAAAAACACTGAAAAAATTGCAGCAAAACGTTCTATAAAATAATGCGATACATTTTGGATAAGCGGTGTAATGGTATAACGATCCAATGGCGTAACCAAAATGACAAGAAAAACAATAATACTATATTGTTCATACTGTGTTAATTTTGCTCTTATCGATGGGCTAACAAGGTCTTCAATAATCCGATAGCCATCAAGCGGCGGCAAAGGGATTAGATTAAATACCATTAATACTAAATTGATAGTAGTGAAATAGTTTAAAAAATCCATGATAAATGTAGGAACACCTACTCCGCCATTTTTAGAGATAAGTAAATACCATACGCCATATCCAATAAATGCCATAATTAGATTACTTAACGGTCCCATAATGGAAACTAAAACACCAGCTGCCCTCGGATTTTTAAAATAATTCCGATTCACCGGAACGGGTCGTGCCCATCCAAAACCCGCAATAAGAATAAGGATAGTACCCAACGGATCTAGATGATGAATGGGATTTAATGATAATCGTCCTTGCTTTTGTGCAGTCGGGTCGCCAAACTTATATGCTGTATAGGCATGTGCAAATTCATGCACTGTAAATGCAATAAGTAGAGTAATGACAACAAACGGAATCTCTTGAATAGGATATACTAGAATATTATTTAAAAAGTCCACGCTCAATCCCCTTTAGTTTTTAATCATTCTATTCCTTCTTATACATAGTATACAATGCATCGTACAGAAATACCTTTATATAACTATAATTCCCTTGCTTTCATATTGCAAAAAACATACACTTTTATATAAAAGAAAGGAGCTGTCCATTATGCCATATGTAACCGTAAAAATGTTAGAAGGACGCACAGAGGAGCAAAAAAAAGCATTAGTTGAAAAAGTAACTCAGGCTGTTTGCGAAACAGCCAATGCTCCAAAGGAAAACGTTGTTGTATTTATTGAAGAAATGTCTAAAAATCATTATGCTGTAGGCGGAAAACGTTTAAGCGACCAATAATATTTACAAATCAAAGATAAGGCCGCAAAACTCACTTTCTATAAAAATAGCCAAGTCTCCTTTAATTAGGCTTGGCTATTTTTTTCAGTTCTTCAATATATTCATATGCTTGATTTATTTCCTCTTCTGTATAACGCTGCTTTGCTTTTACTTTATTAATTTTCTCAATTACCTCAGCTTTTGGCAAATTATCAAAGTACAGAACAGTAGAAACAAGCTCCAAATAACGGGCATTTTGTTCATTCATGCTAGTTAAACATTCTTTTAGGAAAGGCATTTCTGTTTCATATAAATGAAGAAATTCTTCCCCATTTTCCGTAATTTTATAGCGATATTGATAATATCCGCCCTTTTTTTCCTTTACTTCTTCAATAAAGCCTAAATTAAAAAGTTCTTCCACCCTTAAGGTTAATTCCTCTGAGTATGGTCCGTAGAAATGAAACTGGAATTTCTCCTGAAATGGAAAGGATAATTTTTTTGCAATATATATCATTTTTTGCAGCTTTTTACGGCCAACAATCTCGCCAGAAGCTGAAAGTGCACTCATTATTCTTACATGATCCTTTAACAACGAACTTCATCTCCTGCTTCCAATAACTATTTCAATCCCTCAAGAATAGAACGAATTTGCTGTATAACTTCACTTTGGTTCGAATCATCATATATAAAATCTTTTGGATAATACAATTTATGGTCCGTACGACGTTTCCCTGAGATTGCATCCACAATATCGGATTCCCTCGATAACTCACGTAGTTCCCCATTTGCCATTAATAAATAAATTGGTAAGCGTTCTTCTTCCTCTCCCGGTCGGTAGAAATCATAGGGGAGATCAGAAGATGAATCCACCACTAAATAATAGTTAGGGTCGATACCGGCACGGGTAAATAATTTTTCTAATTGACTATGTACCTTAAACTGCTTTGCTGGATCAAATTCAACATATTTAAATAAATTCCGGTTCATAAACCTTGTACATAAATCTTTTAAAATCGGGTCATCTTCTTCCTGCCACATCTGAAAATAATATAATATGACAGATTCATCTAACTTTAAATAGTCTTCTAATGTCATTTCATCCTCAAAAAGGGAATAAAAATGAATAGGATGATGTTTAAATGAGTAATATTCTTCATGCAAAGATTTTGCTCGGTGTAAAATTTTCGTCAAGATAACCTCAGAGCTTCTTGTTACTGGATGGAAATACACTTGCCAGTACATTTGATAACGGCTCATAATATAATCCTCTACTGCATGCATCCCACTGTATTTAAACACTACTTGGTCCTCGCGTGGTCTCATAACGCGCAGAAGTCTTTCCATATCAAAATGACCGTAGCTTACACCAGTGAAATAAGCATCACGAAGTAAATAATCCATACGGTCGGCATCAAGCTGACTGGATATTAAGCTAATCACTAGTTTGTTTTCATATGTCTTTGCAATGACTTCTGCAACCTTTTTAGGAAAATCAGGTTCTACTTTGCGTAAAATAGCATTAACCTCTGTGTTCCCAACTATGATTTGCTGAGTAAATTCCTCATGGTCCAATGTAAATACCTTTTCAAATGAATGGGAAAAGGGTCCATGTCCCAAGTCATGTAATAGTGCAGCACACAAAGAAAGTAAACGTTCATCGTCATTCCACTCAGAGCGTCCGTCAAATACATCATCAATAATTCTCCGTACAATTTCATACACACCTAGGGAATGATTAAAACGGCTATGTTCTGCACCGTGAAACGTAAAATAAGTGGTACCTAATTGGCGAATTCTCCTCAAACGCTGGAATTCCTTCGTTCCAATTAAATCCCAAATGACTTGATCACTGACATGAACATATCGATGAACAGGGTCTTTAAATACTTTTTCCTCGCTTAGTTTTTGTTTGGAATATTCCACCTAATTACCCTCCATGTCTATCATAATTTTATTATAACGACTTTCCTTTCATATTGAAAGATTTCATAAAGACCGTTAAAAAGTTGTGAAACTATCATCTTTTTTACAATATTGGTATAAAAGTTTCTGAATTTGTCCATGCTTTGATTAACAAGGAATGTAAAATTTATTCGAATTGGGAGTTGAGAATAATGAAATCACGTCAAGATGCTTGGACAGAAGAAAATGATTTAATTTTAGCAGAAACAGTATTACGTCACGTTCGGGAAGGTAGTACGCAATTAAATGCCTTTGAAGAAGTTGGAGATAGGTTAAATAGAACATCAGCAGCCTGTGGCTTTCGATGGAATGCGGTCGTTCGCCATAATTATGAACAAGCTCTTCAACTAGCAAAAAAACAAAGAAAACAGAGACAACGACTATTAGGGAAAGATCAAGGAGGCAAGAAAAAACTACTCTATCAACCACCTACGCCTACCATAGAAGATGTAGAGGATTTAGAAATGCCATTACAATCAGTTGTGTTGGAGCAGGAGGAAATTGCAGAGGAGTTGACTCCGGTAACAGCAAATACTTCTTCCTTACCAGTAACGGTCATCAATAAAGGCAATGAGGAAATGAGCTTATCAAAAGTCATTGGGTATTTACAATACTTGAATAATACGCAATTTCAATCCACTATTTTAAAAAGTGAGAATGCAAGATTAAAGCACGAACTATCCGATATGAGACGAAAAAATGAAGAACTGCAAAAGCGAATTAATGAGCTGGAGAAGAATTCAGTTACGATGCAGGAAGATTATGAAACACTGATGAAAATCATGAATCGGGCAAGGAAACTTGTATTGTTTGATGAAGATGAGCCATCTGCCTCCACTTTTAAGATGGATCGAAATGGTAATTTAGAGAAGTTGGCAGAGTAGGAAGAACCCTGTTCCATCATTGGAGCAGGGTCTTTTACATTTTGGTTGGCCTATTATTAAAACTCACGCCGTTCAAGAAAACTTCGGTTATCCAAATATTTTCCGTTCTTTCACACTGCCCACGTTTACCCGGCACTCTTTATTTGCTGTAATTGATACATTTGATAATACTTGCCCCCAAGGGCCAGCAGTTCTTCATGATTTCCTTTTTCAACGATTCTACCCTTATCTAAAACCAAGATTTGATCAGCATTACGGATAGTAGACAGTCGATGAGCAATGATAAAAGTAGTTCTACCTTTTTTCAACACTTCCATTGCATTTTGAATAATAGATTCTGTTTCCGTATCGATATTGGAAGTCGCCTCATCCAATATTAAGATAGCCGGGTTGAAAGCTAGTGCTCTAGCAAAAGAAATGAGTTGCCGTTGGCCGGAAGAAAGGGTACTACCCTTTTCAATCACTGGCTCATCTATTCCTTTTTCCAGGTTTTTCAGCACTTTATCTGCCCCAACATCTCTCAATGCCTTTTCTACCATTTCTCGGGTAATTCTCGGATCATTTAAACTGACATTCGATGCGATAGTACCTGTAAATAAATATGGATCCTGTAGAACAATTGCCATATGCTCACGCAATGCCTGCACGGGAATCTCGTTAATATTTTTTCCATCTATTTTAATGACCCCGTTCACACAATCATAGAAACGGAATAAAAGATTCATAATTGAACTTTTTCCAGAGCCGGTATGACCGACTAATGCGATAGTTTCACCCATCTTTGCATCAAAGGAAATATCTTTGAGTACGTCATGATTTTCCTTATAGGCAAATGTAACATGATCAAATGTAACATTTCCTTGATAACGTTCCATTTTGTTATCATTAACCGGGGTGCCTGTTTCGGCTAATAATTCAAACACTCTTTCCCCCGCTACACGTGCTTGTTCCAGATTTGCAAACTGATTCACAATTCCTGTTACTGGTTGGAAAAGCCGGTTAATATAATCAACAAATGCATATAATACACCTAAAGAAACGAAGGAGCCAACCCCAACAGATCCGCCTCCAAAGTACCAAATAAAAGCGACGAAAGTGATCGTTCTTAAAATTCCCACCAAATTATGCGAAGTTAGGGCATTTAAGTTATTCTGTTTATTTTGATATTGAAAATGGGTATCATTCAATTGCTCAAACTCTTTTTTCATTTGATCCTCACGCCGAAATGCTTGAATAATATTCATTCCTTGTATCGATTCATTAATAGAAGCATTGATTTCGCTAATTTTTGTGCGAATAACTTGATTATATTTCGAAGCGTATTTCCGGTAAATAATCATCCAAGCATAAAGAATCGGTATTAGCAGTAAACAAATAGCCGCCAGCTTTGCATTTAAAATAAACAAGGAAATAAAAATACCTGTAATATAAATCGTACTCGTAAAAAAGTTTGCTAATACGGCCACATATAAATCCCGGATGGCCTCTGTATCGTTCGTAATACGTGAAACCACCTTACCTGCAGGTAAATTATCAAAATAGCGAATCGGCAATCTTTGAATATGTTGAAATATATCATTACGCATTTTTTGAATAATCCGGTTGGATGCCTTTTGCAGATAATAGTGCTGTCCATATTGAAATGCGGAAGCTCCTAGCAATAAGCTAAAATAAAAGAGTATAAGCTTGATTATTCTAGGAATCTCCGGCTGATAAAATTGGAGAAGCTGATTGGCTTTTATTTTTTTCGCTTGAAAGGTTTTTGACTGATCCCCCTTTTTAATCGTTACTTGCCCATTATGATAACTTCTTTTTCCATCAAAGGGTATGGCATCAGGTATGAAGTAAAAATCTTTGCCGATTTGGATAACTCTTACTTCTTTTCCTTTTGTTTCGCCGTTTCCGAAGTAAGCGCCGCGCTTATAGTAATGACCATCAAATGAAACAGCATCCTTCCCTTTTGTTGCTTCATACCAAGCAGATTCTATCCCGAGAATATGAGAATCAATCATCTTTTTAGCGATGAAAGGTCCCGTTAATTCTGCTGCGACAGATAGTCCAAGCATTACTAATGCAATAATAATGATTTTCTTAAAATGAAGTGCATATTGAAATAGTTGCTTTCCCGCCTTCATGAAACCACCTCCTCTTCTTTGGTCTCTTCCATCTGCTGTCTTAAAAATTGCTCATGGTACCAGCCATCTTGCCTGATTAACTGTTCATGAGTTCCCTCTTCCACAATGGCACCGTCGTCTAAAACAATAATCCAATCTGCATGCTCGACTGCCGATAATCGATGAGTTGTAATAATCGTTGTTTTACCGCTTCTTTCTCTTTGGATGTTTTCAATAATTCTCGTTTCCGTTTTTGCATCGACAGCTGATAAGGAGTCATCTAAGATAAGTATCTCTGGATTTTTGATTAATGCCCGAGCAATGGATATTCGCTGTTTTTGACCGCCGGACAATGACACACCTTTTTCCCCTACAAGGGTTTGCAATCCCTCTGGCAGCAACTCCAAATCTTTACGGAAGGAGGCTAAATCAATAGCTTTCTCCATATCATCTTCCGTTGCATCTGGATGCCCGAATAAAATGTTTTCCTTTATCGTTCTGGAAAAAAGGACATGATCTTGTGGAACATAGCCAATCCAATTACGTACCTGTTCCTTCGTTTGCTTAGCGATTTCCACATCCGAAATGGAAAATCCCCCAGTACCTTCTTTATACTCACGCAATAGCTGTTTTACAAAAGTAGTTTTTCCACTCCCTGTTTTTCCAACTATCCCTAATGTCTGCCCTCTCTTAAAGGACAATCGCAAATTGCTTAAGTTTGGAGTATTAGAAGATGGGTATTGAAATGTATATTGCTCAAATTGAATGCTTTCCGGTATATCCACTAATGAAGGCACTTCGGGATTTAAGACATCTTCCTTCTGGTTTAATGTTTCTTCTACCCGGTCAAGAGAGGCACTTCCTCGTTTCATTAAGTTCATTAACTCCCCGATAGCAAACATTGGCCAAATCATCATTCCAAGGTATACATTAAAGGACACTAAATCTCCTAAAGTAATTTGTTGATGAAAAACAAGGTATGCACCGTACCCCAATCCAATTAAGTAACTAACCCCTGTTAATATTTTGATTGTCGGATCAAACAATGAATCAATTTTGACAACATCCATATTCTTTTTAAATACATCTTCTGTCATATCACTAAAAAGCTTTTCATCTGCTCTTTCTTGCACATAGGCACGAATCACACGAACACCTGCTACAGACTCCAATACTCGATCATTTAAATTTCCAAAGGAATCCTGTGCCTTAATAAAGCGTTCATGAATTTTCTTTCCATAGATTGTAATCAATACAGCCATAATTGGAAATGGCAAAATAGCAGCGATTGTTAGTTTCCAACTGATAAGAAACCCCATCGTTAACAGAATAGTAGACATAAAAATAGTAGAATCTGTCAGCGTTAAAATACCAAATCCAGCTGTTACTGATATGGCTTTCAGGTCATTCGTTGCCCTCGCCATAAGGTCACCAGTACGATTTCGTTCATAAAAGGCTGGCGTCATTTTGAAAAAATGCCCCATTAACCTTGATCGAAGCTTTCTTTCAAGAACAAATGCCCCTCCAAATAATTGATACATCCAAACATACGTAATACCATAGGAGATTACTCCAATTCCGATTAAGTATAAAAGGTATCGATAAACATCCGACCATGTTAAACTGCCGAGCTGTATATCATCAATTGCCATCCCCACTAATCTAGGAGGCATTACATCTAAAATTCCTACAATAATTAAAAATAAAACCGCTACAACATACCGTTTCCAATTTTCTTTAAAGAACCACCTTAATTTCCAAAGCATAGGTGATCCCACCCCCTTATTTGAAATGCATAAATGCCTTGCCCATCGGCGTACGGATTTCATAGTCTTCGATTGAGATAAAGGATACCGTGCTGAGGTAGTTCACGAGCTATTGAAAATTGAACTACCATTTTCACTGAGTAAAATTTATAGTGGAATTTTACTTGTATTGACTTATCGTAGGGAGGAGACGAAGAAATCCGCTAGCCGGAAAGGCTCTGAAGCAAGACTGCTAAATAAATCTAGGCACAAAAAAGGGCAGACTGCGCTAGTGGCAGCTGCCCACAAAAAAAGCACAGGAACGAGTGAATTTAGTAATTTAAATTTCACCGAAACGTATCCTGTGCTTGATTCGTATTTTTACATACTTTTACGCTATCAATGATGCATAAGGACAGGTTACGTGATATATGAAATTATCCATGTTTATTTTTGTGTTCTTGTTTAAGAGTACAGTTAATTCCATCACGATAACCTCCTTTGCTTTTTTTGGTAATTTTAGAGTCTTAGTTAGAATATCACCCTCAGAATTATATGTCAATTCCCAATTTAACAAATTTATATAATGATTAGAAAGATTTGCTCATACATCGAATTTTTTCCAAAGAAAAAACCAAGGCATATCACCTTGATTTTAAATATCTACTATTATCTTTTCATTACGATCTACTATCCTTTGATAGTTCACTGCATACCAATCTAATTCTTTGCCGGATAACGGTTCACCATATATTCTTCCACTCATTTGTTTCAATACATTCAAAAATCGTAGCATTACATCTTGTACCGTTAATTCTGTATTCAGTAATTCAGTCAAGGATGCCATTACTTCCGGCCGAATAGTCGGATAGAAAAATTTTGTTTCTTGGTTCTTTTTAGCCAATTTATAAAATTGCTGAATTAGCCTTGCTCTGTCTTGTCCACTTCCAGATACACATAAATAAATCTGGACAGCGACACCTTTCCGAATTCTCCTCTGAGAAATCCCTGCAAACTTCTTCCCGTTAATACTTAAATCGTAGCTGCCAGGACAATAGGAACCCTCGATTTCCCTTGCTTCTATATCAACATGAAAATCTGAGAACATTTCCTTAATCAATGCCCACATTGCATCATATCCACGATTAATATCAATCCCCTTTTCCGTATCAGGGAAAATAAGGGATAAATTTAATACCCCGCTATCTAGTACAACGGCTAAACCGCCGGAATTTCGGACAATAAATCGATATCCTTGTTCTTTTAAATAAGCCAAACCATCTTGTAAAAAGGGGAGCTTCGTGTCTTGAATCCCTAATACAATGGTTTGATGATGTACCCATGACCTTGCCACAGCAGAGGACACACCTGCTCCCACCGAGGTACATAATGTGTCGTCCATCGCAAACGATTGCAATGCATCAAACATAGGTCCTAGACTCGATTGATCAATAATTCGCCATTTCTCTTGCTGTAATAATGATAGATTTGTTTCCACCATTTCTCATCTCACTTTTCTATGACTCTTTTCTTAGATTTCTTTGCTTTTGAAAGGAAAATCAGCTAAACTTCTTCATTCACCTAAAAATAGGTTTCTAACCAAGAAAAGATTCTCCAAAGCTAAGTCTATATTAGGATCTAAAATAAATTACAAACAGCAACAATTACCAAAAAACAGCCTTTCTAATTAACTATTTCTTCATTACAAGGCTTGAGCAGCTGTGATAAGAGCTAATTTATACACATCTTCCTCATTACAACCACGGGACAAGTCATTTACCGGTGCGTTCAACCCTTGTAAAATAGGACCAACTGCCTCAAAGTTTCCCAGTCTCTGGGCAATTTTATATCCGATATTTCCAGCTTCGAGGCTTGGGAAAATAAATACATTTGCATCGCCCCTCAATACAGAATCGGGAGCCTTTTTCTGTGCAACCGAAGGAACAAAGGCAGCATCAAATTGAAATTCTCCGTCTAACACAAGCTCTGGATTACGTTCCTTCGCAATCCGAACTGCTTCCGTGACCTTTTCTGTTTCCGGTGACACGGCAGAACCCTTTGTTGAAAAACTTAACATTGCTACTCTCGGCTCGAGGTCAAACATTTCTGCCGTTTTTGCACTTTCAATCGCAATCTCCGCTAAATCCTGACTATCTGGTGCAATATTAATAGCACAGTCTGCAAACACGTATTTTTCTTCTTCCCGTACCATAATAAATACTCCGGATGTTTTTTTAACACCCTTTTTTGTCTTAATAATCTGCAAAGCAGGTCGAACAGTATCCGCCGTTGAATGAGCCGCTCCACTCACTAATCCATTGGCATGATTCATATAAACAAGCATTGTTCCGAAGTAATTTTCATCTAATAGAATTTTTTCTGCCTCTTCTTTTGTCACTTTGCCGTTTCTTCTTTCTACAAAAGAGGCTACCATTTCAGAAAATCCTTCATACAAAGTTGGATTAAAGATGTCTGCCCCTCCTATCTCTATGCGAAGCTCTTTCGCCTTTGCTTCAATTTCTTCTCTATTACCTATTAAGATCGGGGTTAAGATATTCTCTGACGCAAGACGGCTTGCAGCTGATAAAATTCGCTCATCTAATCCTTCAGGAAACACAATTTTCAAATTGTTATTGGATACCTTATCTTTAATCACCGAGAATAAATCGGTCATGTATACTCCTCCTTCAATTCATTTCCTATCCAAACTATAACAAACTTTTTTAAAGAGTATAAATGGTTTTACCCTCAAAGAAAATGTTTATATTTTGTGAATATAGTGTTTCCCTTTCTTGACTGATTTTCAACATTTGTGTGTTGGATTCTTTATGAATGGAAAAACTATGCTATAGTATGGATAGATAAGGCTTTTTTCGCTAAAATTCTTGTTTTTCGTCTTTTGTTATAAATCCAAGATCGGCTTTGTTTCGGAGCACTTTTCCCCAAAAAAGATTGATGCCGTGGATTTAGAATGCAAAAGCTACAAGGTTTAAGAAAGGAGCCCTAGATGAAAACAAACTCGAGGTGATAAATATGAGTGAGGCAGCTCAAACATTAGATGGTTGGTATTCCTTGCATGATTTAAGAGCAATGAATTGGTCAGCGTGGAAGGCTCTTTCAAGTGATGAACGCCAAACGGCTATTTATGAATTTCAACAATTTATCAATAAATTAAATCAAACTCAAAATGAAAAACAAGGCAGCCACGCTTTATACACAATCGTTGGACAAAAGGCTGACTTTATTCTTTGGTTGCTTCGTCCTACGATGGAGGAACTCAATGAGCTAGAGAATGAATTTAATAAACTTACAATAGCTGAATATACGATTCCAACCTATTCTTATGTATCTGTTGTAGAATTAAGCAATTATGTCGGGGCAGGTAAATCTGCTGAAGATCCATACGAAAATCCGTATGTGAAATCACGTCTCTACCCTGAACTACCAAAATCTAAATATATTTGCTTTTATCCAATGGACAAGCGTCGTCAAGGAAATGACAATTGGTACATGCTTTCCATGGAAGAACGTCGTGAGCTAATGAAAAGCCATGGAATGATTGGCCGTAAATATGCTGGAAAAGTAAAACAAATCATTACGGGTTCTGTTGGTTTCGATGATTACGAATGGGGGGTAACCCTTTTTGCTGATGATGTTTTACAATTTAAAAAGCTTGTATATGAAATGCGCTTCGATGAAGTAAGTGCACGATACGGAGAATTTGGTTCCTTCTTTGTTGGGAATCTATTAGAAGAAGATAAAATTGCACAGTTTTTACATGTAAACTAACAAGCAAAAGCCTTTTCTGAATATAGTTTATCTAGCCGGAATACCCTTAAGTAATGTTTAAGGGTATTTTTTTCCCCCCATAATCCTCATAAAAATTCCTTGCATAACTCCATCACCACCAACATACATATGAAATAGTGAAAAATAACAAATAAATCCTTTCACCATCCGTACAAGTCTAGCTCCTTGAAAAGAGGTGTAAAGCTAACAGAAAAGAATAATCGACATTCTAAATGATGATGACTTGATGTCTCTGATTATTATTTTCGCTTTGCGGATTAACATCCTTTATGTAATGACATATTGGTTTACCAATTAGGAGAATCAAGGAGGGAGAATAGTGTCAAATTCCTATGTCAATCCAAATGCATACTATCCTTATCGACAAGCAACTCAACAACCATATTACGGAGGAAACGCACCTCAATTTGGAACACCGCCTTTGACTGCTGGCGGCCCTACCCCACAAGGACCTAATGTACCAGGAATGTTGCCAGCAGAACAGTCCTACATTGAGAATATTTTAAGGTTAAACAAAGGAAAATTAATTCATCTTTATGCCACATTCGAAAATAAAAAGGAACGGGAATTTGTAGGAATTATCGAAGCTGCCGGTCGTGATCATGTCATACTCAGTGATCCACAAACAGGTGAGCGCCATCTAATTCCAATGGTTTATGTAGACTACATTACGTTTACGGAAGAAGTGGAGTATGAATATCCTTTTGGAGCAACTCCACAAATGGCTACCTATCCTGCTAGATAGGATCAAGTTAGCTAATGGTCGCTGGAGACTGCACAAAGATTACAGTTATAAATTTCTTTTCACTAAAAACAGCCCTTTCAAACGAAAGAGCTGTTTTTTCATTAGGCTGTTGCTTATAAATTGTGGTTTTTCGTAATTTGTTATAATCCTATTTCGGAGCATCTTGTCTTAAAAGTGAAACTTCATTTAAGACAAGTGAATAAAAATCGGCAGTAGGATTTTTACGGTAATTTTCTACAACCAAATGAAAAACGAAATGTAGAAAAGAGCGCGAATCCTATCCAACCAAGGATTATATGCGTATACGAAAAGCAATAATCTTGGCGAAAATAGCCTTTACAAAAGAATAACCTTTAAGAAAAGAATTTCTTAATAGTATTTTGCTGCAGCAATAATTAACAATACCCATGAAACAAGAAATGCTACACCGCCAAAAGGAGTAATAACGCCTAAAACACTTATTCTTGTTACACTTAGTATGTAAAGACTTCCTGAAAATAAAATAATTCCGAGAAACATTAACCAGCCAGACCATGACATAAGAGAGGACGTTGGAATATGTTTGGCAATCAGACCAATTGCAATTATTCCAAGGGCATGGAACATTTGGTAAGTCACACCAGTCTTCCAAACTTCTAAATATTTCTCTGAGATTTTCCCCTCTAATCCATGGGCTCCGAAAGCGCCTAATGCGACCGCTAAAAAGGCATTAATTGCACCAATTATTATAAAGGCTTTCATGCAAACACTCCTTATTTCTCTAATTCTTCTTCATTCATTGTAAGAGATGCTTCATTAAAAATCAAAAAGGGAATCCCCGTTTGCGCCATCATCTGTCTTTAAAGGTTGTGACTTTTCATGAATTAAGGTGCTTACAGGCGCAGGATTTACAATGCGAGGGGCTTCTACTGCTGATTCCGTCTCCTGTTCTAAGATTAAATCACACAACGTTTTAATAGTATACACATGCTGTTTTTGTTGGCTAGAATCCTGAGCTTGTTTTGCTTTCAGGACCTCTTCTTCTATCTTTTTCAAAAGAGAATGATTTGAGATGGTCACTTTGATTTCTCCTTATCTTTATATTACCTCCATCTTACCATATTTCATTGTATCACTCTAAATTCGACATGTTTCACGTGAAACATGTAAATTTCTGTCGATTTAAAAATAGATGTTTAACTCGATGAGAAACAGGCTATATACATAATAATTCGAGGTGGTAAGCACACCTCACCAAGGAGGAGATTTTATGTATACAGTAAAAGTTGCAGAAAATGGACTTGCCGCATCCAACCTAGTGAGTGAGTTGCAAAACCAAGGATATCGAAAAGAGGATATTTATATCTTTGCTCATGAAAAGGGCCGCTCGAAAGATTTAACAGACGCTACCGAAACAGGAAGTGTTGGAATAGAGGAACAAGGCTTCCTAGATTCTGTAGGGAATGTATTTAAGAAACGTGGAGATGAGTTACGTTCAAAAATGAGCTCTCTAGGTTTGAGCAAAATGGAAGCAGAAAAATATGAGGAAGTATTGGACGAAGGCAAATTAATTGTCATTGCTTCTGATATGAAAGATGATGAACCTCCGTATACTTATCTTTAATTAGAAATGCGGAAGGAATCTTGCCCATCCCCATACAAGTAACTTTCTGATAATTTATATAAGCGGTCCTACAAGCGGACCGCTTTTCTCCTATCCTATTAATGAGTGATATACCCTTTTTGCTATCGTGATATCATTGGTGCCGTGTATCAATGCCCTGCCATCCTTAAACAAAACCATCCGATGCTCATCCTTCAATACGGATACAAGAAAGGGATTTGCACTGACCTTATATCCAGCTTTTTTCCATTGATCTGCAAGAACTGCAATAGAACAATTAGTGGAGGTAGCTGGCCGAATCTGCACTGTATTTCTTCCACATAAAACCGCCGTCTTTGTAGTGGCTTCATATTGAAGATACGGATAGGTTGGGTAATGTCCACATGTATAACAATCAGCGTTTTTTATTGAATCAGCTTTAATAGATAAAGTCTGGTTTTGCCACAAATCAAAAGTCACATAAGTATTTCTTAATGCCCATTGATTTTCTGATAAGATTTTTAATGCCTCAGCCGTTTGGTATGCTGTAACCATTTGCACCGCGGGGGCAATAATGCCAACTGTATCACAAGTTTGCCCTCTCATTGGAAGCTTTTTCAATAAGCATTGTAAGCAAGGTGTTTTTCCTGGAATAATGGTAAAAGTGGAGCCAAAACTTCCGACACATGAACCAAAAATCCAAGGGATGTGAAACTTATGAGAGATGTCATTCATCATAAAACGGGTATCAAAGTTATCCGTTCCATCCATGATTAAATCAATATTTGGTGCTAGCCTTTCTAGCAGAGGTACGTCTGCATCTCCTACGATAGAATGGATTTCAACATCTTGATTAACCTCATTCAATCTTCTTTTTGCTGCTTCTGCCTTTGGCATTCGTTCCATTGCATCGTTTTCCGAATATAAGAGCTGGCGTTGTAAATTACTTTCTTCTACATAATCCCGATCGATGATGGTTAGTTTTCCGACACCTGCCCTAGTTAATGTTTCAGCTATTGATGATCCTAATGCTCCAAGACCCACGATTAATACGTGCTTTCTGCGTAGCCTTTCCTGTCCATCTACTCCAATAGGAGAAAACAATGTTTGTCGTGAATATCTTTTCATATAGGTACTTCCTTTCAAACCGCTCATCCCCCGCTGACGGGCGGAATCAATGCAATAATATCTCCTTCACGGATTATTTCTTGGTCGGTTACAAATTCTTCATTAATGGCAACCATTACACTGTCTAATTCATCAAAAGAATAGGATTCCTTTAAAATTTCCTTTAACTCTTTAACTGTTTTACCTTCTATAGGAAACTGCATCTCTTGTTTTCCTATCTGATCACGAAATTGTGCGAATAGTAATAGTTTAATCATGGAGATCCTCCTCCCCAGGTTTTCCGTCCGTATATTCCCTCGTTCCTAGCTGATTACCTACCCACTCTTCTCCGTCTTCCCAATGTTCTTTTTTCCAGATAGGGACTATTTCCTTTATTCTCTCAATGGCGTATCTATTTGCCTCATAGCTCTCTGCTCTATGAGGAGTGGAAACGGCTATGACAACAGCAATATCCGTGATTTCTAATCGGCCGATACGATGTGTGATTGCCGTCTTTGTATCTGGCCATTTTTCAGCTATTTCTTTTCCAATTTGCTCAAGTTTTTTGAGTGCCATAGATTCATATGCTTCATATTCAAGATACAAGGTACGCCTTCCGTGCGTGAGTTCCCGCACAGTCCCAATAAACGTAGTAATAGCCCCGGCCTCCCTTTGTACAACCTTTTGAACCACATTTTCTATCTTAATCGGATCCTTGGTAATTTGATAATTCATTGCATCATCTCCATAACTTGTTCCCATATTGATTAACGAGTAAAATGCCTTCTAAGAGCGATACTCATGAAAGTTTCTTATAAAGTTCTAACGCCTTCTGATAATCTTCCATTGTATTCATGTTCCAGAAGCTATATTCCCATTCTTTCTTTAATTCCTTAGGAGCATCTAGCTTTTCTATTATTTTAGCATTCACTCCATTTAACAGATGTAACATTTTCCTCTTACCATTTAAAAGATTTTCCTTTACAACCGGAAGAATTCTTTTATGGTAGGTACCAAATAAAGGATGTACTCTTCCTTCATGTAAAGGAATAACTGCATCTGCCCCGCTATTTTTTAATGTTTCCATCATAAATTTCCCGATTTTTTGAGAAGCGAAGGGCATATCGCAGGCTAGAAATAAGCAACAATCTTCATTAGCGGCATTCATACCTGTATAGATACCTGCCAAAGGGCCATCTCCCCTGAATTCTTTTACATCGGAGTAAATTGAGAAATCAAGACCATTATATTTTTCAGGTTCATTCGATATAATAATGATTTCGTCTGAAATAGGTTTAAAGGTTTCTGCTAATCTCTTAATGATGCTTTTGCCGCCAATAGGAAGTAACGCTTTATTCTGCCCCATTCTGCTGGATTTCCCACCAGCTAAAATAATAGTCTTCAAAATTATTCCTCCTTAGGCGCAACTAATTCCACTTTAATACGATCCGGATCTTCAAAATACAAAGCATAATGATTTTCTCCTCCGGCAAATGGATGCCGATCCGAATAGAGAATCTTTATCCCCTTCTTCTTTAATTCCATAGTTATATCATCGACTTGCTTTCTTGATTTCGCACAGAAGGCCAGATGATTTAATCCAACTCGACAACGATGATAAGGGATATCCAAATATTTCTCCTCGGCTTGTACAAACACAATATACGTAGACTTGTCCTTCCAACTAATCCCTTTATCCCATTTTTGATAGACCTGATAATCCAATCTCGTTAAAAACCAATTCCAAAATTCTGTTGTGCTCTCAAGGTTGGATACATATATTTCGATATGATGCAGCATATAAAGATCACCTCTATATTTTTACTATATTCATTACTTCTATAGTATAAGTGACTACACCTTCATTATTTGGAAAGAAAAAAGCTTAGTGCGAAACTAAGCCTCTTCCATTCATTCAATATTTTATTTTCTTCTGGTTATTAGAAACCTGCTTCCATTTTGCCTTTTCCGCTAATGCTGCCCGCTGATTCTCTTTTCTTTCTATATACGCAAGCTCTTTTTGCAGTTTTACATAGCTATTATAGCGATCCATATCTAGTGTTCCATCGGAGATTGCTTGCTGCACGGCACACCCTGGTTCTTTTTTATGCCTGCAATCTCTAAATTTACATTGTTCTGCCAAAGATTCAATATCAGAAAAGCTTTGGCTTAACCCCTCATCCGCTTCCCACAATTGCAATTCACGCATCCCAGGAGTATCGATTAATATCCCACCTTGATCAAGAACGATTAATTCCCTGTGAGTTGTTGTATGGCGCCCGCGATCATCCCCTTCTCGGATTTCTTTTACCTGTTGCTTTTGATGACCAATTAATGTATTGGTTAACGTTGATTTTCCAACTCCCGCTGATCCAAGTAACGCAACGGTTTGCCCTTCATAAACGTATGGAGCAAGCTGATCTAATCCAATATTTTTTTCCGCACTGATAGGAAGAATCGGAATCCCGAATGCAACCGTTTCTACTTCTGCAATCTTTTCTTCTATATCTTCACATAAATCAGCCTTACTCAAAACAATAACTGGATTTGCACCACTTTCCCAGGCGGATAATATATATCGTTCAATACGTCGCACATTAAAATCTGCATTCAAAGCATTTACTAGAAAGATGGTATCGACATTAGATGCTACGATTTGTTCTTCTGTCGTTTGCCCAGCAACCTTTCGAGAAAATTTGCTTTTTCTAGGTAATACAGCATGAATGGTTGCTTTTTGTTCTTCCGGTCTGGCGGAAATTACTACCCAATCGCCTACAGCAGGATAATCCCCGCGTTCTGCTGCCTGAAAACGAAATTTTCCAGATACTTCACCTAAAAGTTCCCCATACTCCGTTAAAATCCTATACATTTTTTTATGTTCTAACGCGATTCTTCCAACTTTATATCCCTGCCCTTTATACTGTATAAATCCTTCTTCAAAAAATTCATTCCAACCAAATTTTTTTAAATTCAAATGTGATTCCTCCGTTTTTTAAGCTAAAAAAATAACCGTGTGAACACGGTTTTCTGAAAAAAGGGTAAAATCCCCCCCAAAAAAATATAAAAACCATGAGCTTCTAAATAGCAGCCCATGGTTAAATATACATAGATAATGATTGCTCAGCACTCAATTCAAAAACATTACACTTTCCATAGACTGCATTATGAAATTAAGTTGATTTGTCATATCTACATTAGTGTTCATAATACATACCTCCCTTTGGAAAATGTTTGATTACAGAATAATTGTAAACGTTTCACTTTGTAAAGTAAAGTCATTTTCAAAAAAATTAAAATATTTTTTTGCTAGATGTATAGTTTGCTAAATCATTGTCCATAATAATAGTAGACGATGAAACCCCCTCTTGCGGAGAGTGGCCTTTGACAAAAGGACACCCTCTATTTTTTTGCTTTTTTTAAATTAAAATAGCCCAATTTTTTTACATAAATTGGTCCAGATGTATAGACTCCATCTAAACATAACTGTAGGCTAGCAGATAATGGTTATGCATGTGCTAACTTCCAAATGCTGTTTTCATTGTTTTTCAAAATTTTTTGGTTTATCCTAATGTAGAAAGTATGTATTATCTTAAAAATTTTATTTGCATAATCTATATTCACCATTGGTATGGAGGAGGAATCATAACATGACATTGAAAAAGACCTTTACTCTTGCTGGATCTGATTCAAGCGGTGGAGCAGGGCTTCAGGCAGATTTGAAAACGTTCCAAGAATTGGGCGTTTATGGTATGACAGCTATTACATCGATTGTTGCCATGGATCCTAAAAATGACTGGCACCATAATGTTTTTCCTATAGATGTAAAGACGGTTGAACCACAATTAGAAACGATTTTGTCCGTGGGAATTGATGCAATGAAAACTGGTATGCTGGGTTCAGTTGACATTATCGAACTAGCTGCGAGAAAAATTGATGAGCATAAACTTGATAAAGTGGTCATTGATCCTGTTATGGTTTGTAAAGGAGAAGACGAAGTATTACAGCCAGAAAATACTGAAGCAATGCGCGATCTTTTAGTACCGCGTGCTACTATTGTAACTCCTAACCTATTCGAGGCATGGCAATTAGCCAAAACTGGTCCTATTAAAACTGTTGATGATATGAAGCAAGCAGCAGCAAAGATTCACGAATTAGGAGCAAAAAATGTTGTGATTAAAGGCGGCAAGCAGCTAAACCATGAGAAAGCAGTGGATCTATTCTATGATGGAAATGAATTTATCCTACTGGAAAAAGAAAAACTAGACACAACTTACAATCATGGTGCAGGCTGCACATTTGCAGCTGCCATCACAGCAGAACTTGCAAAAGGTGCAAATGTTAAAGACGCTGTTAAAACAGCAAAAGAATTCGTTACTGCAGCAATTGAACATGGTTTTAAACTTAACCAATATGTAGGTCCAGTTATGCACGGAGCTTATACTCGCTTTGTTGCCAGTAAATAAAGAATGAAACTGCGGGTGTTTTTCACCCGTTTTTTCTATGTTTAAGAAAAGAGCGTTCTACTTAAGCTTATTTTTAGCAATCCGTTAGTAATTTTAGTAAAATGTTCACATACATCAGAAAAGCGCCAACGCCTTGCTCATCCGCTAGCCAAGAGGCGATGTAGATAAACAAAGGATATATCTGTTCAATAATTTACATTATAAAAACCGATACTATCATATATTAATAAAGGAGGGGAATTTCCATGGAGCCAATTAATATGTCAAAAGTGCAAGAAAAAATAAATGAATTTGCAAATGAAGAGGTTTATATACATCTCGAAACAACAAATGGGGCCTATGCTTCCCATTTCAATGAATCCTTTTTTTCTGCAGGCGCCTATATTCGAAATGCTAAAGTGAAATATGAGCATGGAAAAATCACTGGAGATGGACCTTTCCGAGTTGGTTTTAAAACTGAAATAGGCTGGATTTACGCGGAAGGAATCACACATTTTGAAGTGGATGAACAGAATCGTTTATTGCTCGCTGGTCATGGGTATGATGGTAAACTTGCCGTTGCGCTAGAAATTAGCAAAACCCCATTTGAAATATAATTTATTAGAAAGGAGTTTTTTATATGGAAAAAGAACGTCAAGTCTTAGTTGTATTTCCGCATCCGGATGATGAGGCATTCAGTGTATCCGGAACCATTTCTACTCATGTAAAAAATGGAACTCCTGTTACCTACGCTTGCTTAACTCTAGGGCAAATGGGGAGAAACTTAGGAAATCCGCCATTCGCTACCAGGGAATCTCTCCCACTCATTCGAAAAAAGGAATTACAAAAAGCTGCCGAAGTGATGGGAATTCAAGATTTGCGAATGATGGGTTTACGTGACAAAACCATTGAATTTGAAGATGACGAGAAAATGACAAACATGATATCAGAATTGATAGAGGAATTAAATCCTTCGCTTATCATTACTTTCTATCCAGGGTATGCCGTACATCCAGATCATGATGCCACCGGTAGAGCAGTTATCCGTGCTGTAAGAAAGCTACCAGAAGATCAGCGTCCAAAAGTTCATTGTCTCGCTTTCTCTAATGGGCATGAAGAGGAGATTGGCAAGCCAGATATCTTTAATGATGTTAGTGCGGTTATTGATCAAAAAATGGGAGCAATGAAAGCACATATTTCCCAAACTGGCTGGATGATAGAAGAAAGAGAAAAGAAATTGGCGGCCAAGGATCCAGAAACTTTGGCATGGCTTCAAACAGAAAGATTTTGGTCTTATCCATGGGATAATGACAAGGTGAAATAAGTTCGAATATCGAACTTATTTTTTGTTTAAAAACCGATACAAGAATACATAAAAACGATGTGAAATATACTTTTTCACATCGTTCTACTAAAATCTACAGGGAAATTTTCAACATTTGAGCAATTGCTTTCCCAACACCATCATTCACATTTTTATCGGCTTGATACTTACAAATATGTTTAACCTCATCTTCTGCATTGCCCATTGCAAAGGAATAGCCAACTTTTTTTAGCATAGAGAGATCGTTTAGATTATCTCCAATCGCCATTGTTTCTTCTAATTCAATGCCTCTTTCTTTCACGAATGCTTCTAATGCAATCCCTTTTTGAGCATCGATATGGTTTACTTCTAAATTATTGTGGCCGGAAGATGTCACCTTGAGTCCTTCTATTTCATGCAGCGCCATACTTGCTTTTTCCAACAGGATTTCATCATTTGTAAATACTATAAACTTATAAAAGATATATTCAGGATTTTTAAAAAGAGCTTCATAGTCATCAATGGTTTGAATAAACCCATTTGTAAAGCGGTTTTCTACCATTTGTCTAATCTCTTCTGTTGGACGTTCAGGGTTTGCCGTTTTGTATATATCTACGATGACACTTATGCTTTTATCATAGTCCTCAGTAAATTTCCCGTTATTCGTATATATCTCAAAATAAACCCCAATTTCGCTCAAAATTTTAGCAATAGTTGCCCCTTGTTCTCCGCTTAAGCCTATTGATTTAACAATATCACCAACTTCATTCCTGATTTCCGCTCCGTTTACTGCTATAATAGGACAGGTAATTCCGGCATCCTCTAAAAGATAATGCGCTTCATCATACGAACGCCCTGTTGCAATCACAATTTCCATTCCCTGTTCCTGAGCAATTAATAGTGCCTTACGATTTAATTCACTTATTTCCTGTCTTGCATTCAATAATGTACCGTCCATATCTGATGCAATACACCGTATCATATAAGTATCACCCTTTCTAGTTGCACACGTTCCTTATCAACTTCAATATTGTACCATTACCGGTTCTGATTTCCTAACACTTCACTTTTTTTCTGTAAAAAAGCGCGAATCATAAAATAACTAATTTCATCGGGTAAAAGTTCTTTAATTGGTGTAAGTCTATCTGTCTCTGCCTTTTCAACTGCATCTGCGATTAATGATACATATTGACCAGGAATAAACTTATCCCAATCAATTGCACACCCTTCCTCAGAGCACCTAATAAGATGGCTTTCAATCGTCCTCGTTGACATCCCACGCCTATCTGCGATTTCCTCAATATTAAATCCTTCTTGTAATAGAGCATATGTGGCGTGATGGCTTTTCTCCTTTTGCTTTCCTTCTTCAGATACAGAAATGGCCCCAGAACTTTTCACATTAATTTCAACACTATTCTCGATTTTATTTTGTTCTCGGTAAGCTATAATTACAGCTAAAAATGCACTACCATATTGCTCCAGTTTTCTTTCTCCCACGCCTTTTATTTGTAAAAGTTCATTATTGGTGGCAGGCATTCTTACACTCATCTCCTGCAAGGTTTGATCAGAAAATATAATATATGGAGGAATCTTCTCTACTGTGGCAATTTCTCTTCTAAGCTTCCTTAAGTCTTCAAACAATGGATTATCTTGGGCCAGCCGCTTCACTTCAACCCGTTCCTTCTTAAAGACCTTTTCTCCGCCCATTAAAACACTAATCCCCTTATTTGTCACCACTAAGACAGGATAAGCACCATCTGTAGGGCGTAAGTATCCTTCCGCTGTTAAAAAATCTATAAACTCATTCACTTCTTTTTGGGTTTTTTCTTTCAAAATGCCGTAAGTAGAGAGCTGATGAAATCCAAGACTGTTAATCTTCTTATCATTAGAGCCTGTCAATACCTTTGTAATAAAGGTCTTTCCAAATCGCTCATTCATCCGTTTTATACAAGACAATACCATTTGTGCTTCTACTGTTACTTCTACTTGTTTACGATTATCTGTGCAATTCCCGCATTTTCCACAAGCATACGAATCTTCCTCACCGAAATACTGCAAAATATATTGTTGAAAACAAGTTTCAGTATGGCAATAAGAAATCATTTTCCGAAGCTTTGAATACTCATATTCCTTTCGCTCTATATTCATATCGGACTGATCTATAAAGAACTTCTGAATATGAATATCTTGGGGAGAAAATAATAGAATGCACTCACTTTCCAGCCCATCACGGCCCGCACGCCCAGCCTCTTGATAATACGACTCCATATTTTTAGGAATATGATAATGAATGACGTATCTGACATTCGATTTATTAATTCCCATACCAAATGCACTTGTTGCGACCATAATGGTAATATCATCATATAAAAATTCCTCTTGATTGCGTGCTCTCTCATTCTCTGACATACCAGCATGATATTTTCCTACTCTGACTCCTAGACTATTTAATTGTTGGTACAGCCGTTCTACTTCTTTTCGTGTTGCAGCGTAAATAATCCCCGATTGATCTTCATTTTTTTGAATATAATCTTTTATAAATAAATCCCGATCTTGCCCTTTAATCACCTGAAAAGCTAAATTCTCTCTGCCAAACCCGGTTAAAATAACATTAGAAAAAGGGATATTTAATAATTCACAAATATCATCCTTTACACTCGGTGTGGCGGTTGCAGTTAAAGCTAAAATAACTGGTTTTGGATGGATCTGCTGAATCAGTTTTTTGATGAGCAAATAGCTTGGCCGGAAGTCATGACCCCATTGCGATATACAATGCGCCTCATCAATGGCTAATAGAGAAACATTTACTCTGTTGAGGAGTTCAATAAAGAAAGTTGCCTCTAATCTCTCTGGAGCTATATAGATTAATTTAAATTCCCCAGCTTCCATTCTTCGCAAACGTTCATCCATTTCACTTACGTTAATAGAGCTATTAATAAAAGTAGCGGGAATACCTGCATTAGTTAAGGCATCAACTTGGTCCTTCATCAAGGAGATCAACGGAGAAATAACGATTGTAATACCGGAAAACAGCAATGCGGGGATTTGATAGCAAATAGATTTCCCACCACCTGTTGGCATGATGGCGACAGTATCTTTCCCATTTAAAACCTGGTTAATAATTGCCTCTTGGCCTTTCCTAAATTCAGTATAACCATAGTAGGATTGAAGAATGTCCTTTGCTTTTGATAACAATAGTATGCTCCTTTCGGGGATATATTTTTTAGAAGAATATGATGGAAATGGATGGAGAAAGCGAGGTTAATTAGATTATATATAATGTAGGTATAAATTGCTAGAATAATGAAGGCCTGATATTTCAATTTTTTGATTTCAAAAAAATAATAAGGATGATAGAAAGTCCCCACCCTTATTGTTTAACAACTTAACACGGAAGTTTAATGACTACATCAGTTCCGCATCCTTCTTGACTTGAAAATTCAAATGTTCCCTTATGATCCTGAATAATTTTGTAACTAATAGTAAGACCAAGACCCATTCCTTTTTCTTTTAAAGTAAAGAATGGCTCACCGATTTTTTCCAGTCGCTCAGACGGAATGCCGACGCCTTGATCGGAGACGATTATATGGATTTTATTGAGAACTCTTCTGGAAGTAATGTTAATCTGTCCTCCATTCGGCATAGCATCCATTGCATTTTTTAAGAGATTAATAAATACTTGAATAAGTCCATTACGATTTCCTTGTATCTTGCACACGGACTCTTCCATATTCATATTAATTTGAATATCCTTTAATAATGACTCCGGCTCCATAATATTAACAACATACTGCAGGATTTCATTTAATAAAACAGTGTCCATTTCTGCGCTTTGCGGTTTTGAAAGAGCGAGCAGTCCGCCTGCAATTTGATTGATCCTATCAATTTCAGATACCATAACTTTTGCATAATCCTCTGTAATATTGCCAGATTCCCACATTAATTGTGTAAGTCCTTTTATACTTGTTAGCGGATTACGAATCTCATGGGCAATCCCTGCGGCAAGTTCTCCAACTACTGAAAGCTTTTCCCGTTTAATTAATATCGATTCAGCTACCTTCTGTTGGGTAATATCTCTCCCTATTGTTAATAATCCCTTTCGCAACCCATTTTCGTAATAAAGGGGGATTTTAATAACATCGAAGCTTTTAATCTCTCCGGAAGGTACTATAAAAGACTCCTCTATTCTTGTTAATTTTCCGGCACGCCATACTTCTTCATCCGATAAATAGCAAGAATTCAGGCCATCTTTGAAAAAAGGAACTAATTCTGCCAGTTCCAAATCTGTTTTGCCAACGTAATCGATAGATTCTAATTGATAAAGTTTCCGACCAAATTTATTTACTTTTTTCCATCTGCCCTTTCCATCTTTAAAACAAATAAAATCAGGAGTGGCTTGCATCAGCAGAGACCATTTTTCTTCTTCGTCTTCTAGATGGCAATATTCCTTATAAAGAAAATAGAATCGGTACGTCCAAAACAATATATAGACTAGTAAGAAGCATAATAAAAGCATCATAACTTCTAAGAACCAGCTTGCATTGCGAAAAAAAGCAGAAATGACTAATTGACATCCTATATCAAGAAATAAAATAACTAGATTGATTACACAACAAGCGCTAAAGTAAATTTTCCTACGATTCCCCATAAAAGTTTCCTATTCCTTTTTTTATATACCCTTTTCATCTCATTCTACCATAAAGATTTGAGGCGAGAATATGTTTTCTATTCCGAAAAAAATGACGTTCAAATTAAAGCTTGAACGTCATTTTTTATGATTATTTTAATTTTGCTTTCAATTTATCCAACATATCAACGGTCATTTTTCCCAAATCATAATCGGCTTTAAATCCCCATTCTTCTTTTGCAGCAGTAGGATCGATGGAATTTGGCCAACTATCTGCAATTGCTTGTCTTGCTGGGTCCACATTATAGCTCATTTCAAATTGAGGGATATGCTTTTTAATTTCCGCGGCTATTTCTTCAGGAGCAAAGCTCATCGCCGTAATATTAAATGCATTCCGATGTACCAGTTTTGCAGAATCTGCTTCCATCAACTGAATAATGGCATTTAAAGCATCCGGCATATACATCATATCCATTTTTGTTCCTTCTCCAATGTATGAAGTATAGCGGCCACTTTTAATTGCTTCATAATAAATTTCTACCGCGTAGTCTGTGGTTCCACCTCCAGGTTGTGCTACATAAGAAATTAATCCTGGGAAGCGCACACCTCTCGTATCTACCCCAAATTTATAAAAATAGTAATCACATAATAACTCACCAGATACTTTGTTCACCCCATACATGGTTGTTGGACGTTGAATTGTATCTTGTGGTGTTTGGTCTTTTGGTGTAGATGGACCAAATGCACCAATGGAACTCGGCGTGAAAAATTGACAATTTAGTTCTCTTGCCGTTTCCAATGCATTTACCAGACCACCCATATTTAAATTCCAAGCTAATAACGGGTTTTTCTCAGCAGTAGCTGATAATAAAGCAGCAAGATGAACAATAGTGTCCACTTTATATTTTTTAGCAAGCTCATGCATCTTGCTGGCATCCGTAACATCCAGAATTTCAAATGGTCCTTCCTTCACAACGGTACTGCCGTTATCACGGATATCTGTTGCAATCACATTATCAGACCCGTATATACCGCGCATTTTGGTTACTAATTCTGTTCCGATTTGACCTAATGAACCGGTCACAAGTATTTTTTTCATGATGGAATCCCCCTGTATTGAAGCTCATCTCGTTGTCTAATCAAATCTATAATTAATGTTATGTCCCTAACGTTTACTCTATTGATAAATGTTTATAAGGTTGTATGCTTCTAGCTTCAGCGCCTTGTTCTTTAGATTAGGCCCATTTCTTTACCGACTTTTTCATAAATGAAAATTGCCTTATCAAGCATTTCCTTTGTATGTGCAGCTGTTGGCATATTTCTTACACGACCAGTGCCTTGTGGAACGGTTGGGAAAACAATAGACTTCGCATAAACGCCTTCTTCATAAAGTCGTTTACTGAACTCTTGAGTTGCCTTTTCCTCCCCAATAATACAAGGAGTAATTGGAGTCTCACTATTACCGATATTAAATCCAAGATTCTTTAAACCTTCTTTGAGATAATTTCCATTTTCCCATAGACGGTCATTCAGCTCTGTACTGCTCATTAATAGCTCAACCGCTTTGGTTGCTGCAGCAGCATCAGCAGGAGTTACCGCAGTGGAGAATAAAAATGGACGTGAACGAACCTTTAACCAGTCAATTAAATTCTTTCTTCCTGCTACATATCCGCCAACAACCCCAATGGCCTTTGAAAGTGTTCCAATTTGGAAATCAATCTTTTCTGCTAGGCCAAACTGCTTTACTGTTCCTGCTCCTTTTCCGGTTACACCAGAACCATGAGCATCATCCACATACGTAATTAAATCAAATTCTTCTGCAATCTCGATAATTCCCGGAAGGTTCGCAATATCGCCATCCATAGAAAACACGCCATCTGTGATTACCATGATTTTATTATATTGACCAGATTCTTTTGCTTCCTTTGCCTTTTTGCGTAAGTCATCCATATCAGAGTGATTGAAACGAATGATTTTTGCCTTTGAAAGACGGCAGCCATCAATGATGGATGCATGGTTCAACTCATCTGAAAGTATGGCATCATTTTTATCCATTACTGCAGAAATCGCAGCCATATTACAATTGAAACCTGATTGATATGCAATTGCTGCCTCTGTTCCTTTGAATTTAGCCAACGTTTCTTCCAATTTGATATGAAGGTCTAAAGTACCATTTATAGTACGCACTGCTCCCGCACCAACACCGTATTCTTTGATGGCATTAATCGCAACTTCCTTCAATCGCTCATCCGTAGCTAATCCTAGGTAGTTATTAGAGGAGAGATTAATCAGCTCTTTCCCTTTTATTTTAATGACTGGACCATTTGCACTTTCCACTACATCTATTTCATTATAAAGACCCTTGCCTTTTAAATCCTCTAGATTTTCTGTTAAAAATCGATCTAATGTATTACTGGACATCTGCAATCCCTCCATTTATAAATGTAAGCGTTTTATAAACAACTGTCCTCCACAGGTGGACAATAACATTTTCTATTATGCTATCTATATATAATTTATCATAAATAATTATTTTTGTTTATA
Source organism: Heyndrickxia camelliae (assembly GCF_002844575.1). Taxonomy (GTDB): domain Bacteria; phylum Bacillota; class Bacilli; order Bacillales; family Bacillaceae_C; genus Margalitia; species Margalitia camelliae. The sequence continues at coordinate 51,465 of NZ_PIQO01000008.1, forward strand.
TGTGGTGGACAATAAATTTCTTCTTTTTATTATTTCCATCATTTTTCAAATAAAAAAATTATCCTCTCATTAAATGAAAGAATAATTTTTTTACATTATAACCATTGTATCTTAAAGTTTGTTCCACCTTTTATTAATGGGAGCAGTAAAAGATCCTCCGGAATGATTTTACCGATAACATTTACCTTTTCATCTGCTTTTAAATGCCGTTTTGTTATTTGAATTTCCCCTTTATATCGTCCGTAATGAAGATTATCTATTGTTATTGACCCAATTTCACGTTCAATAGTATTAAATGGATCGAGCGATTCTGTGCCAACTAGTCCATACTCACGTGATTCCATGGATCTAATACAATCTCTGGCTGAATCCCAACGATTTGTTTGAACTGACTCTAAAAATTGCAATATTTTCTTATCCACTGTATATGCTTTGGCACGTAACAACAAATAACCTTCTTCATTGTATTTCTGAAACTGATCAAGAGATTTTTCACTTAATTCAAAATCTCCGACTAAAACCTTATCAATCTCCTCATTAATAATAAAATCATAGAAAGCAGAGAACGGTGATTGATACCTATGGTCTTCTAATGTGGGTAACCCCATATATAATGGGCCTCTAAGTTTTTTATCTCCAGGGATAAATGCCATTGTTTTTATCCCTTCCGATTTCAACCACTGATTCTTTTTTCTAAATTCTTTGCGGTCAAGACCAGTTTCAGGGCGCGGATAATAATTATGCCATGCTTCAACAGCATCAATCTTTAATCCAAATGATTTCAATCGTGCTAAAGATTTCTGTGTTATGGTACTTGCATTTAATGCTACTTTCATTTTTTTCGATAAGGCAGCTATATCCTCTTCTTTAATACCATAATCAACTCGTAAACCAGTTAATCCCCAATCAAGAAGCTCGGGAGCAGAATCCCAAGTGTATCCTAAATAATCCATCGACTTAGGAGAAATATCTGCTACCAACTCTAATCCCTTACTTTTAGCAATTCTTCCAAGCTCTTTCAATCTTTCTTCATAAACGGATGGGTTATCTTCCGGGATATGTAATGAGGTAAATATCGAACGAAACCCTTTTTCAGCTACCTTAAGTATATATTCTCTTTGATTTTCAATAGGTTCAGAGAGATAAACGGAAAGACCTAACATTTAAAACATTCCTTTCATAGACAAAAAGGGAGGATTATCCCCCCTTTTTGCCATTTAATCTTTAAATATCATCTGCCATTTCTTCCTTGAATCCAAATAGGTAAGTAAATAAGAATCCAAATGCATATGCAATCAATAGTCCTATAATATACAAGAAATATTTATTTCCTACAATTAGCATAGTTAGGGAGATACCGGATACCCCAATGCCACTTGCAGCTGTTTTCATTACTGCTTGGAAGGCACCTCCAACTGCGGCTCCTAGGCAGGCAGTTATGAAAGGTCGACCAAGCGGTAAAGTAACACCATATAATAGCGGCTCGCCAATACCTAGTATTCCTGCAGGAAGACCACCTTTAATAATATTTTTCAATTTCCTATTTTTTGTTTTAACAAAGATAGCAAGTGCTGCTCCTACTTGACCTGCGCCAGCCATCGCTAATACTGGTAAAAGTGCTGTGCTTCCTGTCTTTTGAATTAATTCCATATGAATTGGCGTCAACCCTTGATGTAAACCAACCATTACAAGCGGTAAGAAGAATCCAGATAATATGGCTCCGGCCACCACTCCGCCAAAGTCTAAAATTGCATTAATTGCGTTCGTAATTCCATCTGATACTACACCCGCTACAGGCATTACAACAAATAATGATAAAATAGCTACAACCAAAATAGTAATAAGCGGTGTGAAAATAATATCTATGGAATTAGGCATAAATTTTCTTACTTGTTTTTCAACAAAGGTCATAAGCCATGCGGCAAAAATAACTCCAAATAACCCTCCACGTCCTACAATTAATGCGTGACCAAAAATATGAATATCTGCTAATCCAGGATTGAATAGCAACATTCCTGCAATGGCACCAAGAACCGGTGTACCGCCGAATTCTTTCGCTGTATTCCAGCCTACTAGAACTGCTAAGTAAGTAAAGATACAGCTGCCGAGAAGTAAGAGAATTTGCATCCAAGTAGCAGTAGGATCGACTCCTGCGTTTTTAGCAAAGTTGGCAATACCATTTACAATTCCTGATGCCACTAGCCCAGGAATTAGTGGAATAAAGATGTTTCCAATTTTACGTAATAAATTTTTTACCGGAGTATTATTTTTCTTCTTAATACTAGCCTTATTTATTTGCGCTCTTTCTTCCAGTGTCATATCACTTGCGGCAGCTACTTCCCCGATTGCTAATCCAGTCAGATTACTTAAAGCATCCGATACCTTATTAACGGTTCCAGGTCCCACTACAATTTGCAATGTTTCGTCCTCTATCACTCCCATAACCCCGTTTATTTTTTTCAGAGCTTGAATATCGGCTTTTCCCTCATTATTTAGATCCAAACGAACACGAGTCATGCAGAAGGCAATTTTCCTAATGTTTTCCTTTCCTCCTACATTCGCTAATATCCCTTCAGCTATCTGCTGTTCTTTCTTCAATTCTCTCTCCCCCTTGCTTATAAAGCTTTTCTTATAAAACCATTAGAGTTACTTAGCTTCTCTAATGCCTCTTTATAAGAACATTGAAGTAAAATCATGATAATAGCTGCCTTAACATTATGGTTTGCCTCTTCAAAATACTTTGCAGCTGTATCATAATCGACATCTGCTGCTTGCATAATAATGCGTTTAGATCGCTCAATTAACTTGTAATTGGTTGATTGGACATCGACCATTAGATTCTTATATACTTTTCCAATACCTATCATGGATGCCGTAGAAATCATGTTTAAAACAAGCTTCTGCGCTGTTCCCGCTTTTAATCTTGTGGATCCTGTTAAAACTTCTGGTCCTGTCTCCACCTCTATTTTTACCTTTGCATATTTGCTTATTTCTGCGTTTTTATTACAACTTATGCTTACTGTCTTTGCTCCAGCATGACTAGCATATTTAAGAGCGCCGATAACATAAGGAGTACGCCCGCTTGCAGCAATCCCTATGACTGTATCTTTCTCTGAAATTGCTATGCTTTTTAAATCACTTTCTCCTAAACTTTCATTATCCTCTGCGCCTTCAACCGCCTCTGTAAACGCTTTCATACCACCAGCAATAAATCCTTGCACCATTTCAGATGGTGAACCAAATGTTGGTTTACACTCTACTGCATCTAAAATACCAAGTCTTCCGCTCGTGCCTGCACCGATATAGATTAGTCGACCTCCTTCTTGAAATGACTGGATTACATTTTGAACGGCTTCTTCAATACTATGAATTTCCATAGCAACTGCTTGAGGTACTGTTAAGTCTTCCCGATTCATTGTTTTTAAAATTTCATGAACCGACATGACATCTAAATCCATGGTGCTGCTATTTCGCTTTTCTGTTGTCAGTTTATCAAGCATAGAACCATCCTTTAAAATTTTATTTCACACTTTTATTTTATATGACCGAAATAAAATGTCAATAATATTTTCATTTATTATGAATCAAAATTTCATTTGACGGAAAATAAGTGCAACTCTCCGAAAATGCATTTGGATTCACCTACGAAGACGAACCGCTTCCTTTCTTGCCTTATGATAAAGATTCACTAAATTTTCGCCAATGCTATTAAATACACTCAAATATAAAGTATCGATGATATTTAATTGAGTCATTCGCGATGCAATAGTACCTATTCGAAAATCCTGTTCCACATTTGGGGTACACAATCGAATGTCTGCTTCTTTGTATAGCGGTGACTTATCAATATTTGTTATTGCAATTAATGTTGCACCACTTTTCTTTGCAAATTGCGCAAGTTCTAACACATCCTTCGTTTTTCCAGACATACTTATTGCTATAAAAATATCTCCTTTAGACAAATGAGGAATCAGCGTAATTAAATAGTGAAAATCATGGGCCATGACGGAATGAAATCCTAGCCTTGTGAATTTATAATGCCCATCAAATGCAGCCGTAGCCGAGCCTCCTACTCCAAAAAAGATAATTTTTTTTGCAGTTTTAATAGATTCTACCGCTTTGTTTAATTCATTTTTATCTAAGGATGATAATGTTGACTCAACAGCATGTTTATTAACATAAGTTACTTTATGAAATAGCTCATACGGGGAGTCTTTTTTTTGTAGAATAGAAAAGTCTGTAATGTCCGTTTCTGACAGGGTTAAATCCTTCACCAATTCCAGTTTAAACGACTTAAAACTTCTAATTCCAATGGATTTACAAAAGCGGACTACACTCGCTTCACTTACTCCGGTTTTTTTAGAAAGATCTTTCGTGGTCATATTTGGTACTAATTTCGCATTATCTATAATAAACTTACCTATTTTTTTCTCTGCTTCTGTCAATTGACTTAATTGATTTTCTATTTTTGCAAGTAATGAATGCATTGTGGAACCCCCGTACTCCTAAAATCAGAACTGTTTTAATACCCACTAAAGTAATCTCAGTTGTACTACTAACTTATGTACTCTAGTGGGATTATATCATTTACTCTCTATTCTTATCGAAAACTTTGTTCTTCATTAATAGCTCCTGAACCGCTATCTGAATTCTTTCCACCGCAATACTTAGTCGATCTCTCGGACAAGCTATGTTCATTCTTAAGAATGATTCCCCACTTTTTCCGAACTTATATCCTTCATCAAATTTAACTTTGGCTTCCTTTAAAAAATACTGGAATAGTTCTTCCCCTTTCAAGTTTAATTTCGAGCAATCCATCCATATAAGATGGGTCGCTTCAGGATGTATAAGCGTTATTTCCGGGATATTAGTATTAAAATAGTCTTCAACGAACCGCAGATTTCCCTCTAAATATCTTAATAAGTCTTCTAACCAATATTCACAGGAGGTATATGCAGCGACAGTGGCCTCAACACCAAATACATTCGGTCTCATCATTCCATATTGAAATAGTTTATGCTGATATTTGTCTCTTATTTCTGTATTAGGAATCATAATAATAGAAGTTTGTAACCCAGCAATATTAAAGGTTTTACTAGGAGCTGCACAAAGAATGCTCCTGTTTTTAATTTCATGATTCACACTGAATAATGGCAAATGGTGATTTCCTTTGTATACAAGGTCACCGTGCATTTCATCCGAGATAATCCACACATCGTTTTTCAAACATATGTCTGCAATCTTCCTTAACTCTTCTTCACTCCAAACTCGTCCAACTGGATTATGAGGACTGCATAATATCATGACCTTTGCCAGTGGATCACTTGCCTTTCGCTCAAGGTCTGCAAAATCAATTTCATAGCGCCCATCAACATATTTAAGCGAGTTTGAAAGAATTTCACATTGATGATTTTCAATACTGCTATAAAAAGGATAATATACTGGCTCTTGAACGATTACTTTGTCCCCCGGTTTCGTTAAAACTTGTAAAAGAAGATTCATTCCAGGTATGATGCCAGGACTAAAACAGATCCAGTCTCTTTCCATTTTCAGCTGAAATCTCTTTTCCCACCATTTCATAATAGAAGTATAATAATCTTCACAAAAAGTTGTGTACCCATATATCCCATGCCTTGCTTTCTTTTCCATGGCCTCAATAATCTCAGGAGCCACCTGGAAATCCATATCTGCAATACACATTGGGATTATTTCATCATCTGCCATTGACCATTTTACCGAATGTGTATTTGTCCTCTCGATGCAATCATTCCAATTCACACTTTATCCCCCTATTCTTTGTCCTCATACATACTTTAATATAATTGTGTGAATCTTTAAACCATGTTATGTTGAACAATGCAAAAAAGCCTAAAAAAAAGTGACCCCACATAATAGAGCCACTTCAATCATTATTGTTCCAACTTTTGAATTCCAGCATTCACTTCCTCGTAAATCTCATCAACAATAGCATAGTCCATTGCTTCAATATAATATTGTTCAAGCTCATCATGAAGGGCTTTTGCCTCCGCTAAATAAGCAGTACCTTCTTTCATCTTATCTTTATATCTTTTATGCACTTCCTTAATTTCTATAGAATATTTTTCATCTGTTCCTGGAGTTACTGCTGCTAAATATAAATCCACAATTTCATCACCTTCACGATCAGGAAAATACTCATGAGGATCTGTGCTGTCAAAGATTGCAACTCCTAATTCTCTGATAATCACCATATCTAAGCTGTTAGGGTCAAAACCACAATGATAAATTTCTGTGTCAAAGCCCCTTTCTTCCGAGACGGCAGCGATTTTTTTCAAAAGGGTGGATTTCCCTGTTCCTGCACGACCTTTAATAAAGTAGCGTTTCGTTAAACCATCTGTTAAATTTGCAATGAAATCCACAGCCCCTTTTGGCGTTGCTGCCCCAAGAAAACGATCGCGAACAATAGCTTCTTTTTCACTAACCTGATCTGAGAAGATTTTTTCTATTAATTCTAAAGCAACCTGATTGGCCTTCTCATAACTCATTTCTTTAATATAAATTTCCTCTAAATCATCGTGCTCCTTCAAACCTTCTGCAAATGAATCATAAGCACATTGAAATTTCTCACTGATTTTCTTTTGAATGCCGACAATTTCTTTGCGATGTTGAATAAGAAGCTCGCTATTCCATGCACGACCTAAATTAATATACTCCTCTATCGCTCCAGGAGCTAATGGTTCTATAACATGCGGTGCTGTTCCATCCACAACACCCACTTTCAACGAGGGGATAATAATACCGTCAATAGAGTCATTATCAGAAGAACAATGGATTAGTTCAATGGAGTATCCTTTTTGTCCCCATTCCGCAGCAAGTCTTTTCATTAAACTGGATTTTCCAGTTCCAGGTCCGCCTTTCAGAATAAAGAGCCGATCAAGCCCCTTTAAGTTGGAATTGAATAAATTATAAAAACCTCTGCCAGTGTTACCGCCCGCATAATAATTTAAAACCTTTCCTGTCATATCTTTACACTCCTCTTACAGTAATCGGATTAAAATTGAAAATAACTACACATTAGCCTATGCAACATTTGAAAAATTGGTTACTTTGCCCATACAATGTTAGATTCATTGATAGTACAATGTTTATTGGCCTATACTATAGGTGTAAGGTATATAGGGGGAAATAGAAATTGAAAGTAAAAAATAAAAAAGTACTCTTTTCTTCAATGGTTATGATTTTGTTTGGATTGTTCATATTATTATTCATTTCACCTGACCGAACAAAATCGCAGTATACTAACCAATCGACACCAACCATGTTTGTCCATGGGTTTAAAGGTGGTCCAAGATCCTTCAATACTATGCTTGATCGATTTCAGAATGAGTATCATTGGGGAGAGAAGACAATGGTTTGCGAGGTCGATAAAAACGGTCATCTTCGTTTTTACGGAGGAATACCGACTTACTCAAAAAACCCATTTATCCAAGTTGTTTTTAAAAATAACCGTGCAAGCATCCAAGATACCACTAATTGGTTAAAAGAAATTATGATTGTCTTGCATCAACAATATAATGTAAAAAAAATTTTTGTAGTGGGGCATTCTATGGGTGGACTTGTGCTTACCAATTTTATAGAACAATCTGATGGACAATATCCGGAAGTTCAAAAGCTTATTACCATCGGTAGCCCATTTAAAGGAATTCAAAGAGAGACTTATTACCAAAACGCCCATAATACAGGCCCTGCTATTTTGGATTTAAAAACTAACTCATCGTTTCTTCGCTCTCTTGTTACCAATAGAAAAGACTTTAGTCAGCATGTCCAGGTATTATCCATTGCAGGGGTAGCAAGAAATCCAGAAGATGGGGATGGAGTGGTTTCTTTAAATAGTGCACTCGGACTTCGAGATATTGCACCAAAAAATCATTTTCAAAAGAAGGTTATCTATGACCCTCATGCTACACATAGCGGTTTACATGAGAATCCGATTGTAGATCAATATGTTGGTGAATTTTTATGGGGATATTAAGAAAAGCGGAGGAAACCCCCCGCTTTTTCTTTAGTCAAGTTCATCTAATTGTTTGTTCAAGTTACTTAATTCCTTTTCAATATCAGCCAGCTGCTTTTCTAAAGGCGACAAGTTTCCTTTAACAAACTCTAATTTTTCTAAATCATGCTGGAGCCGTACATAATCTGCCTTTAGATCTTCTATCTTATATTCAATTTCTTTTCGATTCATCGTTTACACCTCTAATGAAGTCATTGATATTTTTCCATGCATATGCCACTTCTAGTATACCAGTATCTCCTATCAATTGCTCACCAATAACCTCACCGCCATGACGTTCATAGAATTTTCTGGATTCATTATCTTTTATTACCCATGCCATTATGGAGTGAATATTATGGCTTATTAGATGCTCTATTACTTGTTTAAAAAGCAGTGTACCAATTCCCTTTCTCTGAAAGGCTTCTAAAATATATAGAGTATAAAGTTCGCCTTTTATCGGGAATTTATTCGTCCTTTCCAGACCGCACTCCGCAAATGCAACTATTTCTCCTTCCTCTGTTTCCGCTAAAAAGCAGTGGTATTTTTCTGCTTTTTTCTCGAGACGAGGTATCCAGTTACTCTCCACTTTTTCATATGTGCGATTTTTCCATGTCCTTCTGAGAATATACCTGTATACGTTGACTTCCAGCTGTCATAATGAACCCTTGCCAACCCTTTAATATCCTCGATAGTTGCAATTCTAATCTTCATCCCTATCCCCATTTCAAATTTTTTTACAAGCATTATAGCATTGAAACATATTAATATTAAAACAAAAACAGCTTATCAATTTAGATAAGCTGTTTTGTATGATTATGCTTCAACTGCCTTTTGTTTTGGCTCTTGATATATATTTGTATCAATTTCCTTTGTTATTTTACCAGTTAAAATTCCAGCTGTCATACTGCCGCTTACATTTAATGCTGTACGACCCATATCGATTAATGGTTCAACCGAAATAAGTAAACCAACAATCGCAATTGGCAGATTTAAAGTTGATAATACGATTAAGGCAGCGAATGTCGCACCACCACCGACACCTGCAACACCAAACGAACTAATTGCAACTGTTAAAATTAGCGTAATAATAAAGGATGGAGATGTTGGATCAATTCCTGCAGTTGGTGCTACCATAACGGCTAACATCGCAGGATAAATTCCAGCACAACCATTTTGCCCAATGGTTAACCCAAAAGAAGCTGCAAAGTTTGCAATACCCTCTGAAACTCCGAAATCATTTGTTTGAGTTTTGATATTCAAAGGTAATGTCCCTGCACTTGTTCTAGAAGTAAAGGCAAAAGATATAGTTGGCAATGCCTTGCGTACATATTGAACAGGGCTTAGTTTTGCTAGTGATAATAGAATTAAATGAACGATAAACATTACAATTAGTGCAACATAAGAAGCAACAACAAATTTTCCAAGTTTTACAATAGCACCATAATCACTTGTAGCAGCAACTTTTGTAATTAAAGCTAAAATTCCATATGGTGTCAGGCGAAGAACAAGTGTAACCACCCTCATAACAATGGCATATAAAGTATCTATTATTTTTGCAAAGAATTCACCTTGCTCAGGATTTTTTCGCTTCACTCCAAGATAAGCAATCCCTACTATAGCGGAGAAGATAACAACTGCTATCGTAGAAGTTGGACGAGCTCCTGTTAAGTCCTGAAACGGATTACTTGGGAATAATTGAAGTATTTGTTGCGGTATTGTAGCATCTTTAACAGTACCGACAGTTTGAGCTAATTCAGCGTTCCGGGCTTTTTCCATTTCTCCGGAAACTAAGTGCACACCATCAAGATGAAAGCTTAATGCTGATCCAATCCCAAGAGCTGCAGCAATTGCTGTTGTTCCTAATAAAATACCAATTACTAAGAAGCTAATTTTCCCGATATTTTTAGTCAGATTTAGCTTTGTAAATGCCCCTACAATGGAGATAAACACCAAAGGCATAACAATCATTTGCAGTAATTTCACATATCCGCTACCTACAATACTGAACCAATCAATAGTGTGAGTAGTTACGAATGATGTTGTACCGTATAGGATATGTATTAACAAACCAAATACGATACCTAATCCAAGGCCCGTAAAGACGCGTTTGGAAAAAGAAACATGCTTCTTCTGCATCATAGCCATACCTACAATGAGTAAAAGCAAAACAATTATATTAATAATAATAAGAAACGAGTTCACTTTTCTTCCCCCTATAAAATAATAAGAAATACAAGTCCATACTATAGTATAATTAATCCAATCAGTCAAGTCGGATTACTTAATAATCATCTTATTTTTTTAATGAGCAATAAATGAACAATTCCCACTATTTTATATCGACCGATTTTGACATTGTCTTTTAGTATATATGCCTTAGTTTCATAACCAGTAAATAAAAAAATCAGCCAAACGATAGGCTGATTTCTTCCTTATTAATAGATAACCTTCCAATTATGGTTAACTGTTGCTTGAACCACTTTATTTTCTAATATATAGTTGGCTATAAATTCCGAAACATCTGTTGGAATATCTTTAATCACTGGTTTGTTTTTATACATAAAATAATCGCCGCCACCGCCGGCACGGTAATTATTCATTACTACGTCATATTCCTTATCATATTGAACTGGCTGTCCATTATATTCCAATTTGACAATTCTTTCACCAAAAGGCTTAGAAATATCAATCAAATAGTCAATTCCTTCCCACATATCATAATTATAATGCTGCGGCTTTGGTGTAGAAAAGGCGGGATTCACTTCAATTTTTCCACCATCATATTGTTTAAAATAAGATGCAGACCTCTCTAAGGCGTCTTTCATATCTTGCCCGGTTATACGTATCACCTTTAATGTATTGGGATATATATAGTTTGATACCACATCTCTCATTGTTACATTTACCGGAAATCCAGGAGAAATATTATCGAATAAAGCAGTATTAGAAATATCCACTCCTGCTACTTCCATTTGAACGCGGTTAATAAATTCAATTAGAGCGTTATCACGTGTTCTAATTTCCATTGGATCTCGAACAAGCATATCTCCTTCAATTTTTCCAATTGGCTGATCCAACCATTCCTGTGTATCCCTCTCATACTCCATTACTTTATTTAATAATACTTGATCTGCCTCCACATTTTGGACAGAAAGTAATTCAGAAGACTTTTGTACACATTTCCAACCATTATCTAGTTTCTCTAGCTGTAATGTTACTTTTCCTAAAGCAATCCCATTATTACCAGGTTGGACAACGATAACACCGTTAATGATATTTCCAGCAATTTGACGGTGCTGATGACCAGTTAACAGAACATCTATGCCTTCGACTTCCATGCATAGCTGATATCCTTGATTTTCTCCAGTTAAGTTCTCTGTCGGTTCGCCTGTTTCTAAATCGCATTCGAAACCGCCATGATAAGCAACAACTACAATATCTACTTTTTCTTCTGTTTTTAAATGGCTTACCCATTTTTTAGCAGTTTCAACTGCATCCACAAATTCCATTCCTTCTATATGCTGAGGCTGCTCCCAATTAGGAATATACGGGGTGGTCAGTCCTAATATGCCAACCCGTAAACCTGTTGCAAATTCTTTAACGGTGTATGGTTTTCCAAAGTAGGGTTCGCCTGTCTCCTTACTTACAATGTTTGCAGATAACCAAGGAAAATTGGATTCCTTCACCGCTGAAGCTAGCAGCTCTTTCCCATAATTAAACTCGTGGTTCCCAAAAACGGCAGCATCATAATGTAATTCATTTGCTAGAATAATCATCGGATTAGGACGATTAGATCGAATCCGTGCATAGTGATATGTTAGTGGAGTTCCCTGGATTAGATCACCATTCTCTACTAATAAAACTTGCGAATGGTTGTTTTTTTCCTTTTTTATCAAAGTTGCTACCTTTCCTAAGCCAACGTCAGAGGGATTGTTATTTCCGTAATTAATTGGAAATATGCTTCCATGAACATCACTCGTTTCCAGGATAACTAGTTCCATTTTGTTCATGATAAAATTCCTTTCTAGAGAAACTGTTTTATAGAATATTCTGTCCCTATATTTTACACAAACCTATTAAAAACTACCATTAAATTTGCAATACAGAATCAGAAAATCTATTTCAATATAAAGAATTATTACATACTCTTAACAAGCTTTTAACCCCCTGTTAATGCCGTATTAACAATTGTACATTCCCTTCAAAATATTTTATCGGAATGCAAATTTTTTGTTTATTTTACCGACAAAATATTATATGCTTAATTCGTGTTCAAAAAAATATAAACACGGGGGTAAAAGTATGCTTAAAAAGTTTGCTGTATTATTGTTAGCTCTCTCTCTTGCTGCTATAGCATTGGCTGGATGTGGAAGCTCCAATAAAGCAAAAGATGGAAATGGAGATCTAAAAAAATTAAGAATCGGATTCGTACCATCTCAAAACGCTGAAACATTGGAAGCAAGAGCGAAGCCTCTAGAAGGACTTCTAAAAAAAGAACTTGGTATTCCAGTAGAGGTTAGCGTTACTACTGACTATAATAGTGTCGTAGAGGCAATGAAATCTAAACAACTAGAAATTGGTTTCTTACCTCCTACTGATTATGTACTAGCCCATCAACAAAAAGCTGCAAATGTACTTCTTCAAGCACAACGTTATGGAGTTAATCCTGATACTGGTGCACAAACAAAAGAATTAGTTGATTATTACTATGCTGGACTTCTTGTAAGAAACGACTCCGGTATTAAATCAGTAGATGATTTAAAAGGTAAGAAAATCGGTTGGCAAGCTGCAACTTCATCAGCTGGTTATGTATGGCCAGCAGCATATTTAAAAGATCACGGTATCGACGCACAAAAAGATGTAACAGGTGTTCAACTACAAGGACATGATAAAGGTGTTATGGGTGTAATGGATAAAAGCATCGACGCTGCGGCAGTATTCGTAGATGCTCGTAATATTGTAGCAAAAGAATATCCTAATATTTATAAAGATACACATTACTTATTCTTAACAGAAAAAATTCCGAATGATACTATCAGTATTCGTCCAGATATATCAAAGAAATGGGCAGATAAGATCGCTGATGCATTCATTAAAATTGGTAAAGATCCAGAAGGTAAGAAGATTATTGAATCCATCTACACACATGAAGGTTATGTAAAGTCTAAAGACTCTAACTTTAATATCGTTCGTGATTATAGCAAAAAGATGGAAGAGATTGGTAAATAATATAAAAAACACCGCCACAATATCGGCGGTGTTTTTTATATTCCTAGATAACGAAGTTAATATATTCACGTAACAGGTCAACCTTAAAAGAAAAGGCAGACAAGCGTTACGGTCAGCTTCAATGTTGGAGAAATTATAAGGACAATTCACCGCTAGATTCTTCAATGCTATCTAACAATTGACTCCCCATTATTGGTCAGCTGATAAGAGTTGGAGACATGCATCGTTAAACTCTTAAAAGAAACTTATCTTTATACGCATAAAATAAAAAGCAGACTCTCGGAAGAGTCCGCATTCCACTTATACTATTAAACTATTCTCTTTCTAATTTGTGCTGAGATCACATCAATTATAGTTACCATTACAACTATTCCATAAAGAATGATTCCAACGCGCGGCCATGTGTGACCTTGTAAAGCAAAGATCAGTGGAGCTCCGATTCCCCCTGCACCTACGATACCAAGGATAGTAGCAGAACGCACACTTATTTCAAAGCGATAAAGGGTATAAGATAAAAAGGCAGGCATGACTTCCGGCAATATGGCAAACCATAAAGTTTGAATTTTATTGGCTCCTGAAGCAATTAACGCTTCTCTGGCACTAAATTCCGTATTTTCAATGGATTCCCCGAACAGTTTTCCTAACATTCCAATAGAGTGGAAGCCTAATGCAAGAATCCCCGCAAATGGTCCAAGACCAACTGCTTTAATAAAGATTAACGCCATAATTAATTCCGGAAACACGCGAATACAGCTAAGTACAAATTTACCAACACTAGAAATAGCTTTGTTTTTACTCATATTACGCGCACCCCAGAACGCAAATGGCACACATAGAACCGCCGAAATGAACGTTCCTAAAACGGCAATTGCTAATGTTTCAAGCAAGGATCTTAATAAATCCTCACCCTCCGGATCATAAATATATCCCCAGTCTGGATGTGCAAAACCACTAAAAATTCCTTTAAGAGCTTGTTTGGCAGAATCCTTTATCTCTATATGTGGAGCACCCCAAAATGCCCATACATAGATTAGAATAACAATTGCAACTACTACCCATTTCATCACACGTTTTCTTATTGGCTTTTTTAAAGATACTTGGTTCATAGCAACTTCTCCCGTAACTTATTACTAATGGCATCGACAATAACGACCACAATCAATGTGTAAATAATAATCGTGAGAACTCGGTCGTATTGGAAAAATCCTAATGCATTATTTAATACTAATCCAATACCACCAGCCCCTACATACCCTAGAATAGCAGCTGCACGAATATTGATTTCAAAGCTATATAAGAAAAAGGACATATAATGAGCAATAACCTGAGGAATAACCCCAAAGAAAATCCACTGAATTTTATTTGCGCCTACGGCTGTCATCGCTTCAAGCGGACCAGGGTCAATTGCTTCAATTGCTTCATAAAAGAGCTTTGCAATAATCCCAAATGAGAATACAGCAATTGCTAAAATACCCGGAAGTTCCCCAATCCCAAATACCGGCACAAAAAGTGCTGCTAACAGAAGTTCTGGAATTGTACGAATTAAGTTCATAATAAATCTAAAAACCTGATATACTACCGGTATTTTAACTACATTACTAGAAGATAAGAGTGCAAAAGGAATTGCAATAATTCCACCAAATGTTGTCCCTAATACAGCCATCCTGATGGTTTCTAACATTTGATTGGTAATAGAACCAAAATAACTCCAGTCAGGCGGGAACATTTCTTTAATTAAATCTACGATATTAGGCAAACCTTGAATTAAGGTCGATAAAGAGATTTGTGTATTAATAATACTTCCCCAAATAATTGCAATAACTAATACGATGGTTAAGAGAGTTTTTATTTTTGTTTTCTTTGGTTTTACTGTTTCCATTACTCTGTCTCTCCTAACAACTCGTCACTCTTTATTTCACGGCCGTAAATTTGAGAGAATACATCGTCTGTAGCTTCTTCAACAGGACCATCATACACAATCTCACCCGCACGAATCCCTATAATTCTTGTAGCATACTGTCTAGCTAAATCTACAAAGTGAAGGTTTACAATCGTGGTAATTCCAAGTTCCTGATTGATTCTTTTTAAGTCATCCATTACTTGTCTAGTTGTAAACGGGTCAAGAGATGCAACTGGTTCATCAGCAAGAATGATTTTTGCCTCTTGCGCTAAAGCACGTGCAATCGACACACGCTGTTGTTGTCCCCCTGATAATTCATCAGCACGAGAATATGCCTTTTCTTGAATATTCACCCTACCTAATGCATTCAGCGCTAATTCAACATCCTGCTTTGGAAATAATCCTAGCAATGTTCGAATGGTAGAATGGTAGGCTACCCTTCCAGACAAAACATTTCGAATAACGCTGGAGCGTTTAACAAGATTGAAATTTTGGAAAATCATCCCTATATCTCTACGGATATGACGAAGTGATTTTCCTTTAGCTGCTGTGATAGATTTGCCATCAATGATGATTTCTCCCTCTGTGATTTCATGCAATCTATTGATAGAACGAAGAAGTGTAGACTTACCCGCTCCAGAAAGTCCTACTATGACTACGAAATCTCCTTTATTAATCTTAAGGTTTACATTTTTCAGACCCTTTGTCCCATTCGGATATACCTTAGAAACATTTTTGAATTCAATCATCTTTTTATGATTTCCCCTTTTACAAAAGTTTGATTTAACCGTGATTGGCAGTAAACCCTCACTAAGCAGTTGACTGCTATCGTGAGGGTTAAAATCCCAACTTTTTTCTGTATATTACAATATTTTCTAATAAAAAATACAAAAAACTACATTTTACAACATTTAATTTACTAAATAAATCTAGTAAACTCAAGTTAAGATTTTATTTAATTTCAATTTTATGACGAAAATGTTTCTAAATATATTATATAATAAAAACTTTAAAGAAACTTTCCTTATTAAATAAAATCGGAAAGTAGATTTTTCCATTGAAAAAGACAGGCTATTGCCTGCCCTTCATTTTTTTTCAGATTCATTTCCCTTTTGAATTCTTTTATGAGTATTAAATTCGACTAATTCGTCGCTCATAACATTTTGAGTTTTAACATTATTATTTCTTTGTGCATTCGCATTACCATGTTTCGTTCTTCCCATGAGCTTCACCCCTTTTTCATCGGCTACATTTGTAGTTTGATGAAAATGAAGAATATTATACGAGGAAACTATCTTTTATAAGGACTTTTTGACTTTTTCCTTTTCCCTTTGTGACCACTGCTGTTTCTTTTTTCATTCGATGGAATAGACTTCTTTCTTCTATTCCTCTGTTCTGTGCTATGAGAATTGAAGGGTTTCTTTTGTTTCGTTAATATCTTTTCTATTTTGAGATGAATGCCTTTCTCTATCATCTCCAGATAGGAACGATCTTTTGGGGCAACTAGCGTAAGGGCAAGGCCTGTTCCTCCGGCTCTACCTGTCCGACCAATCCGGTGAATATAGCTTTCCACGTCTTCCGGAATATCATAATTAAATACATGTGTCACCCCTTCGACGTCAATTCCGCGTGCTGCTACATCTGTTGCTACCAATAGTTGAATCTTGGCATCTCTAAATTGTTTCATGACCTTTTCTCGTTTCGCTTGTGAAAGATCCCCATGAAGCTCTTCCGCTAAATATCCCCGTTCCTTTAAAGCATTGTTTAATTTACTGGCTCTTCTTTTCGTCCGACAAAAGATAATGGCAAGAAACGGTCGATACTGATTAATTAATTCACAAAGAGTTTCTTGTTTCGCCCGATCTGTAGTTTCAATCACCAACTGCTTAATATCATCAACGGTTATTCTTGGGCTTTTTACTTGGATATCGATTGGATTCTTCATATACTTGTTTGCTATAGAGCGAATTTGCTTTGGCATAGTTGCCGAAAATAACATAGTTTGCCTATTTACTGATAGCGCCCCAATAATATCCTCTATTTCAGGTAAAAATCCCATATGGAGCATTTGATCTGCTTCATCAAGGACTAGCATCCTAACATGCGATAGATCAATTGTATGCCGACGCATATGATCGAGCAGTCTTCCTGGAGTTGCTACAACGATATGCATAGCCCCTTTTAATTTTCTCATTTGCTGTTCCACATCTTGCCCACCATATACAGCAAGTACATGGATATTATCTAGTTTTTCTGTCAGCTTCTTTAACTCTGTCGTAATCTGAATCGCTAATTCCCTAGTAGGAGTGATGATCAAAGCCTGTATGTGAGGACTCTCCGCATTCACTTTTTCCAATATCGGCAAAATAAACGCAAATGTTTTTCCTGTACCAGTTTTTGCTTGTGCAACCATATCCCTTCCCTCAAGAAGAGGAGGAATGGCCCTTTCCTGAATAGGAGTAGGCTCCATAATTCCATAGGAATGGAGCACTTTGTTAAGATTAGTACCTACACCTAGTTTTATAAAATTGGACAAACGTTTCACACCCTTAAATTATTCTGCCTTTAATCATATCATGTCCTTTAAAATAAAACTTTCTCATCCTATATAAAAAAGGTAACTCATCTCTGAGAGCTACCTCCGATTGGAACTATTCCTTTATATTAATTCCGTAGTGATCAAACCAAAAATGAACTTGGGCAAGGTATGCCAGTAATTGAGGCCCTGTCATTAATTGGCCAAACCACGGCACTTGAAATGCTTTTCCTTCTGACTCCATAATATCTCGCAACTTTTTTGCTTTAAATATTTCGTACAGAATAGAATTTCTATCTTCTAGTATTTCGCTTAACCAATTTTGCACAACTTTTGTGTATACAGGGTTATGTGTTTTTGGATAAGGACTTTTCTTTCTATATAATACTTCATCAGGTAATATACCTTCTAATGCCTTACGTAAAATTCCCTTCTCACGGCCTGCATACATTTTCACTTCCCAAGGAATATTCCAGACGTATTCTACAAGACGATGATCAGCAAACGGAACCCGCACCTCAAGGCTTGCGCCCATACTCATTCTATCTTTGCGATCTAACAGTGTTGTCATGAACCATGTCAAATTTAAATAAAACAACTGCCGTCTCTTCGCTTCTAATGGACTTTCACCTTCCAGTTTTGGGGTTTCCTGTACAGTGCTCTCATATTGTGTCATGACATAATCCTGTAAATGGAGCCTTTGATTCCAACTATCCTTTAATAGGCTAACTCGTTCATCCAAGGAACGCATCCAAGGAAATCCTGCCCGCTCTAAATCATCTTGACGGTGAAACCATGGATAGCCACCAAAGATTTCATCTGCACATTCTCCGGATAAACTTACTACAAAATCATTTTTAATTTCTTTGCAGAACCATAATAAAGATGAGTCAACATCCGCCATTCCGGGAGTATCCCTAACCAGAACTGCTTCCTTTAAATATTCAGCGAGGTCTTCCTGACTAATAACACAATTATGATGAATGGTTTCGTAAGTATTTTTCATCAAATCTATCCAATAACCATCCGCATTTGGTTGAAAGTCATTAGCTTTAAAGTACTGATCATTTCCTTCATAATCGATGGAATAGGTGTGAAGCGGGCCCTTACCTTCTGCTTTAAAATGATTGGATGCAATAGCAGTTATAGCACTTGAATCAACTCCTCCAGATAAAAAGGTGCAAACTGGAACATCTGAAACCAATTGTCTTGTTACAGCATCCGTAAATAATGACCGCACTTTTCCCGCAGTTTCTTCTACACTGTCCGTATGATGTTCACTCTTTACATTCCAATATCTCCAAATCTTCAATCCATCTTTTGAATATGTTAAAGCATGTGCAGGCCGAACTTCTTTAATCCCAATAAAAATTCCATGTCCAGGTGTTCTGGATGGGCCTAATCCTAGAACCTCTGCCAATCCATCCATTCCAATTTCCGCCTTCATGTCTGGATGAGCCAAAATAGCCTTTATCTCTGAGCCAAACAAAAGTCTTCCATTATGCTCAGAATAAAATAACGGCTTCACCCCCATGCGATCACGGGCCATAAATAATTGCTGTCTTTCTTCATCCCAAATCCCAAATGCATATATACCATTTAAGTATTGGACACAATCTTCTTTCCATTCTATATAAGACGTTAACAATACTTCTGTATCAGAATGTCCTTGAAATTGATATCCTCTTTTTATAAGCTCTTTTCTTATATCTTCTGTATTATAAAGTTCCCCATTATAACAAATAGTATAGTTGTACTCTCCCTTTGTTCGCGTCATCGGTTGAATACCACCTTGAGGGTCAACAACGACCAACCGCTTATGTCCAAATGCCGCATGTGGTGTTACCCATACATTCGTGTCATCAGGTCCACGCTTCGCTAATGTTTCTGTCATTTTTTCTAAAATGGTATGTTGGTTACTTAAATCGCCTCGATAATCAATCCACCCAGTAATACCACACATAAAGGACCATCCTTCCAATTTTCTTTTAAAAACCATACTTATCATATGGGCGAGTAACCCGAATGGAAAGTTGTCCTTTTTGATGTAAACGGTACCAGCCATAAAAAAATAAAAAACACCCAATCAATGGGTGATAGCTATTATTTGGATATTGTCTTTGGTTTCTTCATTATTTGCTTTACAACTTCCGAAAAAACGATACCAATCGCAATGGCTCCTGACAGCATGAATGCCTTCGCCGCTAATTGAATGGCTGAGTTATAGTCATTTTCCACAAAGTGACGCATAGCATCGTAAGCTAATCCGCCAGGAACCATAGGAATAATACCTGACACACTAAAAATAATGATTGGCTCTTTGTAGATTCGAGCAAAGATTTGGCTAATAATTCCTACTATAAAAGCGGCAATAAATGTTGCAATTACGGAATCTGTGTGAAGATTAATATTTAATGCTATATATACAATCCACCCTACCATCCCTACAAGGCCGCATAAAAATAGCTTACTCCGCGGTACATTAAAAATAATCCCAAACGCTGCGGTGGAGACAAAACTAGTTATAAGCTGTCCAAGCATCATCATCAACGCTTTCATTCCTCTCTGATTGAACACTGTGTAATTTCCCTAGTTTGTAAAAATATTCTTATCTAAAGGAAAGTACAATGGCGATTCCCGCCCCTATTGCAAAGGCAGTTAAAAAAGCCTCCGCTCCTTTGGAAAGACCTGAAACAAGATGCCCCGCCATTAAGTCCCTGATTGCATTCGTTATTAATAACCCTGGCACTAACGGCATTACAGAGCCAATGATAATTTTGTCGAGTTCGGTGCCTATACTAAATTTTACAAGAAAAGCAGATACTAGCCCCATGATGAAAGAGGACAAAAACTCGGCAAAAAAACGAATTTGGACGAGTCTGTGAAAGTATAACAAACTTGTATAGCCAATTCCGCCAGTAATCATAGCGGGAATAAAATCTTTCCACTGGCCTTGAAACATGATAAGGAAACAGCCACTTGCCAATGAGGCCGCTGCAATTTGAAGCCATACGGAAAATTTATAATCTGCCTTTTCTGCGTCTTTTAATTTTTGATAGGCTTCATCTAACTGCAGCTCACCGCTTGCAATTTTTCTGGATATACTGTTTACTACAGTTACCTTTTTTAAATCCGTGGAGCGCTCGACAATCCTCACCAGCTTTGTCGGCTCCACCCCATCAATAGAAAAAATTATTCCTGTCGGCGTCACAAAACAATGAGATCCGTATATCCCAAATGCATTCGCAATTCTGGTCATCGTATCCTCGACCCGATACGTTTCACCGCCGCTTTGCAGCATGATTTTACCCGCGAGTAAACATACATCCACAATTTTATATGTCTTGCTATATTCTTGTTCCATTTTTTACTCCTATACGTTCATATTCAAGAAATCCCTTATCATCTTAAAATATAGACAAGTGTTTTATCAATACATTTTTCTTTATGTTACTATACTGTTTGGAACAAGTAAAAACGAGGCTGCATGAATAGCCTCGTTCCTCCTGTTCTTATCTTGAATGTTTTTTTAACTCTTCCCCTAAGAATTTGGCAAGCTCAAGCATTCCGAACTTTCCCGCTTTTATTTCAGCATCGCTGTTATAATTTGTATTTGTATTTACATCATAGGTGTAAATGTCTCCCGCTTGATTGCGAATAAATTCTATTCCTGCTATTTGAATATTATTGCCACGTAGAAATGATTCATATTTTTCTATTATTGGATCGTGGAATCCTTCTATAATTTGAAACTTATCTGTTTCTGTAGAAGTCTCACCAACCGGACAAAATAAATCATTTATTTGACATGCATCAGCTGGACATAACTCGAATCCTTCTGATGTATCGACACGAACAGCATACAGGAATTTCCCTCCGATGAACTCACATCGAGTAATATAGCTTTCAGGGGATTGGATATATTCTTGCACAAGTGTAATTCCATCTACCGGCTCTTCAAATTCAGCACTGTTCACATAATCCTCTAATGATTGTATAGAATGGAAAAGTTGGACTCCTAAACCTTTCCCAGCTCGGTTATGCTTTGTGATAAATGATGGAGTACCTAATTTTTCCGCTGCCTCTACAATTTTTGTTCGTCCCACCGCAGCTATTGTTTTCGGTGTTCTGATGCCGTACCGTTCCAACTCAGCATATTGATTTACCTTACTTAATTCTAATCTAATGGCGCTGCTGCCGTTGTATACCTTTCTTCCATAGCTTTCTAACCATGTAAAGACAGCAGACGATAACTCTGGTGAAAAGCGATGCCCTCTAGTATGAGAGGATGCACTCATCCGACTGAAAAAAATACCTTCAGGCGGTTCCTCTGATAAATCGACGACTCCTTCATCGAGAAACCACTCTTCGAATGCAATGGAAAGTTCCTCTAAACGTTTTGTTAAATGAATGGTCCAATCACTATTTTCATGAATTATATACACCTTTGTCATGATAGACTTACCCCACTTTCCTTTAACAATGGCATTACTTGTTTCGAAAATCTTTCCATTTCTTCTAACTGTGGTGAGAATTGCAATAATAATAGGTCGACTCCGGCACTTTCATATTCTTTAATTTTCTCAGCAATTTGGGCCGGAGTTCCTATTAGATTCGGTCTTAGCCCTCGGTTGGATACGGAATAATCATATAATTTCACTTGTTGCTCTAATTGAGACTTGCTGACAAAATCATTGTACCCTGCATAAGCACTCGATTCCTTAATATCGGTGATTCTAGCAAGCTCAGCTGCAGCTTCTTCTTCCGTATCTCGGCAAATAACATAGGCGGCCATTCCAAAGGATTTAAACGGGGTTTTATTGGCACTTTCCCGACGATGTTTCATGTCTTGAATTTTTGCGGCAACTTCTTCTACCGTACCACCATGCATAACATAAGCGTCACAGCTATTTACAATCGCTTGCTTGCCTCTTTCACTTTCTCCTCCTGCATAAAGAACCGGATTTGGTCTTTGAACTGGCTTAGGATGTAAGTGAGCATCTTTAATTTGATAGAAATTACCTTGATAATTAAATGTATCCTCTGTCCACATTCCTTTTAACACATCAATAAATTCTTCTGTTCGATCATATCGTTCATCATGAGCAGTAAAGATACCGCCATATTGACGAGCCTCTTCTTCCCACCATGCGGAAACAACATTTAAAGTGAAACGGCCATTACTAATATGATCAATATTTGCAGTTGTTTTAGCTAAAACAGCTGGGTTATGGAACCCAGGTCTTACCGCTGCCATTATTTCTATTTTCTCTGTTACCGCTGCAAGGGCCGCAGCAGTCGACCATGCTTCCAAAGAATCATGCTCAGGTCCTTTAATATCGTTCAAATATAATTCTGCGATGAGAGTCGTATCGTATCCCCATTTTTCCGCCGATTGAATTACTTTTTTTGCATATTCAAATGTAGGCGGCATCTTTTCATCCTCTACATTTCGTAGCCATCCTCCAAAAATAGGTAACCAAAATCCGTATTTCATCTTTTCCTGCTCCTCCCACCTACATAAGATGATTTATTCATTTGAAATAACATAAATAAAAAACTTCCTCGATAAGAAGAAGTTTGCTAACAAAAATCTACTTATCTATCAGAACAAAAAGCTCTGCTGGAATTAGCACCTTTTTAAACACACGTCTAAAGGTTGCTGGGCTTCACCGGGCCAGTCCCTCCGCCTCTCTTGATAAGACTATTCTTTTTTCATAGTAATCCTACAATATAAGTTGGACTTTAGTCAAGTAAATAATTTTCGAAAAGTCAGAAGGTACAGAAGCGATATAACCTTTACACATTTATTCCCAATCATCAAAACGAGGCGCAAATACTATTCCTTTTATTACACCTGAATTAGGAAATTCTAATCTAATAAAATCCTACGATTGGTGGACTCTGATGACATTGTATAAATTATCTTGCTTCTTTATTGGTAATGGTCAATTGTTACCCTTGGGTAAATAAAAACATTGCGTACAATAGACTCCCTTCAGGATTTCTGAATTTGGAATGCTATATTGCTTAAGAACATTGGGATATTTAAGTATATGGTGTTTTAATAACAATTTGGAGAGTTTACGAAGCTCTATTTTGGTTTATTTTTTCTGCATTGAAATTATGTACTTAGCAAAACATGTTAGATCATGTACTGCTAAAAAATATAGATTTAGGAGATGAATTCGTTTCATCCCCTTTTCCTTATTTTGAAAATCAGCATTTAATTATGATTCGGAATCCTTATTAATACATCAGTAAGTCTTACAATCTTCTATTCTAATAATTTTGTTTCATACATTGTAAAGTCACAGCGATAAATAAACAGATACTTTCCGTCTATAATGATTCCTGTTGAATTTGGTACATCCGTTTGCCAATAAGAGACTTTATTACCTGTAAAAGTTGCAACTGGTTTTCCTTGTTGTGATCTTATTAATATAATCTTTGACTTACCAGCAAATAAATTATGATAATTATTCACAATCTTATTTAAAAAAGGCATACTTCTGTCAGTGTTATCTACCGAAACATTTTGAGGTATCTCATTCATTACATCTTTTAAGCCTTTTTCATACATGACTAATGTGCTGCCTACATGTGTAATTTGCTTTCCACCAATAGTTATATTTAATACGGATGATTGTTTTGTGGTATCGCCTTTCTCATTGGTTATGTCGAATTTCGTATCCCTGCTAATATTGCCGGATACACCTTTAATGGTATCAATTGGTTGACCATCTGCATCGTAGGTCTGAAGTGTGACATCTAATCCCTTTAATGCTTTCTCAATATTCTTTCCCCAAAGGTCAAATAACTGACACCCGCTAAGAACGAATATTAAGGAAGCAGCTAATACTAATAATGAAAATCTCTTTAAATTTTGCTTCATAGGTATTTCTTCCCCCAGTCTTGATGAATACTAATTATACAATATTACGTAAAGAGCTTATTATTTGTTTCATTTGAAAGTATGGAATAAAAACAGTACCATCTTCGGTTTAAAAGACCACTATCTCATCTAACTTCTCTTCATAATTTCAGGATTTTTCCATCGTTTCAGTGAATTCTTTTGAAACATTGTTTATGACTGTGTAAAATGTCCTCCATATCCAAATCAATAATCTGCTTGCATATAGTTGATAGCAAAAAAAGAATGCAGAAGTTATATAACCTCTGCATTTCCACCTTTATGAGTAAACTGACTGTTATAAAGATCAGCATAAAAACCGCCTTGATTAAGCAGTTCTTCGTGTGTTCCTTTTTCAACGACATCTCCATGATTCATAACTAAAATCAAATCCGCATCGCGAATGGTTGATAGTCGGTGAGCAATCACAAAGCTTGTTCTATCTTTCATTAATTCGTTCATCGCTTGTTGAATAAGAACCTCCGTTCTTGTGTCAACACTGCTTGTTGCCTCATCCAATATAAGGATTGCAGGATCTGCAAGGATCGCTCGAGCGATTGTGAGCAACTGTTTTTGACCTTGCGAAATATTCGATGCTTCCTCATTTAAGATAGTTTCGTAACCATCCGGAAGCGTCCGAATAAAATGATCGGCACGAGCTGCTTTTGCCGCCCGAACAACCTGTTCTTCCGTTGCATTTTCACGCCCATAGGCAATATTATCTTTGATGGTACCGTTAAATAGCCATGTATCCTGCAGCACCATACCAAACATACTACGTAAATTTCCTCTTTTTAGCTCGGTAATATCGATACCGTCAATGGTAATTTTCCCTTCATTAATTTCATAGAATCTCATCAGCAGATTAATAAGCGTCGTTTTACCTGCACCTGTAGGACCAACAATGGCAATGGTTTGCCCTTTTTTTACATCGATGCTCATTCCTTTAATAACTGTTTCATTTTCTTTATAGCCGAAGACTACATTTTCAAACGTAACGTCCCCTTTAGGAAGTTTGATTTCCTTTGCATTTACTGTTTCCGGAACCTCTTCCTCTTCGTCTAAAAGTTCAAACACACGTTCAGCAGAAGCAATGGTTGATTGGATGATATTTGCAATTTGAGCTGTTTGTGTGATAGGTTGTGAAAATTGTCTTGCGTATTGGATAAACGCTTGAATATCTCCAATCTTAATAGCTCTTTTCGTTACTAAAATACCACCAACAACCGATACCAGTACATATCCAATATTATTGATAAAAGCCATTAATGGCATTATGATTCCGGAAATAAATTGGGCTTTCCGACCCGATTCATAAAGTCGTTCATTAATCGTGTTGAAATCGGAAATGGATTTTTCTTCCCTTCCAAATGCCTTTACAATTTGATGACCAGTATACATTTCCTCTACATGACCATTCAATTCTCCAAGTGCTTTTTGCTGTCCCATAAAATACTTTTGAGATTTCTTTGCAATACCAGCTGTTGCCAAAATACTTAAGGGCAATGTTAAAATAATAATCAGCGTCATCAAAGGACTAATGGTAAGCATCATCACCACAACGCCAACTAGCGTTACAATGGAAGTAATCAATTGTGTTAAGCTTTGCTGCAAGGTGTTGCTAATATTGTCCATATCATTCACAACTCGGCTCAGCACTTCCCCATGTGTCCTAGAATCATACAATTTCAATGGTAGCCTCGCTAACTTTTCATTTACTTCTTTTCTTAAGTTGTAGACGGTTTTCTGGGCAACTCCTGCCATTACATATTGTTGAAAATAACTAAACAAGGAACTGAAGATATAGAGACCGGCTAAAACTAACAAAATATGCAAAATATAATTAAAATCAACCTTTGCACCAGGGACTTTATTGATTTTCATCATCATGCCTTCAAATAATTTGGTTGTGGCATTTCCCATTAATTTTGGTCCGATAATGGTAAAAACTGTACTTAAAATGGCCATCAAAAATACTGCTGTTAGTCGAAATCGATGTGGTTTTAAATACCCAATTAATCTTTTAAAAGTACCTTTAAAGTTTTGTGCCTTTTGAACAGGCATTCCAAATCCATGGCCGTGCCCATGCCCGCGCATTGGTCCCCTTCTTACTTGGTGGGTATTGCGATTATCTCTTTCACTCATGCAATCTCCTCCTCTGATAACTGTGAGGATACAATTTCACGATATACTTCACATGTTTCCATTAATTCCTTGTGAGTTCCGATACCGGCCATTTTTCCTTGATCTAAAACAATAATCTGATCAGCATCCATCACTGTACTCACTCTTTGAGCTACAATCAAAACCGTTGCATCTCCAGTTTCCTTTTTCAATTCGGCTCGCAATGTAGCATCGGTTTTGAAATCGAGAGCCGAAAAACTATCATCAAAGATATAAATTTCTGGTTTCCGCACTAATGCTCTAGCAATGGATAACCTTTGCTTTTGCCCTCCAGAAACATTCGTACCGCCTTGTGCCATCACCGAATGAAGTCCATCCTTTAGCTCAGAGATAAATTCTGTCGCCTGTGCAATTTCCGCGGCATGTTTAATATCATCATCAGATGCATTTTCATTTCCATAACGAATATTGTCAGCAATGGTTCCGGTAAAAAGAACCGCCTTTTGCGGAACAAATCCAATTTTTTTTCGAAGATGCTCCTGTGACATATCACGAACATCTACATCATCCACTAAAACTTTCCCTTCATTTACATCATAGAACCTTGGTATCAAGCTAATTAGCGTTGACTTTCCGGAACCGGTTCCACCAATAATCGCTGTCACCTTACCAGGATTCGCTTTAAAGGTTATGTTCGAAACGGCTGGATTTTCCGCTCCTGGATAGCTGAAAGTAACATTTTGAAACTCGATATATCCTCTTTTTCCTGTCGCTTCTTGAACATTTTCGGCATCGATAATATTGGGTTTAATGTCTAATACTTCATTAATTCGTACCGCCGAAACGGATGCTCGCGGAATCATGATAAACATCATCGATAACATAATGAGCGAAAACATAATTTGCATCGCATATTGTATAAAAGCCATTAAGTCCCCAACCTGCATATTTCCGTTATCAATTCGAATCCCGCCAAACCATATAATTGCAATGGTTGAGAAGTTTAAAACAAGCATCATGATCGGCATTAAAGTAGCCATAATTTTATTTACTTTAATAGCAGTCTGCGTTAAGTCTGCATTAGCAGCTTCAAACCGTTTCTTTTCATAGTCAATACGGTTAAAAGAACGAATAACACGAATGCCTGTTAAATTTTCACGCAATACAAGATTTAATTTATCTAGTTTTTTCTGCATTGCCTTAAATAAAGGTATTCCTTTTCGTTGAACAAGGAGAATCGCTATAAATAAAACTGGCATTGACACCACAAGGACTAAGGAAAGCTTCGCATCCCTTGAAACAGCCATAATAATCCCGCCGATACACATTAACGGAGCCATCACCATCATCCGCATCATCATAATAAGAACTTGCTGGACTTGGTTAATATCATTTGTTGTCCTAGTAATTAGGGATGCTGTACCCACTTGATCAAATTCATTAAGTGAAAAGCTTTCAACATGGGTAAAGACCTTTGTCCGAAGATTCTTTCCAAAACTTGACGCAACTTTAGCAGAATAAAAGCTTGCAGCTATGGAACATATAGCACCTAAGCCAGCAATTAAAAGCATCCACCCGCCTATTTTTAAGATGTATGGCTCATCGCCACGAACAACTCCTTTGTCTACAATATCCCCCATTAGGGATGGCAGATATAAATCGGACATAGAACGAAGGAAAACTAAGATAATGACAAGTCCAATTAATAATCGATAAGGTTTCAAGTGCCTAAACAAACGTAGCAAAAGACATCAACTCCATTCATCCCGCTTTGTGGCCGATTCTTGTTGGTTAAAGTAATCCATCATCTCGGAAAGCATTTCCGCAAATTGCTGGCTTTTTTCCTCTCCAAAATAATCAATCACGCCTTGAAGCTTGTTCAAATAAGCTTCTAATACTTTTTCCGTTATCTCTTCCCCCTCTTTTGTTAATTTTACTTGAACAGATCTTCTATCATTCGGGTCCATCTGCCGCTCTACAAGTCCGTCCCTTTCTAGGCGATTAATGATTTGTGTAACAGAAGGAGCTGTTACTTGAAGGTATTTGCTTAAGCCAGATACTGTTATATCCAAATCATGATGCTTTCTAGCAGCCTTTATCGTAAACAACAATTTATATTCACTCGGTTTTAACCCCTTATATGCCTTGGGTCGAAAATGACTGCGAAACTGCATTAAGGAATGCAAGAGCTGTTTAGCAATTGGATTATTTTCCTCCACTATTCTCACCTCATTTTTCATTACTTAAGTTAATTAATAGTTAAGTAAACTAATTATATTTTTTATCTACTTTATCGTCAAATAAAATGGATAATTCCTCACAAAAAAATCTCAGGTATTAGCCTGAGATTGGATTAATTTTCAGTTAACAGCATAGTATATATCTTTTTACTTATCGGAGCATAAGATCTTACACTGTTTTGTATATTGGATATTAGCACTACGTAATCCTTTCCACCCTTTGAATAACTATTCATCCCATTCCATCCCGGTAATACCCCATGAGACGAATAATTACCTGGTGGAACTGACCAACCTTTTCGATTAATGTACCATCCATATCCATATTGAGATATTGTTTTTGGAGTAAACATTTGTAAATAACTCTTGTGGGATAGAAGTTTACCTGATTGTAAGGCATGATCAAATTTATACAAATCGTAAGCAGTCGAGTATATATCACCACAACCAAAAACTTGTGAAAAGTCTTGTAACTTTGGAGTAAAGATTATTCCCATTTTAACCCTATACCCGGTTGAGTGATATTTCTCCTTATTAAGATCCTCGCCAAACCCAGAGTGTGTCATTCCTGCTACATTAAAAATATGCTCTTTAATATATTGGTGCAACGGCATCCCACTCGCTTTCTCAATGACATATCCCAGAACGGAATAGTTAGCATCTGAATACTCCCACCTTGTTCCAGGTTTAGATTTCAGACGACGTGCAGTGACTCCAATTTCACGCATTAACTCCTCCTTTGACACTTTTCCTCCGAACTCATTACGAACAGGAATTCCGGAGGTGTGGGTTAATAAATTATACAGTTTTATCTCTCGTGAATGAGGAAAATCAGGAAGATAGTTTGATAATGGTTCATTAATATTTAATTTTCCGGATTCCTGAAGCTGTAAAAATGCGGTAGCAACAAAAGACTTTGTTATTGAACCTATATAAAAAACAGTATCTGGGTTGTTTTGCGTTTTATTTCTTTCATTAGAAAAACCGTATCCCTTATTAATAACTACCTTACCGTTATGAACAATTGTAGCTGAACCATTAAAATGAATTTTTTTCAAGTATTGATCTATTTCATCATTGTTGGAAATTCCTTTACTAGTAATCTTTTTAGAAGGATGATAAGTTTTTCCTGATGTAATAACACTCGCTGCGTTTTCTACATTCCTCTTATTAACAAGATGTGTTGCAAATCGATGTTTAACAAGAACGAACGCTGCTAATAGCAAAATTAAACAGATAATAGCAGGAATCTTCCATTGGTTCCTTCTTTTTCTTCTTAGTTGATATCTTGTTTTATTCCGCATTTTCTTTTCTCCTCATAACAATACTCTATTCTACTTTTTTGTAATTAAATCCCTACAATAATAGACGAATAATATTGTTTAAAGGTTCTCCTTAATTTGAAAAAATTATCATTAACCTCTTTTTAAATACATACAAAATGAAAAAAAAATCAGGTATTAAACCCGATTTTTTTGCGCATAAGTTTTTACTTCTCTTGCTCCTGTTTCTTTTATTAACTTCTGATCTTTCATAATAAACGGATAAAATACCAAACCTACTACAAACAAACCGATTCCCAAGAAGAAAGTTTTCATATCAGCAGTACCAGTTTTAATTACCCAGATAGAATAAATAATAGCTAAAACGGTTATTACTCCATCCAATTTCCTGAAGCCTTTTATTTTATCGTATGTTTCTCCTGTTATGACAAGTTTTAATTGATAAACTGCTGATACCAGATATGGAATTAAATAGGCTAATGTTGCAACAACAATAGCAAAATCATATGCTTCGGTAACCGTACCTGAAATAGTTGAGAAAAGAAATACCTGTGTCAAAACATTCGTAATTGATAAGGATCTGATAGGACTTCCAGATTTATTCGTTTTTGCAAAGAATTTTGGAAATAACCCTACTTTTGCTGCCTGGTATGGCACTTCAGAACTTACCACAATCCAACCAACAGTGGATCCGAATAATGAAATAAGTGCTAGTAATGCCATAATATAAGTTCCGTTATGACCTATAACCATGCCCAATGCATCCACTAAAGGTTTTTGTGAATCTTTTAATTGATCCTGAGGCAGTGCTCCCATTGTTAATAAGGTAATCCCAATATAAATGAATAGAGAAATGATTAAACCTATCATCGTTGCCTTTCTAACATCGCTTTGTGACTTCGCACGATTAGAAAGCATTACAGCAGATTCAATTCCAATGAAGGCCCAAAGCGTTGAAATTGCCCCTGCATTTACTTGTCCTCCTAGACCAACCTTATTACCAGACGCGTCAACAAATGCCTTTGCATTTCCTAAATTTGCTGCATCAAACACAAATACTGTTACAATAACAAAAAGCAAAAATCCAATGACCTTCGTAATAGTAGCAGTAAGATTTAATTTTCCAGCGGCATTGAAGCTTTTTGATAGAATAAATTGAATTCCCCATAGCATGATTGTACATATAATAAACGTAACGAATTTACCATATTCTAATTGAAAACTTCCGAAAGTAACTAAGACTTTCTTACTCTGCATGACAGGGAAAAAGGTCGTTAAATAACCGGCAAAGGAAATAATAACAGAGGCTGTCGCTGCCCAGTTCGCTGCCCAATATCCCCATGCCATACTGTATCCAGCTACTTTTCCTGCCTTCGGAGAGGAAAATAAGTTTTGAGCATAGCTTTGCGGTCCTGCCTTTAACTCAGGTTTTCTGGTTGCTAGATTTCCAAATACTAATGCAATCATAAATACACCAAGTCCTGTTGCTAGCCACGCAAGTGTAGCGCCTGTCGGACTTGCTACCTGTGCCAAATTAGCAGGTAGCATAAAAATACCGCCGCCTACCATATTTCCTATAACAAAGGTAGTTAAAATCCATAACCCCCATTTTTTTGTTTCCATCATATATCACCTTTCTAAGATGCCATTTATTATATACCGTATTAGTTCATGGACTTAGTATACTTCAATTCTCTACTTTGGTAAAGTGATAATATAATAAAATATCTTGGTAAATTTAGTAACAATCTTAGGTGTTTCATAGAAATAGCAAAAAACCACAAGTCGATTAATCAACTTGTGGTTCTGTTTGAGTGGCTTTCCAATGCTGCTCCATAGCCTGATCCACATAGACCCAGCCTTTCCACGCAATATGCATGGTATCTTTTAAGAAATACGGATCATATTCGTGTCCAGATAGATCAACGATTGGGAACCCTGAAGCTCTTACCTGCTTGCAAATCTTTTTATAATAAACTTCTCGTCCGTTCTTTGGAAACCCAGTGTAATCGTACCATCTTCCATTCACCGGAAGGGAAATAAAGATTGGTTTAGCACCTTTTTCCTTTAACAGATCTAAAACCATTTGGAAATCATTGTACTCTACTGATTTAGCATAGGTTGCATGTCTATTATAATTTTTCATCTTTGCAGCAGTAGGGATTATTTTCTTTTTATAAAAACTGTATGATACATCATATGGGTTTCCTTTAGCTCTTTGTTTACCATATTGACTCGCAATTTGCTCTAATTCTCCCCATGATTTCCCTTTAACAATCTTTGGATCTTTATATCGTTTATGATTATATCCACCATAAAGTGAAAAATATAAGTCTTTCTTTTGAAGCAGCTTCCAATTCATATATGCAAACGGTCTGATAATTTCATTATCCAGTCTGAACTTGCCATGACGACCAATTTCAGACCGAAACACACTAGTAAGCATGTAATCCCTTTTTACTACATCAAACTTTAAAAGCCTGTGAATGGCTTTTCTTTTTAATCTAGGATCAATAGAATGATTAAAAGCTAAATCATATGCCTGTAGCATCGAATAATTGGGATCAAAATGAACATTATCGATTCCTTTCTTATGAAACCACTGTGGAGAAATAATAAAGACCAATTTTTTCCCTTTTAACTGATTGGAATGCGCAGCAAAGTTCATAAATTGAACTAATGACTGCGTACCTCCACGTCCATATAAAAATGGGGTAAACCCTTCCTGATTGGCTTCAAAATAATTAGAAGGATGAAACGGGTCAAATCTTGATAATTCTGATGATCCGTATATTGGAAAGTACTTCTTATCCGCTAGCATTCTGCTTTGGATATAATCTCCTTGAAACATTAAAGGACTAAGGCTTGTAGCATCCTTTGCCACTTTTTTATTCGAAATCAAATCCCCAATCCAAGCATTTGGTATAAATAAGAACACCAAAAATAGGATAACCGCTAAAATAAGTGGACCAAAAGCATATTTTTTCATTGATGTTCCACTAATTTCTCTGCTATATTGTTCGGAGTATTCCACTCCTCACGATTAAATTCTGTTATTGGAATATTGATTCCGAACCGCTCATCTACTTCTACTAAAAAGTTGATAGTACCGAAGGAATCTAGTAATCCTGTCTCAAATAAATCGATATTTGGATCTTCCTTTACAACCTCGTCTTGGCAAATCTCTGCTATTAAGTTGATAATCTCTTGTTTTTCCATTTTAAATTATTCTCCTTTAACGTAGCTTTACTTGTATTGTTGTTACTTTTCGTAAATGTTTATAAACCCCACAGTAGACTTCATTTTGGGGCTACTTTTCGTATGTTATCTAAAGTAGTAGCGAAATGGTTCACCTGAAAAAATATAAAGTCCGAAACATACAAAGTGGAACGTGATAATGACCGAAACAACATGTGTAAACTTATTCTTCGGCCAAAATTTACGCTTTCTGTTCCACCTATCAAAAAAGTCATACCCAATCATTAATGCGGCCATGTAAAGGCCGTAAACGATATATTGCACGGCAATTCCATGCCAAAAGCCCATAATTAAAAATAATAACGTATAGCCGATATTGGAAACCGTGTAGCGATCACGTATCCATTTTTTCTTTGTCATCCAGAGGACAAAGCGCATATATACATAATCCCGGAACCAGAATGACAAAGTCATATGCCACCTATTCCAGAAATCCTTTATATTTCTGCTTATAAATGGAGCATTAAAGTTTTCTGGAGTTTTAACTCCCATCAAATAACTCACTCCAATTGCAAAGGCACTATACCCCGCAAAATCAAAGAATAAATATAAACTATATGCATACATGTACATAATTTGCGCTAGTACAGGTGGTACATATACATATGGATTTTTTGGCAAATAGGCCAGCAGATAGTGATGCAACAAATAAGCAATAATGAATTTATATAAAAATCCTCTAAAAATCTTGTTAATTCCTAAATACAGATACTCATAATACTGTTCTTTTGTCGGAACTGTTAAGCTATCTTTCTGAAATCTTCTCCAGCGATCAATCGGGCCAGATGAGATCGTTGGAAAGAATAAAAGAAAGTAAAGAAAATCCAGAATTGGGATATCGCTTTTTATTAAGCCGTCTCTGGTCTCCATGATCATTTGTACCGCTTTAAAGGTTAGATAGGATACTCCTAAAAACCCAATCAAATGATGAAGCCCCAAAAAGGGAAAAATCTTTACTAAGGCTAGTGGAAGAATAGACCCTACCACTGCCCAGACAAATACCGATGTTTTATTTTCCCTTTGGCGGTAAGAAGCATAGCCTTTGACTAATAAAACTTGCCATATGGTAAACACAATTAGAGAAATAAGCCCCATCATACTATTAGCGAAAATAATGGCTAACATGATTACCGTAATAATCATATTATAGGTCCTAGATTGTCTGCCCTTTAGGCCAAGTATGATCGTTGGCAGTAAAAGAATTCCTATTATCAAGAAAAAGATAAATTTTTCGTACGGAATCATACCATTACCTCAGCAGATAATTTCTTTCGATCAACCTTACCATTCGGCGTTATTGGCAGACTATGAGTATACGAAAACTTCCTTGGAATCATATATGAAGGAAGAAGTTCCGATAATTCTTTCTTTATCGCCGCTGTTAATTGATACTGTTTTTCAAAGGAGTGCTGGGCCGGAACAATAAATGTGGATAAGTAGTCAATTTTCCCATCCTTATAGACAGGTACAACCACACAAGCTTCAACATATTGAGATTTCGCAATGCTATACTCAATCTCTTCTAATTCCATACGATAACCATGCACCTTTACTTGGAAATCAAGGCGACCTTGATAGTACAGTAATCCATTTTTTCTATAGCCTGCATCACCTGTTCGATAAGCTCTTTCTCCATCGGTTTCAAAGAAAGATTTATCCGTAAGCTCTTTTTCTCCTAAATAGCCTTTACTTACGCTTGGCCCAACGATAATCATTTCTCCTTTTTCCCCTTCAGGAAGCTGATTACCGTTCTCATCCACAATCCATAATTGTGTATCGCCTTTACTATATCCAATAGGCAAAATGGAATGTGACGCTAATAGTTCATTCGTAACCTCGACCATCGTTATCGCAACAGTCGCTTCTGTTGGTCCATACAAATTAAAGACCTTTGCTCCAGGAAACCGTTCTTTTAACTGACGAGCAATATCTGCGGAAAGAACTTCCCCGCAAAACAGGAATACTTCAAGTCCCGGAAGCATTTCCTCCGAAAAGCCTGGTTCCATTAAACACATTTGAGCAAACGACGGTGTCGATGTCCAAACCTGGATATTGGATCCCTTTAATTCCTCAAAAAGCAGTTTGGGATTTGCAATCATATCCTTCGTAATCGCAAATAATGTCCCACCTGTACAAAGGGACGGATATAGATCCATCACTGATAAATCAAATGAAAATGGTGCCTGGTTTAAAAAGACCTTCTGTTTGTCGATTGGAAAATCAGAAAGCATCCAGCCCACATAGCTTTGAAGATTATTTGCTGTAATCTGTACACCTTTTGGATTCCCAGTACTTCCAGAGGTATAGATAATATAGAAAGTATCTTCCTCTTGTACCCACTTTTCCTCAGAGGCAGCATCATCGTGAGAGCTTAAAATATGGAGAAGCTCTTCACTTTGGACCATCTTGATTGGGTAGTTTTCAAAATGGTCAACCTCTATCTCCTCTGTTGCAAAGAAAAATTCCGCCTTCGAACTATCCATGATTTTTTTTATTCGATCAATTGGAATCGAAACATCTACCGGAATATATGGATGTCCGGCTTTTACACTTCCTAAAAAAGAGACAACCATTTCAGGTGCCATATGACCATAAACTATTATAGGAGAGTGCTGCTTTTCTGAGTAATTCTCAACATAGGATGCTAAACGATTGGACTTACTCCATAAATCCTCATACGTGATGGCAGCATCACGATTGATAAAAGCAAGTCGTTTTGGTTCATTAGCAGCCAAACGTTCAATTGATTTTATTACGTTCATTATTGCTCCTCCTGATTCTTAAAATTCACTATATATAAATGGCCCCGCACTCATATCATGAAATCCATAAATTAACACCAACAATATCAGAATGAGTAAATAATACAATGTACGAAGACTCCACCATAGCACTCGATTTCCTGTCTCCTTTTCTGACTTTTTCATAAGAAGGCACCCTTTCATCCTTATCTACCTTTTGTACCCCGCAAATCAATATTTATATGATATTGATATATAGGGACATTAGGATATAAATCTGTAAAAAATCTGTAAGTATTATTACAAATTTATTACAACATCTATTAGACGTAATTCATTATAAAATAGTTTCATAAAAAAAAGATGAAAAAATCATTAGAAAAGTTCATTCATTTAAGAATAAATTAAGTAACTTCATATAAAATAGATTATTTGGGACAGAGGGACAGGTCCCATTTCCCACAATGACGCGGTTTTTTCTGATGTAACTGCCTATAAACATCTTTCTGAATAATGATCGAAAGTACCACTTTCACCACCCTTGGAAACAAAAAAAAAATTTAAGAAAATAACCTTTTTATTTATTAAATTGCTTTTCTAAAAGCAGTTCCATATACTAAGCTTGGAAGAATATGAGTCGTTTTTATAATTAGATAAGGGATGGAACTTTAGGTGGTGGGGAAAATATCTACAATTTTTTCAATAATGTCGAGGTCAATCAGTGACCAGTTTAATAAGACTTCTTCCAATAACATTGAATTTACAATATCCAATAATCGTTTGTTATTTACTAGGATTAGATCTGCATCGATTATTTTGCTATTTTTGTATGTTTACTTTTTTTATGCTGATTTTGTATTGTATAAAGGCATTCAAGAAGACATATATCGAATCCATTTAATCGCCATTCATGTGATTGGTTTTACTACTTCTATTACATTTTTATTTATACATAAACTTTTTAAAGACAAAGGATTTCCTCATACTAAATGGACAACAATCACCATTAATCTGTATATTTTTTCTTATGTAATGGGTGGTGCATTAGCTTCTATCAATAGTCAACAACTAAACGGAAATATTTATACCTATATTGTCATTCTAATTGGTGTTGCATCTCTTTTCCCTGTTCGTCCATGGCATTTCTTTTTTATTCTTATGTTTACCCATATTTTTTTCCATATTGGTATTTATCATTTCCACGCCAATGAAAAGTATAATTTAGTTTCAGAACAAATTAATACTACTGGAACAGCAACCATTGCTTTCATTATCTGCTTGAGCCTATATTCCTATAGAAAAAGAGACTTCCAAACGCAACAAAAAATTAAAAACAGCGAGCAAAATCTGCTGCATCTTTTTAATGTAAATCCATACCCTCTTATTCTTACTGACTTTAATTCTGGTAAGATCTTACTGGCTAATAATAAAGCCCTTGAATTTTACGGAGTGGAGAAAGAAGCATTACCAGCACTGGACGTAAAGCAATTCTATATAAGCAAGGAAGAAAGATCTTTAATCATCGAGGAATTAAAGACAAACGGACAAATAGATAACTATATTGTGGAACAGTCAACAACTGATGGAACTAAAAAATGGGTATTAGTAAATTATAAATTGATAGATTATATGGGTCAAAAATGCATGCTTTCCGGAGCAACGGATATAACGGACCTAAAAAAAATTGAAACAGAGCTGGAAATGTATGCAACTACAGATATATTAACTGGCGTAATAAATAGAAGAAAAGGTATGGAAATATTACAAGATTTAATAGAGAAA
The DNA here is from genome assembly GCF_002844575.1 of Heyndrickxia camelliae. Classification (GTDB taxonomy): domain Bacteria; phylum Bacillota; class Bacilli; order Bacillales; family Bacillaceae_C; genus Margalitia; species Margalitia camelliae. The sequence goes on from NZ_PIQO01000008.1 coordinate 89,503, forward strand.
TCCACTACCGAGAGTGTACAATTTGTTCTACTCTTTATTGATATTAATAATTTAAAAACGGTGAATGATCGCTACGGACATCCGGAAGGAGACTCTCTGGTTAAAACAGTGTGTGATATCATTAAATCTAGATTAACTAATGCAGATATCATTTTTCGGTATGGTGGGGACGAATTTATTATTACCTTTTTGGACAAGCATACCAATTATGCTGAAAAGGTCTGGAATGAAATAGTAGAAATACTACAGGAAGAAAACACAAAAAAACGCAAACCTTACGAACTCTCCGTTAGCCATGGGCTTTACTGCTATGACTCTGATCAAAGCATTTCCCTACAAGAAATAATCGATCATGCTGACCGGGAAATGTACAAAGAGAAAGCCCTAATAAAAGGGTGGGATGAAGGGTCAGGTCCCTTTTCCCAATTTTATTGATTAAGGAAATGTGAAGCAGAAAGGAGTCCTTACCTTGTATAGAGATATTAAAGTACTAATCTTTGATCTCGACGGTACTCTCTATGAGGATACTGATCATTTTGATTTTTACGCAGAAAAACTTTGTGAGAAAATTCACCCAGATCATCAAGAGGCATTCAAAGCTGATTATGAAGCTATTTTAAAGGGAGAACACCCCTTAAGAATGGGGATGTCTTATGATACTGTGGAGGATGTCATCATTAAACATTTTGATGGTAAGATAACAGAAGTCTATCAATGGAATGGCGAGAAAGTGCCAGACCATCAGCTAGCAAAGTGGACCAATCACCCTCTTCAGCATGATTACTATTCTTTCCTCCATATTGGCGATCTTTGGTGGGTGCCCGCTGCGATTGCAAGACACTATGGTATATCTAAGGAATTAGCAGAAAGAGCCTTTCTTGAAACACGTGAGTTCATGATGACTCCTGCATTTAATATGGCAGAATTAAATGGCTTTAAAGAGAGTCTAGAAGAACTATCCTTACATAAGAATCTTGTACTTTTAACCAATTCTCCCCAAAAAGACAGTGAAGTCATCCTATTAAAGCTAGGATTTTCAGATTACTTTGAATGTAAAATATTCAACGGACAAAAACCGATTCAAACCAAGCACCATATCAATAAAATTAAAGAAAAATATAGAGTAGACTACAAAAATATTTTATGTATAGGTGATAATGCTATTAACGACATTCTTCCTGCCCAAGAACTGGGGTGTAAAACACTATTGGTTGACCCTCATAACATTAGCGCGTCCTCGGATGCGGATGTTATTGTAAGAAATCTTCCGGAAATGTTGGGTGAGTTAAAGAAGCTATTTTAAGCAGAAAGGAGCCTTATGGATAAAAATATAGTTCCTAAGGGGACTTTTACCATTCGCTTCATGTGTATTCTCTCTGGTTTCTAGTTGATTTTGCGATGTTATTAATCGTACATTATATCCATTACTTTAAATAGCAAAGAAATACATTTAAATCTGTCTAAGCAAAATAACCCATTGATATTTCTACATCAATGGGTTTCATCATTTTTATACATTTTAATAACCTTCACAAGATCCAATGCCAGATGATGAAATGCATCTGCTTCAAACGCGACATCATCCATCGAAAGTTTCTGCTGTTCTGTGGCTGCCTTTATATACTGCATACTTCCGGCAAATTGTTCGGTGGTATCCGAAATTTGATGCATGTTTCCAATCATCGTTTTCATTTGATCTCGTACTTTTATGGATATATTTGATACTCCTTTTGATTCATTAAGAACATCCGAAATGGAAAGTACAATTTCTGCAAAGGCATTCTCCGTTTCTTGTACCTTTTTCATTCCCTCCTCTAGAACCATCCCTCCACGTGACATAGAATCAACTGCTTGAATGATTACTTTCCGTATTTCATCCGTTAGTTCCTTAATATTCATTGCTGCATTCCCTGACTGATCCGCTAATTTGCGTATCTCATTCGCAACAACAGCAAACCCTTTTCCATGCTCGCCAGCTCGTGCAGCCTCTATAGTAGCATTTAAGGATAGCAAATTCGTTTGACTCGCAATTTCACTAATCATATTCACGATTTGGTCAATATGTTTAGAATTTTGATCTAATGCATCAATTTTTTCAGATGTCTCTCCAATTGTTTTCTGAACCAGCCCCATTTGTTCCACAGTTTCCTCTACCAATTCATTTCCTGTTCTAGCCTTTTCATTTGCTTTATCTAAAGATTTCTCTACTTTTTCAATGGATTCTCCTACCATTTCCATCCCTTCCGATATCGTCAAAACATTCGTAGATGCCTGAGATGCTGCTTCCACCTGTATTTCCGTTCCGCTCGCCACCTGACTAATCGCTGATGTTATTTGTTCGGAAGCATCTTTAATTGCCGAGGATGTTACACTTAATTTTTCAGACGAAAGGGTTATATGCTTCGCACTGCCTTCAATATGTCCAAGTAAAGTATTTACACTGCTAATCATTTGATTAAATCCAAGAGCTAGAGATTGTAGTTCTTTGCTGATAGGTGTCTTTTCTAACCTAATATGTAAATTTCCCTTCGAAACTTGCTCCATCGTCTCTTTCAATTTGATAATCGGATTCGTAACATTCCGAATAGTAAAGATCCCTACTGTACTAGCAATAAAAATAGTAATAAGGGTGATGAAGAATAATAAATTTCTGTACTGAATGACCGGCTGTAGATACTCTTTATCTTGTAAGGCAATAATGTAGATTGCATCATCTAATTCTACTTGATTTGCAAAAGCAAATGTTACGCCGTTATAATGATATATTCCTTTTCCTTGCTTATGTAATTGCTTTTCAATGGCTCCCGGAAGACTGGGAATGTTGGTATTAAAACCACTGAAGTTTTCTGTTTTTCCTGTTTTCGTGAGTTTAAATTGAATAGGTGTTAAATGATTATCTTTATAATTATTTCGCGTTAAGGTTAAAGCATAAGCCAGTTTCCGATCAAATTCTTCCTTCGGTACCGTTGCTCTTAACATTGTCACTTTTTCCGTCATGACCTCAGCAGACGAAGTCAATTGCTGTTCGATTGCTTGCTGTGTTAATTGTTTGTTTTTTTCATAGCTGATGATGGCAATAATAGAGGAAGACAAAATAATGACAGCTACTATTGGCAAAATTAATATTGACCGCAGTTTCATGTTCTTGACATGTTTTACATCAAAGCCCTTTCTTATGCTCATCCACTTCACTCTCTCTTCAAGATTGCTTTATGTGTCTTTCGAACTATTACAATCTATTTAAAACTACCAATATTAAGGAAATATTTACGAATGATTAAGATTTCATTTTGTGCCTATCATCATAAAAAAGTGCCCGATAATGACACCGGACACTCACTGTTTATTTTATTGGTAATGTAACGACAAAAGTAGTACCTTTTCCAATCTGGCTATTAACCGATATATCCCCTTGATGCAGCTCTACAATTTTTTTCACAATAGAAAGCCCTAGCCCGCTGCCGCCTGCTGTTCGTGTTCTTGACTTATCCGCTTTATAAAACCGTTCAAAAATATGCATTTGATCTTCCAATGAGATACCAATGCCCGAATCGGAAATACTAACCATTATGCATTCCTGCTTTTTTGTTACCTGAATGTGAATCATGCCATGTGGTGGGGTAAATTTGATACTGTTATGAATTAGGTTAACCCATACCTGACTAAGAAGATCTTCGTCAGCAAGGATATAAACCTCCTCCAAGGAAACTTCCATTACCAAGTTTTTTTCTGTCCATTGTGGTTCACTTGCTAACACGATTTTCCTTATTTGTTTATCCAACCGATACTGCTTCTGTTCAAAAGGATGGCTTTGTGATTCTAATGCGGTTAGCTTCAGTAAATTATCACTTATTTTAGAAAGCCGGTTACTCTCCTCTTCGATAATCGCTAAATAATGGACTCGTTCTGCTCGAGTCAGACTTTCCTCTTGCAAAGCCCGTGCAAATCCCCTAATAGACGTTAACGGTGACTGAATTTCGTGGGACACATTGGAAATGAACTCTTGGCGCATCTCCTCCATCTGCTGAAGTTGTTGTGCCATATGATTAATATTTTCAACAAGGCTTAAAAATTGACGATCGCCTCTTTCAAAATTTAAATGAATGTTAAAGTCTCCTTTTGCAATCTTTTTAAGCGCGTCAATAATGGCTTCCCAAAAGGTAAGATGTCTTCTTCTAGTTGCTCTTGAGATAAGAAAGATTGTTAGTATAAATAGTATTAGGCCTATTAAATCAGTTATCAGTTGAAATAGATAACCAGCTGGTTGTATATGCTGCATTCGAAAAAAATATAAAGTGATGAAATAGGCAGCTGAATTCATCACTACTACTATTGCAAACATACCGAGAACGAATAATACAATTTCCCATAATCGCGGTCGTTTCATGACTGAACCTCTAGTCGATAACCAAGACCACGAATCGTTTTGATTTTAAAACCAATCTCTTCCTCTGGAAACTTTTCACGTAATCTTTTTATATGAACATCGACGGTACGTTCATCCCCTTCATAATCATATCCCCATATTTCTTCAATTAACTGTTCCCTGGAAAACGTCTTTCCCGGGTAGCTAGCCAATTTAAATAAAAGATCAAACTCCTTAAGCGGCAACGTTAAACTGCATTCACCAACGGATGCCTCAAAGGTTTTTCGGTTTAATTTCAAATTGCCAATTTCAATTGTTTGCGATAAGGAAATATGATACCGTTTTAGTAAAGCTTTCACTCTTACGACCAATTCCAATGGTTCAAAAGGCTTCACCAAATAATCATCCGCTCCAAGCTCAAACCCTTTCAACTTTTGTGCGGTCTCTCCCTTTGCTGTTAGCATTAAGACAGGGATATCATAATACTCTCTAAGCTCCTTACATAATTGCCAGCCATCCATATTCGGCATCATAATATCAAGAACTACCAATTCAACCTTTACAGTTTCTAACATTTTTAGTGCTTCTACGCCATCCGAAGCTTCACAAACCTCCAAGCCTTCTTTTTTTAAAAATAATGCTATTAGTTCTCGGATATGGGAGTCGTCATCCACTACCATTATTTTTGTCATCCATCATTCCCCCATTACATTCCAACGATATTTTATTATTCACTATAATTTAGAATCAAGTATATAAGGTTTATGTGAACTCAATATGAACTATTAAAATTTGTTAAAAACAAAAGGGCCCTTCATAGGACCCTGTTTATGCTCCCGCTATTTTTTGGGAGGTAATTTTTCTAAATATTGTATAGCATCCTTCATTGTTTTTACTGGAACAATTTTAATTTTATATCCAAGCTTATGCGCTTCATCCTTTATATCCTTTTCATTTGTATCGCCCTTTTGAACATCTGCCGGGCAGAAGAAGATATCAATTCCCGACTTGTGGGCAGCGACAATTTTATCACGGATGCCTCCAATTTGCCCTACATTTCCATTCTGATCAATCGTACCCGTTCCAGCAATTTGATAACCCTTTGTTAAATCTCCCGGCACTAATTGGTTATAAATTTCTAATGAGAACATGAGACCTGCAGATGGACCGCCAATATCTGAAGCATTAATATTAATTTTCCTTGATGGCTGTATTGAGAATTCATCTTCAGGGACAATTCCTATACCTGCCCTATTCGTTTTCTTATCAAGCGTTACTAATGGAATTGATTTTGTATATGTCTTTCCATTATGAGTCCAACCTAGTTGAACAGTATCTCCGGCTTTTTTCTTAGATAAATAGTTGATGAAATCAATCGACTTTTTCACTGGGTGCCCATCAACGGAATGAATAACGTCTCCAACCTTTATGGTACCCTTTGCCTTTGAGTCTGGAAGCACCATATATACGAATACCCCATTATTCTGGACGTTTACCTGTTCACCAGCCGCTTTTAAACCAGAGGTAATGGCATTTTGCTGAGAGGAACTCATCATATGCTCTAATAAGCGATCGTATTCCTCATCACTCATATCTCCCTTTACATCCTGTTCTTTTTCCATTTGCGTATGAGGTGCTACTAGCCCATATAAATAGATATACACATTCGTTGCTTTTGTAGAGAGGACTGTTGTTAAATATAGATTTCCTTTCTCATCCTTATGTCCATCCTGAACGGTTACCCGCGGAGACAATTTCTCAACAGATCCAGGTTGTTCTAAGTAATATGGCGTCGGAATAAATAAACCAATAATAAGAATGACAGCTATAATAAAAATAGCGAAAGTAGATTTTCTTTTTAAGAAGTTGTTCATATTTCGTTCCTTTCCAGTTAAAATTTCTGCCTCTAATAAAAAGGATATATAATAACTGTTTAATACATTCGTGCTATTCTGAAGAAGTTCCTTTATTTTTCTCTTATTAGGAATTCTAACATAGGTTGATTAAAAGAAGATTAGAGTTTTATAACATTTTTGGGGGATTGTAATTTTCATTCGTATACTAAAAACATGCGGTTTATTGTGGATTTCGGTCCGTTCGTGACGGAAATCGTACTGTTTACCATTTGGCTTCAGCAAAAGAAATGGCCATTCCTTTTAAAATGGCCGTTTTGTACCCTTATTTAGTTTCAAATTCCCTTTCATGTTTCAAAAGCCACTCTTTACGCCATACCCCACCTGCGTAGCCTGTTAAAGTTCCGTTTGAGCCAACAATGCGATGACAAGGGACAATAATACTTAACTTATTCTTCCCGTTCGCACTCCCTACTGCCCGTACCGCCTTTTCATTCCCTATTGAAACAGCGATATCCTTATAAGAACCTGTTTTTGCAAAAGGGATTTGCGTTAAAGCATTCCAAACTGTTTTTTGAAAATCCGTTCCTTCAAAGATATATGGAATATTGAATTCCTGACGTACCCCTTTAAAATATTCATCAAGCTGTGTGTAGCATTCCTTTAATACCTCTGGAGTATCCTCTTGAAGTGCATGAACCACTTTATCTTGTTCATTAAATAAGATGGAATAGATTGCTTCATCAGTTCCAGCAATCTCAATAATTCCTAGAGGTGATGAATAATCCAATTTATATAGCTTGTTCATATAAAGACCTCCATAAATAGAAAGTGGCATACGCTTGCCAGCCTTCCCAGTTTACCGCCATTTCTTTGATTTCCTCAATGGATGGTTTCCGATCTAATCCTAATTGAAGCTTTAATGCATTATGAAGCCCAACATCTGCGATTGGAAAGGCAGCTGGATGATGCAGACATTTCATGATAACATAGTCTGCTGTCCATGCACCCACTCCGCGAATCGCTGTTAAAGATTTGTGCATTTCTTGAAAATCCTGCTCCTTAAGCAATGCTTCCTTGCTCAATTCATCACTGGCCATCGCTTTGGCAATACCAATTACATATTCAGCTTTTCTCATAGTGAATTGAAGATCTCGGAGATCATCTACTTCTAAAGAAGCGATTTTTTGAAAAGTTGGATGGACCCAGAAAGTCTTTCCTCCAAAGGTAATGCTTTCTCCAAACTTCTCTACAAATCGTTTCTTTAATGTATAAGCAAAAGTTAGATTGATTTGCTGTCCGATAATAGCCCAAACTAATGCTTCAAATAAATCTGGTATACCCATGATACGCAATCCACTATACTTTTGGACAATCGGTCCTAGGATTTTATCTGACTGCGAAATTTTATAAAAGTATGTTAAATCTCTCTCTAAATCAAACCACTCCCATACAAAATTGGCAACTTGTTCGCGTTCCTTTTTAGATGGAACTTCACTAGGAAATTCAATTCGAAGTATTTGCGAATTACCACCTATTTTAAATAAAATCAGTTCTTGGCCTATCTTTAAAAGCTTGAGAACATGCTTATCTTGTATTTGATGCAGTACTTCTTGTTCCGACCTTCCTAAAAATACTAAGCACTCCTCAAAATTAAATTCCTTAGGAGGGAAAATTTCGAGGTACGTTTCTTGATCAACCCATTTCATATTGATTCTCCTTATTTCGATACTCACTAGGTGAACATTGCTTTATATTGCGAAACACCTTGTAATAATTAGATGTGCTTTGAAAGCCAACTTCATAACAAATATCAAGATTCGTGAGTTTAGTATTTTTAAGAAGATGTGCTGCTTTATCTACCCGGATTTTTTCCAGATAAGTTCGTGGCGTTTCTGATGTTTCCTTTTTAAATAGACGCTCGAGATAATAAGGGCTAACCCCCACGTGATCCGCAATATCCTGCAGCAATATTTTCTGCTTATAGTGATTAATTAAGAAAGTAATGACATTGCGGACAAGACCAATATTCGGAGAATGTTCCACATCTGGCTGGCATCGCTTGCAAGCCCGGAATCCAGCCTTTTCCACATCCTCGATGCTCTGATAAAATTCCACATTTACTTTTTTCGGCTTTCTTGATCGACAAGATGGCCTGCAGTATATTTTCGTTGTTTTCACAGCAGTAAAAAACAATCCATCATATTTGCTATCACATGCCATAATTTTTTCCCACATTTCATCGAAAGAAAGATTGATACATGCCTCCATGGAACATCCCATCCTTTCTAAAGCGCTTCTTCGTATAAGATAGAAGTATCTCTTAAATCCAGCAATTGAGCAGCTCTATTTTCTAAAAAGGCAATCACCTTATCTGATAATGCATTTCCAAAACTAAAGCGCTTCACTCCTAATGCTTTAAGCTTATTACAATTGGTTAGTCCAGGTAAAGATAATACATTTAAAGGGGCATTGATGCTGGACGCAATTTCCTCTATTTCTTCATCCTGTTTCAGTCCAGGGACAAAGATCCCGCTTGCACCACTTTCCACATAGGCTTTCGCTCTATCAATAGTTTCCATAAAAGGATTTTCGTTTTGAAAATAAGTATCGGTTCTAGCATTTATATAAAAATCCTTATATCCATGTTGGTCCAATGCAGATCTTATTTTGGATAGAAGCTTACAATGACCGGAAACGTCTCGAAGACCTTCCTGATTTTTCAAAGAATCCTCAATATTAATACCTGCCACCCCAACATCTGCTGTTTTTAAAACATTTGCTACAATCGTATTCATATCCTCACCATAGCCTGCCTCAATGTCTGCGGAAACGGGAATTCTCACATTTTCAGCTATCGATTTAATAATCCCTAAATGTCTGTCGAAATCAATTAATTCCCCGTCTGCATAACCTAATGAGTTAGCAATTCCCCAGCTTGTCGTACCGATCGCTTTAAATCCTACTTTTTCAAGAGTTAATGCAGATAGTAGATCCCAAGCATTCCCTAAAAATAGGATGTCCTCTGATGTATGCAGCTTATGGAATTCCTGAATTATATTCATGTTATTTCCTCCTTGTTATTTGTTGTACCCCATTTTAACAAGGAATCTGCATCCATTTCGTCCTCATTCTTGCCGTTATGGTCCCAGTATCATTCCGTAAAAAAGAAGAGCCTTATAGCTCCTCCATACCTTCCTTTAAAAGACTTTTATGTATCCAAATCGCCGCTTGCATACCTTCCCCCAATGCTATCGTTACTTGCTCTGAGTGAGCAACTACATCACCTGCCGCCCATACATGTTCAATATTCGTCATTTTCGTTCTAGGGTCAACGAGAATATGCTTGTTTTGGTGAAGTTTCACACCTAACTCTTTCACTATAGAAGAATGGACTTCATTGCCACCGAAAGCAACAAATGCACGATTTGCCGCTATTTTTTCTCCGTTTTCTAAGTGAACTCCTTGTATAGTAGAACCATCGGCAATGACTTCTTTTATTGCTTCTTGGTATAGTTTAATGTTCTTATCCTTTAATTGTTTCAATATGATGGCATCTATTGTTGCCTTTTCATGATTAATATAAATAAGATCGTCCGTCCAATAGGTTAGCGTCAAAGCCATGTTCGCTCCTACATTTCCTGAGCCGAGGACGAGCGCCCGCTTATCCTTCACTTCATAACCATCACAATCCGGGCATACATAGACACTGATTCCAAGACAAGGATAGAGATTAGGAAAGGGTGGCAACCTATCCATTACCCCAGTAGCGATTAAAATCCTTTTTGCATAAAAGGTTGAGCTAGCTTTAGAGTGGAGAATAAATTGTTTGCCTCCTTTTTCAATCCTTACAATTTCTTCCTCGATAAATTTAACACCTAATTGTTCCGCCTGAGATTTTCCTGTTTCTCTTAGAAATGGTCCACTTATACCATCTGGCCAGCCTAAAATATTGTGATATGCATGACATAAATTTGAACGTCCATAGTTGGAATCAATTACAAGTACTTTATGACAATACCTTCCTAATTGAATAGCCGCTTGCAATCCCGCAATTCCGCCACCAACAATGATGCAATCATGGACTTCAGGTTCCTTTTTTCTGTTAGATTCAAATAATACTCCATCAGGAAATACATTGTCATATTTACTGTAATGTTGATCACGTTCCATAGTAGCACCTCTATTTATTACCTTTTTAACATTATATCCCTTATTAGTAGGTGTTATAATATCCATTACGTTGAGGTTTCCCATTGTATTTCCCTCCAGAAGAGTATTTTGCGAAGGATTATTAGCCGACTGCCCAAATAATATCCACCAAGACATTCATGTTACGATATAATATTACATTCCAACCAAACTGACACAACCTCTAAGTGTCACTATTTGGTTAAATAATACTCATTATTGTTTTATTCTTGAGTTTCCTTTTCCCTATTAAAAAAGGCCACCCAAGGGATGGCTTAGAATCAAAAAAGCACTAGCTATGTTTCTAGTTAGAATTATTCAAACATCGAATTTCCTTCCATACCTACCCACAAATCCGACTGCTCTAGTTGATTTGCCATCCAAAGTAGCCAATCTTCTCTCCCCTTAGGAGCAATAAATTGCACACCTAATGGAAGACCATTTGAAGTAAGATGTGTTGGTACACTAATAGCTGGTTGTCCTGTTAAATTCGCTAATTGTGTAAAAGGAGTATAAGTTAAACTTGGTAAAAACATATCATATACAAGTTTTTGTTGTTCTGTTTTGACAAGGTCTGTAACTTTCATCAATTCCTCTACTTCCTGTTGTGTTTGTGTAAGCTCTCCTACCTTTGGAGCAGGAAATGCAGTAGCCGGTGTTACATAAAAATCATAAGTTTCGTGGAACTGAGCCATCTGTGCAGCGGCAATATCCCATTCTGCTAAACTATTAGTAAATTCTGCTGCTGTAACAGATTTACCGGCAACATTAATTACCCAGGAAACAATTTCCATGTCATTTGCAGTGATCGCTCTGCCAAGAGCATTTTCCAAATCAATCACCATGGCGGAAATTTCGCCGTTATTCATTAAATAATAGTTTTCCATCAAACGGATGCCGTCAACAGAATTAGCTTGTTCAACGACTTTATGACCTTGTTCCTCAAGCCATTTCGCAACATTATGTACTGCCTGCTTCGCTTCATCACTCACTGGTGTTCCAACAGGAGATTCTGTCGTAAAGGCAATCTTGAATTTTCGATTTGGATCCTTTTTTATTTCTTGCAGATAGCTTCCTGGGAAGAGTGGCACTTGAAAGGCAGCTTCCGGCTGAATTGTTTGTAAAAGGTCGAGCATCGCCGCACTGTCCCTGACGGTTCTTGATAAGCAAAAATCAATGGAAGCCCCTTGCCATTGGCGACCTACTCCTGGACCGACTGGAGTTCTGCCTCTCGTAGGCTTCAATCCGAAAAGACTTGTAAAAGATGCTGGAATTCGGATAGACCCTCCACCATCGCTCGCTCCTGCAATTGGAACGACTCCTGACGCTACACTTGCTGCCGAGCCGCCGCTCGAGCCGCCTGCGGAGTAATCTGTATTCCATGGATTTCTTGTTGGTCCATAGACTGCTGGCTCAGTAATATTTTTAAGTCCGTACTCCGGCGTATTGGTTTGTCCAATAAATATGAAGCCAGCTTTACGTAGGCGCGCGACAAAATTGGAATCGCGCTTTGCGATATTTTGCATTAATAGCTTTGCTCCTGCAGTTAATGGCTCACCCTCGATTGCTTGTGAGATATCTTTAAGCACAATCGGGACACCTGCAAATGGCTGATCTTCTATCGAAATGTGTTCCGCCTCTTTCAACGCTTTTTCCTTTCTTGTTCGAATCACTCCATTTAGGATTGGGTTCACTTCTTCCAGACGTTTAAATGCTGTATCTATTAATTCCTGTGGAGAAACTTGTTTTGTTTTTATTAAATTTGCTAATCCTAATCCATCATATGTTGAATAAGTGTCCATTTAGAGTCTCCTTACTTTTATCAAAATGAATTCTTCATTGATTATATGATACAATGTATTTTACAAAATTGCCTAAAAATCTGGAGGTATTATGTTAACTTTTGAAGAAAAACTAGCGATTGCCGAATCATTTTCGGAATTACAAAGAAAGAACGTGTCCTTGGGACGAGTCAATTTTCATTATGAGGAAAGTGTTTCAGATAAGAAAAATGTTATCTATCATCTTCATCCAAACGGAAATGGTTTTGTGTATGGAGAGCTTTTAAGCGAATACGATACGGACGAACGAGGAATGGTCAATATTCGCGATTTTTCCGAAGATGAGCTGCGAACCATTATTAAAAAATCCATTGTATCTTTATCGAGAACACTGGAGGAAGCTGCGATTGTGGAAGATCATCCCGAAGAGAAATGGAAAAATGATGAGGGACATACATTAATGCTCGTAAATGAGGATGATATGTGGAATGTCTATGCAGGATTGAACCTCGATGGGACGTTTAATTCCTATGGGGAGGCAACGGAATATTTACATGAAGAGGGATTCAAGCGGGCTTAGAGCCTGAACGGACCGAGTTTCTGTCGGAATGGCCCGATATGCAGCTCGAACCGACCGAAAATGGAAATAAACGGACCGAAATAATCACCGAACAGACCAACTTAGGAATATGTACCTATATCAATACGTAAAAAAAAACCCGCCTATGCGGGTTTTTCTTATCCTAACTTTTCAATGAACACAACCTTCAAATAATTTCCCTCTTTAAACTCCGGAATCGTCCGAAAATCTTCAGGCAAGGAAAATTCCTGCTTCAATTGATACCTTACACCCGATTCTGTAAAAGCGTCATCAATAAACCCTTTAAATTTTCTCATATCAAACGTACTGCAATTTGTTGATGCTACAATAATTCCCTTATCCTCTGTAATCGCAATTGCATCTTTTAAAAGATTTTTGTAATCCTTTGCTGCACTAAATGTATGCTTCTTTGATTTTGCAAAGCTTGGAGGATCAAGGATTACCATATCAAATTGCAACCCTTTCCTTACCGCATATTTAAAATAATGAAATACATCTTCCACAATAATATCTTCTTTTGCAGCATCGATTCCGTTAATTGTAAACTGCTCCGTGGTTTTCGCTTTACTTCGATTTGCAACATCGACGCTCGTCGTTTTTGAAGCACCCCCTACAGCAGCAAAAACAGAAAATGCTCCTGTATAGGAAAAAAGATTAAGAACTGTCTTATTTTTAGCATATTCGTCACGAATCGTTTTCCGAACCTCACGCTGGTCCAAAAACACACCAACCATGGCGCCTTCGTTCAAATAAACCGCAAATTGAACCCCATTTTCTTTTACCAAGATTGGAAAATTACCGCGTTGCCCCATGACAAAATCATCATCTTCTATGTATTGACCTTTTGTGTCAAAACGTTTCTTTTCGTATACACCTTTGAAATCAACAAGATTCTCCAATGCCTGTAAGACGAATGACTTAAAATGATAAATTCCTTTACTATACCAATTCATTACGTAGTAGCCATCGTAATAATCGATGATCAGACCGCCTATTCCGTCGCCTTCACCATTAAAAACGCGGAATGCTGTCGTCTCGCGATCTTCAAAGAAATGCTCCCTTTTCTTAAAAGCTGTGCTTAATTTCTTCTCAAAAAAGCTTTCATTCAGATCCTCATTCTCTTTTTTACTTAGTATCCAACCATATCCTTTGTTCTGTTTCCCAAAATACCCCTTCGCAATAAAATGTTTTCGTTCATCTAACAGTTTTATAATGACTCCTTCATCTTGTAGATGATTAATATTAGATAACGAATCTTTTAAAATAAGAGGATAACCTTTCTTATATTGATTTACATATTTTGCTTTTACTTGTATGCTTACTTCTTTATTCATGAATACCGTCCAATCTACGACATTATTTTTCCGATTTCCTATTAATAATCATCAACATGATAAAGGAAATCACGATAATACACCCAACCCAAGCCCAGGCAAGCTTCGTATTGCCTGCGTCAATTGCAAGATATACCGCTGTTGGGAGTGTTTGTGTTTTACCAGGGATGTTGCCGGCAAACATTAAGGTGGCCCCGAATTCGCCCAGTGCACGAGCGAAACTAAGAATTGCTCCAGAAATAATCGATTTATATGCAAGTGGCAGCAAAATAAACAAAAAAATGACTCTTCTATTTGCCCCGTCTACTTTCGCAGCTCCTACAATATCCAAATCAATTGCTTCAAATCCAGTTTTGGCGGATTGATACATAAGCGGAAACGCCACAACTGCTGCGGCAATCACAGCTGCTCCGAACGTAAAGATAATAGATTGATGAAAAAGCCAATCATATAGCCTGCCGATAGGACTATTTTTCCCAAAAGCTACAATTAATAAAAATCCAATTACAGAAGGCGGCAAAACGAGCGGCAATAAGAACAACGTTTCTATCATACTCTTTCCTTTAAACCTTTTATTTGCCATTATTGCTCCAATGCATACACCCACAATTAGGACAATGATACCAGAGATAACCGCTACTTCAATGGAAAGCCTAACTGGTGACCAAAAATCATTTACCATTCTTTATAATCCTTTAAAACCGTACTTTTTAAAAATTTCCATCGCTTGATCTCCTTGCAAATAATCAAAAAAGGTTTTTGCTTGTTCATAATGCTTTGTATTTTTCACAATTCCTGCCGGATAAATGATAGGTGAATGTGTATTATCCTTAGCAGTTGCAACTATTTTAACCTTTTTCGATAAAAGTGCATCTGTTTTATATACGATTCCTGCATCGACGTTTCCAGTCTCAACATAATTCAATACTTGTCTAACATCTTTCCCATAGACAATCTTGTTTTCTACCTCTTTCCAAATCTGCATATGATCCAACGTTTCCTTACCGTACATTCCCGCAGGTACCGAAGAAGGAGTTCCGATAGCTAATTTCCTTGCCTTTGTTAAATCTTGAAAAGAAGAAATATTATTGGTTGCATCTTTCGCCACAATAAGCACTATCTGGTTCCCTACCATATTCTTTCCGTCCTTTTTGGCAATGGAACCATCCTCTACAAGCTTTTGAAATTTATCTTCTGCTGCTGAAAAAAAGAGATCCACGGGTGCACCTTGTGAAATTTGCTGCTGCAGGGCACCAGATGCACCAAAATTAAAGGATAGAGTAGTATTTTTATGCTTATTTTCGTATTCCTTTTTGATATCTCCCAATGCATCTTGTAAACTCGCAGCAGCCGATACGGTTAGTTCTACTTTTTTTGCCTTATTGGACTGACCATTACTACTACAGCCTCCCGATATAAGCAGACAAATGATTCCTAAAAAAAGTAATAGTTTTTTAGCCATACTTGCCTTCCTTCCGTATGTATTCGATGAAAAATACTATATTTTTACCATATGATACATTCTGATATTTATTATATTAACATGTAATCTGATTGATTTAACGAAATTAAAAAAGATCAGCTCTCAAAAAGAACTGATCTGTCTTATCATTCAAGTTCTATTAATTCATTAACGGAGACTTCTTGTTCCTTTTCAGGCTGATCAAGAGGGTAAATTCGCGCGGTTTCCCTATTCTCATCCACATTCTGGATATAGACAGGAGTTCCGTTGTATATTACATTCGCCATTACCGGTGAGCTTGCAATTTCTTGTGCACGTTGTTTGTTCACTATTCTAATCCTCCTTTGTTATAGCTATATCCTTTGAAAGAAGATATTAGATTATTCCTCTGAAAACAAAATTCCCCTCAAAAGGGGAATTTTCCATTATTTATATATTAGGATCTTACCAACCGTACCATCAGAGCCTTGACCTGTAACACGCACTTTCAGGCCATAGCTTGTAATATTGCGTCCGACATCAGGAGCTTCCGGATTCGAATAGTTGTGGCTATCATCAAATATTGCATTCTTTTGCGTAACGTTGTCCTTCAAATAGAAGGATTTATCCCCAATTGTTACATTGGTCCCTTTCTCTGTATTGAATGCTGCGTCATGGACTTGGTAGCTGTTAGAACCGAGGCATTTATTTGTGCCGCAAACGGTTCCTAATTTATCATGCCAGACGTTATTATGCTGGTCAGCATCCACTACACCGAGGAAGCCGTCACCTGGGTGGTAACCTGGCCCTGTCCAGTTGTTATCGAATGCATTATC
The DNA here is from genome assembly GCF_002844575.1 of Heyndrickxia camelliae. Taxonomy (GTDB): domain Bacteria; phylum Bacillota; class Bacilli; order Bacillales; family Bacillaceae_C; genus Margalitia; species Margalitia camelliae. The sequence goes on from NZ_PIQO01000008.1 coordinate 105,906, forward strand.
CACATACCAAACCACTAGACCTGGATCAAATGAGAGCATGGTTCCACGTCTGTTAATATGGGCAAGACCGGAGTCCGAGCCATTATGTGTTCTCCACTCAAGCAAGTAATAATGTTTTGTATACTTATTTCCATCTGTATTTTTGAAGCCGCCACTTAAATCAAATTTAGGTGTTCCTTCTGCATCATCGGATAATAAATTTTTTCCATCCGCAGAAACATTAATATCATCAACATAAAATCCTGGTTCAGCTACATACGGATCGGATTGATAATGGAAGCTTATTTGCACTTTTTTTCCAACATAAGGAGTTAAATCTACTTTTGCATCTTTCCATCCATCCGAATTACCAGTTATTCCATTACCAAGATTTGCGCCATTAGGGTTAGATTTAGTTGAAATCGAAGGAACCTCCACTCCTTTTCCATTCACCTCAACATAGCCATAATCGAAATCCTGCTCAATAGAGTACCATGTTTTAAAGGACAATTCTGCACTTTTAGCATTGGTTAAATCAATGGTTGTAGTCATCTTAGTATCCAGATTATTATCACTGCCACCAAAATACTCTGATACACCACTTGCAGGTTTGTTAATAGCTTGCTTCTTATCAGGCAGGTTAATCTTTACTACATCGTTATTCGTGCCTTTTGAACTTGCCTCATCTAAAAGAATCTCGGTACCTTTAGATGTAACATTTTTAAAGTCAACTTCTGTTCCTGATTGCCAATTTGGAGTAAACACAGGAGTTGTCATGGAAGCCTGTAAATACTCTTTATCATATGGACTAAATCCAGACGGCTCTGTGCCTGGGATTGCTCCTGACCAACTTCCGCTCGACATAATAGACCAGTTGCTAACAGGCTCACCTGCACCACTGTATAACGTGTCATATTCATCAGGTAATCCGAGATTATGTCCAAATTCATGCGCGAACACTCCAGCTGCACCATCTTCAGGCTCCACTGTATAAGCATATCCAGCTAGCGCCCCTCCCCAATATGGCACATCTGTTTTTGTATTAGGAATCGCTGCAACACCACCTAAATTCCAGCTATGCGACCAAATGGCATCCCCGCCAATTTTACCGCCACCTGCTTCTTCCCCAACACTGGAGTGAATCACCATTAAATGATCAATAATACCATCTGGCTCTCTTGTGTCTCCATCTCCATCAAGATCATATGGATCTTCTTGGTCATATTTATTTAAATCGCCCACAGATGGATCTTTTGCAGCTGCAGCCAATGCTTCCCTAATTAATGCCCTAGGATTGGCATCATTACCTCCAGATGTGCTATGTGCACCATAGTAAGCTGCTGGATTCTTTGCGGTATACCAACCTGCCACTGCCCCATCAACGGAATAACTGCCACCCGACTGTTGCTCATAAAATTGCTTCATGGAAATTTTTGTTTTTCCGTCTGGCCCGACATATCCATCATCCCCAAAAATCATATCCTGATAATGCTGATGTGAATATGCATCTGATCCACTATAATACATATCGGTTTCATCCTTTGTCACTTGACCGTGAGGCAAATCTGGAAAGTCGATTAAGAGAACAAGAACTTCGTCTTTTCGTTTCTTGCCATCCCATTTTTCCGTTTGAACAGGTGCAATAACCGATTGTTTTGCCTGCCCGTTTTTATTTCCCTTTCCTTTATAAATCCCATTGCTATCCATTTTCTGCTTCATCGCTTCTTTCACAGCTCCAGCATTTCGGGCAAATGAGTTCGTCTCTTTGGATGAACCCGTGGCTAATGCCATCTTATGGAGATATTCTTGTAGTGCTTTATCTTCTTCTGCTGGTGAAGCATCTGCTGCAATAGTTCCATTTTTCTTTAACATGTCAATTAGGCGCTCATTATTGGCAACTCCCAAATCAATTGGAGCAACATCAATAGCCGCTGAACTTTTAACATTTGGAACCGCAGCCTTTTCCGCATGGATTCCACCAGCATATGAACTAATTACTAATCCTGCTAATAATAATGGAACGCTAAATTTCTTCTTCCAGTCTTCCAAAATAAATCCCCCTCATATAATAGTAAAAAAATAAATAATTTCTTAGGACGGTCCCCCTCATCCCTCCAATATCCCGTCAAAAATAAAATGTATGTGTAATATAATTCAGAACATGTTCAAAAAATCCTTTCACGAAATTTGTCATTATCTGAAATTGATTCGATAGTATGCGACCTATTTCTATCATTCTCACTCCAAAGTCCTTTGAAAACTAAGCTAATAGTCCTCTTTCACTTGAAAGTTTTGTAGAATACTCATGAAAAACAGCCTCTGGAAAAACATAATGTTACATTTTTCTAGAGGCTGTTTTTTACGATTCTACCGTATTCTCTATATTTTTAAATTGGTTGAAAAACATACTATAATATCTTCCTTGCTTCTCCATCAGCATATCATGATTGCCTTTTTCAATAATTTCCCCATAATCGACGACCATAATCGAGTCGGCATCCCGGATTGTATTCAAACGATGAGCGATAATGAAGCTCGTTCGGCCCTGCATAATATTTAGTAATGCCTCTTGGATATGGAGCTCCGTTCGTGTATCAATGCTGCTCGTTGCTTCATCTAAAATAAGTAGAGATGGTTTGGATAAGATGACCCTTGCAATTGCCAATAGTTGCCGTTGACCTTGGCTTAAGTTGCCGCCATTTTCCGATAACATCGTGTCATATTTTAATGGCAATCGGTTAATGAACACATCGGCATTCGCCATTGCTGCTGCTCTTTTCACCTCCTCATCTGTTGCATCCGGTTTTCCATACATAATATTCTCTTTAATTGTTCCTGAAAATAAGTACGTATCCTGAAGAACAATTCCAAAGCATCTTCTTAAACTATCTCTTGTGTACTCCCTAATATCACGCCCATCGATGTATATGCTGCCGCTCGTCACATCGTAAAATCGGGTTAAAAGGTTCACGACAGTGGTTTTTCCTGCTCCAGTTGGTCCAACCAATGCGGTACTCTCTCCCACTTGAGATTCAAAATTAATATTCCTTAAAATAGGTACATCCGATCTGTAACCAAAGCTAACATCTTTAAATACAACATGCCCTTTTGGGTTTTTTAATTCAACAGCATTTGGTAAGTCTTTCGGCTCTTCTTGTTCATCTAAAATTTCAAAAACTCGTTCTGCACCGGCAACCCCAGATTGCAGGACGTTAAAGATATTAGCAAGATCATTCAGAGGTCTGACAAACTGTCTAGAATAGCTTAAAAAACTGGCAATCACCCCTACTGTAATCAAGCTTTTCACGGCTAAAATCCCACCGACAATTGCAACGGCTGCAAATCCAATATTATTTATAACGTTCATGATTGGCATTAAAAATCCAGAAAATATTTGTGCCTTCAAGCCAACTTTTCTTAATGCTGTATTAACTTCTTCAAATTCTTGGATAGCCTTTTCCTCGTGATTAAATGCCTTTACCACCTGAATACCCGATATGGTTTCTTCAATATGACCATTTAACTTTCCTAGTTGAGCTTGCTGATTTTTAAATAATACACTTGTTCTTTTAGCAATAGCCCTTGTCAATAAATATACTAATGGCACAGTAATAAGACTGGCTAACGTCAAAATGGGGCTCAAAATAAGCATCATGATAAATGATCCTAAGATGACGATAGATCCAGACATCAACTGTGTTGTGGACTGTGGAAATCGTATTACTCACATTATCAATGTCGTTCGATAGTCTACTCATTAATTCCCCGTGCGTCCGTTTATCAAAAAAAGCTACCGGAAGCTTTTGCAGTTTTTCGAATAAGGATCTCCGCAAACCTTTCACAATACGTTGTGACACCCCCGCCATTAACCAGCTCTGTAAAAAGGTAAGGACGCCATCTGCAATATACGTAAGCAATAGCACAAGAATCATTATCTCCAACAGACCGAAGTCAACTTTTCCACCTTTTGCAGACATGGCATCAATAGACTTTCCAAGCAAATACGGGGCTGACAGCGTCAAAACGGAGTCAATCATAATAAACAGAAATACCGTTGATAGAAGCTTACGTTCCTTCCCAATGTAAAACCATAATCTTTTAATTGTTCCTTTAAAATTTTTAGGTTTTACAACGGGTGCTCCTCTTCCATGACGACCTCCACCTGGACGAAGTGGCGGTGGCGCAGCTTGCCCGCCTCTATTTTCATTTCTAACCGGTGGCATTTTACCGCACCTCCTTGCCTACTTGAGAATGGAAAATTTCCTGATACACTCGGCATGTTTTCATTAATTCCTCATGCTTACCTATCCCAGATACTTCCCCATTATCCAAAACGATAATTTTATCGGCATCCATAATGGAGGATATTCTTTGGGCAATTAAAAGACAGGTTAACCCTTTTGCATATTTTTTCAGTGATTCTTTAATTCTTGCCTCTGTCGCTACGTCTACTGCACTTGTACTATCGTCTAAAATAAGAATTTCCGGTTTTTTTACCAATGCCCTTGCAATAGAAATACGTTGTTTTTGGCCGCCTGAAAAGTTTACTCCGCCTTGGCCGATACGGGTATCATACCCTTCTGGAGAAGCGGAAATAAAGTCATCGGCCCCTGCCATTGTGGCTGAATCCTTAATCTCTTCCATCGTTGCATCTTCTTTTCCCCAGCGAATATTTTCTACGACTGTCCCGGTAAAAAGAGTAGTCTTTTGCGGAACTATGGCTATTTTCTCCCTCAGCCTTTTGGGATCAATATTGCGAATATCCTCCCCGTCTACCTTTATAGAGCCAGAGGTAGGTTCATAGAAGCGTGGGATAAGTCCAACAAGACTGCTTTTTCCAGAGCCAGTTGATCCGATGATCCCAACCGTTTCACCAGGTAAACAAGTTAAATTGATATTTTTCAAAACAGGCTCTTCAGATGTACCCTTATAGGAAAAAGAAACATTTTCGAAATCAATTCTTCCTTTTATATTAGAGACTCCTGCTGCTCCTTCTTTCCATGTCACTTCATTCTCTTCCGCAAACACTTCTCCAATACGGCCTGCAGATGCACGCGCCCTTACAAACATATTAAATACCATGGAAATTGTCATTAAAGAAAAAAGGATTTGCGTCATATAATTGATAAACGCAATAACATGGCCTACTTGGATATTGCCGGATTCCACCCCATTTCCCCCTAACCACAGTACAGCTATAATACCGAAATTAACGGTCAGCATAATCGCAGGGCTAAAAACGGACATTAGTCTTATGGCCGAAATCGATTTAGCTTGAAACTCTTCATTTGCAGCATTAAATTTTGTCACCTCATAATCAAAGCGATTAAATGCCTTCACCACCCGAACTCCGGATAAATATTCACGCATTACTCCATTAACTCTATCGAGCGATTTTTGTACTTTTAAAAATAAAGGAAAGCCAAGCTTCATGTTCATGACAATTAGTATTCCTACCATTGGAACCACTACTGCCAATACAATGGCTAAGTGCAGGTTTAAGCGTGCAGCCATAATAAGCCCGCCGACACACAGAATGGGTGCCTTTGCAAAAATCCTCATTAAGCCGTTAACAAAAGTCTGAACTTGTGTTACATCATTCGTTAACCTTGTAATTAACGACGCCCGGTCAAACTTATCAATTTTTTCAAAGGTTAAACCTTGAATTTTTTTAAATAAATCCGATCGAAGCTCCGCGCCAAAGTTTTGCGACACCATACTAGACACAATATTCCGAGTGGAAGCCGCTATTGCTCCAAACCCTGTGATTAGAAGCATAAGCCCCCCTTTTTTCATTACATAACTTAAGTCTTTATTCGCTACCCCAATATCCACTATTTTGGACATAATGGTTGGTTGCATAAGGTCACAAATAGCTTCAATGGCTACAAATATTACTCCAACCAAAAAAGGCAGCCAGTATTTTTTCGCATATTTTTTTAAGAACCTCATCTAACTCCATCCTTCGTTTTCAAATATTTCGTAAAACGAATCTACTATTTCAAAGATACTATCCATTTTCAAAATAGTCACTACTTTTTTCGCCCTCCTAAGTAATTTAAGAGGAGTTTATCATACGAAGCACGAATACACTTCATAGAGGTGAAGAAAATGGCTATAGTTTTAGAGTTTACGGAGATTCCTGCGCTTGAAACAGAGAATTTTCACCTGCGGGGAATGACCTTGAAAGACGCACCAAATATGTACTCCTTTATGAGTGATAAAGAAACCATGAAGTACATTACCCCACATCCTATCGAAACCGTTAAAGAATTGGAAGCATCTATTAAAAATAGCTTGGAGAATTTCAAACAACAAAAGGAGATTCCTTGGGTAATAATCAATAAACAAGATGAACAAGTGATAGGTATGTTCCGTTTCCACAAATTACATACATGGCATCAAAAAACGGAAATGGGTGTCGTCATTCATAAAGACTTTCAACAAAAAGGAGTAATGACAGAAATACTCCCAAAAATCTTAGAATTTGGGTTTAACACCCTCGGATTAAACCGAATGGTCGGTGATATTTTTGCAGATAACAAAGGTTCAAAAAAGCTGATGGAGAAGTTTGGATTCCATAAAGATGGGATTCTTCGCGAAACAGATATTGATGGAGAAAGGTTTTATGATACCGTGGTTTATTCCATGTTAAAATCAGAATATCAAGAAGGTGGACCTATGAAGAGTCGCGGAGAAATTTCTTTGGCGGACTAGGAATCTCTTGAATGCTAAAATAGTCTTATTTAAGAATTTAAAGGACACTGGATCCGTTATTCACTAAAAATCGCAAGAAAAGCATTTAGTAAGATATCGGATCTAGTGTCCTCAAATATGTGGATAGAGGCCAGTTTCAACTAACTAATGAATCTGGTTTCCGCCAATTATTCCTTTCTATCTTTGATATTGCACCCGATGAAGTCTCGCAAAAATTCCATCCTTTTCAATCAACTCATCATGCTTTCCTTCTTCCGCTATACCTGATTCATTTACAACGACAATGCGATCTGCATTGCGAATAGTGGCCAAGCGGTGTGCAATAATTAAGGTAGTTCGATTTTTTGCCAGTTCAGTCAAAGCTTGTTGAATAATCATTTCCGTCTCAGTATCCAATGCTGACGTCGCTTCATCCAATATTAAGATTGGTGGATTTTTAAGAAACATTCTGGCAATCGCAATTCTTTGTTTTTGCCCTCCAGAAAGCTTCAATCCTCTTTCTCCAATTTGCGTTTCATATCCAAATGGCAATGAGGCGATAAAATCCTCTAGATGTGCACGCCGAGCTGCCTCTTGAATATCCTCTTCTGTAGCTTGCAGATTTCCGTAAGCAATATTTTCCCTTAAAGTTCCGGTAAATAGGAATACATCTTGTTGGACAATTCCAATTTGTGATCTTAGGGAACGCTTAGTCATTTGCCGAATATCAATGCCATCGATTGTAATGCGCCCACCATCCACATCATAAAACCTTGGGATTAAAGAACAAATGGTGGTTTTACCAGCACCGGATGGACCGACAAACGCTACTGTTTCTCCAGCGCTAATGTTCAAATCAACATTTTCTAACACTACCTTATGCTCATCATATCCGAAAGTAACATTCTTAAATTGAATGTCTCCTTTAAGAAAAGGCACATCTACAGCATCCTCAATATCTACCACATCCGGGTCCGTATCCATTAATTCTGTAAATCGCTTGAAACCAGCCATCCCCTTTGGATAAAGTTCCATTAATGCACTTATCTTATCAATCGGTTTAAATAGCACATTAATATACAGCACAAATCCGACAAGTTCTCCATTTGTAAGCTGATCATTAAAACATAACCATGCACCGTATATTAAAACAGCAAGCGTTATGAAACGAGTCATCATGTAAATCCCTGAATTACTAAAGGCCATGACTTTGTAACCGCCAAGCTTAGCAGTTCTAAACTTCTGATTATTTGTTGTGAATCTCTTCATCTCATATTCTTCATTTGTAAAAGATTGAACCACTCTGACCCCGGAAACGCTATCCTCCACGCGGGCATTTACATCAGCAATATCACTATACATCTGCTTCCAAGCCCGATTCATTTTTAAATTACAAACAATGATGAGCCAAATTAAGAACGGAACGATAACAATAGCTAGGAGTGCCAATTTCACGTTAACCGTAAGCATAATAATGAGTGCTCCAACAAACGTCATCACCGCGATAAATAAATCCTCCGGTCCATGGTGGGCAAGCTCTCCGATATCAAATAAATCGTTCGTAATACGGCTCATTATGTGCCCGGTTTTGGTATTATCAAAGAACCGAAATGATTGCCTTTGCACATGCTGGAATAACTGCTGGCGCATATCTGTCTCGATATTTATTCCAAGCTTATGACCCCAATAGTTTACAATATACTGTAAATATGTACTGAGCATATAAAGCAATAACAAACCAATACTGACCGTAACAATGGAAGACCAATTCTTACTCGGTAATAGGGAATCAATAAACCACTGCACCGCAAGCGGAAAGGCTAATTCTAATACTGCAACTATAACCGCACTGCTAAAGTCCATCATAAATAGCTTTTTATGCGGAATATAGTAAGTAAAAAAACGTTTAATCATAGGATTCTCCTTATCTAAAAATATAATTGGATTATATGGTGAATAACTATTTAAATCAAGGGATTTACATTATTTTGAAATGGCACATTTTGAACAAAACCTCTATTGCAAGTGGAAGTATCTGTCGTCTACTTCGATTATCTTTCATCCTATACTCATATAGTGTTTAAAAGTTATTAAAGAAGGGATTTACAATGTTATCTAGAATTTTAAATCAACAAGTGCCAACCTCCGCAGGCGCCATTGTAATGGCAACCAGAATACTGCTTTTAGGTGCTTTGCACAAGGTTGTATCTCATCATAAAGATCTTGCCATCCTTTCTACTATTCTGGTAATCTTCTTATTATTCATTCTATTTATGGCTTTCGGACGTGATATGATACATGGCCTAATGTGGGAGCGTCATCTTCGTGATCCAATATCCAGCTTCGAAGTAGGTACCTGGGTTGCGGCGACATCTATATCTATCTTAGTTATGAGGAACTTTGCGCCTTTCTTAAAAGCAGTTGCCTTTACACAATTTCTTCTAAATTGTTTATGGACCATTGGATATATAGTCATCATCATTCGCAATTATGCAGAGTTATTTAAATCAACAGGGGCTATCCTCCGCGGAAAAGTACATGGTATCTTTTTGCTTGCATGTGTGGCCATTCAATCCATGATAGCATCTGGTCAATCAGTCCTTGGAAGACTATTTGTTAACATATACGGAACCTGGCTATGGTGGTTTGAATTTTTTTTATACGGCTTAGGGCTTGCCTTTATTCTAAATCGATATATCCGTTCCAAGAGTCATAACCTTACAGAAAATTGAGTAAATACGAATTGCATTATCCATGGTGCCATGTCCATTAGTGGTCTCGTTGGAGAAATGTCAGGTGTTGTTTCTCCTATCATCCTTGTTGGGGTCTGGGTTTGGCCCATGATAGCTTTTATCATAGTGGAAGGTATCGAAATTGCGAGATCTATCCAACGAATTAAACGGTACGGTTGGAAAAAAGGATTGTGGATTTATCATACTAGTCAATGGGCTCGAAACTTTACATTCGGCATGTTTCTTGCCTTTTCCATGCATCTTCCCTTACAGGGAACCCTAACTCCATTACGTAATGTAAACGATTTTGTTCTCTATACTGCGCCTTATATTGTGATATCTCTGTTTATAATAGAAGTTTTTATTGCCGTAACTGGAAGACCTTCCGTTACTAAAATTCCAAAAACTGCAAGTATGTAATTCAAAAGCACCCCTTTGGGTGTTTTTTACTGCCCTAATTTAAGCCAATCTTACTATAGGTACCAATTGGTAAGAGGTATAAAATATGTACATAGGCGCATACTAACCATATCTATGTGTAAAATTATTATTTACTTTTTCGAGAGTAGGGATACATATGTTAGCAGATCTTGGTCTTTTAATTATCCGAGTTGTCATTGGTCTTACTTTTATAGGGCATGGGGCCCAAAAATTATTTGGATGGTTTGGCGGTGCTGGTCCAAGTAATACAGGCGAATGGCTAGAATCCATCGGAATCCGTCCTGGCGGTAAAATATGGGCAATTTGTGCAGGATTATTTGAATTGGTTGGAGGGCTGCTATTTGGGGCCGGAGTTTTCACCCCAATTGGGGCAGGTTTAATCTCCATCATAATGATTGACGCCATATTCTCTGTACATATTAAAAATGGATATTGGATTGATCGAAATGGATTTGAATATTGTTTTGTATTAATCGTGGTAACGATTGGCGTGGCAATGATTGGGCCAGGAAAGTATGTCCTTTTTTATCAGCCATGATACCTGTTTTTCGGGCAAGTTCAGCTTGCCCGATTTTTTTATGATTCCTTTTAACAATTCTTTTCTAAAAATATTTCGTGTTCTGAAGAAATTTCTAATTTCCTTCTCGCCAGCATAGGTTTAAAATGGAATTTGTATTTCATTTATGAAGGGGAATTTTCGTGGATACTAAAACTAATAAATATCAGGAGCAAACGCTCTTTAATATATCGTGGCCGCTTTTTATTGAGCTTGCACTCCATATGGGAATGGGCATTATCGCCACTCTTATGCTAAGTCATTATTCCGATGATGCGGCAGCAGGAGTTGGCGTCGCCAACCAATTGTTAAACATGTTTATTTTAATTTTTAATGTCACTTCCGTTGGAGCAACTATTTTAATTGGTCAAAATCTTGGCGCCGGCAATTTTAAACACGCAAGACAGCTTGCCCGATCGGCTTTCGGATTAAATTTTTGGTTTGGGGTTGGAATTGCTCTTTTTCTTGCTCTTTTTGGAAGATACCTTTTAGGATTATTTGACATCCACGGGGATGTATATCGTTACGGTCTCACCTTTGTTCATATTTGCGGAGTGTCGTTATTCCTTGAGTCTATTGCACTTGCTTTGGGCGCTGTTCTTCGCAGTCATGGATATACAAAAGAATCCATGGTTGTAACGATAATCATGGATATTATTAGTGTGGGCGGAAATGTGATTGCGATTTCAGGCATCTTCGGATTGCCTATTACAGGTGTTACTGGAGTTTCTTGGGCAATGGTAGCTGCTCGTATTTTCAGTGTCTCCGCACTATTGCTATTAGTCTACTTAAGACTTTCATTGAAAATGAAAATAAGTGATATTTTCAGACTCAAAAAGGCCGATATTCGCGGACTGTTATCCATTGGGATTCCATCTGCAGGTGAAAACCTATCCTATCAATTTTCACAATTAATTATTACTGGTTTTATTGCAACCATTGGAGCTTCTGCCTTAGCCGCAAGAGTATACATTTTAAATATTAATATGATTTGTTATTTATTTACGCTTGCTATTGCACAAGGCACTCAGTTGCTTGTTGCCCGTTACATTGGTGGTAAACAGTATGACAAGGCACTTCATCGCGGTCTGCGAACATTAAAAATCTCAATGTTTGCTTCCTTTATCACATCCTTAATTATTGCTTTAATCGGCTCTCCGATTTTAAAGATATTTACAAATGACGCAAGTATATTAGCAGTCGGGTTGCCGGTATTATGGGCCATTGTCTTTATTGAACCTGGAAGAGCGATGAATATAGTATTGATGAGCTCCCTGAAATCTGCTGGTGATGTTCGTTTCCCTGTCATTATTGGCATTATTTCAATGTGGGGCGTTGCCGTCTCGCTCAGCTATTTGCTTGGAGTACATTTTGATCTGGGCTTATTAGGTGTCTGGATTGCCCAAGGGGCTGATGAGTGGCTACGCGGCTGTTTCGCACTTAAACGCTGGACGACCAAGCCATGGGAACGATTAGCAAAAGTAAGAATAAGTGCATGAATTTTTAGACTCCTCAGCATAAAACGTGTGGGAGTCTTTTTTTAGTGGTATGATAAAGTAAGAAAAGCATAAGCGCCTATCGGCTGACCAATAGGCGCTGGAGCTAGACATAGATAAAATTAGTCAACTGTCGGAAATGGAAAAACTTATACTTTTCTTATCATTTTAAAAAAGGAGATGGGATTCATGAAAAATGAAATCATCGAAAGATTTACTTCCTATGTAAAAGTGGACACTCAATCGAATGAAGATAGTAACACATGTCCTTCAACACCTGGACAGTGGACACTTCTTAACATGATTGTGGATGAACTAAAATCAATCGGCATGGAGGAAGTAACTATAGACGATAATGGATATGTGATGGCCACTCTTCCATCCAATACGGATAAGGAAGTTCCAACAATTGGTTTTCTTGCTCATGTCGACACAGCTACTGATTTTACAGGCAAAGACGTAAAACCACAAATTGTAGAAAACTATAATGGCAGCGATATTGTCTTAAATGAAGCCTTACATATTGTTTTATCACCTAAAGATTTCCCTAGCCTTGAGCAATATAAAGGACATACTTTAGTAACAACAGATGGTACCACTCTTCTTGGTGCAGATAACAAGGCCGGCATTGCAGAAATCATGACTGCAATGGCATATTTACTCCAACATCCGGAAATAAAACATGGAAAAATAAGAGTTGCCTTTACTCCAGATGAAGAGATTGGCAGAGGACCTCACAAATTTGATGTTCCCGCATTTAATGCAAAATTTGCGTATACAGTAGATGGCGGTCCACTTGGCGAATTAGAATATGAAAGCTTTAATGCTGCTGGGGCCAAAATCACTATCAAAGGAAACAATATTCACCCTGGATCTGCAAAGGGCAAAATGGTTAACTCCCTGAAAATTGCTATGGAATTACAAGGCAAAATTCCAGCCGATGAAGCTCCTGAATATACGGAAGGCTACGAGGGATTCTACCACCTTCTTTCCATGAATGGAGATGTGGAGCTAACAAAGCTTGCCTATATCATTCGAGATCATGACAGAGAAAAGTTCAATGCTAAAAAAGCTAATCTTGAGAAGATTGTTCAGGACTTACAAGAAAAATACGGTAAAGACAACATTACTCTTGAATTAAATGATCAATATTACAACATGAAAGAGAAAATAGAACCAGTGAAGGAAATTGTTGACATCGCCTATGATGCAATGAAAAACCTGGACATTGAGCCAAAAATCTCACCAATCCGTGGAGGAACAGATGGTTCACAACTATCATATATGGGACTACCAACTCCAAACATCTTTACTGGCGGAGAGAACTTTCATGGAAAATATGAGTACATTTCCGTGGATAATATGGTGAAAGCAACCAATGTTATCATTGAAATAGCAAAATTATTTGAAGAAAGAGCATAATTGTCAAGAAAGGAACGAATCCGAGTTATTTGCGGGTTCGTTTTTTTCTTGATTTAAAGCTCCATCCTCTAATTTTCCCCTCTCCAAAAATAATTCAGCCAAAATTCACGATAATTCAGCCGAAATCAAGGTAAAATCAGCCATAATTTATGATAATTCAGCCAAATCATGCAATATTTCAGCCAAATTCAAAAAATTACTTTGACAGATAGAGTAATTTACGTTAATATTACTCTATCAGATAGAATAATCGTTTATGGAAGGTGAATCCATGATTAGAAGTGATATTATCCGCGGGCATTTAGATTCGATTATTCTGCGATTGATACTGGAAAAGGATCAATATGGATATGAAATTTCGAAGCAAATTAGCATCCGTACAGATAATCGGTTCCAAATAAAAGAAGCTACCCTCTATGCAGTCTTTCAACGACTGGAAAAAAAGGAATTGATTGAATCGTATTTTGGTGAAATATCCCACGGCGGGAAAAGAAAATACTACAGAATCACTACCTTAGGGAAGGCTTATTTAAAGGAAACGGTAAAAGAATGGAAAGAAACAAAGGAAATAATTGATCTATTTATGGAGGAATTAGAATGAAGAAGATTAAAAACCATGTAGATGACTTATTTAAAAATGTTCCAGATAGTGAACAAAAGGAACAGATCAAGCAGGAAATTGTAGAGAATCTTGAAGAAAAGGTCTTTGATCTAATGGCACAAGGGAAAGAAGAAGAGGATGCAATTAATAAGGCAATTGTAGATTTTGGCGATATTGATGAAATAGAAAACGAACTTGGAGTCAAGCTGCCTTCACCCGCTAAGAAAAACATGTCTAAAATAGATTTAGGCTTTTCCATCTGGGGTACTGTTCTCATCATTGCATTATTTGTCTTTATTAATTTTTACTATACCCCACATATTATCTGGTTTGTGTATCCTACATTTGCTGTATTATGGTGGCCACTTAGTATGTTCTACAGATGGCTGCGTCTACGTCAAAAATAAAGGAGGATTTCTATGCATAAATATGATCTGATTTTTGCCTCCGTAGGTAGCCTGATGAGCATACTATTCTTTATTCTTGTAAATTACCTAACTAGTCCCAGTCATATTTGGTTCATCTACCCTGTTTTTTTTCTCCTCTTATGGCCAGTTAGCGTTTACTTTATAAAAAAAAGGGAGTATAAAATTCATTCTCTCTGTATCAGTATCATCATAATCTTGTACCTATTTATAACAAATTTTCTATATTCCCCTAGTCATCCCTGGGCTTTGTATGCATTTTACCCATTCATTTGGTGGCCGATTATGCTGATATTTGAGAATGCCAGAAAAACAGTATCCTTAGGCCTCATAGGGAGTTTCATCACCATTATGTACTATTCGATTTTGAATATGGCAATTTCACCCGGCTATCCTTGGGCAATATACCCTTCATTTATAGTATTGTGGTGGCCTTTAGTTTTATATCATGTAAGGTCTAATAAATTTTTCCAATTTTCAATCTTAGCAAGCCTGTATATAAGTATATTTTTTATCCTTGTCAACATGGTGTCTTCACCAAACGAGATTTGGGCAGTGTATCCCATATTCATGGTTTTATGGTGGCCATTAAGTATGTATTATTACTATTTTAAAAGAAAAGAATCAATCCGTTAAAAACAAAAATGAGGTGAAGGTATAATGGAAAAACAGTCCAAGAGTAGTATTCGCGAGTGGAAAGAAAAATTAAAAACGTTTGAAAAACCACGTATTTCAGCTAGTGTCAGACAGCTTATTAATTCCGTAGGACCATTTTTACTACTATGGGTTTTAGCTTATTTTAGTCTTCAAGTTTCCTTCTGGTTAACATTATTATGCGCCATACCTGCTGCAGGATTTTTAGTAAGGACCTTTATTATTTTCCATGATTGTACCCATCATTCCTTTTTTAAAAACAGGAAAGCAAATAAAATTGTCGGTACGATTACTGGAATCCTTACATTTTGCTCATATGAACAGTGGAAGAATAGCCATAATCTTCACCATGCAACAAACGGAAATTTAGAAAAACGTGGTGATGGCGATATTTGGACGCTAACTTTGCAAGAATATGCTCAAGCCTCTTGGATCAAGCGATTATTATATCGGACATATCGAAATCCGATTATCATGTTTATATTTGGACCGTTATATATTTTCTTAATTTCTTATCGTTTTAATAGGAGAAATGCAACAAAGAAAGAAAAAAGACATGTTTGGATGACGAATATTATTCTAACTTCCATTGTTTTATTATTAGGATTCACCCTTGGCTGGAAGGCATTTCTTTTGGTTGAATTGCCCCTATTCTATATTGCTGCATTTTCAGGAGTTTGGTTATTTTATGTTCAACATCAATTCGAAGATGGGTACTTTGAAAATGGCGACAACTGGAACTATGTAGAGGCAGCATTAAAAGGGAGCTCTTTCTATAAACTACCGAAAATATTGCAATGGTTTTCCGGAAATATCGGCTACCACCATGTCCATCATCTAAATTCACGTGTTCCAAATTATCAGCTTGAGAAGGCACATAAAAGTGATAAACGACTTCAGGAGGTCCCAACCTTAACACTCTGGACAAGTCTGAAATCCTTAACCTTTAAGCTTTGGGATGAACAGTCTAAGAAATTTATCGGAAACCGCGAGATACAGATTTTTCTACGAAGCCAACAACAATAGGTAAAAGACAGGTATATTTCTCGATTGAATATACCTGTCTTTTTTGTATCTAAGCGACAGTCCCAAATAAATGTTTCTAAATTCTAAATTTTCCATTATATTTAATGTATAGCTTATTCTAAGGAGGTCTATATGAAACGACTGACGGACCATTTAATCGTCATCTCATTTGACTGCCTATCTTCTCTAGATTTCCCCATCATTCAGGAGCTCCCGCATTTTCAAGAACTCCTGAAACATAGATCTTATTGCAAAAATGTCGAAACGATTTATCCTTCTGTAACATACCCATGTCATGCAACAATTGTAACAGGGAAATTCCCTAACAGGCATGGTGTGATTAATAATACGCTGCTGCAACCCGGAACGAGTCACCTGATTGGTATTGGTATCGACGTTATGTTAAAGGAACAACCCTTTATGATGAAGCCAAAAATGCTAAGCTGACTACAGCTTCATTGTTATGGCCCGTGACTGCAAAGGCAAATATTGATTACAACATGCCAGAAATTTTCGCAAATCGACCTTGGCAAAATCAAGTTACCATCTCTCTCTTAAGCGGCAGCCCACTTTACCAATTAGATATGAATCGCCGCTTTGGCCATATCCGAAAAGGATTGAGCCAACCTGAATTAGATGATTTTGTATTGGAATCAACTGTTCAAACTATCCAATCGAAAAAGCCTAACCTTATGCTTGTCCATTTCACGGATTTAGATACACAGCGCCATCACTACGGTTTCTCGTCAAAACAAGCACAAGCAGCGCTTCGAAGACATGATAATCGTCTTGGGCGAATCATTCATGCTTTGAAGCAAAGTGGTATATATGAAAACTCTACGATAATCGCATTAGGCGATCATAGTGCATTAGATGAATCCATGGCCATCAAGATAAATGTAATACTTAGAAGAAAAGGACTAATCGATGTAAATAAACGCGGTAAGATAACGGATTGGAAGGCATATTGCAAGAGCTGTGATGGTTCTGCTTATCTTTATGTGAAAAATATTAATGACGAGGAAACAAAATCCATTCTACAAAAGATCATACATGATTTATCCAGGGATAAAAGCAACGGAATTGAACAAGTGCTAACAAAGAAAGAGCTGCGCACAATGGGTGCAGATAGTAACGCCTACTTAATGGTTGAGGCTCTCCAAGGCTATTATTTTACCGAGGGGTTAAATGGAGATTTCATTGATTCCATTATAACTGAGGATGTGAATTCAAAAAAATATACGGTTGCATCACACGGCTACTCGCCCAATAAACATAACTACACCACCGTTTTGCTCGCATCCGGAAAGGGAATTCGCTCCAATGCCATTATTCCATCTATGCAACTAGTTGATGAAGGGCCTACGTTGGCAAAATTGCTTGGGCTCGATCTTGGCGATACAGACGGCAAAGTGATACAAGAATTATTAGAAATATAAACTTACCCAAAGGGGGCTACTGGGAGATGAAACGTTTTACAAAAGAAGAAAATAGCTGGGTTTTCTATGATTGGGCAAATTCCGCTTATTCTATTATTATCTCAACTGCAGTTTTTCCACTTTTTTATAAAGCAGCTGCTACAAAGTCAGGAATAAGTGCAGCAGATTCTACTGCCTATTTGGGGTATACCGTTGCAATTGCCACCTTTATTTTAGCCATGCTGGGGCCAATCTTAGGAACCATCGCCGATTACCAAGGATTTAAAAAACGTTTTTTTACCTTCTTTTTTACGATTGGTGTCTCGTTTACCGCACTTCTTGCATTCATTCCCAGTGATCAGTGGCTACTATTGCTAATAGCCTATACGATTGCAGCTATTGGAGCATCGGGAGCAAATGTATTTTATGATGCATTTATTGTAGATGTCACAACAGAAGAACGGATGAATAGGGTCTCTGCCCGCGGTTTTGGATTTGGATACATCGGCAGTACGATCCCCTTCATCGTCAGTATTGCAATCATTATTTTAGCAAAAACCCAAACCTTGCCTATTTCAGATACGTTGGCCAGCAAAATAGCCTTCCTTATTACAGCAATTTGGTGGGCATCCTTTTCCATCCCATTGTTCCGCAATGTTTTTCAACGCTATTATATAGAACGTGAACCAAATCCTGTTGTCAATAGCTTTAAGCGGCTGGGAAAGACGATAAAAGAAATCCGAAAATACCGCGCTTTATTTCTATTTCTGCTTGCTTATTTTTTCTATATTGACGGAGTTGGAACCGTCATAACAATGTCCACTGCATATGGAACCGATTTAGGCATCGGCTCTACCAGTCTATTAATCATTTTGTTCGTTACGCAAGTGGTTGCTGCACCTTTTGCCATTTTATATGGTAAATTAGCAGAGAAATTTTCGGGAAAAACAATGCTATTTGTCGGGATCATTGTTTATATGATTGTTTGTACGTATGCATTCTTTTTAAAAACAACCTTAGATTTCTGGATATTGGCCATGCTTGTGGCATCATCCCAAGGAGGAATTCAGGCATTAAGTCGGTCCTATTTTGCAAAGCTGGTTCCAAAGAAAAATGCCAACGAATTTTTTGGATTTTACAATATCTTCGGTAATTTTGCCTCCATAATGGGACCGCTTTTAGTTGGAGTTACTGCACAAATTACTGGGAAAACCAATAGCGGAGTTTTTAGTCTTATCGTCTTATTTATTATCGGTGCGATTATTCTGATGAAAGTTCCAAACGAAAAGGAGAGCCTTGCTGCAAACAGGAAAATTGTATAAGACTTGGCGTGGAGACATGTTTTTTATGTATGATTTCTTCCTTGAATGGAAAAAGTAACAACCGAAGTCCTATATAAAGGAGGAACTAGAATGGAAAACACACATGAATTTATCGAAAAGTTCCAAGATACACAAAAAAAGCAGGAAAAAAATAAGAAGAAACAAGGAAAGGGACATCCTGACAAACAGCTTCCAAATAATCAGCACAACTAATAAGTTACTCCGGTCATGATTTTGATAAATCATGGCTCTTTTTACGCAAAAATAACAAAATTTTTTGAAATAAATGTATAATGGTAATATCTGAGCCACTGCAATGATTCAACGCCGGAAGGAGTAATTTATATTGGGATTCCAAAAAATTGCACAAATCGGGGTACCGGCAAAAAATATCGAAAGAGCACTTCAATTTTATAAGGATGTGCTTGAATTACCACTTTTATTCCATACAGATTCCATGGCATTTTTCGACTGTAATGGAGTTAGACTTCTTGTGAGCTTACCTGAAAAGGAAGAGTTCACCAATGCAAGTTCTGTCATATATTATCAAGTGGCGGATATAAAAGAACATTAAAACCTGCTGAAACAAAAAGGCATACACTTTATCGACGAGCCCCATGCAGTAGCAAAAATTGGACAAATTGAAACATGGATGGTATTTTTCCAAGATACAGAGGGTAATACGCTCTGTTTAATGAGTGAAGTGGTAGTTTGATAGAATCGGAAAGGATACCATTGCATGCAAAGGTATCCTTATTAATCACTTATTCATCTGTGCTAGAAAATCTCCTAAAAGATCATCCATACTTTCTTCCTTTTCATTATCATGATTTTCATCGGAAATCGATAACTCCCAATCAAAGTCATCCAAATCATCTACCTGATCCACTCTAGTATCTTGACTTTCCTGTTCTATCATTGGATTAGTCGTTATTATGTCTTCATTATCGTCCTTAGGTGGTTCTTCCAAAGGATATGGATAATCTTCTACGTCTACCATGCTGGTATTCAAAGAGGCTATAAGGGATGCGGTTTTCACCGGGTCTGTCAATAATTGATAGACAATGCTCCCTAATAATGCTAATGATTGCTCATGTTTCAGCCAATTTCGCTGTGTTTTGTCCAATCCTTTTGGAAGGGGAATCGTTAAAGTTTCACGTTGCTTCGATATTGATTGCCCAACACCATTGATAACATATTCGGCAATTTTACTGGAAAAATTCCGCCTTTCTGTCTCCTTCAGCTTCGCTAAATATTGCAGAATATGGTCAGGGGTATCCGAAGGAATTCGAAACGTAATAGGCTTTCCTCTTTTTATCTCTGATTTTTCCATCTAATCACCTTATTTGGTTTTCACCACTTTTTGCTCTTCTGCCTGCTTATCCCTCTTATTTCTTCTGTTAAAATCATTTATCAATTTATAGTAAGCATTAACCATCATCCAGATGCTTTCTTTCTCATCCTCAAAGAAATCAATATTGAACCCATCAAGGTTATTGTTCATTGTCTTTAGATAATCTTTTAAAATGATAGAACCTCCGCCAATAAAATAACAAATTTCCGTTTGTGAGTTCTTCTGCCAAATATTACGAAGGATACGATATTGTTTTTTGGCTAATTCAAATAAAGTTCTATCCACTATATCATGAACGCTAGTTCTGCTGCCTTTTACCATAATATGATTTCGGTCATTTTTCTTCGTAATAATTTCGACCACATCGCGTCTACTATCAAGCTCTACCCCATGCTTGGAGCGAATTTCTTCTCTTATATTTTCAAGTGATTCAGAAACACCCAGGTTAAATCCTTGTGCTTTATCATCATCTACCTTTCGATTTTTGATAACTGCAATATCTGTGGATAAACCGCCAATATCTTGAATAATAATACGTTTATCGATTAACTCTTTATTGATGATATTTAAGTTGTTATCCATGACTAAGTTAATAAACGCAGCAAAACCCTCTGGATAAACTTTCACATCTTCAAATCGTATATTTACCTTTTGACCTTGATATTTTGGTGTTACTAAAAATTCTACTTGATGAACGGAACCTAGCAGTCTAGAGCGAAACCCGACATCCTTCCCTTCCTTTACTTCTCTTAAAGGTAGGCCTGTCCCTAACATATAGGTTGCTTCTATGACATTATTTGAACGTTTAAACAGCTGCTTATTCTCGTCCCTTACTGCATCTAATGCAAGGCTTGCAAATAGCATGATAAGAGTCTGATCCTCTTCCGACTTGCTGCTTCCTGGATCTAATTCGGTAGAGTTACTGCTTTTAGTCGCTAAATTACCTACACGATAAATAGTGTTATTATCTTTTAGGATAGGAGAATGAACCCGGATATGTATGCCGTCAATGGGATTTTGTTGATCTAATTCCTCTAAGCCTATGATTGGACGGTCTTCTATATCTCTAGCGATGACATTAGGAATATTCATATCATATTCCATTTCTCCAAAGATTCCTTTTAGGGAATCATTACCTACATCAATTGCTGCAATACGTGAGTTTGCCAAATGAATCATCCCTTTCACTGTTGATGTGTAAAAGGTTATAGAAACTGCGAAGCATGGTCAATGGTGATCAGGTATCTTTCATAAATACTTATCAATAGACATACATTTGTAATTATGTATACAGATTCGTAAACAATAGCTCGAAACCGCGTAAAATAAAGAAGTACACTATTTTGTATACATGTATACACTTTTGTAAACATGCATACGTTTTTGTTTACTTTTGTATACAGCTTGTGTACAAGTGCTACTAACCTTTAATGTCCAAATAAAAAGGCAATTTACCTATTCACAGTAAATTGCCTTTAAAATAAATTACTTCAACAAAACTAAGCTTGAAAAATCCGGTCAATCTTTTGAACTTCTTCATCCGTTAATACAACCTCAAGCGTTTTTTGATTATTTAAGACCTGATTGCTATTTTTAGCACCTGGAATAATAACATCAATTTCATCACGTGTTAAATACCAGGCAAGAACGATGTGGGCAACCTCAACTCCCTTTTCGTCAGCGATTTTTCGGACCTGGTCTATCTTAGCTAAATTTTGTTCATAGACCCCTTCTTGGAAATTCGGCCTTTTTCGCATATTTTCACTTAAGACAGTATCAATATTATACTTTCCAGTTAACAAACCGGATGCAAGCGGAAAATACGGTACAAATGAAATTTGATGCTCCGCAGCATATGGGAAAAATTCCTTCTCAGCTTTCCGGTTCAATAGATTGTATTCCCCTTGAATAACATCCACATAGCCATCCTGATTGGCCTCTTTTAACTGTTCAAGTGAAAAATTGGATACGCCGATCGACCTGATTTTTCCTTCATCTTTTAATTGCTTTAATGCACCGATTGCTTCATATTTTGGGGTATCCTTGTCTGGATAATGAATATAAAATAAATCTATGTAATCTGTCTGCAGCCGTAGTAGAGCCTCTTCCACTGATTGCTTTAAAAAGGCCGGTGAATTATCTAATACAACATCGTCGCCGACAAACTTATGTGCCGCTTTTGTGGCAATCACGAGTTCTGAGCGATTTCCACTTTCTTTTACGACTTCACCAATAAGTTCTTCGGAACGCTTCGGTCCGTAAATGAATGCAGTATCTAAGAAATTCACACCGTTTTGCAGCCCGGTCCGCACCAACTCCCTGCCAGCGTTTTCATCAAGTTGTCCAAACAAATTATGACCACCAACAGCATTAGTTCCTAGGCCAATCGGATTCACATATAATTCTGTCCTTCCAATACGAACTTGCTTTGCCATTTACCATTCAACTCCTTTTTTCTGAACAGCTACATCATATCAAACGGATCTCATAATTTAAAACTAATTAACTTTAAATTGTATTGATTAATGGCAATTTGCCCCTTGAAACCGATTTTTCCCGTTAAACATAATCCCTGTTTCAGTCGCAAAATTTAATAAAGAATTGCACTACAGAATTAAATCTTCGCTATCTACCTTTGGAAATTCAGTAAATAATAACCAAACAGGCACACTTTTAAGCTTGCTGTAGATACGCCACCTCTATTCTCTATTCAAGAATGTACTTGGCATTATAACAGCCACTACTTCGCCACGTGCACAAAGTGTATCTCCTGCATACACCTCTGCATCTACTTTCCACTTTTTTGGATGTATTTCTTCGACCTTTCCAATTGCTTTTAACGGAACATCCTGTGGAGTAGGTTTTACAAAGTCTACTTTTAATGAACCTGTAACAAAACGCGGAGGCTCAACTCCATCACCTGGCTCATGTCCATTTTTTCGATGCAGCGCTAATGCAGCAGACCCAGTTCCATGGCAATCAATTAAGGATGCGATTAAACCGCCGTACACGAAACCTGGTAACGCTGTATGCTCCGGTCGTGGTGTATAAATCGTTATTGTCTGTTCCCCTTGCCATCCTGTTCGAAAATGATGCCCCTCCTCGTTAAGACGACCACAGCCATAACACCACGCAAAATCATCTGGATAATCATCCTGAATTGCCTTTACTTTCCATTCATCCATTCTATCCCCTCCCCTTTTCAGAATAGTATAACATATAGATAGGTTGTATGATGGAACAACAAATCTTATTATTGTATTTATGCAAATAGTGGCTATAAAATGATTGTGCATATCATTACTATTGGGAGAGTCCAGGCAGTCGTCCCGCTTTTTTCGTTCAGCAAAAAGCGATATCTCTAGGAATCACCGGATGGGGCAAGAAATTAGCAGATGGAGAGGTAGACATGGAGAACATTGAACCATTAAATAGTTTTATCCAAGGCTGGAACTAAGCCCTTTTATTTAAAATAAACGACCTTCATATTAAAATGCTGGAAGAAGTGAAGGAATATAAGAAGTTTAGAGTGCTTTATTACGTAAAGTATCAGAATGGTCAATAAAAAATGACTGAACTGACTCATTACGAATAAGTTAGTCCAGCCATCTTTAATTTCAATTAATGTCCCGCTTCAACATCATCCACATGTTTAACATGCTTAGCATTCACTAAAATGAATAATACGGAAACTAATACAAATGCGGCACCTACTATAAACGGTACATGCGGATTATAAACCTCTGCCAATTTACCTGCCATATATGGTGCAATCGCTCCGCCTAAAAAGCGTAAAAAGCTGTAGGCAGCAGAAGCAGTTGATCGTTCAACATTTGTTGCATTCATTACTGCTGTCGTGATCAATGTATTGTTATTACCAAGCAAAGCACCTGCAAAAATAACGGCTGCAATTATAACCCACTGTGTGGATGTCCAGATACCCATTGCTAAAAGTACAACAGCAAACAAAAATAACATCAGGCACATTGATTTAACCGTACCAAAGGATTTCTGAAGCTTTGGAGCCATAAAAACAGAAGTAATGGCAAGAAGAATCCCCCAGCCTAAGAAGACAAATCCTAATCCATGCTCATCTAATCCCATAACAAACGGTGCATATGCCAATAAGGTAAAAAATCCAAAGTTATATAAAGCAGCTGCAATACCGAAAACTAAAAGAGAATAATGTTTTAACGCACGAAATGGATCTAATAAGGATGTCTTTTTCTTCGCTTGGGTTTGACCGCTTGAAGTTTGTTTGGGCATCATCGAGATTAATCCGATAAACGCAATCACCATTAAGACAGCAACGCCCAAAAATGGTCCTCTCCATGACATACCACCTAACCAACCACCAAGTAATGGCCCTACTGAAATTCCGAGTCCAATAGCAGCTTCATATAAAATAATTGCTTTCGCTGTCCCGCTATTTGAAAGGGATACAATAGCAGCTAAAGCAGTGGCAACAAACAATGCATTTCCAAGACCCCAGCCTCCCCGCAAGCCGACAAGTGCCCAAATATTATTGGAAGCCCCGCCTAGTGCAGAGAATGCCGCAATGACAATTATTCCTACTAATAATGTCCACTTGATTCCAAGTCTGGATGAAATGGAACCGGTAATAAGCATAGCTACAGCCATAACCGCATTATAGCTTGTGAATAGCAATGTAACTTGACTTGGTGTGGCATGCATATTTTGGGCAATAGCCGGTAAGATCGGATCAACAAGCCCAAGCCCCATGAAGGCAATAATACAAGCAAAAAAGACAGCCCACACTGCTTTTGGCTGTTTTAGAAGAGATGGTTCCTGTTGAAGTGACGAACTGCTAACCATTGCCGCTTTTTGTGATACAGATGACATGTTTTGCAAAACTCCTATTCTGTGTTTTGATTTCTCATTGAGGATATCCGATGGAGAATAAGAATCAAATATAATGGCAGTTTCAAAGAAGTATATAAAAAACGATACAAAATTAATACGGCTACATCTCCACGGATTATAAAATCAACTATTTCTTTATTTAAAAAGTTGATTATTATTTCCTCTTTGAAATTAATTGCATAATACAACCTTATGATTGTATCATACAATGATTTTTTCAGATGTCAATACACCCTCAGGTATTTTCCATTTATATCTTTAACAAGGTGAAGAGTTAATCAAGAATAGATGTGATACATAAGACTATCAAGTAGCAATAAAAAAACTTGCCGAAAAGGGCAAGTCTCCGTTCTATTGTTCTATAATCGTTTTAGGCTTCCTGACTAGGCTCAAAATACCTGCAATCAAAAATAAAATGCCGGACAGCCAATCTATTCCAACAGATAAAATAACAGAAACAACTGCTGCAATAATTAACAAGATACCTGCTGGTTTCGGCTTTTTATTTCCTATAAGAAATACTGTTGCGATAATTCCAAGCACTATACCTATCAGGGATGCGATGAATACCCACCAGCTCCCATTTCCAATAGTATCAAGAACCATTGAAAGGTCAGTTTCATTTACACTCACACTCGGATCGTTTTCAAGTTCATTTTTGACTTGTTCTTGAAAGGACTCGTTCTTAAATAAAGCAGCTATCAATGCAATGCCGCCGCTAACAAGTACATTAATAATAACTCCAATAATAGTTAAGGTTATCTCAGCAGTTCTTTTCATCGATTCTCCCCCTTTATATCTTATACCTATACTTACGACAGGATTTGCTGGAAGTTTCATGTTAAATGAAAAGAGATTACCTTTTTAGAGAAAAGGAACCGCACAAATATTAGATTAAATAGAACGGAAGCGAGAAAAATCTCCCCATCACGGCAATGGTCGAACACTACAAATCCAGTCTTTTTACCCACAGTAGAAATTTCCGATTATAATGTTCCATCCTTCCTGTAGTCACACCTCTTTGTGTATAAAAATTTTATACGAGCCTATATTATCCATAAGGACCTTATCTTAGGAGGAAAACCATGAATTTTGCTGCAAATCTTTTCATCATTATCGGGTTTATCTTCATTGTATTAGTTGTCATCGCAGTATCCATTTTCATCATGTATCTATTAATTTTTGACCGTAATCAAAAGATGCATTCAATTTTGCGAAATTATCCTGCTCTTGGAAGGGTCCGTTATTTCTTTGAAAAAATCGGTCCGGAGATGCGCCAATATTGGTTTAATAGCGATACAGAAGGAAAACCTTTTTCAAGGGATGATTATGAGCATATTGTCAGAAGCGCCAAGTACAAGCGTGATGTAATTGGTTTTGGCTCGAAGCGTGACTTTGAGGGTGAGGGTTTTTATGTCCGGAATGATATGTTTCCGAAGTTAACGGAAGAGTTGAAGGTGGATATGGACACGATGGCATTAACCCAAAGATATTTACTCATAAAGGATCCGCTCTTTTCCCAACGAGAAGAGAAAGTGGAAGATGATGCATCTTCGGCCTATTTACTTCATGACGATGATGCAGTTGTGATTGGTCCCAACACGAAACATCCCTTCATATTAAAAGGATTAATTGGTATGTCTGCCATGAGTTACGGCGCCTTAGGAAAAAATGCGATTACGGCCCTATCGAAAGGCTTGGGGATTGCTAAGGGAACATGGATGAATACTGGAGAAGGCGGACTTTCTCCTTACCATTTAGAGGGTGGAGTGGATATTATTATGCAAATTGGTCCCGCTTTATTTGGAATTCGGAATAAAGAAGGGGATGTCGATTGGGACGAGCTAAAAAGGAAAAGTGAAATCCCGCAAATAAAGGCCTTTGAAATCAAGCTTGCCCAAGGTGCAAAAGCTCGCGGCGGACATATTGATGCCGAAAAAGTAAATCCGGAAATTGCAGAAATCCGGAAGGTGGAACCATATAAATCAGTAGATAGTCCAAATCGCTTTAGACAGTTTAGCGATGTTCCTACTATGTGTGAGTTTATAGAAAAGATCCGTGAAACTACGGGCAAACCAGTTGGATTAAAAATGGTAATTGGGGGTAATGACAGCGCGGAGGAATTAGCAAAATATATGAAAGAAACCGGAAAGGGTCCGGACTTTATTACTGTAGATGGCGGCGAAGGCGGAACAGGAGCATCCTATCAGGAATTAATGGATAGTGTCGGTCTGCCGATTAGGTCCGGACTTCCAATTCTTGTGTCTACTCTAAAAAAATATGGTGTACGTGATCGGGTGAAAATCATTGCCTCAGGGAAACTATTCACTCCAGACAGAGCTGCAATCGCACTGGCAATGGGTGCGGATCTTATCAATATCGCACGCGGATTCATGATATCGGTAGGATGCATCCAAACATTAAAATGTCAATCCAATACATGTCCTGTGGGGGTTGCAACGACTGATTCCTCCCTACAAAAGGCACTAGTAATTGATGAGAAAAAGCATCGTGTTGCAAACTATCTTATCACATTAAGAAAAGGGTTATTCCGAATTTCAGCAGCAGCCGGGCTTGATTCACCAGTTCATTTTTCACCAAAAAATATTATGTATAAAGATGACAAGGGTGTTGTTTATTCATTAGAAAGTATTTTAAATGATATCCACAAGCAGGTAGAAATAGGATGAAAAACAGTGGTTGGCAATGCAACCACTGTTTTTCATCTTGTGTTTTGATAGTCTCGCAAAAATTGAGTTTAATGTCGCGAATGTGTACACTCATTGTGCTTCCACACTCTAGTTTCCTTTTATAAAACTTTCTCCAAAAAGTCCTTTGCTCTGTTTGTACGTGGAGAATGAAAAAACTCCTCCGGTTTGCCTTCTTCTAATAGCACACCATCATCTAAAAACAATACGCGATCGGCTACTTCCTTTGCAAATCCCATTTCATGCGTCACAATCACCATGGTCATTCCAGACCCTGCCAGGTCCTTCATAACATTCAATACTTCCTTTACCATTTCCGGGTCAAGTGCCGACGTTGGTTCGTCAAAAAGCATTAATTGTGGTTCCATGGCGAGAGCTCGAGCGATGGCAACCCGTTGCTTCTGTCCGCCAGAGAGATTATTAGGGTAAGCTCCCTCTTTTTCCGTTAAGCCTACTCGAGACAATAATTCTCTAGCTTTCTTTTCTGCGACCTGACGAGATTCACCTTTCACCTTTATTGGTGCATACGTCAAGTTATCCAAAACCGTCATATGGGGGAATAAATGAAAATGTTGAAAAACCATGCCGATTTGTTCACGAACTTTATTTATATTTGTTTTTGAATCTGTTATATCTTGATCATTAACGAGCACTTTGCCCGTTGTCGGTGTTTCTAACAAATTAATACAACGAAGTAATGTGGACTTCCCTGATCCGGATGGCCCGATGATAGAAACTACTTCACCACTATTAATAGTGGTTGAGATATTTTTTAATACTTCATTTTTCCCAAATGTTTTAGAAAGGTTTTCTATTTTAATCACTATATTTCATTCTCCTTTCTACCAACTTGCCTAGCAATGTTAAAACTAAAACCATAGCCCAATAGATTAATCCCACAAAGATTAATGGTTCAAAATTTCGATAGATTTTTGAGCCGACTACAGTAGCTCTTCGCATTAAATCTAAGTATCCAATGGTGGAAACAATCGCCGATTCTTTCGTTAAAGAAATAAATTCATTCATTAATGCTGGCAAGATATTTTTTAGAGCCTGAGGCATAATAAGGTCCTTCATCATCAGGCGGTATGGTATACCAAGTGCTTGAGCAGCTTCCGTTTGCCCTTTATCTACCGCCTGAATACCTGCCCTGATAATTTCGGAAACATATGCAGAAGAATTTAAACCAAAAGCGAGTATTGCTGATAAAAATGTGGAGATATCATACCCAGTTAACTGTGGGACTGCAAAATAAATAATCATTAATTGCAAAATCAATGGAGTCCCGCGGAAGATAGAAGTATAAAAATCTGCGAACCATTTTAAAACCTTTACTCTAGAAATTTTACATAATGCTAAACAAGTACCTAACACAAAGCCAAATATAATAGAAACGATAACAAATTTTAACGTAGCCCATATTCCTTCTAGTATAAAAGGAATATAAGGCACGATTTGACTGAAGTCCAAATTCATGCCTTACACCTCTTTTCTATATCGATCTTGAACATTTTTTAATTATTTTTAATCCACTTTGCTTTCATCTCATCCATTTTTCCACTATCTTGCAATTCCTTTATAATTTTATTAACATCATCTACTAAATTACTTCCTTTAGGAAATGCAATTCCCATTCCTGGAGAACTGGAAGTTGGATCATCAAAGCCTATTAACCCTTGATTTTTAATATATCCTTCTGCTACTGATTTATCTAAATATGCAGCTTGAATACGATTAGATAATAGTTCTTGGATTAAGGTTGTGGAATCATCCATGGCCTTTGTATTAAACTTAACTGTTTTTTGAAGG
The DNA here is from genome assembly GCF_002844575.1 of Heyndrickxia camelliae. Lineage (GTDB taxonomy): Bacteria > Bacillota > Bacilli > Bacillales > Bacillaceae_C > Margalitia > Margalitia camelliae. The sequence continues at coordinate 135,429 of NZ_PIQO01000008.1, forward strand.
TTCTTGGCGCCTTCTTCTTGAATGGAACCTAATTGAACTCCTATTGTTTTCCCTTTTAAATCATCTACTGCTTTTATAGAAGAATCTTTCTTTGTAACAAACATCTCACCTGAATGATGATACGGCGTTGAAAAGTCTACATTTTTCTTTCTATCCTCTGTAGCAGACATACCTGATAACACCATATCTACACGTTTCGATTGCAAAGCTCCTATTAAACCATCAAACTTCATGTCCTTTACCTCTAGCTTATACCCTAGTTTTTTAGCGATATAATTGCCTAAATCAACATCAAATCCTACAACGTTTCCTGATGTATCTCTTGTTTCAAATGGCGGAAAATCTGCTGAGGTCCCCATAATTAAAACTTTTTCCTTCTTCCCGCTATCCCCATTACTTCCATTTGCTTTGCTCTGGCCACACGCTCCCATAAAGGCAACTGCAAAAACAAGTGTTAGCAATAATATGATCTTTTTCATTGTCTTTCCCCCTCTGTGTATTTTCAAAATCTTTGTGTTTATTTTTATTAATAGTTTTGTATTTTTATACAACATAATGCATTTTAACACACATTTATTTAATTGAGAAGTGGATATTCTATATTTTAATTTTCAAATTATTTATATTAGATGTTTTTTTATACATCCCAAAGATTCCTAGAAAAAGAGCATCTCTTATCAAGGGAGATGCTCGTAGTAGTTTGAATTAGCTCTTTACCTTCTCGTAAAATTCGTCCTTCACTTTCTTAAGTAACTCTTCATTGGTTATTAAATCATAGCCCGTTTGAGCAAGTGCCAGTGCACCTTGGGCGAGAACTTTATGGGAATTATCTGTAATCGTTAAGTCAGCAAATTCCTGTGTATGGGCACTTAAACCAGGAGAATCAAGGCCTATATATGGGTGAATCGCCGGAACCACGTGGCTCACATTCCCCATATCAATAGAACCATACGAATCTCTTGATTTTTTAACCTCCGCGATACCTGTCGATAAGAGATTCTCTGTGAATAATTGCGACAATGTTAGATTCGTAATCATGTTATCATAGCTTAGTTCATAATTATCAATGTACAGTTGTGCACCAGTCATTAGTGCCGCACCTTGGGCAATATTTTTTACCTTTTCCACTACCTCATTTAAATTCTTGCGGTCCTTTGCACGAACATAAAACTGCGCGACCGCTTTATCCGGCACAACATTTGCAGCTAGCCCGCCTTCCTTAATAATCCCATGAATACGCACATCAGAAGTTACATGCTGGCGAAGGGCATTAATCCCATTAAAAAGTTGAATGGCGGCATCCAACGCATTAATTCCTTGTTCCGGAGCTGCTGCCGCATGACTTGATTTCCCTCTAAAGTCAAATTGAATCGCATCCATTGCCAATGACTCCCCACTTTCATAGGACTCATCTGATGGATGTAGGATCATCGCCACGTCAATATCATTAAAAGCTCCTTGCTCCGCCATTGGAACCTTTGCACCGTTCGTTTCTTCTGCTGGTGTTCCCAGCACTACTACTCGCCCGCCAATATCATCTATTATTTTACTTAAAAGAACACCTGCGCCTGCACCCATCGTCCCAATCATATTATGTCCGCAGCCATGGCCGATTCCCGGCAACGCATCATATTCGGATAAATATGCAATAGTTGGACCAGGTTTTTTACTATCATATACGGCTTTAAATGCAGTAGGTCTGCCCACAGTCCCGGTTTCTACGGTAAAATCATGTTCTTCCAAAAACTCCACTAGTAGTTTCATAGAGTTATATTCTTGATCTCCTAATTCTGGATGATGATATAAATAATCGCTCATCTCCCAAAGTTTACTTTGTAAAGATTGCACATATGTTTTTAATAGATTCTTCATCTGCATATTCCTCCTGTATTTTAATACAAACAAGTAAATATTTATTCTATTTTATAAATATACATCAAAATCACTGTCTCAACAATATTTCTATTCGAACTTTAAGGGACATATTTATTATTACTGACATTTTTTCCATTGGAGGAATATACATGACTAATAATGAATTTCCCATTAGTAAGCCCTATTTAAAAACCAAAAGTCTATTTCCAGAAAATCAAGAGACACCTATTTCCTTTATAGAAAGAGATTCCGTTGATCATCCATTATTTTATAGACGAAATCATTTTTCCTATCCACGTCTCTCTCATCACAACTATTGGCTCCCTATCAATGGTGCGATAAAAAAACCAAAGATTTTTTCACTAAAGGAGATTCAACAGCTACCTGCAAAAACAATAAAGGTTGTCCTTGAATGCTCCGGTAATAAGCGCAAATTTTTTAAGCCACCGGTATTCGGAGAACAATGGGGAAATGGGGCAATAAGCCAAGGATATTGGAAGGGGGTACCTTTAAGAATCCTTATAGAAAAAACGGAGTTAAAGGACGATGCAAAGGAAGTAATAGTAGTAGGCTACGACTTTGGCAAAAATCCCGGAATCGATGGAATTCATCATTTTGCTAGAAGTCTCCCGCTTGAAAAAGCACTCCATCCCGATACGATTATTGCTTATGAATATAATCAGAAGCCAATTCCTTTTAAGCATGGTTATCCTTTAAGATTAATTGTTCCCGGATGGTATGCCATGGCCTCCGTGAAATGGATACAACAGATAATCGTCACTGATTCTAAGTTTGATGGGCCGTTTCAATCTATGGAATACGTTTATTACCCATACAAAGATAGCAATCATGATTCTGCTCCCGTCACCATTATGAATGTTAACTCAACCATTCAAAAGCCACACAATGGGCAAATTCTCGATTCCGGAAAGCATATGATTAAAGGAATAGCTTGGACTGGAATGGGCACCATTCAAATGCTCGAGGTTAGTACAGATAATGGGCAAACATGGTCAAAGGCAGCAATCAAGAAGGATCACCACAAAGGTTATGGCTGGGTATCATGGTTCTATGAATGGTCTGCCTTTAAAAAAGGGGAGTATACCATCCTATCAAAAGCAACCGATTCCTATAACCGATCACAACCAATGAGCCCTGTTTGGAATCAAAAGGGGTATGGATATAATGGAGTGGATTGTATACGTGTAAAGGTTGAATAGATTCATTGTCTTTGAGTTTGAATTTCAATGAAATAGATTCACGATCTGATACCAGTTTATAACAAAGCAATCACCTAGCCGAGACCATTTAGGAGGACATAAATCCGATTAAGCAGGGAAAAACGCGTGAAATAACTGTTTATAGGAAAATAGGGGGGCTTCAGTCCTCATACAGGGGAAAAACCATTTTGTCTTAAATAAAAGATCTGGTGTCCGCCCTACGATTTAAAATATTAATGAGGCTGGGACAAATCAAAAAAACGCATGAAATCAAATTTAAAAACCTTGATTTCATGCGTTTTTGCTTTCGTAGATTTAACCAATTTCAATGATTTTTTTATTTATGTCCCAGCCTCTTCTGATTAAATCTCTGAATCAATCTTCTCCTTTTCCAACTTATCAGCCCTCCACAGCTTCCCTGGCCAGAAAGCATAACGGCCAAGTACCGTCGTAATGGCCGGAACCAATAATGGTCGAACGATAAATGTATCCAGTAAAACTCCTATTGCGGTTACAATACCAAACTGTAATAATACTTGAATCGGCAGGGTCGCTAATACCGCAAACGTACCGGCTAGAATTAACCCAGCCGAGGTAATCACACTGCTGGTTTCACTAACTCCATTTGCTATCGCTTGGCGGTGCTGCTGTGTTCGCCTGTTTTTCCAAATGCTTGAAATCATAAAGATATTATAATCTTCCCCAAGAGCTACAAGGAAAACAAATGAATATAAGGGAATTAATCCAGAAATCGCAGGTATATCCATACCATAATGGATAAGCAGCCAACTTGCTCCTAAAGCAGATAGATAAGATAGCAGTACTGTAATAATAAGATAAATGGTGGCAATAATGGATCGTAAGTATAATAGCAAGAGCGCTGCGATAATTGCAATCACCACTGGTACGATTACCTTTGTGTCACGATTGGTTGTATTTTCCGTATCGTATAGCTTCGACGTTTCTCCCCCAATCCAATAATGTCCTTTTCCTTTAATACCAGCATCATGTAACATACCAGAAACCTCTTTATTCACTATTGGAATGGATTCTACTGATTCGGGACTATACGGATTCCCTTTTAAAATCACATTATAAGATACATAGTTTTCATCTTTACTGCTTTTTATAGGTTCTGAAACACTTTCCACAAAGGCAAGCTTGCTTAATTTCTCTTTGATTGGCAAATCCTTGCCCTCCGACTGAACAATCACTTTCATAGGAGCAAGTTCCCCTTCTGAAAAATGATCCCCCATTATCGTAAATCCTTCACGTGATGGCATATCCTTTGGAAACGATTCAATTAGATTCTGGGTATATTGTACTTTAGGTGAAAAGACTGCAAGACCGCCTAATAGAACAACACTTAGAATGATGACGGTCCAAGGCTTTTTCACAACAAAACTGCCAAACTTTTTACTCATATTTTTAGATGGCCGACGAAGTTTCTTCCCTTTTTTCTCCTCTAATTCCTTCACTATTTCTTCCGTTCTAGGGATAAATGGAAAGAAGGAAATTCTACCGAAAATCGCTAATAATGCCGGGAGCAAGGTTAAAGCTGCAATTCCCATTATTAAAATAACTAAACTAAAGGGGATTGCGAATCTATGGAAAGAACCATAATGAGCTAATAACAGCGTACTTAAGCTTAAAACAACGGTAATGGCACTGACAAAAATTGCACCGCCTGAATGCTTTACTGCTTTCTTTAATGCGATAAATTTATCGGATTCCTCTAATAAATACTCACGATATTTAGAAACTAAAAATAAACAATAATCCGTGCCTGCACCAAATAGTAATACGGTCATGATGGATATTCCCTGTGAATCTACCGTGATAATGCCTTGCTTCGCTAAAAACCCCAGAATTGGACCTGTTAATCCGTATGCAAATCCAACTCCTATGAGCGGTACAATCGCTAGAATTGGGGAACGATATAACACAATTAATAAAATTAAAACCAATAAAACTGTGGATATTAATAAGGTAATATCAGCCTTGCTAAAGAGCGCTACTGCATCGGTTGCAATTCCAACTGGCCCTGTAAAACGAACATGCAAACCTGATTCAGAAATTTCTTTGTCTACAATGTCCCTCGAAAGATTACTTTCCATATACTTTTTGAGCGACGATAAGTTATCTGTTAAATCGTCCGAACTGGCCTTTTCATCCATAAAGATGGGTGTGACAAGAGATGTGCTGTCCTCGGAAGCAGAAGTTTTTAATGCTTGTGACGGAATATCCCCTAACGGCGGAATAAAATTTTGTTCAGATAGTGGATTCATTTTTAAATGCTTATACAGCTTCGTCACCTGCTGGAAGTCCTGGTCCTTCAAACCACCATCCCTATACCAGACTATGAGCAAAGGAGTTCCAGAATTATTCGGAAACTGCTCCTTTGCTATTTTTTCTGCTTGTACAGACATAGAAGTCTTAGGCAAATCTTCCGCTCCATTATCGGCCATTTTATTTACATTTGGAAATATTGCTGAAAGGAGCCCGACCAATACAATCCAAATAAGAAGTGTTACCCATCTTCCTTTTTTGCTTGAGACGGCCTCTACAAAATGGATTAGAAACTTCATTGTGATCCCCCCTTGAAAAACCATGAGTATTTTGTTTTATCATATAATATATATACATCAGAATTAATTATATATACTGGTCAGTTAATTATCAAAGAAAATAATTTGAATGAGATAACAAGGAGAGAGAAAGTAATGATAAAGCAGACAAAAGGACGTGTACTTGGAAGACCAAAGAGCAAAGATAAAACTGCACCTACTAATGAGGTTATCTTGCAAGCAGCAACTCGTTTATTTTTTGAGAATGGGTTTCAAAAAGTATCGGTCGATGATATTGCCAAAGCAGCAGGCATGACCAAAGCAACTGTTTACTATTATTTTGATACAAAAGCTATACTTTTCACGGAAACAATTGTCTCTTTAATGAGAAGGATACGAGAACGAATTGTGCAAATACTAAGTCCAGACAAACCACTATATGATAGACTTTTTGACGTTACTATCGCCCATTTACAAGCAACCACCTCCATAGACTTAGAAGGATTCATGAGGGAATCAAGAAGTTCATTATCGGAAGAACAAATACAGGAAATGAGAATGGCAGAAGAAGAAATGTACAAAAGTATTGAGGAAGCATTCTTGACCGCTATAGAGGCAGGAGAAATTCCAGCTATAAATGCAAAATTTGCTGCCCATTCCTATATTGCCTTAGTTAAGGTGGGCAATTATAAACAATCGGATGGAACAACCTTCTTTCAATCCGTAGAGGAAACGGCAAAAAATATCATGGATGTCTTCTGGAGAGGCTTTTTTGGTAAATAATCAAAGCATGAATTTCAAATTTTCCATATACAAGTTCCATAATTATTTTTAAAACTTTGACATATGGAACAAAATAAGGTAAATTAACAATATACGAACATTTAAAAACTAACCTACGAATAACATTCGTATTTAGAGGTGAAATTCATGGAAAATGTATTTGATTACGAAGATATTCAGTTGATTCCTAATAAATGTATTGTTAATAGTCGCTCAGAATGCGATACTACGGTAACACTTGGTGGCCATACATTTAAATTGCCAGTTGTACCCGCAAATATGCAAACGATTATAGATGAAAGTATTGCTATATTTCTAGCTGAGAACGGTTATTTTTATATCATGCATCGCTTTCAACCAGAGAAACGCATTGCTTTTGTGAAGGATATGAAGTCCCGTGGGCTAATCGCATCTATCAGTGTTGGAGTGAAAGAAGAGGAATACCGATTTGTGGAGGAACTAGCTGAGCAAAATCTAGTACCTGAGTTTATAACTATTGATATTGCTCATGGACATTCTAATGCAGTAATCAACATGATTCAGCATATTAAAAAGCATTTACCTAAAAGCTTTGTTATTGCAGGAAACGTTGGGACACCCGAGGCAGTAAGAGAATTAGAAAATGCCGGTGCAGATGCGACAAAGGTTGGTATTGGACCAGGTAAAGTATGCATCACGAAAATTAAGACCGGATTTGGGACAGGCGGTTGGCAATTAGCTGCTCTTCGCTGGTGTGCTAAGGCTGCAAGCAAGCCAATCATTGCCGATGGCGGCATTCGTACCCACGGTGATATTGCAAAATCCATTCGCTTCGGTGCCTCAATGGTTATGATTGGATCCTTATTCGCTGGACACGAAGAATCACCTGGGGAAACGATAGAAAAGGACGGAAAGCTCTATAAAGAATACTTTGGTTCTGCTTCAGAATTCCAAAAAGGTGAAAGAAAAAATGTAGAAGGAAAAAAAATGCTTGTGGAACATAAAGGCCATTTAATTGACACCTTAATCGAAATGGAACAAGACCTTCAATCCTCCATTTCCTATGCAGGCGGCAAAAAATTAGACGCTATCCGCAATGTAGATTATGTCATTGTGAAAAACTCCATTTTTAATGGTGATAAAGTATATTAAGAACAGAGGGACAGGTTCCTTTTCCCACTCAAGTGGGAAAAGGAACCTGTCCCCTCATTTCATTTATAATTTTTCTCCATTTGTAGCAATTACTTCTTTATACCAATGGAAGGATTTTTTCTTCTTTCTTTCTAACGTTCCACTGCCATCGTCATGTTTATCAACATAAATGAATCCGTAACGCTTTGACATCTCCCCTGTGGAAGCACTAACTAAATCGATGCATCCCCAAGGTGTATAGCCCATTAATTCAACGCCATCTTCAATAGCTTCTCGCATTTGTACCATATGTTCACGCAAATATTCAATTCGATAATCATCGTTAATAGAGCCATCTGCTTCTACCCTATCCTTCGCTCCTAGACCATTCTCTACAATAAAAAGTGGTTTACGGTAGCGATCATAGATTTCGTTTAATGCAATCCTTAAACCAATCGGATCAATTTCCCATCCCCATTCACTTGCTTTAAGGAATGGATTTTTTATTCCTCCAATAATATTTCCTTCTCCTTGCTCTGCTTCTGTTTTATGTTTCTTTTCCGTACGGGACATGTAGTAGCTAAAGCTAATAAAATCCACCGGATACTGTTTAATCAATTCTAAATCACCAGGTTGAATATCGAGCTTAATTTTATGTTCTTTAAAATAACGCTTAATGAATGTAGGATATTCCCCTCTTACTTGAACATCCGCGCAGAAATTATTAAAAATCCGTCCCGCTTGAAGGGCATACATGACATTTTCAGGGTTACAATCATAGGAATAGGTTGGTGCATAAAGAATCATACAGCCGATTTTTGCATCAGGAATGATTTCGTGACAAGCTTTGACCGCTAAACTGCTCGCAATAAATTGATGATGGTATGCCTGGAATGTCCCTTGGTATTTGTCTTCCTCATTATGAATGGAAAAACCAAGACCCATAATTGGCATGGCAAGACCAGAATTAATTTCATTGAAAGTTAACCAATATTTCACTTTATCCTTATAGCGTGAAAGAATCGCCTTTACATATCTTTCAAAGAAGGTAACTACTTCGCGACTTTTCCAACCGTCATAATTTTTTACAAGGTATACGGGCATTTCATAGTGAGAAATCGTAACTACCGGTTCAATTCCATGCTTATGCAATTCATCGAACACTCTATCATAAAATGCTAAACCTTCTTCATTTGGTTCCAACTCATCTCCATTAGGGAAAATCCTTGTCCAAGCGATGGACATACGGTAGCATTTGAAACCCATTTCAGCAAATAAGGCGATATCTTCCTTATAGCGATGATAAAAATCAATTGCTTCATGATTAGGATAAATATATTTATCTTCGTGAATTTCAAAATCAAAGCCTGGTGATTGTAAAATTTTCAGACGTTCTTTTCCGCCGGGCAGAACATCGGCAATATTTAATCCTTTATTTCCTTCATGAAAGCCGCCTTCTAACTGGTTCGCAGCAGTAGCCCCTCCCCACAAAAATCCTTCTGGGAATCTTTTACTTGTAGTTGCCATTCAGATTACCTCCGTGAAAAATTTATTTAACGTAAATGGCAGTTATAAAAATAACCGCCAAGAACTTTTCATTTTTTTAAATTGCTATTTGTGCAGATAAGACATTTGAAAAGAGCTTACTCTTCTTTTTCCCCCTTTTTTACATAGCTCAAGTCATTCACTGATTTCACTTTGTATTTCCCATCAAGGTACTGTACTTTAGTGACACTTGCATTATCTAATTGAACAAGTGGCTGATCTGGAGCAATGATGGAAAGAAATGCATCAATTGTCATGCCATGACTGACAACGAGAACATTGCCCCCTTGTTTTGTATGCTTTTTTGCAATTTTATCCATTGCAGCTTTTACTCGGTCGGCAACCTGGTTCCAATTTTCGGCTTGCTTAGTATCATCAATGCTGGAAATGGTATTAATTAATTTCGGCATGCCTAATTTCATTAGATTATCCATTGAATCCATGTTCAATGTTTTCATTACTTGGCCCCACATATTTTCATTTAAATCGCCTTCAAATTTACCAAAGTACACTTCCCGCAAATTTTTATCTTGATTTAGCACTAGGTTCTGTTGACCACTATTCTTTAATACTAGATTTGCCGTTTCAATTGCTCTTCCACTATCACTGCTATATGCAGCATTAAATTTTATCTTGTCTTTTTTTAGACCTTTACCTAAATTCTCGGCTACCTTAACTCCATCCTCTGTCAATGGTGTATCAGACCATCCTTGAACTCGATCATTGGTATTAAAAATCGTTTTTCCGTGTCGTGTTATATAAAATGTAACTGTTTTATCCTTACCCTTGTTCCTGATTGTTTCACTAGTAGTTTTTGATTGATTACAAGCTGCCAATGATAGGACAACGATTAAAGATACACATACTGCCAGAAGCTTTTTCATATCATCCAACTCCATCTATTAACTATTACCATATGATCAGTTTTGGAGAGCATTGCTCTACTAGTCAAGATTTTCCCCATTAGACGCAATTACTTCTTTATACCAATAAAAACTTTTCTTTTTCATTCTGTTCAGTGTTCCGTTACCTTCATTATCTTTATCAACATAAATATAGCCATATCTTTTTTTCATCTCACCTGTGGAGGCGCTAATAATATCGATTGGCCCCCAGCTCGTATAGCCAAGAATTTCTACACCATCTTGAATCGCTTCGCCCATTGCAGCGATATGTTTTCTTAGGTAATCAATTCGGTAGTCATCCTTAATTTCCCCATCAGGAGTAACCTTGTCCATTGCGCCAAGCCCATTTTCCACAACAAACAAAGGTTTTTGATACCGGTCATACAACTGGTTAGCAGTAATCCGAAAGCCCTTGGCATCAATTGGCCAGCCCCATTCAGATTTCTCTAAATACGGATTCTCAACAGAAGCAAATACATTCCCACTTCCAATTTGTTTTAATATTTCAGGGTCTGTACTTGTTGCCCGGCTGCCATAATAGCTGAAGCCGATATAATCAACGGTACCAATTTTCAAAAGATCCTCATCGCCGTCTTCCATGTCGATGGATAACTGATTGTCTTTAAAGAAGCGCATAGCATAACCCGGATATTTTCCACGTGACTGTACATCGATAAAGAAGAACGATTCACGATCTTTTTCCATTGCTTTATATACATCATCTGGATTGCAGGTATAAGGATAGGTCATACCAGCGGCCAACATACAGCCGATTTTTGCATCAGGGATAATCTCATGGCATGCTTGAACTGCTAATGCACTAGCAACAAGTTGATGATGAGCGGCTTGATACTGAATTTGCAGCTTGTTTTCTCCTTCTTTAAAAACAAGACCTGCACCTACAAATGGCAGGTGTAAAAGCATATTGATTTCGTTAAACGTCATCCAATATTTCACTTTATCTTTATAACGTTTGAAGATGGTTTTTGCATAGGTTTCAAAAAAATGTACAAGTTTGCGGTTTCTCCAGCTTCCATATGCCTCCACTAAGTGAACAGGAACATCAAAATGAGCAATGGTCACCACAGGCTGAATTCCATGTGATAAAAGCTCATCAAATAAATTGTCGTAAAACCTTAACCCTGCTTCATTTGGTTGCTCATCGTCCCCATTTGGGAAAATCCGCGCCCACGAAATGGAAACACGCAATGCTTTAAATCCCATCTCCGCAAATAATGCGATATCTTCTTTATAACGGTGATAGAAATCAATAGCTTCGTGGGACGGGTAAAATTCCCCTTCCATTGGTTTGAAGGAATCTACTTTCCCTTTTGCTATGTTCCATCTATTTTTACCAGTTGGCATTAAATCAACGGTTGTTAATCCCTTTCCATCTTCTAAATAAGCTCCTTCTGATTGGTTGGCTGCAATTGCCCCTCCCCATAAAAATCCTTTTGGAAATGAAACTGTCTTCATATTAACCTCTCCCTTTCTATGTAGATGAAGAAGGGAATTCACAGGACTCCCTTCTACTCAATAACATCCATTTAAACAGCAACTGAATCTGCTTTACTTTGTAAATCGATTAATGGTTTACCAGTTTGAATACTCTGTTCTTCTGTTGGAACAAGTTTGTATTGCTCTTGATTAGTTACCACGACTGGTGTTGTCACTACATAACCAGCTGATTTAATACTTTCCATATCAAATTCTATTAATAGCTGGCCTTTTTCTATTCGTGCTCCTTGTGTCGTATGCGCCGAGAAGTATTTTCCCTCTAACTGAACTGTGTCCATACCAATATGAATTAATATCTCTGCACCTTGGTCAGATGTAATTCCAATAGCATGATGTGTTGGGAATAATACGGAAACTATCCCTGATACCGGAGAATAAAGCTTTCCTTCTGATGGCTCAATCGCTACACCCTTGCCAAGTGCACCGGAGGCAAACGCAGCATCTTTCAATTCGGATAAAGACTTTACATCCCCTGTAAATGGGCTTGAAATAACTTCGCTTTTTACATTCACATCTGTTTGCTTTTGCTCCGGATTTTTAGTCTCAGAAGCATCTGCATGCTTATTCTCTTTTCCTGCTCCGCCAAATAAATAAGTCAAGATAAAGCCAAGAATGAAAGCTACGGCAACAGCGATGATAGCGCCCCAGAACCCCATATTTATTCCGGCCTTTGGATCAATCATGCTTGGGAAACCAAAAATGCCAAGTCCGCCCATCATATAAACCTTTGAACCGAATATACCAAGAAGGCCTCCGCCAATTGCAGCTGCAATACAGCTGATAATAAACGGCTTTTTCTTCGGAAGGGTAATCCCGTAAATGGCCGGCTCGGTAACCCCGAAAATACCGGATATAAACGCTGGAATACTTAATGATTTTAACTTTTTGTCCTTTGTTTTAAGCCAAACACCAAGCACGGCACCTGTTTGGGCAAAAGATGCGGCAAAAATCAGTGCTAGAATTGGGTCTGAATGCATGACGACCATATTATTAATCGCAATCGGAATAAGCCCCCAGTGCAGCCCGAAGATAACAAAAACTTGCCATAACGCGCCAAGGAAGATACCAGCAACGATTGGACTTAAACTAATTAACCAAAGAGTTAGTTGTCCTAAAAGCTGTCCTGCCCATGTGGCAATTGGTCCAATTACAATAAATGTAAGTGGCACAGTAACAAGCAATGTAAAGAATGGAACTAAAAATGTCTTCACTACATCTGGAATTACTTTTGTAAACCATTTTTCTAATTTCGCACCAACCCATGCAGCGATCACAATTGGAATAACTGATGAAGAATAGGTCATTAAAATAACTGGAATCCCCAAAAATGTAATATGAATCGGTGATTCAAACATTGTTCCTGTAAATAAGGTAAATAGCGGCTTACCTGCCGTTAAACCGGATAGTGTTGGATACACTAATGCAGCACCAATAGCCATTCCTATAAATTGATTTCCTTTAAATTTCTTAGCAGCTGTGAACCCTAGGAAGATAGGGAAGAAATAGAACAAGCAATCCCCTATGGCATTTAAGATTTGATAAGTCCCGGATTTATCTGAATACCAGCCTAATGCCATAAATAAGGCGTTAAAGCCTTTAATCATACCTGTTGCGGCTAATACGCCAAGTGTCGGAGCAAAAATACCGGAAATCATATCAATGAATCTATTAAATAAATTTTGTTTTTTTCCGTCCTCTTCTTCTACAGGAGATTCGGATTGAAATCCACCAATTGTCACAACATCTTTATAGACATCAGGCACATGGTTACCGATAACTACTTGATATTGCCCCCCGCTTTTCATAACGGTTACGACACCATCCATATTTTTTAATACATCAGTATTAGCTCTGCTCTCGTCTTTTAGCTTAAAGCGTAAGCGAGTAATACAATGCACAACACTAGTAACATTTTCCTTGCCGCCAACATTTTCAATAATGTCTTTTGCGAGCTTTTCGTACTTCATACCCTTAACCCTTCTTTCCTTTTTTATTTTTGTAATAAAAAAACCTGAGCCAATCTGTACACGTAAAAATAGTGTCTAGTACAGATCAGTTCAGGTTATGCCCAAAAAGGTAACATTCCTTCACAATACTATCTAATTCTTTCAACAGAAAATCACTTCCTTATAAAACAAAAAACCTAAACTGCATGCCAAGAAGAATGACAATACAATTTAGGTTTTGCCTGCGTAATCAGTAACAATCCTAATGAATTGATTATTAAATTTTGTATTTTCACTTTAGCATGCGCTTTCATGAGTTGTCAACGCTTTCCTTAAAGGGATTTTTTGTAAAAATTACTTCATTTTATGGCGATTTGTAACACGATGGATATGGACCGTTAAATATATCTCCTCGTCCTTTGTTAGCCCCCAATTAAATTGATTTTCTAAATAAGTTGCAATCTTTTGGGTACATAAATAGGCCTCGGAATACTTAAGCTGAATCTGTTCAATAAAGAACTGATCCACTGTTTCCTCTAGTTTTTCCTTACGAACAAAGCGGATAGCAAAAAAACGAAGATGCGTTAAAAACCTTTCGTAATTAACCGAGTTCTCATCCAACTCCATCTTAAAATAGTATTTTACAATATTTAAAATAGTATCAACCATCTCAGTGATTTGCACAGCGGTTGCCATATTCTCACCGGAGATCTGGCTATTTACTAAATGCAATGCAATGGATGCGGCTTCATCCTCGCCAAGGGCGATTTCCGTTTCTTTTTCAATAATATCTATTGCCTTCAGAGCAACTTGAAACTCTTGCTTATAATATTTCCTAATCTCCCATAATAATGGATTTTTCAAATGAATCCCCTGTTTATACCTGCTTATCGCAAAACTTATGTGGTCCGTTAATGCAACATAAAGATATTCATCCAATTTAAATGGCAGGTGGGATTGTGCACAATCCAAAATCTTGGCAGAAATGTTCAAATATACTTCAGAAGTATCCCTTAATAATTTTGCAAGTTTTTCCGAAATACCACGGGTCTCTAACACAAAGGTTTTCTCGACTTTAGATTCATCAATAAACCCACCGACCTTCTTTTGAAAAGCAAGCCCTCTCCCCATTACAACTATTTCCTGATTTAATTCATTTGTTGATACGACGACATTATTGTTTAGTATCTTTTTAATCTCCATTTCCACTCGCCCTTGATTGAAGTATTTTTTAAATCTACCTAAAACCAAATAAAAAACCTAAATTTGTACATAGAATACCATAAGATACTCCCTTTACAAATTTAGGTTTTGCCTGCCGAGCAGTAACAATCCATTTATGTAAACGATTACTTTCTTTTTACCATAGGTTCATAGACCTGTCAAGCTGCTAGTTTACTAGATATAAATAACTAGGAATGGGGTCCTCCTATAGTCATTGGCTTTTAGTATTTATATTGGCAAAAATAATAGATTTTCAAAAATTATTTTTAAAGTATTAGATATGAGAATGCACAAAGAAATTTATTTATAATAAATGAGATGAATAAAATAACGAAGGATAATAGAGGATTCCATAAAGTCTAGTTTTCTTGCAGGGAAAGGCAAAGCGAGACAATGGACTACCTTCAAAATATAATTACGAAGAAACGACTGCCAGCATTCAATTAAAAGTATGATTGTAGATAATCCTTCTATTGCTGCTTACATTCAGGATACAGCACAACGTGCAAAAATTATTAATTACAGCTTTTAAAGATAGTACGGTGACTGGGTACTTTCCGAATGAAAAGAACCCCGGCCCTTAATATGCTTTGCTAGATAATCTTTCTTTTATTTCCGGAATACTAAGTCCTTGTTCCTTTAGTTCCTTTATTTCATTTATTCTGGAAACCGCATTTTCTCTAGGAAATCTTCTTGTTCTTTTTTCTTCTTCTTGCTCAAAAGGAAGCATCCCTTCTTCTGTATAAAATTTTAGAGTACTATAACGAGATCCGGTTAAACGTACCAATTCCCCGATCGATACGAAATCAGATGCAAGTATTTTATCCATAGAACGTTGACGGGACAATTCCTTTCCTCCTCACTATAAAGATAATGGATATTTTAACAAACGTACACCATGAACAGGAAATTTATATACCTTCGCATGAGGTACCGCTTCATATAACATATTATCAATTTTAATAAGCGGAATATCTCCCTCACGAATCACTTTAATATGGTGACCATTCCTTTCCAATCTGTCCTTTACATCATTTAAACGATCTTCCTTGTTAGCGAAATATGCTTCTGTATCGATAAAAATGGATTGGGACCTTTCGATAATTGGAAAAACAAAAGCAACTCCCGAGCCTGAGGGCGTAGTCATAATTTCCTTTTTCATTTTTAGGAAATTCTTCACTGCGTATTCCACTGTATTATGAATACTAATTGGGAATACTGTTTTACCTAAAGAGCTATCATTATATAATTTATAAATGCGTTCAGCTACATGCTTTAACTCCTCTTTTGAGAAAAGGTCATATATACTGCCACTTTCCCTCAATAACCATAGCATAAGGATTGCTTCATCCGTCACCGGCCCTTCTTCTAATATTTCAGCCCGTATACTTTCTGTCACCCGCGTGAAGCTTTCCGAATTACTGCGATATTCTTTCATCTCGATTCCTGCTGTGACAAACTCCAAATCACTGCTTAAAAGTGCATGAATTTCCTCTAAGGCATTTTCTTCTTTTAAATTAGCCACAAAAGCATCTTCCACTATTTTTAATTGTTTTTTGGACATTTTAACAACTCTCGTTAAATATTGTGGAAGTGTTCCACTTATAGTTTCATTTTTACTGAAAAATATATTTAAAACAGCTTTTTGGTATAAAGATATCGAAGGATTTTCCAAAATCCCTCTTTCACATGTAAGGACATCCCCTACCTGTGAAAAACCATTGTCTAAATATAATTCTAAAATTACTGCAGCAGCCATACATCGCAAGGACACTTTCTTCGAATTAGTTAAACGGGTACTTTCCTGTGCATTAAGAGCTATTAAGGTAAAGTGTTGAGCAAAACTAAGTTCCTTCATACATTGTCCCCCCTAAATCAAATACCATCCACTTACCACTTATTACTTACTACTTATAATTTAATAATACCAAAAATCGGATATAAAGTGTAAGACCATTTTAAAAAAACTCACGAAAGATTTGGCCTCTTCCTTCCATTTTAAGAACAAATGCGTAAGTACCTTGCCCATTGGGGAACGGATGAGTGAGATTTGAAGTACTAATTTTCCGAGTGAAATTGGCACTCCAAATTTCACTTAATACCTAGTTATCATAGGGAGATGACTATAAATTCGCTAGCCGATAGGCGCTGAAGAGATGTAGACAACCTTTCAAAAAAAGTATGCGCCCGCTTGCAATTCTAAATTTCCCCAATACGAGATTAGGGGTCACAACCCCTATTCCCTTACAACATACGGCCGCATCATATCGTGATCCTCATGCTCTAAAATGTGACAATGCCAAACATATTGGCCTGTATAAGGACCGAAACGGACTATTACACGGGTCACTTCCCCGGCAGGCGCTGCCACTGTATCTTTTAGACCTCTTTCATTTGGTGCCGGTTGTTTTGCAGGCCCTAAATATCGTATCTGTCTTGTTTTATTATACAAATCCAAATCGAAAGGTCGTCTATCTAATATTTGAAACTGAATTAAATGAATATGAATGGGATGGGTAACTGGCATAGTGTTAATGAAAGACCAAATTTCCGTGGTACCTAATCTAGGCTTTTCCGTAACAGGATCTTCCCATTTTTTATTATTTAATAATGGCATGGGACGCCCTAATGGATCCTTGGATTCAACCAACTTTAAATTCCGGTACCCCGCTACCATGTTCGTTTTTAATGAAGGAATGATACTCAATCTATTAGGAATTTTGCTGTTATCCTCCGCGGAAAGTGGTTTAGTTACTCGAAATTGCATAACATCAAATGTTTCATCATTTGAATCTGCATTCGGCCCCAGGTCATTTTTTAATATAATGGATTTTCCTTCATGTTTGGAAAAGTCTATTATTAAATCCGCTCGTTCCGCCGGTTCCATCGCCAATTTGTCTAGCTTTACCGTACTAGGCAATAACCCACCGTCTGTTCCAATCTGATAAAAGGATTGGCCAGAATCAAGATATAGTTGATATCCTCTTGTATTTGATGTGTTCAAGACACGAAACCGATATTTTCTAGGTTCTACTTCTATATATGGCCATACTTTTCCATTTACTAAGATTGTATCGCCAAGAAAAAAGGGAACAATCGTCGGATTTGGCAGATTTCTTGAAGGGTTATTTGGCTGACTCGGATAAAATAAGGAACCATCCTCATTAAAAGAACGATCGGAAAGGATGAGAGGAACTTCATAATCCCCAGATGGAAGCTTCAGTCTCCTCTCCTCTTGATCCCGAATAATATACATCCCGACAAGACCCGCATATACATTGAGACGTGTAATTCCCATGGCATGATCGTGGTACCATAAAGTTGCGGCGCGCTGCCGATTTGGGTATTGGTACACCTCCCTTTTGAAAAAAGGACCTACCTGCTTAAAATCCTTTGTAAACCAAGCCTCCGGATATCCATCACTTTCCGGCCTTGTTTCACTGCCATGTAAATGCGTAACCGTTCTCACTTCCGGCTCATGGTGGACAATAGATTCATCGAGCGGAAGCAAATGTTTATTTGGAAGGTTATTGATCCATTTAACTTCTATCGGTTCTCCTTTTTGAACATCAAACATCGGGCCTGGGTATTGACTGTTATACCCCCATAACCGGGTTGGTTCTAAGTCCCTATGCATCTTCTGTGTAAACTCCTCCATCCTTACTTCAAAATAAGCCTTATTATTCCGCTTCCTTATCGGTTTGATTGTGTTAAGAATAGGAAGGCTATCAACAAATTTTTCAAGCTTTTGAGTCATCATCTTCATCTCCACTTCATTAACCTTATTACTATTAGATGACACACAAACCCATTTGTAGATGGGCAAATTTTCTAGTTTACATTTTTAAACATTATAACGTTATATTGACCAACATAAAAATAAGTGTTAATCTAATTTTGCAAAGAAAAATTATACGTAAACAAATTTATTTAACCGTTTACATTAATAACCAAAAGGGATGATAGACATGACAGCCACGTTCGTTTTACGAAATGTAAAAACGACAGATGGAAACGCTGCAGATATTGTAGTGGAGAATAGGAGAATTGTAGATATTGTTCCACCGGGAACGGGGGACGGTCAAAAAGTAATAGATTTTAAAAACAAGGTCTACATTTCCAGTGGATGGATTGATATGCATGTTCACGCCTTCCCGGAATTTGATCCATATGGAGACGATATTGACGAGATTGGTTATAAATTAGGTGTAACAACGATCATAGATGCTGGAAGTACGGGAGCGGATCGAATACACGACTTAGTTAGTAATTCGAAAAAGGCAAAAACAAATGTATTCGCTTTCTTAAATATTTCACGCATTGGCTTGAAGAGGATTGATGAATTATCTGATCTCTCTTTGTTAAATAAAGAGGAATTAATAAAGGCAGTAGCAGATAATAGAGATTTTATTGTGGGGCTTAAAGCTAGAATAAGCAAAAGTGTGGTCGGACCAAATGGGGTTGAGCCATTAAAAATAGCTCGAAGTTTTTCAAAGGATACCGAATTACCGCTTATGGTTCATATTGGATCCGGGCCCCCGGATATAAATGACGTCCTTGACCTACTCGAAGAAAATGATGTGATTACCCATTTCTTAAATGGAAAAGCCAATAATTTATTTGATACTTCCGGAAAACCTCTTCCAAAGCTTCTAAAAGCAATAGAAAGAGGGGTCCGATTAGACGTTGGCCATGGAAATGCAAGTTTCTCCTTTCAAGTAGCTGAGCAAGCGAAAGAGCATGATATCCACTTTCATACGATTAGTACAGATATCTACCGAAAAAATCGCCTGAATGGTCCGGTCTATAGTATGGCAAATGTTTTAACAAAGTTTTTGCATTTGGGTTATTCCCTTAAAGAGATTATTGATGCGGTAACAATAAATCCAGCGAAGTGGTTAAAAAAACCTGCTCTTGGCCGAATTTCGACAGGAGATATTGCAAACCTTACATTATTTTCGATTGAAAATGAACCTACTGTATTATCGGATTCTGAAGGAGAGGAACGCAGAGCGGATCAAAAGATTGTTGTAAAAGGAGTGGTAATAAATGGAGAATACATTGAATGCTAAATATGGTTTGAAACGTGTAATTAATGCAAGCGGAAGGATGAGTATTTTAGGTGTTTCCGCCCCATCCGATACGGTAATGGATGCAATGAAAATCGGCGGACAAAATTATGTAGAGATTTCGGATTTAGTCGATAAGGCTGGGAACCATATTGCCGGCCTGTTGCAATCCGAAGCGGCTGTTGTTGTAAACTCTGCCTCAAGTGGAATTGCTCTTTCTGTGGCTGCAATCGTCACTCAAGGAAACCGTCGTAAAAGTGAACGTCTTCATCAAGAACCAATTCAAAAAAATGAGATCATTATGCTAAAAGGCCATAACGTTCAATACGGTGCACCCGTTGAAACGATGGTTTTCCTCGGTGGGGGAAAACTTGTGGAAGTCGGTTATGCAAATGAGGGGAAAGTGGAGCATATCTCTGATGCAATAAATGAGAATACCGCTGCGATATTATTCGTAAAATCTCATCACGCGGTTCAAAAGAATATGATTTCTGTTGAAGAGGCATGGGAAGTAGCACAAGCAAACCATATTCCACTTATAGTAGATGCTGCAGCAGAAGAAGATTTAAAAAAATACGTACAAATTTCAGACCTAGCCATTTATAGCGGCTCGAAAGCCATTGAAGGCCCGACATCCGGTATTGTAGCTGGTAAGCGAAAATATATTGAGTGGTTAAAAGTTCAGCTTCATTGTATAGGAAGAAGCATGAAGGTTGGAAAGGAAACCACCTTCGGCCTTTTACAAGCACTAGATGAATATTTCGTCAAAACAGACAATAGCGAAAAGGAAAAAGCAAGCCTTGAAGTTCTTAAATCGTTAAATGCTATAGAAGGTATAAAAGTAACGATTGTACAAGATGAAGCGGGTAGAGCTATTTTTAGAGCGCGAATTCATATTGATTCTGCAATTTCCAACACTACGGCGAAGGAAGTAAATGACAAGTTGAGAAACGGAGAGGTTGCCATCTACACTCGAGATTACGGAATTCGCCAAGGATTTTTCGATATTGATCCACGACCGCTAAAAGATGATGACATCTATGTTATTGAAGCAAGACTAAAGGCAATTTTAGGAGGCAATGAATGATGAATATGGAAAAACGGTTTTATCAAAATCGAGTAGCTTTAAATGTATTAGCTAATAGTATTGAAAATGCGAAGGAAGTTTTTGAAGCGGCAGAGGGTCATGTTTTAGTTGGGGTGCTTTCTAAGGATTATCCAACTGTAGAGGCTGCAGTTACTGCTATGAAAGAATATGGAACAGCTATAGATGATGCAGTTTCCATCGGGCTTGGCGCAGGGGATAATAAGCAAGCGGCTGTTGTTGCAGAAATTGCTAAACATTATGCTGGAAGTCATATTAATCAAGTCTTCCCTGCAGTAGGTGCAACCCGTGCCAATCTTGGAGAAAAAAATAGCTGGATTAACTCCCTTGTTTCACCAACTGGAAGAGTAGGATATGTCAATATTTCTACTGGCCCAATCAGTGCTGGTGTTAAAGAAACTGCCATTGTTCCAATCAAGGCTGCCATTGCGCTTGTTCGTGATATGGGAGGAAACGCATTGAAGTATTTCCCAATGAAGGGATTAAAACATGAAGATGAATTTCGTGCAGTAGCACAAGCCTGCGGCGAAGAAGGCTTTGCCTTAGAGCCAACTGGGGGTATTGATTTAGATAACTTTGAGAAGATTTTAGAAATCACATTAGAAGCAAAAGTGCCAAAAATTATTCCGCATGTGTATTCATCCATCATTGATAAAGATACGGGAAAAACAAACGTGAAAGATGTAAAAAAATTATTAGCGATGACAAAGAAACTAGTTGATCAATATGCCTAAAAAAATTGTGGCTTTCGGAGAAGTAATGATGCGTCTTCAGGTGCCGGGCTATGAACTGCTGACACAATCCAATACTTTACAATACTCTTTTTCAGGTACAGGTGTAAATGTTGCTTCTGCAATGACAAAGCTTGGTTATAACGGATACCTTGTTACAAAATTACCGGATAACCCTATAGGGGATGCAGCCATATCTTTCTTGCAGCGTTTAGGAATTGCAAGAGATTTTATTTCCAAAGGCGGAAAATATGTTGGAATGTACTTTTTGGAAAATGGCTTTGGACAGCGTGCAAGCCGTGTTACCTATACAAATCGCTTGGAAAGCAGTTTTAATACAGCTGTGATTTCTGATTTTGACATGGATCTGATTGCAGAAAATGCCGATATTATTCATTTTTGTGGCATCACACTCGCAATGACGGAACAAGTCCGTGAGAATATGAAAATGCTAGCGAAAAAAGTAAAGGAAAAAGGCGGACTTATTTGTTTTGATTGCAATTACCGCCCATCCTTATGGGATGGGGGTTATACGAAAGCAAGGCCACATTACGAGGATATGCTTCAATTAGCGGATATTGTCTTAATGAATGAAAAGGATGCCATATACATTTTAGGCATGGAGACAAAGGCAACATCAAAAGAAGACCAACTGAAGGAACTTATACCGAGAGTGGCAAAGAAGTTTAATATTCAAACAATTGCCGGGACACATCGGGCGATTAACAGCGATAATACCCATTCATTAAAAGGATATATGTATAAAAACGATGCATTTGTATTTTCAAAGAACATTTCTTTTTCTGTATATGATAGAATTGGTGCTGGCGATGCTTATACTAGCGGAATTTTACATGGTGAATTGTCAGGTTTTCCTGCGGAGAAAACGGTGCAGTTTGCTGCAGCTGCAGGTATGTTAGCATGTACCATAGTCGGGGATACCCCAATGTCAACAGAAACGGAAATCCTGTCAACCATGGCAGGAAATATTGAAGATATAAAAAGATAAAGGCAGGAGTTAGGGAATGAATGTGAATAGAAAAAAAGGGCCACTGTATTTACAAATTAAAGAAATATTAAAGGATCGTATTTTACACGGTGAATATGCAATAAACACAAACATTCCCTCCGAGCCTCAATTAGAAGATGAATTTAACGTGAGCAAAATTACAGTTCGAAATGCTATTAAAGAACTTGTTCAGGAAGGGTATCTTGAAAAGAAAAGCGGTAAAGGAACAAAGGTAATTGCCAATGTTACTACTGCAAGACTTTCAAAGGGAAAGCGCTTTACGGAAGTATTGGTAGAGGAAGGTCACCATATTACTAAAAGAGTATTGAAAATAAAGAGAGTGGAATTGTCTTCGGAGTCCTTTCTTTATTCTATATTTGGGGATCATTGTATTCAAATAGAGCGCGTGTACTTATTGGACGATGAACCTTATATTTACTTTACCCACTATGTCCTACTGGATTTAATGGAGGAGGATTTAAGGGACCTTCAGATTAATTCTTTATATCGCTTTTTGGAGGATCATAACATCCGTCTTGAAGCATTTCGCGATGAGTTTACCGTATCCAATGCACCAGCCCATATTTGTGAAACATTAAATCTAGAGAAAAACACAGCCGTATTAAAAAGGATACGACGTTCTAGTGATATAGATGGGAAAATATTGGAATATAGTGAAGGATACTATAATACGGCAAAACAAAACTATATTGTTACTTATAATGATTCCATATAATAATTAATATTATCGCAGAAAATGAAAGCGATTTCCTATAGGAGGGAAATTATGAATCTATATTTGCTGGGCATAACAGTAGTTGCAATCATAATTGTTATATTAGGTGTATCTTGGTGGAAATGGCACGCCTTCATTAGTTTAGTGGTAGCAAGCTTATTTTTAGCTATTTTCTCAGGTATGCCGATGGACAAAATTGTAAGCGCTTATGAAACGGGCGTTGGTGGTGTTCTTGGGCATCTAATTGGTATATTAGCTCTTGGTACGATCTTAGGGAAGATGATGTCCGATTCAGGAGCCGGAATGCAAGTAGCTGATTTCTTTATTAAAAAATTTGGTGTGAAATATCTTCCTTGGGCCATGCTCCTATCAGGATTTATTATCGGAATACCCGTATTTTTCGAAGTAGGTTTAGTTATTCTGCTACCTTTAGTCATTTCAATTCGAAAGTCAACCAAGCAAAACATTTTACTAATTGGTATTCCTGTTCTAGCCGGACTTTCCATCGTACATGGATTAGTTCCTCCGCATCCAGGTGCGATGACTGCGATTGGAATTTATCATGCTAACATGGGACATGTTCTACTCTATTCCCTAATCATTGCTTTTCCTACTGCATTAATTGCAGGACCAATTTTTGCAAAATGGGTGCATAAGCGGGTGGTACCAGTTGGAGAACCAGAATTAATTCGAGTAGAAACAAAGTCTAATAAATTACCGGGTACTGGGATATCCTTTTTCGTCATATTGCTGCCTATTATATTAATGCTTATATCTTTAATTGCACCATATTTATCAATGCCAGACGTCCTTCAAAAGTTCTTCTTGTTTATTGGAAGCCCTGTCATTGCTCTATTAATCTCTTGTTTTGCAGCCTATTTCTTCTTAGGTTATCGCCAAGGAATGGACAAAAACTTATTGAAGAAGCTAACAGATGAGTGTTTATTACCGCTTGCATCTATTATTCTTATTATTGGTGCAGGTGGGGGCTTTAAGCAAATTCTTATTGACAGCGGCGTTGGGGATGCTATTGCCAATATGTCTGAACAAATGTCCTTATCTCCAATTGTCCTTGCTTTCTTAGTTGCAGGGCTTATCCGAATTGCAACCGGGTCAGCAACAGTTGCGTTAACAACAGCAGCCGGTATTGTATCGCCAGTCGTAGCACATATGACAGGTGTGAATTTAGAATTACTTGTTATTGCTACTGGAGCTGGGTCCCTTATGTTTTCACATGTGAATGATGCTGGTTTCTGGTTAGTAAAAGAATATATGGGGCTAACTGTAAAGGAAACATTCAAAACGTGGACAGTGATGGAAACCATCCTATCATTTGTCGCATTCGCATTTACCCTCATTTTAAATGCATTCATTTAAAAACTATAATTCTATAAAAATAGTGCCTCTAGGTGTTTATTTTGAGGCACTATTTTTTAGTACCAAACTATCTAAATTCTAATTGTCTTTCATCATTGCTCCCTCAAACTCTGTTTGCTTCTTATGAAGAATGATAAAATATATGAAATAACTCATTTATAAAATATACTTCAAAAAACTATTTATTAGGTTCCTTTTCCATGGGAGGTCCCCATTTTGCGTTACTTAAACATATTTTTGCTTTTTATTGCATTGCTTCTTTTTCCAAGCTCATCTTTTGCTGCTAAAGCAAAGGAAGTTCATGTTATTCGAGTCGGTTTTGACAAGAACGCCCCTCCCCTTTCCTATACAGGACCAAAAGGTGAAGCATTGGGATTCAATATAGAACTTATTCAGAATATTGCCACAAGGCAAGGATATCGGCTTAAATTGATTCCGCTTGAGTTGGATGATGCATTGGAAATGTTAAAGGAAGGGAAACTTGATATTATTGCAGGGTTGGAATATACAAGCATACGGGATACTTTTTTAGATTTCAGCGACTCCTTCCTAACATTACCTAAAACGGTGGTCATCCCATCCTCTATTAAGGATATTTCAAGTTTGAATGATTTAAAGGGTAAAGTTGTGGCAGTTCAACGAGAAGATACTATTATCTCTCAACTCGAAAATATTAGAGGAAGTGAAATACTCGAATCCTTTAACCAATTGGACGCGATGGACATGCTTTTTTTAGGTAGAGCAGATGTATTTATAGGAAATCGTCCGACAGCTGAATATATCCTTCAGCACGCAAAAAAACAATTGAAATATAGAATTCGCACAGGACTAATTCCTCCCTCTGACTATGCCTTTGCCGTGCGAGAGGGAAACTATAAATTATTAAAGGATATAAACACTGGATTGACAGCGCTTCATCACAACGGTACCTATGAACGATTATATTCCCAATATCTTGAACCATATGGTGCATTGGCAATTGATTGGTGGCGAAAGCTTGTCTACATTCTTCTTATCTTAACTGGAATTATCTTTACTATTCTTGTAGGTATCTTTTTTTGGAATAACCGTTTAAAAAAAGAAGTTAATAGACAAACTGCTGCATTAGCAGATAGCTATGCTTTTCAGTCAAAGGTGTTGGATAGTGTAGATAATGGAATTATTTCCTTTAATCTCGAAGGTAATGTCACTCTCATTAATCATATTGCCCGTAATTTGCTTGGAATGAAGGGAAACCCTTTAGGTACAAATATTTTTGATTTTCTATCTCAACTCCCCCTGCAAAAGGTACTGGAAATAAAGGGACAACGGATGATCCACGGAGAAATTTGCCTTGATGATGGGACAGACCGTATCCTTCAATACTATATTGCATCATTGCAAAATGGGATGGGAGAAATAATAGGAGGTATCCTTTGCCTTCAAGACAGAACTGAACAGAACCATCTGCAAGCACGCTTAATTGCACAGGAAAAAATGCGGGCCCTTGGCCAGCTTATCGCCGGAATCGCACATGAAATCCGTAATCCGCTTACTGCTATTAAAACTTTTACAGAAATGCTTCCTAAAAAAATTCATGACCCTCGATTCCAATCTGAGCTTCTCCGGCATGTACCGGAGGAAGTAGAGAGGATGAACCGAATAATTGAGGATTTATTGGATTACTCCAGGGAAAAATCGATGCATCTGGAAATGAAAAATCTTAACGAGTTAGTTCAATCTGTAACGGGGCTTTTAAAAAAACAGTTCCGAAACGAAGGAATAGAATTAGAGATTGATATTCCTCCAGCCTTAACCGTGCTAATCGATCAGAATCGCATCAAACAAGTTCTCATTAATCTAATACTCAATGCGATTCAAGCTATGAATGATTCAAAGAAAAAACAATTGTACTTTCATGGAGCTATAGATGGGCAAACCATCCGGCTAGATATAACTGATTTTGGCATCGGAATAAAAGCACAAGACATGCCCCATCTGTTTCAGCCTTTTTATACGACAAAGAATCAAGGAATTGGTTTAGGTTTGTATATATGTCAAAAAATTATGCAAGAGCATGGCGGACATATAGAGGTAAAAAGTTCCGCATATAAAGGAACCACTGTTACCTTATTATTCACTAACGGAGGAGATGCACCATGAAGAATATATTGATTATTGATGATGAAATTGCTATTTGTTCCTCTCTTTCATTCGCTCTTGAGGATGAATACAGGATTTGGACTGAAACGGATGCAGAAAAGGGATTAAAATTACTAGAAACAGAGAATATAGATGGTATTTTGCTAGATCTTAATCTAGGTAAGACAAATGGATTAGACATCCTCAAAACCATAAAAGAGAAGAATCCAGAAACAGTTGTGATTATTATGACCGCTTATGGAACGATTGAATCTACTGTTGAGGCAGTCAAAGCAGGTGCTTATCATTATTTAACCAAACCGTTGAATCTGGAGGAGGTGAAACTGCTTTTATCGAAAGCTCTTACTTATCAACACTTGCACCATCAGGTCCAAGTGTTAAGTAAAGCAGTTCGTCAGCAAGAAAGCTATGCCGGTTTAATTGGTAAATGCGAGAGCATGCAGAAGGTATTCCAGTTGATTGAAAAGGTGAAGGATATCCCCTCTAATATTCTGATTACGGGAGAAAGTGGAACCGGAAAGGAACTGGTAGCCCGTGCCATTCATTTTCAGGGAAAGCGCCAAAAAGGTGCCTTTTCCGTCATCAATTGTGCTGCGATTCCTGAAACATTACTTGAAAGCGAGCTGTTCGGGCACGAAAAAGGTGCCTTTACAGGGGCCTTTGAGCGAAAGCAGGGTCTTTTCGAACGTTCTAGTGGGGGAACAATCTTTCTCGATGAAATCGGTGAAATGCCGTTAACCCTACAAGCAAAGATATTAAGAGTCATTCAAGAAAAAATAGTTACACCGCTTGGTTCCGAGCAATCAAAGGAAGTGGATGTTCGAATCATTTCCGCTACCCATCGAAATCTTTTAGAAGAAGTGGCAAGAGGAAACTTCCGCGAAGACCTTTATTATCGCTTGAATGTAATTCCCATTCACGTCCCTCCTTTACGGGAACGGGAGGAAGATATTCCGCTGTTAATCCAGCATTTTTTAGATCTTTATTCAGCCAGTATGGACATCCCTCAGAAAAAATGCAGTATGGAGGCGAAAAAGGCTTTATTTCAATACTCCTACCCTGGGAATGTTCGGGAACTATCAAACATATTAGAATATGCCATGGCCCTTTCAGATGGGGATGTCATAGAAACATCAGATCTTCCGAAAGATGTATTTCAGAAAGAGGCTTCTTCTTCAAATACTAAAGAGAACGGCCTTTTCATATCGGAAGGGAAAACCCTTGCTGAAGTGAATAGGGAGTATATCCTCTATACTTTAGAAAAAAACAACGGGCATCGAACAAATACAGCTAAACAATTGGCCATTAGTGAACGAGGATTACGTGAAAAACTTAAACAATATTTGAGGGATCCAAAATGAGAAAGATTCTTTCATTTGTCATAATATTCCTCGTTTTGTTGGGAACAATCAGTTGTTCAAAAAATGTGAATAAGGGTGCAAAAACCTCAAATGACCAACAAGAATATATTACTATTGCAACGGGTGATACCTCTGGCCCATATTTCACTATCGGAGAAGCACTGGCGAAGGTATATAAAAAGAAGCTTCAATACAAAACTGCTATTCAGTCAACAGATGGATCCGTTGAGAATATGAAGCTATTGGAAAATCACCAGGTTGATTTGGCATTTGTTATGTCAGATGCAGCCTCTTTTGCTCTTCTTAAAAATAATAAGGAACAGGATGGAGCCCCTCATGGTTTTAAAGCTATAGCAGGACTATATCCTAACTATGTGCAAATAGTTACACTAGGCAAAAACAAGATAAAATCCGTATCTGATTTAAAGGGAAAGAGAATCGGAGTGGGGGCCCCTAATAGTGGAGTAGAAGCAAACGCACGAATCATTTTAAAGGAATATGGTATTACCTATAATGATATAGAACCTGAGTATTTATCTTATGAAGAAGCAATGGAACAATTAAAAGATAATCATATCGATGCAGCCTTTGTTACATCGGGTCTTCCCAATAATGCTGTGCTAAGGCTACAAAAATCAGAAAAGGTCATGATTGTGCCTATGCAGACTTCTGATATTAATCATCTAACAAAAAAGTTTCCTTTTTTTGAGAGATCAGAGATCCCTGCCGGCATTTATCAAAATACACACCCCATTCCAACAGTTGCCATCCGTAATATACTGTTAGTTCGATCCGATTTATCAGAGGACCAAGTCTATAAAATGACGAAAACTTTCTTTGATAATTTAAACGTCTTACAAAATGCTCATCAGGCTGCCAATAGCATTAATCGAGAAGATGCAGGAAAAGGACTTGTTATCCCTCTCCATTCTGGAGCAAAAAAATACTTTAAAGAAATAAATGATAAATAATATGAAGAAACAATTAAGGTAAACCGGCAAAAAAATCCGTTCTATTCAGATTTTTTTGCCGGTTATTATTTATTCAGAAAAATACTGAGATATTTTAGACACCCTACAAAACCCTTATTAAAATAAAAATCTAATGTTTAAATACGAATTGGCATGAAACTTGCATTAGAATTATGTAAGTGAAAAGCACTTACTATCGCTACAATTGAATACGTTTACAATCTTTAAGGGGTCGGGTAACCACAAAGTACATTAACAAAAGGGGGAATTAAAAATGAAGCAAGCAAATGATCGTGCTGCTACAAAACGCATTACGACCAACATTTTTAAAGGATCGCTTGGAAACCTTATCGAATGGTATGATTGGTACGTTTATTCTGCCTTTGCGGTTTATTTCTCAGCAGAGTTTTTTCCAAAAGGAAATCCTACTATTCAATTGTTAAACACCGCAGGCGTTTTCGCCATCGGGTTTCTTATGCGCCCAATAGGAAGTCTTATTATGGGACGTTATGCAGACAGATATGGCCGCCGCGCCGCATTAACACTTTCTGTCACTATTATGGCTTTAGGCTCATTAGTGATTGCCTGTACTCCTGGGTACAATAGCATTGGCGCGATTTCACCTATTATTCTAATTGTCGCCCGACTGATTCAAGGAATCTCGTTAGGTGGAGAGTATGGAACCTCCGCTACTTACCTATCTGAAATGGCAAGCAGCGGAAAACGAGGATTTTACTCTAGTTTTCAATATGTTACGCTTGTAGCCGGACAATTACTAGCTCTTGGAGTTCAAATTTTTCTACAACAAATATTAAATGAAAATGAAATGACTTCCTGGGGCTGGAGAATTCCTTTCGTCATAGGAGCAGTTGGAGCTTTAGTCGTATTATGGCTGCGTCGTACAATGGATGAATCTGAGCAATTTTCAGATATGGGTAAAGAAACTCGTAAAAATGCCGGAACAATTAAAGTCTTAATGAAGCATCCAAAAGCAGTTCTTACCGTTGTTGGTTTAACACTTGGAGGAACCGTTGCATTTTATACCTATACAACTTATTTGCAAAAATTCATGATTAATACAGTTGGAATCAATAAAGAATCAGTCAGCTTGATTAACTTTGTTGCATTGCTTATATTTGTTATACTTCAGCCGCTAGCAGGAAAATTATCAGACAAGATTGGCCGCAAACCGCTATTACTCGGCTTTGGTATCCTGGGTACCCTACTTACCGTTCCGTTATTTTTACTAATGAAACAAACACAAGATCCAATACTAGCTTTTATTCTAATGATGATTGGTCTTGCTATTGTAACCGGATATACTTCAATAAATGCCATTGTAAAGGCGGAGTTATTCCCTACTGAAATACGTGCGCTTGGTGTAGGTTTTCCTTATTCCCTAACCGTTGCAATCTTTGGTGGAACTGCCGAATTTGTTGCATTGTGGTTAAAGAATGCTGGAGTGGAATCTGTCTTCTTCTACTATGTTGCTGCATGTATCTTTATAAGCCTAATCGCATATTGGCGTATGGGTGAATCGTCCAAGACTTCTCTTATTGAAGCTGAGCTTCTTTCTAAAAATAAATCAGCTTGAATCGAATAAAGCTGCCACAGGAACAAGAGGGACAGGTCCCTTGTCCCATTTTGTGGGATGAGGGACCTGTCCCCTATTCCTCATCTGATACTTTAAATACCCAGTTATCAGGGTATAGGGAAAATCTTTCAGCACGGTATGCCCATGAGCCAGTCGGGAAATCGGATAAAATTGCTTCAAAGACTACCCTTGGCTGTGCTTCATCCGTAACTTCAACAATGTCACTCTTCGTTCCAGAATCAATCCAGCCAAAGTCAATTAAACGATTTCCGGTATTTGGCATAAATCGGTTACTTCCAATAATATTAGAAAACAACGATGTACCACGTTCCGAACCATAAGTCCAAACAAGTTCAGCAGTTTTTGTTTTCTCATTAATTCGATATTGAGAGCCCGCACTATATTTTTCAGAAAGGGACTGGTTTCCACGGGAAACTGCCACATTATTATCGAAAAGCAATAAATCCACTGTATCTTTATTATTGTCAGCAGCTGTTTCAGGCAGAATAATTGGCGCATGCTGTCCACCTGTATATTTGAAATTATCCCCTACACCTTTTATTAGATATTTTTGATATTCCTTTGGCCAACCTGTTGGATCAGCTAAGATCCATACAATTTTATTCGTCTTATAATCTAATTTCATAACCATATCCTGGTTTCGCCCTGAGATAATAATGCTATTATCTCTATCATCATATACAAGCGCATTTTGATGGAACCAATCAATTAGACCATCATCTCGCTTTGTATTATCATAGTTTTCATAAAATGATTTGGGTAGGATATCCTTCAAATCAATCGTTTTAACAATGCTTCCGGTTCTTCTATCCATTTCTATCATCGTATCCTCCACATATCTCCCTCCACCATCACTTACGGTTAACAATAGATTTCCTGATGGGAGTTCAATGGCATCATGATGTACAAGTGTTTTTTCGATATCTGAAGTCTCGGACATAGAATTGGTTTGGCTAAGTTTATATACATTATATGCCTTTCCCGTAAAATCGATTTCGAATAAACGATTATAGGCATTTCCACTGTTGGAATCTTTACTTAAAAATAATAAATGGCCATTTTTCAATAATTTAAATACATGGCTATTATATCTAGAACTATACCAACGAATATCTCCGTTGGCGTCGAAGCCAATTGGATACTTTGTACTCGGAACTGTAAACGTTAAACCATTTTTCACAATCTCCATATTTTCCTTATCTGCTTTCTTTATTGTAACAGCGGGAATATATTTTGGCAGTTTTCCAGTCTGGATAGTAATGGTGTTAGAAGTTACTTCACCAGATTTTGATGTGGAGGTGATTTCTACTGTATTTTTATAATCGGGGTATAAACCGAGTATTGGAATTTCATGATGTGTTTCATATTTATCAATGGTATCCTTTATATCCACACTACTGTCTTTTCCCTTTACTTTAAAACTCACTTTCGAATCACTTGGTGTATCAAAAATGACTATTGCTGACAGTGGAGAATTACCGAAAGGATCTAATTTTATATAAGGTTTTTCTAATGTACTACCTTTGCTTTCGCTCAAAATATCCGATTCTACTTTCTTTTGGGTATTTAAAATGCTGGTATCAATACCCGTTTGAATATTTGTTTTTTTATTATTATCTGATGACGTATATACAGTTGCTTTTAATTTGGACTTTACTTGCTCTATACTTATCTTTGATACAAAAATTTGGTTGACTGCTAGAACTATTACTACTACACCTATCATACTTAAAATTACCTTTTTCATGTCAGCCTCCTCTAGTTTTTTAACAGTGACTATTATTGACTACGTTACTTAAATTTCCCTTAAAAAGTATCCGCTTGTATCTGTGAAAACTCTTCTATGAAAGTGGGTAAAGGGATATTTTTTTTACATACTAAGAAAAAAGGGAAGGAGCCGCTATTAATGAAAAATGACGAGAATAAAATTCGCGAAAAAAGAAAGGATGAGCATGTTCGCCTTGCTCTAATAGAGGGACCAAACTTACATTCTCACTTTGATGATCTTACCTTTGTTCATCAATCCCTTCCCAATATAGGATGGAAGGATGTTAACCTTCAAGTAATAATGCCAAACTTAGTGTTGAAAAGCCCGTTATATATTAATGCGATGACAGGCGGAAGTGAAAGAACAGGAAAGATTAATGGGAATCTTGCGAAAATAGCGAAAGCAACAGGAATGGCCATGGCTGTGGGTTCCCAACATTCAGGCTTACGAAACCAATCACTTGCAGACACTTACCGAATTGTAAGAAGAAATAATCCGGATGGAATCATTTTTGCTAATGTTGGGGCAGATATTCCTCTCGATTTGGCCTTAAGAGCGATAGATATGCTGGAAGCAAATGCCCTACAAATTCATCTAAATGCCCCACAGGAATTGATTATGCCAGAAGGCGAACGCGACTTTACAGATTGGCTGCCTCAACTTGAAAAAATAATAAAAAAAGTTAATATCCCCGTTATTGT
Source organism: Heyndrickxia camelliae (assembly GCF_002844575.1). GTDB lineage: Bacteria > Bacillota > Bacilli > Bacillales > Bacillaceae_C > Margalitia > Margalitia camelliae. The sequence continues at coordinate 168,707 of NZ_PIQO01000008.1, forward strand.
AAAGGAAGTTGGATTTGGAATGAGCAGAACTACCCTTCGTATGTTAAAGGAAATCGGTGTTCAATATGTGGATGTTAGCGGACGGGGCGGAACCAATTTTATAGGAATTGAAAATCGTCGCAGAGAGAAACAGGAATACGACTATTTAAGCGGTTGGGGACAAACTACTCCCATTTCTTTATTAGAAGCTCAAACATACATTAACAATATGGAGATTTTCGCTTCGGGAGGAATCCGAAATCCTTTAGATGCGGTCAAATGCCTATCCCTTGGTGCAAAAGCAATTGGATTGGCAAGTCCAATCTTACGAGTTCTGGAAAGGGAAGGACTAGAGGAAGCAATTGAGGAATTAAATCATTGGCATGATCAGCTTAAAACGATTTTCACTATGTTAGGTGCCCGAAATATAGAGGATTTATGTACATGTCCCCTTATTATTACAGGAGAAGTACGGGAGTGGTGTGAAGTCAGGGGGATAGATGTTGCAGCTATTGGAAGGAGAGGAGAATGGTAAAGTTTAAAGCACTGAGTATTTCAACCTCATCGGAAATTCATAATTCCCTAATAGCACCAAATTAGGATTTACTATACAATATTTTTATAGAATGACAAATCGTGTGGTGATATTGTGTTTAAACTCCTGCTGATTGAAGATGATGCAACCCTTTTTCAAGAAATAAAAGAACGATTAACTAGTTGGTCTTATGAAGTATATGGGATTACCGATTTTAGTAATGTTATGCGGGAATTTACAGCCATAAGACCGGATTTAGTCATTATTGACATTCAACTACCTAAATTTGATGGCTTTCATTGGTGCCGAATGATCCGTACTCATTCGAAGGTTCCCATCGTGTTTTTATCTTCACGCGACCATTCTGCTGACATGGTGATGTCTATGCAGCTTGGTGCCGATGATTTTATTCAAAAACCTTTCCATTTTGATGTACTCATTGCGAAAATCCAGGCGATCCTCCGTCGAGTATACAATTACAATACCGAAGAGGTTTCACTTAAAACCTGGTGTGGGGCTACGGTTGATTATGAAAAGAGTATAGTTACTAATGAAATTGGAGCTATAGAGCTAACAAAAAATGAAATCTTCATTTTGAAGCAATTAATGGAACAAAAAAATAAAATAGTTAGCAGAGAGACACTTATAAAAAGCTTATGGGAGGACGAGCGTTTTGTCAGCGACAATACTTTAACAGTGAATGTAAATCGATTACGGAAAAAGTTAGATGAGATTGGCTTAGGCAGCTATATTGAAACAAAGGTTGGACAAGGTTATATGGCTATAGAAGAGGGATTTTAATATGATTCGAAAATATTTAATGGAAAGATGGAGTTGGATTGTACTCTTTCTTATATTACAATTATTGATTATCTTTATCGCTTTTATTGATTCAACAATCCCGCTAACGTCCGCGCTTTATATCGTCTTCTTATCTTGTATCATCTTTTTCATTTTTGTTTCCATCCGCTATCAGAAGGAAACTAAATTCTTTAAAAGTTTGGAAGAATGGGAGACAGGTTTCGACATGAAGACCGTGGTGACTGCAGAAAGTCCATTTGAAAAAATAGCGGAAGACAGTATTATAAACCAAGCCCAACATTTAAAAAAGGATGCCTCCCTCCATCTATTGTCACTGGAAAAGGAAAAAGACGAATTATTATCTTGGATTCACGAAGTAAAAACACCATTAACAGCAATGCATTTAATTATCGATAGAATAGAGAATGAAAAATTAAAGGCGCAATTACTTCATGAGTGGCTGCGAATCCATTTGCTGCTTGACACACACCTTCATCAAAAAAGGATCCCTTTTATGGAGAATGATTTATATATCGATAAAATTGATCTGCACACATTAATTGTTAACGAAATAAAAACCTTACAATCATGGTGTATGCACAAGGGTATCGGGTTTGAAATGGATTTAAAAGTCTCTGAAGTCATTAGTGATGGCAAATGGCTGGCTTTTATCATTAGACAGCTACTAACAAATGCCGTGAAATACAGTGATGCATCAGATATTATCATCAAAACTTATGAAAACAACGAACAAACATTTTTAGAAATCCAAGATTTTGGAAGGGGCATCGACCCGAAAGATTTACCGCGCATATTTGATAAAGGATTTACCTCGACATCTGATCATCAAAATCATGCAGCCACAGGTATGGGGCTTTATTTAGCAAAAAACGCAGCAAATTCCTTACATATTTCTATCAATGTGGACTCGAAGCTTGGAGCGGGTACAACATTTATGCTGTGTTTTCCAAGACAAAATGCATTTCACCAAGTTATGAGCATGTGACAAAAATGTCACATGCTTTTAGCGTTTGTTCGTTCAATCGAAGGATAACAAAATAAAGGCTCGTTATAATAAAACTATCAATTTGAAGGAGCGAGTCATATGAAAATATTAGATGCAACTAATATTTATAAAATCTATGGAAATAAATTCAATAAACAGGAAGTGCTAAGAGGTATTGATATTGCTGTCTACCGTGGGGAATTTGTCAGCATAATGGGGCCATCTGGCTCTGGAAAAACCACCTTGCTTAATGTCCTTTCCTCTATCGATCGGGTGAGTAATGGAACCATCAAGATTGATGGAAAAGATATGACAAGGATGAAGGAAAAACAATTAGCTGAATTTCGAAAAAACCACTTAGGTTTTATCTTTCAGGAATATAATTTGTTAGATACTTTAACGGTCAAGGAAAATATATTACTTCCTCTTTCCATTACAAAAGTACCCAAAAAAGAAGCGGAGAAAAAATTTCAAGAAATAGCGACGGAGCTAGGTATATATGAAATAAAAGATAAATATCCGAATGAAATTTCCGGCGGCCAGAAACAGCGCACCTCTGCCGCGCGATCCGTTATCCATCAACCAAGTATTATTTTTGCGGATGAACCAACAGGAGCACTCGATTCAAAATCCGCTTCCGATTTATTAAATAAGCTTAGCACCTTAAATGAAAACCATAAAGCAACAATTATCATGGTTACACATGACCCTGTTGCAGCAAGCTATTGCAGCAGAGTTATTTTCATCAAAGATGGGAAAATTTTTACTCAGTTAAATAAAGGAGAAGAAACTAGACAAGAATTCTTCAATGACATCATGAAAACGCAAGCTGTTTTAGGTGGTGTACAAAATGAGTATTAACCAGCTCATGTTTCGCAATCTAAAAAAGAATGTGAAAAATTATTACCTCTATGTGTTTGCATTAATTTTTAGTGTCGCTCTTTATTTCGCATTTGTTACACTGCAGTATGATCCATCTATGAATGAAGTAAAAAGTTCCATAAAAGGAGCTGCAGCATTAAAAGCAGCATCTATTCTTCTCATAGCGATCGTCGCCATCTTCCTTCTTTATGCGAATAAGCTGTTTATGAAGCGCCGCAGTAAAGAAATTGGACTATTTCAATTGATTGGTATGACAAAAACTGCGATATTCCGCCTTTTAAGTACAGAAAACTTTCTTCTCTATTATGGGTCCTTACTAATCGGAACTTTTATCGGATTTTCCTGTTCCAAATTAGTAATGATGATATTATTTAAAATTACAGGAGTAAAGACAAACGCAACTCTTCAATTTTCTATTGAGGCGCTGATTCAAACCCTTTTGGTCTTCAGTGTTATCTACCTCGTAATCTTATTTATAAATTATATATATATTAAAAGACAAACTATCTTATCCTTATTTAGGGTAATCTCTTCCACCGAGGGAAAAGTGAAAAAGATAAGTGTTTTACAGATGATAATCGGGGTAGTGGGCATTCTGTTCATCGTTTCAGGCTATTATGTTTCATCGAAATTATTTGACGGCGATTTTACAACAATAAACGAGTTATTTATTGCCATGACTTTTATTCTCGGAACCGTTATTATTGGGACCTATCTATTTTATAAAGGGTCTGTCACATTTATCGCAAATATGATTAGGAAAAGCAAAGGCGGTTACTTGAGTATTAATGAGGTACTATCGTTAGCATCCATCATGTTTCGAATGAAATCGAATGCACTGCTACTAACGATTATTACAACCGTATCTGCGCTTGCTATCGGTTTATTATCTTTATGCTATATATCTTACTATTCAGCAGATAAAAACGCTAAAGACAACGTTCCATCCAATTTCTCTTTAATAACCACTAAGGAAGCAAAACAGTTTGAGCAGGCTTTAATGGCCAAGAACATTTCCTTTTCAGAAAAAAGGATCCCTGTCCTTTATGCGGATGTTAATGTTAAAAATATCATGGAAACAAGTTTAAAAGAAATTAACGCTGATCCAAATATAATGACCCTAGCCATCATCAGTGATGAAGCAATCTCAAACCTCCATTTGGGAAAGAATGAATCTATCTTTTTCGGGAATAGTGGGATACTTAATAAAATAATTTCCTTTAAAAATTCTGGATATATTAAACTAAGTGGAAAAAGCCAAACCACTACTCTAAAATACTCAGGAATAAGAGAAGAATCGATTCTCCCATACAATTTTACGAGCGGTAGCTTACCAGTAGCCGTTGTAAACAAAGCAGTTTTTGAAGAATTAAGGACGGATCTTAATCCGAACCTTCAACAAAAATCACTTTATATTGGAATTGATATTAAGGATGACAATAATATTGAAAAGGCAGATGCTATTTTCCATAAATTAAACCTAAGCGAGGATAATTTATCTCGTTATGAAATGAGCAGCAGTCAAAAGCAAAACATGGGACTTGTAATGTTTATCGTCGGTTTCCTCGGATTAACCTTTTTAATTACATCTGGGTGTATTCTCTATTTTAAACAAATGGACGAAAGTGAAGATGAAAGACCAAGTTATACGATCTTACGGAAACTCGGTTATACCCAAAGAGATTTATTAAAAGGGATTCAAGCAAAACAAATGTTTAACTTTGGTATTCCATTAGCTATCGGCCTCCTTCATAGTTATTTCGCTGTAAAATCTGGCTGGTTCTTTTTTGGCACAGAGCTTTGGACACCTATGATTGCTGTCATGCTTCTTTACACGATTCTTTACTCTATTTTTGGAGTACTTTCCGTTCTTTATTACAAAAAGGTAATCAAAGCAGCACTATAATCCACATACTAACGGGACAGAAGTTTGTCCCGTTTTTTCTACTCCTCAAAACATCTCTCCATTGCTCTTAAGCGTAATATGTATTACTATTCAAAGTAAGGAGATGTAAATATTGGATAATTTAAGATTAAACGTTTCATTATTGCGCAGAAGAGTACCAAATTTGACGAGTGCTGCAAAATCAATTGGTTTGCGTCCTGCCACTGTTTCCAACCTATGTACCGGAAAAATTCCAATCGAGCGTGCTGAAGTAAAGACCTTGGTTGCGCTTGCATCACTAGCCCAGTGTAGTTTAGACGAGTTGATTTTGAGAGGGGAATCGGTGGAAATGATCGAAACGAAGATTAAAGCGTTAGATTTGTTTGCACCAATTGCCAAAGGAGGGACGGTCGGACTCGTTGCACGCCCAGGAATGGGGCAACTAGTATTACTTGGCGAGTTATTTTACAGACTTAAACAGCATGGATACTCCACTGTTTTACTAAAGCCAGAGGAAGATTATCCGGAATTGGCTGATATGTTAGAGTTTGCAGATGTCATTGCAGATTCCATTGAAAAAGCTTATAAGGAAATAACCGCATTGGGAGTGAGTAAAGACATTCTCTATGCTGCGGATCGTTCATACGTCCTGACAGGAGAAATTTTCAAACTCCAAGATCTATTCCATCAAGCGAATTTGCAATCTGTTACAACCTTTCTGCTTGATTTAAAAGGTGCTGCAGTAGATGAAGAATTACCCTATGGACCATTAGAAACATTATTATATTTTGATGCAGACTTAGCTGCACGACATAACTTCCCTGCTATAAATCCAATCTACTCTACATCATCTGTATTGGAAGGGGCATATCTAGATCAAAACCATCATTTCACTCAGCAAAGAGCTCAAAAACTATTACGCCGCTACCGTGAATTACGCTCCTTGGTAACTGCACGCGGATTAGATGCTATTCCTTCGGTAGAAAAGGAAACTTATCATCGAGGGGAACGATTAGAAGCATATCTTACCCAACCATTTTATGTAGCAGAAGCATACACAGGAGTGAAAGGCGAATCAGTAGATTTAAACACTACATTACATGATGTTCGCAAAATATTGGATGGTGGGGTAGATGCTCAGGATTTAAAATCGTTGACCTATATAGGAAAACTTTAATATTTTATTAAAAAAAATGAAAGAGGTGTTACGCGAACTGCAATACCTCTTTCATATATTGTGAAATCTTTTCATCTCTCATAGGCTTTCCATAGAAAAAACCTTGTACAACGTAACACCCCAACTCGTTCAACTTATCAATATGGTCCTGTTGTTCTACACTTTCAGCAATGACGTCTAAGTGAAGTTTTTCCGCCATCAAAATAATCGCATGGACAATCGCTCGTTTACTTGGATGATCTATATCAACCGTGAATAGTCTATCTAGTTTCAGTGCATCGATTGGGATTCTATCTAATAACCCAATAGAAGAATAGCCGGTTCCGAAATCATCCATGGAAATTCTAACCCCCATATTACGAATGATTTCCAATTGCCTTATAATATCATTAATATCATTAAAAAACATAGATTCAGTGATTTCAAGTTCAAGAAGATTCGGTTCCAGGCACGTTTTTCCTAAAACATTCAGGATCAATTCTGCTAGTTGATCTGTTTCAAAGAGACGTGCGGACAAATTAACGGAAATAGGTTGTGTAAAACCCTTAGTTCCCCAAGATTTACATTGTCTACATGCTTCCTCTAAAACCCACGTAGTCATTGGTATAATCAGCCCCGTCTCCTCAGCTATAGGTATAAACTCCCCGGGTAAAACGATCCCCAATCTTGGATGATTCCACCGGATTAACGCTTCAAATCCACATAACTTATCCGTTTTCACATTCCATTTTGGTTGATAAACCATATAGAATTGGTTTTGCTCGAGGGCATGCTGCAAATCCTTTTCCAATTCCATTTTCCTAACCTCTTTTATACCCATTTCATCCGTATAAACACAATACTGGTTTTTTCCTAATCCCTTTGCCTTATACATTGCAGTGTCAGCCGCTTTTAGCAATTCGGAACGATCTGATTCTTTTATGGAACCTATACTAATCCCTATACTCCCCGTCACATATAATTCATTTCCCTTAATTCGATAAACCTCTTTCATACTCTGCAATATTTTTTGTGCTAATTGCTCTGCTTGTTCTAAGCTGCAATGTTTAATAACAATCAGGAATTCATCGCCGCCTATTCGAAACACTTGTTGATCTCTGCGAATGAAATTTCTTAAGCGATTGCCAACTTCATGCACCAGTAAATCTCCAATATCATGCCCAAGTGTGTCGTTAATGGCTTTGAAGCGATCTAAATCCAAAAACATAACACCAATAGATTCATCACCGACATATGTATAAAAAAACCGATTCATGTCGTTGCGATTAGGTAACCCTGTAATGGCATCTTGAAATGCAAGCTTCTCCAGCACATGCCGATCAAAAAACATCGCTCCCCATGAAATAAATAAAATAAGAAAAATCGCTACCGTAACACCATATAAAAGAAAGAAATCCATAGCTTGTGAATGTTTCATTACCATGCTGGAATCATAATGAAACCTTGCCGCCTTCATACCGGTATAATGCATGCCGCAAATAGCAAACCCCATCACCACTGCTGATATCCATTTAAGCCAATTGGATGTGGACCGATTGCGAAATTTCAGAAATAAAAACAATGCAGCATACGAGGCACCAAGGGCTATTAGTGCCGAGATAATCCACAACGTCTTATCATAGCTAATTTCAAAAGACATAATCATGGCTTTCATACCTACGTAATGCATTGCAACGATGCCGCTCCCCATTATAAATCCACCAATAGCAAGTCTTAACTTATTAATGTCTCTTGGCATAGTGATGTAAAATGCAATAAAAGAAGAGGCCACGCTTGCTAACATTGATAATAATGTAAGCCCTACATCATATTTTACAAGGGCATGAAAATGGAAAGCCAGCATTCCGAAAAAGTGCATGGACCAGACGCCGCTTCCCATTACCAATGCACCCGCAAAAAGCCAAAACCATCGTCCTCTTCCACTTGCATTCGAGATTTTTGCTGCAATATTTAAAGCTGAAAATGATGCTAATATCGAAATAATTATAGAAAGAATAACAATATAAATATTATAATTACCTTCTATCATGGCTGATTCAGCTCCTTTTAAAATAATCAGTTTTTCATAAACAAAGGGGATTATTAATTGATCCATGAGAGGAGGTAAACCAATATATTTAAAAAATAGTTAAATATCAATGTTAAATGATTCATTGTTAAAAGTACATCAACCTGATAATTTCACCATAGTTTCTCCTACTGCTGGTCCTTTCGTAACTTTCCACTCAGTTTTTATCCATATTATGCCATGCATTTATCTACAAATTCTCTACGATTCTCCATATGCACATAATAGCTAATATACCAAAGATAATAATAATAATAATTATGAGAATTGATTAAGAGATATAGTTCTTTCAAAAGATTACTAAAAATTTTATAATAGGTAACAAGTTTAATAGTTTATGAGTACTTGAATTGAGGTTGATTTTTAATTTATGCTATTTACCAGAAAAACATTTCTTATTTTAACAGTCTTTCTAATTTTCATAACTGGTTTACGACTAACAGTGCTGCATTTTGAAAAGACTATTAAGCACCCTATTGCCAAAAAAGGTACATTAGACCTGCGCGGCTGGGAATTCCCTAAAAGTTCAACTATTACACTTGATGGAGAATGGGAGTTCTATCCCTATAACATGATTACTACTGAAAAATCATCTGCTTTAACTAAAAAAAGATATTTACAAGTACCGGGTAAATGGGATAAAGCTTTCCCTGCTGATGATAAAAATTCCTTCAAATATGGCACTTATAGATTGCAAATTCTACTGGATAAAAACATTCAGCATCATCTAGAATTACGGATAAACGAAATTAGAAGCGCCTCAGCAATTTATATCAATGGGCATTTAAGCGCTAAAATCGGCAATCCAGCAAACAAAGAAGGGTTAAATGAAGCACGATCTGTTCCTTATTCTATCCCCCTCCCTACCGATACAAATAACATTGAAATTCTTATTCAGGCTTCTAATACTGGTGAAAAAGGCGGGATAACACAATCACTCCACTTTGGAACCATTGAGGCAGTTACAAATCGTACATTATTATCCATTGGACTGCAAATCTTATTGTGTGGGGTTTTCTTAGTACATGGAATATATGCAATACTGTTTTATTTTATAGGAAAGTACCAAAAGGGAGTACTTTACTTTGCTTTAACTATGATCTGTGCAACGTTTAGTGTTCTTGTAGCGGATGATAAGCTATTGTTTGTTTGGTTTCCTATGCCTTTTGAAATATCGATAAAGATTGCCTTGCTTTCTTATATTGGCATTGCAGCATTTCTGCCGCTGATAGTTAAGCACATGTTCCCAGTATACAAAAACAAAAAAGTATTATTTTGGTTTGAAGTATATTGTATTGTTTACTCCCTATTTGTCTTAGGATCCCCATCTCAATATATCGTTCCAACTGAGAAAGTGTTTCTTGGCGGTGTATTAATAATAGGTATAATCTTATCCGGATCTATTCTTAAATTTGCTTTTAAGCAAACTCAGGATGTTATTTATTTATTACTCGGCTGTTTGAGTTTGGCGGCAAATATCTGTTGGCTCATTATTAGAGATATAGGTTCGTTTGAAATGATGCATTACCCATTCGACTTAATGTTTAGCGTTATCGCCTTTGCAATGTTCTGGTTCAAACGTTTTCTACGTTCAACAAACCAAACGAAAGAACTGGCTGACAAACTTCAACTCGTTAACCAGCATAAAGACGATTTTCTTGTTAACACTTCTCATGAACTCAGAAATCCTTTACACGGGATTATGAACATTGCGCAAAGCTTGCTGGATGATACAATCCGTGAAAAAAATAAGAATCAATACGATAAATTAAAGACCCAAATTACCATCGCAAGGCGAATGTCGCTTATGCTGGATGATTTAATCGATATAAACCGATTAAATCAAGGAACCATACATCTACGAATTGGGAGTTTACACTTGCAGTCTATTGTTAAAGGCGTTACAGAAATGGTACGATTCATGTTTGAAAAAAAGCCTGTTTCCATAATTACGGATATTGATGATGGCTTTCCTGCAATCAAAGCAGATGAAAATAGACTGATACAAATATTTTTCAACTTGCTCCATAATGCAATGAAGTACACAGAAGAAGGAACTATTACGATAAGAGCTTCTTATGAAAATGAAACCGCATATATATATATTGAAGATACAGGAATTGGCATGGATGAGGAAACTCAAAAGAGAATATTCCTGCCCTATGAACAAGGTAATATGAATAAAACAAACCATGAAGGGGGATTTGGGCTCGGACTAAGTATTTGTAAACAACTGGTTGAGCTTCAAGGAGGAAACATTGATGTAACCTCAGCCCCTAATCAAGGATCAATATTTTCTTTCACCATTCCTTTGGAAACAGATGTAGAAAATATGAATGAAAATTATTTCACTATGAATCACTTTGAAACAGCTGCCACTATTGCTGACCAAACAGAGAGCAATTCTGATGTTGAATCATCGTCCAAATTAAATAAACCGAAAATATTAGCTGTCGACGATGATAGTATGAATTTGAAAGTAATAATGAATATACTGGGAACGAATTATGATATTACCGTGGTGACAAATGCCTCTGATGCAATGTCCACAATAAAAGCAAAACAGTACGATCTTATTATTTCGGATGTGATGATGCCTCATATTTCCGGATATGAATTAACTCAATATATTCGAAAGCAATTTTCTGTTTCGGAGCTTCCAGTGTTGCTCTTAACTGCTCGGAATCGTACGGAAGATATTATTGCGGGCTTCCAATCCGGAGCCAATGATTATGTAACCAAACCAGTTGATTCTATTGAGCTTAAATCCCGTGTTAAAGCATTAATAGATTTAAAACTTTCCATTAAAGAACGGTTACATATGGAAGCCGCTTGGCTTCAAGCGCAAATAAAGCCGCATTTTCTTATTAATACAATAAACTCCATTGCTGCACTCGGTTACTATGATATGGAAAAAATGCAGAGATTACTTCAGGAATTCACCAATTATATGCGGGCAAGCTTTGATTTCCATAATATCAATGGTGAAGTTTCCATTGAAAAAGAACTGGACCTTGTCCGATCCTATCTATTTATTGAAAAAGCGCGATTTGGAGAAAGAATCCTAATTAATTGGGAACTAAGTGAAAACTTGAATTTCTATTTACCTCCTTTATCTCTTCAAACCCTTGTGGAAAATGCAGTTTCTCACGGTATACTAAAACGTTCAAATGGAGGAGAAATCTTCATTAAAATTACAGAGACCGCAAATGAAATAGAAATAATGGTTAAGGATAACGGAGTTGGAATGGAGCAGATGAAGATAGTGGAGGTACTTCAGAATCCTTTAAATATAAGTAAAGGAATCGGACTAAGAAACACAAACCGCCGCTTAAAAAATATGTATGGACAGGGATTAGTCATTCAAAGCTCCATAGGAAATGGAACGACCGTCTCTTTCAAAATACCAAAGAGGCTGGGACAAAACCCTCCTCTGAAA
>NZ_PIQO01000080.1 GCF_002844575.1 Heyndrickxia camelliae
AATCCAGTATTAGAGTCGGAAAAAACAGCAAGAAATCTGGAAACTGGTAAGGATACCTTTGAAGTGGGTGACACGGTTGTGTATACCATTAAAACCCGTAACCAAGTGTCCGATGGCGTTGTTCGAAACTTAACAATCGCAGACAAACTTCCAGCTGGGATGGAGTATTTAATTGGCAGTATGAAAGTAGATGGAAATTCTGTTACGGATCTTAAGGATTTTGACAAAGGTTATGTTGAAAACGGTACAGTCACAGGAGTATTCGGTGATGTGACCGATACGGCATGGCATACAGTAGAATTTCAAG
>NZ_PIQO01000009.1 GCF_002844575.1 Heyndrickxia camelliae
TTCAATCGAGTTGAAGCTCTTCTTCAACTAATGGGTGCTTTAGTTCAGTAAGAAATATTCAAACAAAAAAACCGTTCATCACATACCATTAATGTTCTAAGTCTTATATTTTCTTTATTTATCATAGAAGTGCTAAAGTGGATTTTCCTAAAAAATTGAAAATGACTTCGTTAAAAAACGTGATTTAGCTGATAATCTATAGGATTGTCGGCCTTTTTAAACAAAAGGAGCAGCTGTTCCGTCCGGCTCCGTATATCGTTCGGAGCTAAAAGATCTTTGCCGGCTTACCTATACTATTTGGAAAGAGAGAAAACAACCGAGGAAGAGCTGGATAATCTTTATCAAGTTCATTTCAAAGGGGTCTTCTTCTTAACACAGAAACTCTTACCGCTAATCAATGATGGCGGACGGATTGTAAACATCTCAACAGGTCTTACACGCTTCGCTGTACCAGAAAGCGGTCCATATGCGTCTATGAAAGGTGCAATCGAGGTACTGACTCGCTATATGGCGAAAGAGCTTGGACCTCGCGGAATCACAGCCAACGTTGTAGCTCCTGGGGCTATCGCGACCGATTTCAGCGGTGGTGTAGTTCGCGATAATCCCGAGGTAAACAAACATATTGCGGAGATGACAGCTCTTGGTCGTGTCGGTCAAGCCGATGATGTTGGTCCAATGATTGCTTCACTTATTTCAGACGAGAATCGCTGGGTTAATGCTCAACGTATCGAAGTATCGGGCGGAATGTTCCTTTAATTTTAAAGCATTGTAGCGTCATTGAGTTTTGAGGTATTTAGGATCGCAACTGGGAGTAATTAAATGTTATAGTGCTCCGTTTTTATTTTTGTGAAGTTTATTATATCTGTCTAAAGCTCAAGTTAATACTGTAAACCACATTGTAACCTTCAAACTATTTGAAATTATTCAAAAGGATAGGGGAAAGAAAAAGAGATGGACCTTTCGTATAGAATGGTGTTAAAGGGCAAGAAGAGGAAAAAAGAGAAGGCCCTTGTCCTTTAGAATGTTTCAAAAAGACAAAAGGAGGAAAAAAGGGAAAGCATTTGTCCTTTAGAATGGTTCAAAAAGCCAAGAGGAAGGGAAAAAAGCCACCCCTTGTCCTTCCAGAATGGTACAAAGGCCAATAAAAAGGTATTGGCCTTTGACCTTTAGATCGATTTTTATAGCAGGAACAAGTAGTATATGTGTATTTCTTTAATAAAAATAGGACCATCTACGATTTCGTAGCATCGAATAATGTTTTTCTAATACCCTCATTATTCTCTTTTTAGAATCTATTATTTTGCACCACTCATATATCACATTGGTAGTGATTTTTCGACTAGGAAAAAGAAGTTTATACTCCTCAACACTGCGTATTACTCCATCTGCAATCGACTCTTTGTATCCATACTGCGCATAGTATGCTCATCCCATGTACGGATATGCAAAATGAACTACATTGTTTACAGGTAATACCCTTTTTTAATTGATCATATTCATAGGGTGGACGCTGCATATAGGGAGAGTCCTCTATGTGTAAAGAAATTAATTTATCAGCTAGAATCTTTTGTTTTTGATTTAAATTAAGGGAATTTCTATCCAGTTGATTCAAATAGCGTTTGAGCTGAGTTGGGAATATAAACGGTATGTTAAGAGGGGCTTGGTATAAGGTAAACTCGGGGTTAATAAAAACAACCGATGCGGCAATAGGTATATTAAATCCAATGTTTTGGAGAAGTTGGCGTAATAATGATTCATTTCGTTTCAATTGAATTATTGGATTATTAACTTCAGATTTTTTCTTCATAAAAAGTTTATCTTTTTCGAAATAAAAATCCCCTTCAAAGTTTTTAATTTCGAAAAGATATATTGTTTCAGGTGTTAATATCAGCGCATCATTCTGAAACGTAGTGTTATTGATTTGGAGAAGTAAGTCATTAATGATTAAGCAATCGCACCGAAGTTTCTCTGTCAGTAAATCAAACATAACCTCTCCCTCATACCCTTTTTTTAGATGAAAATAGTGATTTCTTGCCTTATCCGATAAATGCATTCGATTATTTAAGATTTCGTATATCAATAGTTCTGTGGATTTCGCTCGGGGTTTATAAAGCATGATTTTGTTACATCCTTTCTATAGTCTTAATATTGCTAAAGATTAAAGTAAAATGAAATGGGAGTGGCAGGGGCAGGGGCTAAACGCCCCTAGAGTATCTCTATTCAAAAATATAGCTTACAACGTCCAATGCTTGATCAATTGTTTCAACTGTAACATTTGCTCTATTGGAAAGCTCCTTCAGAGGATGAATTAATGATTCATTTCGGATAATAATAGTTGGCTTATTTAAGGTGATTGCAGTGCTGACATCCATCGCTGTATTCCATTGTTTATACTTATCGCCGAATAATGCTATTACAATATCGGATTTCTTCATCAATACTTGTGTTCTGAAATTGTTAATATCTGAGGCGGCATCATCTTTGTATACTTTTCCAGGCTGTATCCCGAGAATTTCTTCCCCAATATTATCAGATCGCTCATGGTTTGTTTGCGGTCCTACAAATACTAAGGGAAGATTTCTTTCTTTTGCCTTTTGCTCCACCTCTTCTCTCCAATTATCGTGAATTTGGCCAGCTAAATATACAATCAGTTCCATCATATCCCCTCCAATAATCATACTTGTCTTTATTTTACCAAAAAGCTGGATGTAATAGTCGTAAAATTAACTCTTGTCGAACTATTATCGAGGGGAAGAAACTAATAATGGGAAATTAAAATGTCCTGTTTCAAAGTAAATGGTATAAGATGATGAAGGAGTTAAGGAGTATCTTAGCAAATAGGTACATATAAACGATGAAAGAGGGTCTTTACTTTGAATATTTTATGGGACTTTGATGGCACATTATTCGATACATATCCTGCTTATTCCAGCATTTTTTCCCGGGTTATGGGAGGCGAGTCGGATGAAAAGGAAATCTATGAAACATTAAAAGTTTCTTTTTCACACGCAATTCATTTTTATAATCTTAGTGAGAATCAGCTAAGGGAAATCGCTGCTTTGGAAAATAATTTATCCCCAAATGATATCCAACCTTTTGAGAAGGTAGAGGAAGTTTTAAAGTTTGCCGACAAAAATGTCATTATGACCCACAAGGATAGAAAGGGGGTAATGTCTATATTAGAACATTATGGCTGGGAGAAATATTTTAATGAAATTGTCACGATAGATGATGGTTTTCCCAGAAAGCCTAATTCGGCTGCTTATCAATATTTGCATGAGAAACATCATATTGATTTAGCTATTGGAGACAGAGAGCTTGATCTTATTCCAGCCAAGGAACTAGGAATAAAAACATGCAGTTTTCAAAATCAACATGTTGTTGCCGATTATTACTTAGCGAATTACTCCGATTTCTTCAAGACTGTGGGAGAATTTATAAAATAATTATCTAATATAGGGGGTTTTTGATGAATACAAAATTAATCCTAGTAGAAGGCTTACCTGGGTTTGGAAAATCAACCGCAGCCGCACTTATTCAGGAGATTCTTAAAGAAAGACACATCCCAACGGAGTTATATTTAGAGGGAATTTAAATCACCCTGCAGATTATGATGGCGTAGCTTGTTTTCATGAAGAGGAATTTACCAGATTGTTATCCGCTAGCGGAGAGCTAAAAGAGTTATTAATAGAAAGAGTTAAGAATAAAAGGGGAAACTATTTATTAGCCTATCAAAATTCCATGTTTTCTGATGAATTATTAAACTCTATTTTTAAACATGATGTGTATGAACTGCCTTTAGAACGGAATATCCAATTAATCACGGACAAGTGGGCAGAATTCGCAGAAAAAGCTATGCAAGAAAATAAAACGTATATTTTTGAGTGCTGCTTCATACAGAATCCCATAACGGTAGCAATGGTTAAATATGGTGCACAGAAAGAAATAGTGTTAGATTATGTGATGGAATTAGCAAGCATCATAGAGCCATTAAACCCTCAATTGTTTTATATCGTACAAGATGATCTGGAATTTTCCTTTAAGAAAGCCATAATGGAAAGGCCAAAAGAATGGTCTTCTGGTTTCATTGAATACTACACCAACCAAGGATATGGAAAAGAAATGGGGTACCAAGGTATAGATGGTACGTTGAAGGTACTGAAAAAAAGGAGGGCTATTGAAAACGACATTTTTGATTTATTAAAAATGAACAAGGAGAAGGTCAATAATTCTCAATGTAAAAAGGAAAAATATAAGACCTTGTTAATGGAGAAGCTGAAATAAAAAATAACATGGAAATGAGTGCCTTCTTTGGAGAGCACTTTTTTTATTTTAATTGTTTTCATTTTGTACAAAATATAAATTTTGCTTTAAAAAAATATAATGGATATGGATATGATTTTGTTTTCATAAATGAAAGAGAATGTAAGGAGAATAAAAGGATGACATATTCTTTTAGAAATCAAACTGATTATCATTGGAACGCATATCTTGATGCGATAGACGCTGTGTTAGAAAGAGGAATGGCTGCAAAAGAAGTGGTTTGCTCAATTACGACAGGATTTCGGTCCACACCTTCCTTGAGAACCAAACCTGGTTTGAATCCGTATCATGCTTCCGTAGCAGATGTAGGATATGGATTTGATGCGGTACAGGGCACCATTAAACGAATGAGAGAAGGGGAAAACTTTTCCCTTGCATTAGAAATGCTTGTCTTCGATTTAGACACATTAACAATTAGTGAACAGCAATTAAGTCCAAATTTTGAATTGGCTGTGAGAGAGGCCCCGCTTGATATGTCTTACTTAGTGAATTTAAGCAGACAATTAAATAGACAAATAGGGCAAATGATTAGAGAAGCAAATAGATTAGGTCAAGAACTCTTGAGTGACCAGTGGGATGAGATTCATGCTAGAATCGAAAATGTTCAAGCAATCCCGCGTCTTTAAGGAGGAAAAATCATGCTGGGTCAACCACAATCCATGAATAAAATTGAAAGGCAAAGACTGCTTGATTGGTGGAATACGATGGAGGCGGCTAGGCCAATGGTACGAAAGTTAATGTCTTTAACGACAGAGCTACGCTTACATCCAAATTCAAGCCATGCAGACGGAATGATTCTCTTTTACCGAGCTGCCTCTGAGGTTTCTTATGGATATGCGGGTGTGAGAGGTTGTATCAGAAGAGCGTTTACCAACGAATATGCTGAACCCCTTCGGTTAAATATGGTGAAATGTCATAGCTTTGCGGAAAGATTTTCGGTAGATATGAAGGTTTTACTAGAGCGGGTATCTCAACAAATTAGCGATCCGGAAGCTTTGAATATTGTACAGAGGCTAAGAGAAATACTAGCTGAAAACGATGAGTGGTTAAAAGAAATAAAACAGCGTGCGGATGCGTTTTTTGGAAAGGAAACGTTTCATACATTGCAGCAGAAGGTACAAGAAGCTGTTACCTTGCCAAATAATAGAAAAAGGACTGATGCTTGAGCCCATCAATCCTTTTTCTTATAGATTTCTTTATTAAGTATAGTCTCAATCAAGTTCCGGTAACATATTGCCTCTTATCTTAATGTTTTCAAAGCGCCGCTCCAAGCAATTACTTGGTCAAGCATAGCATTTACATTATCAGCATGCATATCAGCTGGTTTAAAATTACTGAAGTTTTCAAAATCAGTGAATAGGGATAATGTAGGATGAGTACGAACGCTTGCCACTTGTAATTCGGCTAAAATACCGCGTAAATGTTCAGCCGCACGTGCTCCTCCAGTTGAACCGTAGCTTACGATACCTGCTGCTTTATTGTTCCATTCTTGATAAGCAGAATCTAGTGCATTTTTTAGAGCACCAGTGATGCTATGATTGTATTCTTGAGCAATGAATACATATCCGTCTAGGTTTGCTACTTTTTCTTTCCAAGCTAATACACCAGCTTCTTCACCAGTGCCTTCCCCTAAAAGTGGTAATTTATAATCTGTAAGATCAACGATTTCATAGTTTGCATCCCCACGTTTATCCGCAATTGCTTTTACCCAATCTCCTACTTGTGGACTTACGCGTCCTTGACGAGTACTGCCTAGAATAATTCCTATATTTAATGGTGAATTTGACATCATTTCTTCCTCCTCAGGTTGTTTTCCGAATAAGTTGCTTAAGAAACCCATTATTATTACTTCTCCTTCCGAAAAACCACTATACAAAAGTTAGTAAGTTTAACTTCGTTATTTATTATAATATGTAAAGTTAGGAATGTAAAGCTCCATAAATTTTTAATCCAATAATTATTTTTTCATATTTAGTAGGGTTTTTTTTTACGCTTTTCTTGTTTTTATTGGAAGAACTTAAATATTATAAGACTTTAGTCTAAGTTGCTTTTTAGCCATAAGAACGAGGAAGTGGAAAGGGATTCCTAGTATCATAATAAGCAGATGAGATGATGATGGGAGGGGAAAAGATGAAGATTAGTAAATTGGATCATTTTGTTTTAACCGTAAAGGATATCCAAATTACATGTGATTTTCACGAAAAAGTGTTAGGTATGACGGTCATACCCTTTGGGGAGGGCAGAAAAGCATTGCAATTCGGTAATCAAAAAATAAATGTGCATCAGTATGGGATGGAATTCGAACCAAAAGCATCGCTTCCAACACCTGGATCAGCTGATGTCTGCTTTATTACAGAATCATCCATTCAAGAAGTGGTAGAACATTTAACCCAAAATCATATTTCTATATTAGAGGGGCCAGTCCACCGAAACGGAGCTCTAGGGAAAATCTATTCCGTTTACTTTAGAGACCCTGACCAAAATTTAATAGAAGTGTCTAATTATGTGGAGTAAGAATGGGGGGATCGTCAATGATAATCGAAAAATTACTTTTGGATACAAATAAAATAGCTGATTTGAGAAACTTTTATAAAGATATGTTGGGTTTAAATATTACGGAGGATACACCGCAATGTTTGACATTCAAAGTCGGTGAAACGCTTTTGTCTTTTAAAGAGACAGCTAATAAAAATCATCCCTTTTATCACTTTGCAATGAACATCCCTAATAATAAATTTCAACAGGCAAAAAAGTGGCTTCAAGATCGAGGGGTTAAGTTAAATAGGGAAGACGGAAAGGATGAGGTGTATTTTGAAACTTGGAATGCTGAATCCGTTTATTTTGAGGACCCAGCAGGTAATATTGTGGAATTGATAGCACGCCATCATTTACCTAATAAAACAGAAGGAGAATTTTCATCGGAAGATTTATTAAATGTTAGTGAGATAGGTATCGTTCGAGATCAGGTCCTTCCATTCGTTCAAGAATTGAATAATATAGGAATTCCCTGTTGGAAGGAAGCGGACGAGTCATTTGCATCAGTTGGCAATGAGGAAGGCTTGGTTATCGTGGTAAAAAGAGGTCGCCGTTGGTATTTTTCTAACAAGGATGCAGAAATTTTTCCAGTAACTGTTTGGATAAAGGGAATTGGGAAGATAGTTCAGTAGGAAGCTTTTTCAAAGATTATGTGTTGCTCCTGTACCAGAAGTCGAGGGCAAAGGTGAAAAAAGGGAAATATATCAGCAAACATGTTTTTTAAATATAAAAAAGGAAGTACAAATGGTGCTTATTCATTCTGTACTTCCCGCTATTTATTATTGATAAGTCCCCTCATAAAAATCAAAGTAAAATCTTCAATAAATGCAGGAATATCCGCGTCCATCCCAATCCAATCAAGAGTTTCCTTGGGCTCTTCACTCGGTCTCGGCCTGAAATCAGCAATGCTTTTCCCACGAGCTGAACCGAATTGTTCTACCGTCACTCTCCGCGGTACATAAGTGACGAGATTAGGGTTCACAATGGCGCTAACCGCCATAACATCATGCATCGGAGCGGCTTTAATTCCAGGTACGTTTTTTTTGTAGGCATTCAGGTAATAATCATATGCCGGTTTCAGTAACAAATTAAATGGAGATTTTCCTTTTTCTACTATAAGGTTAATAACCTCAGGTGGAATGAGAGCTCTGCTTGTTATGTTTAATGGATGCAAATAAATATTTTTTGCCTTTTCCAACACATGGTTCGCTGCAATGGGATCGGAATAAAAATTAGCTTCTGCCTCCGGTGTTATATTACCAGGTCCGAGAAATGCGCCGCCCATAATATAAAAGGCATTCACATTCTTATAAGCATTGGAGCCATGAATAATCAGCGGCAATGCCACGTCTGTTTGTCTCCCAACTCCTACAATAATTAGATCGTTAGGATAATCTGTAACAATATCCATGATTTTGTGAATAGTATAGACTTCACAATTTCCTATGTGTGATGGGAGTTGGATTGGACCGAGTCCGCCTTTTCCATGAATTTCAGGATAATATTGAGCAATCTCTCCTGATAATGGACCCGACGAACCAGCAATAATAGGAATATCCTCTCTGCCGGCTAAACTCAATAAATATGCAGTGTTAGCAATGGACTCCTCTTTTGTAATATTTCCATAACCGCTTACAACTCCGACGATATTCAGATTAGGATGCATAAGAGCATACATAAGCGCAAAGGAATCATCTACCCCTGAATCCACAAACATCAAAACATTGTACAACCTAACTCCCTCCTTTGGGGAACTTTTTTCTTCCTTATGATCCAATCCTCTTTAAAAACTCTTTTTATATCTTATGATACTCCTGCAGTAATGATCTTAGCCTAAAGATGATCATTTTTTTTTTAAGTACGGATAACCCGGAAGTGTTATTCGGTTTGGAGAAATATAACAAAAAAATTAATGGTAAAAATGTATTTGTCTGAATATTACGGTAAAATATTGTAGAGGAGGTAATTGTGATGATCAAAGGGAAGAAATTTTTATTATTTGTAATGTGTCTCTTTACACCAATTTTAATATTACCCTTGCTTTACACAATGGGAGTACCCTCTTTTGCAGACGTATTGACCGCTTTATTTGGGGAAGGCAGTATATTGGCTACAGTTTTTTCTCTTCTACTCCTTCTTTTAATTGTATTTGGTGTGGGGAAGATAATGAAAAGAAATGCTTAAAAGCAAATAGGGGACCATAAAAAACGTTGAGATAAGGAATCTTAACGTTTTTTATGTGTAAACTTTAATAATTTCAAATACAATTATGAACCTTTAGTAGACACACATTCTCCTTGAATATAGGTTTCTAGTACAGAGGATCGCAAATCAAATGGATCGCCATTCCAAACAACGAAATCCGCATCTTTTCCTATTTCGATACTGCCCACCCGTTCTTCAACACCCAAATGTTTTGCAGCGTTGATGGTGATGGCTTTTAAAGCATCTGTTTCTGATAATCCGTTTTTCACGGCCATAATCGCACTTGTCATTAGATGCTCAATTCCTACAACGGGATGGTCTGTGGTAATAGATACGGGAACACCCGCATTCGTAAGCGCAATAAGAGTATTCCAAGTTTTACCTGCCAACTCTACTTTGGATTTAGAAGACATGGTGGGGCCAACTGAAACTCTTACATCATGCTCGGCAATAAAATCAGCGATTAAATGTCCCTCTGTACAATGCTCGATTGTAATTTCAATATCTAATTCACGCTTCAGTCTTAAAACAGTGGCAATGTCATCCGCTCGGTGAGCGTGAACGCGGAGTGGGATTTCCTTATTTAATACTTTGCAAAGATTTTCCAAACCAAGATTGCGTGCGACTTGACCATTTTCATACTGTTTTTGATAATGCTCCGCTTCGATGAACTTTTCACGTAATCTAGCAGCCACACCCATTCTCGTTGTCGGCATTTTTCCTTTCCCACCATGGACATTTTTAGGATTTTCACCGGTTGCTGCTTTCATCCCTGATGGCTCTCTGAGAACCATTTGATCTACTATAGTTCCCACCGTTTTCACCACCACCATCTCTCCGCCGATTACATTTGCACTTCCCGGCATAATTTGCACGGTCGTTATACCTGATTTTCTTGCAACCTCAAATCCAGGCTCGAACGGATTAATTCCATCAAGGGAACGAATCTGAGCTGTTACTTCAGAGCTGGTTTCATTTACATCTTGACCAGCTTTGCCAATCCCTTCTTCATGGACACCAAGATGAGTATGTACATCAATCAGCCCTGGGGTAACGATGTTTCCACCGACATCGATGATTTTATAATCATTTGGAATGGAGAGAGAGGTCCCGATTTTCACAAATGCACCGTTTTCAATAATGATCTGTCCATTTTCGATAACATTCCCAGTCCCATCAAAAATTTTTGCATTTACAATAGCTAACATGTTCAATCCCCCTAGTTAATAGTTGATTTCCGAAAATTTCAACTATATAATTACTCTAAATATATCATTTTTAGATAATAAAGTATATTCTTAGTATTGAAAAAGAGTTATAGATTTAAGAATTATTACTGATTTATGTTGTTTAAAAGGGAAATTATTATCGGAAGAAGGGAATCTATGAAATATGAAATTGATGAATTAGACAGGGCAATGATTAAATTACTTTCTGGGGATGGACGTATGTCTTTTACCGAATTATCCTCTCGATTGAGTGTTACGGAAAAAACAGTTCGGTCAAGGTATAAAAATTTAATAGAAAACGATATTTTAAGTGTCGTAGGAGTAGTGAATCCAATTGCACTGGGGTTAAAGGCGGAAGCTATTATTCAAATGAAAATTCAGAATGGGATGCTGCAGGCAGCTATAGAGGAGTTAAAAAATATCCGTGAAATCCGCTTCATCACTATGACATCGGGAGAATATCCTTTACTTGCCCAAATCACTGTGCAAAATCAGGAAGAAATCACGAATATCCTTTATAGACTCGATCAGATCCCATGTATTAAAGAGTATAAATCAATGGTTCAACTACAAGTTTATAAAAATACGTTTGAATATATTTGATAGAGGAGAATGCACATGTTAGAAATTGTAGAAAAATTAACGTCCTTAAGCGGTCCTTGCGGATATGAGCATAATGTTTCATATTACATTCGTGATTATGTAAAGGATCTTGTTGATGAGGTTCGTATTGATGGAATAGGAAATGTGATTGCCGTTAAAAAGGGAAGTCTGCCGGGACCCAAGGTTTTGCTGACTGCCCATATGGATGAAGTTGGGTTTATCGTGAAAAAAGTAGAAGAGAACGGGCTCTTGCGATTTGAAAAATTAGGCGGTCACGACGACCGTATTCTATTGGCACAACAAGTGAAAGTTTTAGGAAATTCCGGAGAAATCTACGGTGTAATTGGGACCATGTCGGCTCATTTTGTAAAGTTTGATGACCCATCAAAAGTTCGTAAACATTCGCATTTATACATCGATATTGGAGCATCCTCAAAGGCAGAAGTGGAAGAGATGGGAATCGAAGTAGGTGCTCCAGTAACATGGGCAACGGAAATGAAAGTTTTGGGCCCAAAGGGAAAAGAAATGATTATGACGAAATCACTCGACGACCGGGCAGGATGTGCCGTATTACTGCAATTAATCAATGAATTGCAAAAGGAAACATTTGCGGGAGAAGTGACTCTCCTATTCTCCGTTCAAGAGGAAGTTGGTTTAAGAGGGGCGGAAACAGCAATCAAAACATTAGATGTCGATGCGGCCATTGCTATTGATACAACTGCTGTCAGTGATACACCCGAGGAGACAATGGACAAGACATTGTTTTTAGGAAAAGGAACAGGAATTAAAGTAATGGACTTCAGTTTGATCGTACATAAAACGATGAAGAACCATTTAGTAAACCTTGCAAAGGAAAATGGGATTGCCTATCAACTCGAGATTTTTCCTGGAATCGGAACAGATGGCGGTGCAGTCGCATTAGCCAATAATGGAGTACCAACTGGTGTACTATCTATACCATCGAGATATGCGCATTCTCCGATTGAGCTTGTAAGTGTTGCCGATTTAGAAGCGACAAAGGAGCTAGCAAAGGCATTTGTATTGAAT
The DNA here is from genome assembly GCF_002844575.1 of Heyndrickxia camelliae. Classification (GTDB taxonomy): domain Bacteria; phylum Bacillota; class Bacilli; order Bacillales; family Bacillaceae_C; genus Margalitia; species Margalitia camelliae. The sequence goes on from NZ_PIQO01000009.1 coordinate 11,943, forward strand.
TTGACGGAACATACTAGTTTTGAATGGTAATATTTAATGGGTAGGCAGCATTGCAGTGATTGTGGATATTAATAGCCTTGTGCGTATATGTAGCTTAGCTTGATAGAACTTAAGCGGAGAACATTATTTTTAGAGGGGGAGCTGTTTAACATGAAAGTATTTATTTCAGCTGATATTGAAGGGATATCTGGAGTTGCAACCAATCAACAATTGAAGACACCTAGCGAGTATCAACGGTTTAGAAAGCTTATGACCTCGGAAGTGAATGCAGTTGTGGAAGGTGCTTTTAATGGTGGGGCAACAGAGGTTGTGGTCGCAGATGGGCACGGAAATATGTCCAATATTTTGATTGAAGACTTAGATCCTCGAGCGAGACTAGTTTCTGGAAGTAATCGTGTGATGTGCCAGCTAGAGGGACTAGATGAAAGCTTTGATGCAATTATGTTTGTCGGACATCATGGCCGTGAAGGCGGATCTGATGCTGTAATTAGCCATACATTGGCTGGAATTTGTGTTAATGAAATGAAGATAAATGGGAAAGTAGTTGGTGAAACGGAAATGAATGCGTTTGTTGCAGGTGCATTCGGTGTTCCAGCTGTCTTCATTAGCGGTGATGATGCCTATGTAAAAGAAGTGAAGGAAACTCTTCCGGAAGTAGAAGCGGTTGTAGTAAAAAGAGCAATAGACCGCTTTGCAGCTGAGCTCGTTCATCCAACGGTTGTTGCAGAACAAATTCGGGAAAAAGCTGAAGTTGCTATTCAAAAGGCAAAAAACATTAAACCACTAGAAATTTCCGGTCCGGTCACCTTCGAGATTCAATTCAAAGGTCCACAGCAGGCAAAAATGACGACTACTTTACCAACAGTTAAAGCAGTAGATCCGAAAACTATTCGTTTTACATGTGATGATATGGTTACCGCATACAAGCATATGTGGGGCTGTGTCATAATTGCGATTACCGCAACGAATGGTGTATTGGGAAATGTAAATGCATAGCTAGTAAAAATTACATGACGGTGCGTTATTTAAAAAAAGGAAACGTAGCGGGTTTCATAAGAATCCTGCTGCGTTTTATGCTGTATTATATATTCTTCTGCGACTATTCCATTTTCAAAAACACGGGGCAATTCACAAGGATGAATGAACGTTCTACTAATCAATATAGAAAGAAAAAGACGTATCGTGTAACAGGAAAAAAGTTCTTTGGAACCTTTGGAAAAGACAACGCATACGAGTTGGATTCCTAAGTGTGCAATAAACTTCTGTAAAGGACAGCATACACGAGAAGGTGCCTCGGAGTGTCTAATAGAGTCTTGTAAAGGACACCAGACACGATTTGTCGGCCCGAAATGTCTAATAGAGCTACTATAAAGGACACTAGACATGAGCATGCGCCCGAAAATGTCCAATAGAGCCCTTGTAAAGGACAATTCACATGAGCATGAGCTCCAAAGTGTCTAATAGAGTCTTTGTAAAGGACACTAGACACGATCATGCGCCCCAAAGTGTCTAATAGGGCTTCTATAAAGGACACTAGACCGGAGCATGCGCCTCAAAATGTCCAATAGAGCCATTGTAAAGGACAATTCACACGAGCATGCGCCTTAAAATGTTCAATAGAGCCCTTGTAAAGGACAATTCACATGAGCATGAGCTCCAAAATGTCCAATAGAGCCCTTGTAAAGGACAATTCACACGAGCATATGCCCCAAAGTGTCTAATAGAGTCTTTGTAAAGGACACTAGACACGAGCATGCGCCCGAAAATGTCCAATAGAGCCCTTGTAAAGGACAATTCACATGAGCATGCGCTCCAAAGTGTCTAATAGAGTCTTTGTAAAGGACACTAGACACGATCATGCGCCCCAAAGTGTCTAATAGGGCTTCTATAAAGGACACTAGACCGGAGCATGCGCCTCAAAATGTCCAATAGAGCCATTGTAAAGGACAATTCACACGAGCATGCGCCTTAAAATGTTCAATAGAGCCCTTGTAAAGGACAATTCACATGAGCATGAGCTCCAAAATGTCCAATAGAGCCCTTGTAAAGGACAATTCACACGAGCATATGCCCCAAAGTGTCTAATAGAGTCTTTGTAAAGGACACTAGACACGAGCATGCGCCCGAAAATGTCCAATAGAGCCCTTGTAAAGGACAATTCACATGAGCATGCGCCTTAAAATGTTCAATAGAGCCCTTGTAAAGGACAATTCACATGAGCATATGCCCCAAAGTGTCTAATAGAGCTACTATAAAAGACACTAGACCCAAGCATGCGCCCCAAAATGTCCAATAGAGCCCTTGTAAAGGACAATTCACATGAGCATGAGCTCCAAAATGTCCAATAGCCCATTTATAAAGGATACCAGACCCGAGCAGGCCCCCCGAAATGTCTAATAGTCTCTCTATAAAAGACACCATACATGAGCAGAATCCCCAGCATGTCTAACAGACACCTTGTAAAAGACGATCTCTGATGCTGACCACCGATCCCATCCTGTCTGCAGTATTGTCATTTAGTAAAATCCAAAATTTGTTGTAGATAATTCTCAATTCTATTTGCTATTCCAAAAGAACCTAAATCGGAAAGGATTTGAGATGCATGATGTATTTTGGCAATTCCTTCTTCTCTGTTTCCTATTTTTAACTCATATGCACCCTTTAAATGAAGTAATTCCACCCGTTCAAACAAATGACTCTCGGGGAGTGCTATCGTTTCCAAATAGGAAAAGAACTCAATGATTTCCTTTTGATACTTCAAATCTTCATGAAAGCGATTTACGGGTCCTATTAAATAGACAAGGGTATTTATAATGACAGATATAATTGCTTCGTTCACCTTTTTTAAATTTCGATAACGGATACTTTTTTCATAAGCTGTTCTAGATAGCTGAACGACCATGCCAGGTTCAAGAAACAGCATTGCAGCGCTATAAAGTTTTAATTCATAATAACCCCAAATCTCAACCCGAAATAAATAATCGGATAAAATTTTAATATCCTTTTTATCAACATCTTCATCGATTGCTTTTTCTTCGACAATTCGTTCATAAACTTGAAGCATCAAAACATTACAATAATAGGTATCAATTCTGTATTTCTTCCATTTTTCCATTTCCTGTTTCTTTAAATGCTTTAGCTGAGCAGAGTTTTGATTAGAATACGCTATACCGACATTATTAAAAAAATGTTCAAGCTGATCAGGCATATAGTCATTATGTATATATAAAAACTCATCGAAACTGAGCATTAATTTGTCCAAAATTCTATTAAACAGTCCGATGGTGATTTCGGAATCCCCTCGTTCAAATTTGGATAAAAAAGAAACTGAACAAATTCCATCGGCAAGTTCCTTCATAGTCCATCCCTTTTGTACACGGATTTGCCGCAATGTTTCACCGTAAGATGCCATTCATATTCCCCGTTCCACTATATGAAAATTTTAAAAAATTTAGTAATTATTCTATATAAAATGAAGTTATCAAAGATTTGCATACTCGTATTATAACGAAAAAATTTAAGGGGGATAAAAAATGAGTGAGCAAAGACATTATATTGTGGCAAATGGAACGATTATTGATGTAGAACAAAGTAATTTTTTTACGGGATCTATCGAAATTCAAGACAGCAAAATAAAGAGAATTTTTCCTTTAAATGAGGTGTTGCCAGAAGAGATTCCGGTCATTGGTGCAAAAGGTAAATACATTATTCCAGGGCTAATTGATATGCATTGTCATATTAAGGAACAATTTGCGCCGCATTTTCTGGCATCCGGGGTCACAACAGTCCGTAATACAGCGGGAAATGTTTTTATGATTAAAAACTTAATTCATGCACCTATGGATGCACCAACACCACGTGTATACTCAGCAGACCGAATGATTGACGGAACCCCTGGTCAATTGGGGCCAACTAGTTTTGGGAATTTCGTCACCGATAATCCGGAAGAGGCAAGAAAAGAAGTGAGAAGGCAGGTTGGTGTTGGAGCAAAGTTTATAAAATTATACGGTTGGGTGAATAGAGAAGTGATGGAAGCAGTAGTAGATGAGGCGAAAAAATATGATTTAGAAGTAAGCTGTGACTTAATTCATTCCAAAGATTTACATGCTTTAGATGCTGCGCAGATGGGAGTTACTTGGTTGGAACATGCATCTGGATTTGCTCAAGCCCTTTATCAAGGATGGTACCCAATGGCAGATCAGACTCCATGGAGTCATCTCAATTGGGAACAACCAGACGAACGGAAGATTAATGAACTTTGTCAACGAATGATTGCGTATAAAGTAAAGCTCTGTCCAACCCTTGTTATTTTTGACCAAGTGGATCAATATCCTCATATTTGGGATACGAAAAATAAGGTAAGGGAGTCACTCGAAAAGGAGAATATACTGATCGAGCATTGGCTTAACATGTCTGTACAACATAAACAGCTAAAGCAGCAATTTGCTAAGTTGAATCACTTTACAAAAGTTGTTGCCAAAACCTATTTTGATTTAGGAGGTCTGGTAGTAACAGGAACGGATACGCCTGCGCTGATTTGGACATTTCCCGGAATGTCTCTACACCGCGAATTGGAATTGTTTGTTGAAATTGGATTTTCAGAAATGGAAGCCTTGCAAGCAGCAACTGTTCAGGCGGCTAAATCTATACAACTAGAAAATGTTGGATCCATCAAAGAGGGAAATATTGCTGACCTTGTTCTCTTAAATAACAACCCACTTGAAAAAATTCAACATACACAGGACATCCATTTTGTCATAAAGGGTGGAAAAGTGTATAGCCAAGAAGAAATACTGAGGCATGTACCTAGTAAAGCGTATGTAGCTAATCAGTTAAATGAATTTGAAAAGGAATGGGAAACAGTGGAAAAATAGAAATGAAAAGCGCACAGTATGAATGGTGCGCTTATACTGATTACATGGATTCTTTTTGATCTCTCCCGAATAAAGTTTTCAAAACTACATAGCCATCTGATTGCTTTTCACCAATTCGGTAAGGAATTAGATTAATGATACACAACCAGATATTAAAGAAATTAAAGAAAAGGAGCACACTAGAATTACTGCCAGAAAATAAAAACGTACTAAGGAATCCAATCACGCCATTTAATAACGGACCAAATAGAGAAATGATGATTTGTTCTGATTTTGTATAGAAAGGGTTCCTCTAGCTGGCCGTATGTCCTCCAAGCATGTAAAAAGTATGAAGATGAATGGATATTTTACCCGCATGAAATAGAAATATCCGTTTTCCTGCACCAATAAATAATTGTATTTTATCCGATTTAACAAGATAAGCACCTAGTGAATGCCCGAATTCATGAATGAACAAGGAAAAGGGTGCAATTATTAATAAAAACCAAATAATAATCATTTGCCAAAACCTTTTTATTTTTATTTTAACATTTGCTCCAAGGGGCTTGGGTGTTTTAATCAATTAAGTTGATGAAATTATACATGAATGCAGATAATCACCCTTCATTTACTTATTTACGAATCGTCTTTCAGAAGGTTTCATTTAATAATTCCGAGTTATTTACTAGTAATTAAAAAATTTTTTAGTTAAACTATACGTAGGATTTAATATTGGGAGGGACAAAAGATGGATTTGTTAAGTTTACATACATTTGATGAACGATTGCATGTTCTTGAAGATTTCGTTCAGCCATTTAATGATCGTGCGGCTAAAAATGATAAGGAAGGCCAATTTCCTTTTGAAAATATAGATGATTTAAAGAGAATCGGATACACCAGGCTGACATCCCCTAAAGAATTTGGAGGAGCGGAAATATCCCTGTACGATTTTGTTCGCTTTCAGGAAACTATTGCTATTGGCGACGGTGCTACGGCTTTGTCAATTGGCTGGCATATGGGAAATATGATGAATTTAGCAGATAAACGCAATTGGGATGAACAGCTTTTTTCTTATGTTTGCGAAGAAGTTCAAAAAGGGGCATTACTAAATGTTTGTGCAACTGAACCACAAACAGGAAGTCCAACTCGAGGAGGAAGACCAACCACAACTGCTGAACAAAAAGGGGACGCATGGGTGATAAATGGCAGAAAATCCTTTACAACTATGTCTCCTGTACTCGACTTTTTTATTGTGTCTGCAACTATTAAAGATGTAGATGAAGTTGCTTATTTTCTTATTCCTCGTAATACTCCCGGTCTTTCCATAGATGAAACATGGGATAGTGTGGCGATGAGTGCATCTGGAAGCCATGATTTAGTATTGGAAAATGTAGAAATTCCAAATCATTTTCTAACAGAGAAGGTCGGACCAAGAAGTAAATCAGCAAATGGCTGGCTTTTGCATATTCCTGCGTGCTACTTAGGCATTGCCGAAGCAGCCAAGCGTGAGGCAGCAGCTTTTGCGAAAAGTTATACTCCTAACAGTCTAAATCATCCAATCTTTGAATTGCCTGCGATTCAACAAAAGTTTGGTGAAATCGAATTAAAACTTATGCAATCGAGACATTTTCTTTATTCTGTTGCAAAAATGTGGGATGAAGGTAACGAGGAAACAAGGAAAAACATGAATCCTGAGCTCGGGGCAGTAAAGTTAACTGTGACGAATCTAGCAGTAGAGATTGTAGACCTGGCGATGAGAATTGTTGGAGCAAGAAGTTTGTCTGAAAAAAGTCCATTGCAAAGGTATTATCGTGATGTTAGAGCAGGACTTCACAATCCTCCGATGGACGATATGACATTAATGCAATTAGGGAAACGAGTGTAGGGTTACTTTTTGAGGGACACTAGTTCCGCTATTTGTTATTAAATGGGTATAATCTGGATGTTTGCGGACCTAGGTCCTGTTAGCGGCTAAAAAAGATGTGTGTTCCATGAATGAAGAGTAATTAACATACCTTAGTCCGCCTGGATCTTTAGTGGGATATTAGAAAAAAATAACGGATTGAGCTAAAAGTGTATGGTCGAAGGATCATGCGCTTTTTTTGTGGCTTTATGAAGAGTTGCGAATGCAACATCCATATAACCTTCACCCGGTAGGCAGTTTACCATCTAGGGACACGGCTAGTTTATTATTTTCATAAAAAATGGTCAAATACCCACCCACTTTAGCGGATATCCCATATTCTATTAGTGATAACACAGTAGGAGGTGTTATAAATGAGTGCAGTTGGTTTTGGCGGCGGATTCGCGCTAATCGTTGTACTATTTATATTATTGATCATTGTCGGTTCCGCTTACGTATATTGATGAAATGTGAAAAATTATAAAAGGAGTGTATGTGAATGTTTTACGGAAACCCTGGATTTGGATGCTGCGGTGGTTATGGCTATGGTGCACCAGTTAGAGGAGGATTTGGTGCAGGATTTGCGTTAATCGTTGTCTTGTTCATTCTCCTTATCATTGTTGGTGCTGCTTGGTTATAGGAAATGGAGGTTTTTAACAAAAGAATAGAGCCTATTCCATGAGGAGTAGGTTCTTTTCCTATTTTAAAAAAAATTGGAGTAAAAACAGGACGTCTCGCATAAGATAATAGAGTATGTACATAAAAGGAGATGGAAATAATCTCTCCTTTTCCATCCATTGGTATCTCTTTGTTCTAAATAATGATATACTAATGGTAACACGTTGAAGGGATGCGATCTATTATGGCATATTTTAGAGGCCAGAAGGAACCAGTACCTGAAGTGGAGACATCCATTTGGTCATGCACAAATGATGACTGCTTCGGATGGATGAGGGAAGCATTTTCTCTTGAGGATACTCCAAAATGTCCATTATGTAATTCTGAAATGGAAAAGGGAACCAAAATTTTACCAGTAATTGAATAGGAAATAATAATTTGCAGCTACTTTATTTCGTAGCTGTTTTTTATTTGTACGATGTAAAATTCGTGAAGGAACCGGGAGCCACAACAGTGGGAGTTCGTACCCGGATGCAAGGATAGTAAGAAAGACAGGGAACAATAATAGAGTAATCTCGCCCCGTTGGAGAGTAGGCAAGGAGATGGAACAAAGTTTTTTGATCAAAAAAGAATGCTGTTTGTCAATGAACCAATTAAATAGTTAATTACGAAATAGGTCTTTTGTAATATATAGAAAATTTAATAAAACCCTTTGAACCTTTGGAATATCAACATTTAATGTTTACGCAATCTTAATCCTTTATTAACTTTTTCAGGTGAATAGACCTATATAATGAAGGACAGAGTGATGATACTATTTTTATGAGTATGTCACATTTCTATTAAATCATTATAAGAAGTGTGGCATATTACTATTTTTAGGGGAGGCAATTATGGGGAGATTAAAAAGTTTGTTTGTAAAAGTATTAACAATTATTGTTATTGCTGGAACCATTCCATCCCTTTCTGGTTTGCATACTGCAAAAGCAGAAGGAGCTAATGATCCAGCGCCATTTATTAATCCAGCAAGTCCCGCAAATGGGAAAAAGGTATTATTTGATAATACTCACGGTGAAACAGCGGGTGCTGCTGACTGGGTTATTGATGGAGCATTTTCAGATTTTGGAAATGCGATTGCACAAGAAGGATATTACGTTAAAGAACTAAGAAAAACTACTCCAATTACGTATGATGATTTAAAGGATTACAATGTATTCGTACTCGGAGAATCAAATATTCCATTTAAAAAGTCGGAACAAGATGCCATGCTTCAATATGTGCAAAATGGAGGTAGCATCTTTTTTATCGGAGACCATTATAATTCGGACCGTAATCTAAATCGTTGGGATTCAGGGGAAGTTTTCAATGGATTTAGGCGTGGGGCATATAGTGATCCTACGAAAGGGATGACAAAGGAAGAAGCATCCTCGCAAGCAATGCAAGGTGTAGAAAGCTCCGATTGGTTAGCTGATCATTTTGGCATTCGTTTCCGTACTAATGCATTGGGAGATATTACTGGAGGAGAAACGGTTGTTGCTCCGGATCAATCTTTTGGTATTACCCAAGATGTGGAAACAGTTGAAATGCATGCTGGATCGACTCTAGCAATCTTAGATCCTACGAAGGCAAAAGGTTTAATATATATGCCGAAAAACCCACCAAAATGGGGTAGTGCGGTAGATCAAGGCGTTTACAACAACGGTGGAATAGAAGAAGGTGCCTTTGCAGCTATTTCTAAGGTAGGTAAAGGAAAAGCAGCTTTCTTAGGAGATTCTTCGCCAGTAGAAGATTCTTCTCCGAAATATGTGCGTGAAGATAATGGGAAAAAGAAAACAACCTATGATGGATTTAAAGATGAAGGAGACGATAGTACATTCCTTATTAACACCATTAACTGGTTAGCAAATCAAGAGAACTATACTAGTTTTGATCAAGTATCTGGATTAGAACTTAGTCCGGTAACAAAATTATATGATTGGGAACAGCCGCAAAATACAACTGAACCAGAGCCGGAACCATGGTCTCAGCCATCAGGTGGATACAAATGGTATGACTCATCTACTTTTGCTGCAGGATCATATGGATCTACTAAAACAGCACCGGTAAATCCGACATATTCATTTGTTCATCAAGCTACTTTACCAAATGCGGAAGAATTTCAGATTCGTGTTAATTTAGATAATCTAACACCAGGTCAGACAGTTAGCGGGTTAAATCTGGGAATCTATCTATCAGGAGGAACTCAGGTAGCAATGGTTCAAAATGCTGATGGTTCATGGCCGACTAGCTACGGGTACAGTGCTGATTTTTCTGTTACGGCAGATGCAATGGGCCATGCTAGCAAAGATTTAACAGTCAAGATAAAGCCGGGAACAACAGGAGATGCAAGTCTTCGCTTGCGTTCTGCAAAAAATAATGTACTAACAGAATCGGTGAAAATTGGCAATGTATCTGCCGAGCCACTTCCTGAGGATAAACCCAACTTACCAGAAAAAATCTCTGTAGCGGATGCCAGAAAAGCAGGATCTGGAACAGTGGTAACAGTGGAAGGTGTTGTAACCTCGACACCGGGAGTATTTGGTGGTAAAGGATTCTACTTGCAAGATGATACTGCGGGAATCTACGTTTTTTTGAATGATGGAGAATTTAAACCGGGAGATACAGTGAAAATTACTGCCCCGCTCTCCGTTTACAATACTGAATTGGAATTATCAGATCCAGTTGCTATTGAAAAAACGGGTACTGGTGAATTGCCTAATCCTATCACGGTTAATGAGCTTAACGAGGACAATCAAGGAAAATTGGTTAAATTAGAAGATGTTGAGATCCAAAACCTGACAGCCTTAAACAAAGCATTTGAATTCGATGTTACAAAGGATGGAAAAGCAACTAGAGTACGAGTAGATGAAAGAACCGGACTTACGTATAATCAATTTACTTCTCAATATAAAAATGGGGATATTGTAAACATTTCCGGTATTTCTTCTATTTTTAAAGGCACGTATCAATTAAAGCCGTTAAGCCTAAACGCCTTCGAGCAAGCGGATAAAACACCACCTGTCATTCATGATCTTAATAAAGATACATTCTATCTTACAGATAAAATTGTAGAGAACATCAATGTCACAGATGAGGGTACAGGAGTAAAAAGTGTAAAGATTACACTTGATGGTATGGAGGTTCAAAATCCGATTGAGATTGAACCACTTCAGCTTTCTTTAGGACAGCATACTCTTTCTGTAACAGCGGAGGATATTGCTGGAAATGTAAGTACAAGAGATTTTGACATTCAAGTAATTATGGATACCGACCATCTTGGTCAATTGCTAGAGATTGGATATGATCACGGTAAAATTACAAATCACGGTATTTATAACAGTCTACAAACAAAAGTGAAAAATATTCAAAAAGCAAACAATCCAAAAACAAAACAAAACATGCTACATGCTTTTGCAAATGAAGTGAGAGCGCAAAACGGTAAAAAAATCGATGCGGATTTTGCTAATCTATTAATTAGTGCTACTGTAGGGGTTGAACAATTGGAAGAGGCAATGTAATAAATGGAAAGCCGAACTAAAGCTGTTCGGCTTTTTTGTTATCTGAAATTGTATTAAATTTCCACAATCAATGGTTGATCAAATATTTGATTAACATCTGTAATAATTCTTTTACAGTGGTGGCTTTTGTAATTTTGGTTAGATCCTTTTTATTTTAAGGGCTTTTTAGTGTTTGGAGTCATCTCATCCGCAATTTCTTCTAGTGATGTTATCTTTCCATGCGGATTTTGTGATTGTTTTCTTACTTTCCATTGGCGTTCCTTTTGTCCTTTAGATTGTGTCATGTCTATTCACCCTCCATCTGTATTATTATCCATTTTTCCATCAAAGTATTTAGAAAATCTCTCCATTTCTTCATCTTTTCGAAGAGAAGTGACATGAAAGGGGTTCTTATATGACAAATCAAACTTCAGTCCCATTGTCGGTCCCCCGGTAGAATCATTTACTATTCCCTCATAAGGAGCATCTAAATGAGGATCTCTGTCATGATAATCGCGGTCACGGTCCATATTTTCACCCTATTCTTTCAATCATTTTAGAAGTTCATCCATATTCTTCGCTTAAATAATTCGTTTATTCGTGTGATTATCTTGAAACTGTGGGATTTTAGACAAAGAACAATGTATTTGAAAACAGCCTTAGTGTACAATAGAAAGGATAAAATAGGTGAATAGTTACCGATGAAATGACTAAAAACTAAAATGAATAAGATAGAAAGGATTTTTATTATATGACAGGTCTACAGCCAGGAACCATTGCTCAGCTGCATGTGGAGCGAGAGGCACCATTTGGGTATTTTTTATCAAATGGAGAAGAGGATGTTCTTCTTCATAATAGTGAAATATTGGAGTCCTTTGATCCAGACGAGCCACAAACTGTGTTTCTTTATCAAGATCATCAAGGAAGATTAAGTGCAACGATGACCATTCCAACCATTAAAATAGGTACGTATGATTGGGTAGAAGTGGTCGAAGTGAGGGAAGATCTGGGGGTGTTTGTAAACATCGGAATTAGCAAGGATATTCTTATATCAAAGGATGACCTCCCTGCCTTATTAACTTTATGGCCAGCAAAAGGTGATAAGTTATATTGCACACTAAAAACAGATAAGCATAATCGTTTATTTGGAAAGCTAGCGACGGAAGATATCATGCGTGCAATTGCGATCCCGGCCACTCGTAAAGATTTTAATAAAGATATTGCTGGGAGAACCTATCGCTTGTTAAAAATAGGATCTTTTATCCTAACCGATGAAAACTATATTGGTTTTATTCATGAATCACAGCGAAAGCAAGAGCCACGCCTAGGTCAAAAGGTAGAGGGACGGATTGTCGACGTCAAACCGGATGGATCCATTAATGTTTCTCTGCTAAAAAGGGGCCATGAAGCGATGGAGGATGACTCGGATATTATTTATCGCTATATGGAAAGCCGCGGCGGAAAGATGCCTTATTGGGATAAAAGTGCTCCAGAGGATATTGACGCACGGTTCCATATGAGTAAAGCCTCTTTCAAAAGGGCACTAGGAAAGCTGATGAAAGAAGGAAAGATATATCAAGAAGATGGCTGGAGTTATTTTAAGTAAAGCAAAATGTGGAGTATCATGCTTCACATTTTTTTGTTGGATATTTATTTAATCCTGCGTTGCGTTGTTCAACGATAAATAACCATTATTTCGGTGTGCTTGCAGTAATTTCTGTCCATTAAGAGAAGATCCCGTTCTATTTATAAGAAATTTTTATCCATGAAAACGTTCTATGGTACAATAATCTAAAATGAGGTGGATGTCTTGCTATTCAAACGGATTCATCATGTAGCGATTATTTGCTCCAATTATGAGAATTCCAAAGACTTTTACGTTAATAAATTAGGATTTACTATTTTGAACGAAGTCTTCAGAAAAGACCGCGGATCCTATAAGCTGGATTTAGCAATAAACGAGCATTATCAGATTGAGCTATTTTCATTTCCTAACCCACCGGCTAGGCAAACACAGCCTGAAGCAACTGGTTTAAGACATTTGGCTTTTGAAGTAGATTCGGTGGAACAAGCAAAACGGGAACTGGAAAGTAAGGGAATTATGTGTGAGGATATTCGAGTAGATCCGATTACGAGAAAAACATTTACTTTTTTCAGAGACCCTGATAATTTGCCACTTGAGATATATGAGGTATAAACATAACTGGGAGAAAAGGGGGAAACAGATATGTACTATGGAGGAATTGAAGCGGGAGGCACTAAATTTGTATGCGCTGTCGGGGATGTGCATGGAAATATCTTAGAAAGGGTTCAACTTCCAACTCTTACACCCGAGGAAACAATCCCGAAAGTAATAGAGTTTTTTCAACATCATAAGATTCAAGCCCTAGGAGTAGGTTCATTTGGACCAATTGATATTAATGTGAAAAGTGATACATATGGTTATATTACGTCCACTCCAAAAACCGCTTGGACCAATTATCCGTTTTTACAAGCTTTACAAATGGAACTACATATTCCAATAGGCTTTAACACGGATGTCAATGTTGCGGCATTAGGGGAAGTAACATTAGGCGCAGCAAAAGGGCTGGAAAGTTGCTTATATATTACGGTTGGAACTGGGATTGGAGCGGGTGCCGTAGTCCAAGGAAATCTGTTGCAAGGATATTCCCATCCGGAAATGGGCCATATTTTAGTAAGAAGACATGAAAATGACACGTACATAGGGAAATGTCCATATCATAAGGATTGTTTAGAAGGATTGGCAGCCGGTCCAGCCATTGAAGAACGATGGGGTAAAAAAGGCGTAGAATTGGCGCATGATTCTAAGGTTTGGGAGATAGAAGCATACTATATTGCACAAGCATTAATGCAATATATTTTAGTGCTTTCTCCCGAAAAAATTATCCTAGGCGGCGGCGTGATGAAACAGCAGCAAGTATTTCCGTTAATACGGGAGAAGGTTGCGAGTCTCATTAATGGATATGTAGATCTTCCTCCATTAGAAGAATACATTGTACCGCCTAGTCTTGGGGATAATGCAGGAATAACTGGAGCACTTATTTTAGCAAAGCAATCGGAAGTATGAAGTATAAGGAAAGAAGGAATGCAACATGGTACAACCATTATTTTTAGAACCAGTTTTTCAAGAAAGAATATGGGGAGGAAAGGCGCTTAAAGATCAGTTCGGATATGAGATCCCGTCTAATCATACTGGTGAATGCTGGGCAATTTCTGCTCATCCGAATGGACCATCAGTCGTTAAAAATGGCGCCTTTGCAGGGAAAACATTGATAGAATTATGGGATCAGAACCGTGAGTTGTTTGGGGGCTACCAAACAAAGGTATTCCCATTATTAACGAAAATTCTTGATGCAAATACAGATTTATCTGTTCAAGTGCATCCGAATGATGAGTATGCAAATGAATATGAAAACGGTGAGCTTGGAAAAACCGAATGCTGGTACATTATTGATTGCAAAGAAGGCGCAGAGCTTATTTATGGGCATAATGCACGAACGAAAGAAGAACTTAACAACATGATAGAGGATGAGGAATGGAGTAAACTGCTTCGTCGTGTTCCGGTAAAACCCGGTGATTTTTTCTACGTACCAAGTGGGACCATCCATGCTTTATGTGAAGGGACGCTTGTTCTGGAGACTCAACAAAGCTCAGATACGACCTATCGTGTGTATGATTATGATCGCACCGATGATAAGGGCAATAAGCGAGAATTGCATTTAGAAAAAGCGATTGATGTGTCAACAGTTCCACATACTGATGCAAATCTTCATATTGAGACGGCAAGTGTGCCGGGGGCAGATATTACTTCGTTTGCAAAAGAAGAGTACTTTTCCGTTTATAAATGGGATATACATGGACAAGCGACCTTTACCCAGGATAAAGCCTTTCAATTGTTTAGTGTATTAGACGGAGATGGATCGATGGTTGTGGATGGGCAAGCCTATCCGGTTCATAAAGGAGATCATTTTATTTTGCCTGCAGGAACAGGAGAATTTACGCTTGAAGGAAATGTAAGTTTCATCGTTTCACATCCATAAAAAATTTAAGAGTGCAATAGGGTACGAAATCGCAATTTTTCGTACCCTATTTTTTATTAACTTGTATAATAGATTAGCATACTCACAGCAAAAGCGGCTTTACAAAATTTCTCTTTTTAATAACTGCTTTAATTTAGTTGGACCTGCGTTCTAACTTCCAATTAAATCTGCCACTTACTTTTTCTCCTCTATATTTACTACTTCCCTATTACTTTTCCCATTTCTGTAAATTAGGATTATATTTCTGAATAAAACACCACTGTCCACGTGTGGAGGACATTTTCACGTAATGTCCACGGATGGTGCCAGGCACCGCAGTACTTTGCCTGTTTCAAGGAGGCTTTTCATATTGCTTAGAATTGCAGGCCAACCGTTGTTTAGTCCTTCAAATGTATTTTCTTTATCTACCAAATCTCCTTCCGCACAATTTTCATGTTTCAGGGTTAGTTTAACTGTATTTTCTAATTGCTGGAGCTCGAAGGTTACGATGGACGGTTCTTCACGCTGTGGCTTTTCATCTGCATGAAACCATGTATAGGATAATCGTTTGTACGGTTCACTGATAAGGACTTTTCCGTATACATCCAATTCATCTCTCTCCCGAAGGAAGATAACATCAGAACCTTCTTTCCAATCGGATTGTACTCTTCTTCCAAAAAAGTATTTTCCCGTAAACTCCTCTGATGTCAAGGCTTTCCAAACTTTTTCAGGTGTGCTTGCAATGTAGGTTACATAAACAAAGGATGGTTTAATCATCGTTTTCTTCCTCCAGTTTTCTTTTTACTTCATTTAGAGCTCTAACATGATGATGTTCGTATTTGCCGATCCAACGGTCATAAATTTCACCAATAGGTGCCGCATTTAGATAGTGGAGTTTCTTTCTTCCGTTTCGAATAATGATAACAAGATTTGCCTCTTCTAAAACAGCTAAATGTTTGGAAACAGCTTGGCGTGTCATATCCAAATGGCCACAGAGTTCACTTAAGGTTTGTCCATTTTCTTTAAAAAGCTGATCTAATAATAATCTGCGGCTTTTATCCGCAAGTGCTTTAAAAACTTTATCCATGTTTTGATAATAAGCAACCAATTGGTTACGTGTCAATTGATTTTTAAATCTTCCGATAATATTAATACCATTTCTATTCTTCCCCATGATAAGATAATCATAAGTAAGGGGGCAGGTTTGTGATTCGATTGACAAGAGTTTTCTATGTAATCGGTTTCATTCTCTTTGTAGGACTATTTACTGCTGCTGTTGTATATGCTTTTAAAATGAATGAAGTGAGCAAAAAAAACAATTCGGGTATCATTCCATCCTATAAATATCACTTTGTCCTCGTCCCGGAGGAAATGGATAATGACTATTGGAGATTAGTGGAAAAAGGAGCTAAGGACGCTGCCAAAAAGCACCATGTATTGCTTGAATATAAAGGACCGAAGCAATCCAATATTGATGAGCACTTAAAAGAACTGAAAATAGCCGGTGCATCTAGGGTAGATGGGATTTTAACGCAAGGCTACAATGATCAGCAATTTTCCCCAGTTATTGATAGCCTCGAAAATAAAGGAATCCCTGTGATAACAGTGGATACAGATGCACCGTCCAGTAATAGACGAGCCTATATTGGTTCTGATAATTATTATTCTGGATTTATCGCAGGAAAAGCTCTTCTGGAGGACACAAAAGGAAAGGTAAATGTTGCAATCATCACAGGAAGTTTTCAGGCAAGCCACCAACAACTGCGTGTCCAAGGATTCAAAGATGCGATTCGAAGGGAAAAGAGAGTGAAAATTATTGCAATAGAGGAATCAAAGATTACGAGAATAAGAGCTGCTGAGAAGGCAAATAAAATTCTAACGGAGCACCCTGAGACAAATGCTTTTTTCGGAACAAGTGCATTAGACGGTATTGGAATTGCTCAAACAGTCGTACACCTAAATAGACAAAACTCCATGTACATCATCGCATTTGATACCATTGAGGATACAATCAATGATATGAAAAAGGGAATTATAAATGCTACCGTGATGCAGGAACCTTATGAAATGGGTTACCATTCAGTGGAAATGATGGTGACTATTGAAGAAGGAAAACGAGTACCCGAAATAAATTATACAGACACTAGAGTCATTCATCGCAGTGATTTGCCTATTGCCACGATTGAACAGCAAAAGAGGTCTCCATCATGATACGTATTCGAACAAAACTAATCCTATATTTTATTATCCTTGTTGTTCTCGTTAATGCTGTAGCCTTCTATTTATACAGCAGCAGCGAACAAATAATGCGGGAATATGACCGCAGCTTTCAGAGATTCTTATTGCTAAATGAAATATCTCAGCAAACTAACACGCTTGTCGAGAAAATGAATGCTTGTATTGTGGAAAAAGATCCTGCTTATTTACATGAGTTTAATGCAACGAATAAAAAGTTGAGAGCAAATAAAAAAAGACTGGATAGTGAAGTCGAGGATAAATCGAATTATGTGGATTTAACAAACTATGAAAATATGCTGGAAAGCTTTCTAGATGATAGCTATATTGCTGTCAGTGCCTTTCAAAACAATGATATTAATCAGTATTCCTCCTATTTTAATGAAGCCACGGATACATCGTCATATATACTAGAAACGACGATGTCCTTAATTAATCAAGAATTAACATCTTATCAACATTTCTATAATCAATTATCAAAGCGCAATTATTACTATCGTTTAACCGCTGTGCTATTTTTAAGCGCAGTGTTCATTCTCTGTACGATTTTGGCTATTCGCATTTCAGGAGGAATTACAAATCCGATAAAGCGTCTCTCTCTTGCCGCCAAAGAAATCTCAGCAGGGCATTTATCCGGAGAGGACATTAAGGTAACAAGTAAGGATGAATTGAAGCTATTAACTGAGACCTTTAACCAAATGCGGAAAAATATTATTGAATTAGTAAATGAAATTAAAGATAAGTCAGAGCTAGATAAGCTATTGAAGGAGCTGGAACTGAAAAACCTTCAAAATCAAATTAACCCGCATTTCCTGTTTAATACCTTAAATAACATAGCAAAAATGGCATATCTTGAAGGGGCCCCAGAAACTACAAGATTAATAGAATCAGTATCTTCCTTATTGCGATATAATCTGGAAAATATTGATAAACCTTCTACTTTAAAAGATGAAATCAATGTAGTAAAAGATTACTTCTACATACAACAAACTCGTTTTGGAGACCGCATATCTTTTTACACTTATATTGATGAAAGCTGCATGCAAGTGCCTATTCCAAGGCTTACCCTTCAGCCCATCATCGAAAATGCTTTTATACATGGAGTAGAGTCTAAGGAGGAAGGCGGCAGCATCACATTATCCATCTTTAAAAAAGCAGAGCAGATTTTTATAGAAGTGGTGGATGATGGTTTAGGGATGGGTCCTGAGACAAAAACAAGACTTTTAAACTATGTAAATGGTGAGGACTTGCATAAGAACGAGCAACATAAACGATCAGGACATTCAACGGGGATAGGTGTCATCAATGTAATTAAACGACTGCAACTCTTTTATCAGGAGAAGGATGTTGTCGAAATTGAATCAGAGCTAGGGAGAGGGACCACTTTTCGTTTGAAAATTAAGGGGGATAGGTCATGCGTCTAGTGATTGTGGATGATGAAATGCTGGAAAGAAAGGCATTATCGAAAATGATTCAAAGGGAAATGCCTGATATCAATATAGTTGGCGAAGCGACAAATGGTCGAATGGCCATTCAACTAGCAGATGAGCTTGCACCGGATATTATGATGATGGATATTAAAATGCCCGGTATTGATGGTGTCGAGGCTGTTAGGGAGATTAGAAAAAGTCATAAACAAATCAAATTTATCATGGTTTCCGCTTTTAATACCTTCGAGTATGCAAAAGAAGTGATGCAGCAAGGGGTGAAGGAATATTTATTAAAACCAAGTAAGCAATCAGAAGTGCTGGCAGCATTATCAAGAGTTATTCGCGAGATTAAGGAAGAAAGGCAGCTTCAGGAGGAGAAACAATCGCTACAGGATAATTTAAATCGCGCCCTTTCTGTTATTGAGACGGAATGGCTTTCCTCGATATTAAATGACCATATAAGTTTTGAAGCATGGAGTGAGCTACTTGGTATTGAAGTGAAATCAGGTACTATCGTTATTTTTTCTATACAGAGTCATCTATCAAAGGAAGCAAAGCAGCAAGTGTATCAAAGACTGAAGGAATGGTTAAAAAACAAAAGCGAATGTGTAATGGGGCCAGTCGTTGAGAATAAAATTCCGGTACTTATTTTATTTAATTCTATTCAAGAGAAAAACCGCATGAAATCGCAAGCTATTAAACTGGTTAGAAATGTTGTTTCGATGATGCGGGATTCTAATCTTTCCATTTTTGCAGGAATGGGGTTACCCTTTCAAACCATAGAAGATCTGCCGAATTCTTATCATGAAGCATTACTGGCACTGGAGCAGAGAAGTCTTCACTATGAAATGGCGTATGCCTTTCCAACAGAAACTAGTAAGGAAGCAAAACTATCCTTTGAAAAAGAGAAAGAACTGATTGAATTTATAAAACTCGGTGATCGCCAACATGTACTGGAGGTATTTGAACTCTATGTCAGCGAACTAGAGTCCCAATCGGAATTAAAAGCAATTAGAATGCTGGAGGAATTATGGATCATTGTATCGCGTGCTATGTATGAATTAGGAATCCACACAAGTTCTTACACTTTCCCTCATAAGGAACCATATGATCAAATTATACTGGCGACAAGACAATATGTACTGGAATCTGCGGAGCTTGTCCAAGCGTGGAGAACCAGTCACACAAAGGGATATTTATTAAAAGCAAAAGATTACATTATGGAGCATTTTCATCAATCTATTACATTAGAGGAAGTAGCGGAATATGTTGGTCTCAGCCCATTTCATTTTAGCAAGCTCTTTAAAGGAAAATATGGTATGAACTTTATTGATTATGTAACAAATCTGCGGATTGAACAGGCTAAGGAAGAAATCCTGAATACAAATAAAAGTTTAAAGGAGATTTGCTTTAGTATCGGATATAAAGATCCCAACTATTTCAGCCGTGTATTTAAAAAGAAGACCGGTGTTGCTCCAACTGCTTATCGGAGTAAGCAAACCTCATCAAAGTAATAGTAGCGGTGGTTTTATGTATGTAGCTGAGCGTATAAGTCTGAGGTCTTAGACGGAATTAATACTGCGGTACATTGTGGGAGCGTGTTGAACCCTTTATCCTAATAAATAGGAGAATATTAAAGGGGAAGAGACTTTTATGCAAAAATTACTTGCGTTTTTAGCGGTTCTTGTTTGTCTTTATATCCTTGGCATGAGTTTGCAACGGGTATCTTGGCTTCCTTTTGGGAATAAAAATACTCAATCGGCATCGATAAAACATATTGAACTGATTGATATTGATGCATCAGCTACAGATGTTACCGTTATTCCTGATGATAGAGAAGATGTGAAAGCAGAGTATAAGGGAAGAGGGAAGCTGAAGGTTACAAAAAATGGGGATACGATAAAAGTATCCTTAGAACGCAGTCTGTTTCAGGGCATTAATTTTTGGAACAGAAAAAAGTAAAAATTTATATACCCGAGGATTTTCATGACAAAATGGCGGTTAATATTGGTTCCGGCAGAATGCATTTATCTGGACCATCCAAAAGTCACCCAATGAAACTAGATGAATTATCACTCGATATGACATCGGGAATGGTAGATTTGAAAAATTTGAACGTGGACTCTTTTCACCATGTAGGCTCTTCTGGAAATGCGCAGTTTGATTATGTGACTGCAGGAATAGCCTCCATTAAGATGAGTTCAGGAAATGTAGAGATGAATCATTTTCAAGGACAGTTAAGTGCTAAGTTATCGTCTGGAAGATTTAAAGGACAAATTGACCAATTAAAGGATTCAATCGATGTAAAAATAAACTCTGGTACCGTCAGTCTTGATTTTCCAGAAAACTCCAGCTTTACTCTAAATGGAAAGGTGAGCAGCGGAATGATTTCGTGTGAGCTACCACTGGAAAGCAGAACTTCTAATGGCCATAGTATTAGTGGAACATACGGATCAGGTACGTATAAAGTAAATGTTACAGCATCTAGTGGGAAGGTAAATATATATTAATGTAGGATGGATGATCTTATTAATGGGTCATCTTTTTTTTGTACACGCAAGTTTTGAGAATTTGCCAAACAAAATGGATTGTTCCTCCATAGACGTAGAACGGAACACCTGTAGTTAGAAGGAAATTTTGAAAGAAGGAAAGTAAGGAGTGTATTAAAAAGTTGTGAGCCCTCATCAAAGTTCGGAATACTTGCCAAACGCGGAGCTAGCCCATCTAAAGACTGCAATCTCTCCTATAATTAGTACCGATTATACAATCTTTTACTAAACTCCCAATCAATCACCACAAAAAAATACAGATAATCGCAAAATAATGAAGGCGCTTACAAATGTTTAACGCGGAATAGTTTGATAAATTAAAAGAGTAAGATAACGCTTACAAAACCAAAGGGGGTATATAAGTGAAAAAGAAAGGACTTCTCGTTGCAATAGCAATGATGCTTGTTTTTGCACTTGCTGCTTGTAGTTCAAAATCAAGCAGCGATGGCGGCAAAAAGAGCAAAAAAGAAGAGCTTGAGATCTTCAGCTGGTGGACAGGTGCCGGTGAGGAAGATGGTCTAAAAGCATTATTGAAATTATTCGGTGATAAATATCCTGATGTTACGGTGAAAAATGCTGCAGTAGCAGGTGGTGCGGGTACCAATGCCAAAGCAGTTCTGGCAAGTAGAATGCAGGGAAATGATCCACCATCTACATTCCAGGTTCATGCAGGGGCAGAATTGAATGCAAGTTGGGTAGCAGCTGGCAAAATGGAACCTCTAAATGACTTGTATAAAGAAGAAGGCTGGAATGATAAATTTCCACAATCACTAATTGATATGGTAAGTAAAGATGGAAATATCTATTCTGTTTCGGTTGATATTCACAGAGGAAATGTTTTATGGTACAACAAAAAAATCTTTGACGATAACGGCTTACAACCGCCTAAAACATTCGATGATTTCTTCAAGGTTGCAGACGCTTTGCAGAAGAAAGGCATTACTCCGCTTGCTTTAGGGGATAAGGAACCATGGGCAGCAACGATGATATTTGAAAATATCCTTGTTGCAAAACTTGGACCTGATGACTATAAAAAGCTATGGACTGGTGAAATTGCTTTAGATGATGCAAAGGTGAAGGAATCAGCAGAAATCTTTAAAAAGATGATGGGCTATGTGAACAAAGATCATAGTTCACGCAACTGGCAAGATGCTTCCCAGCTTGTAGCAAAAGGGGAAGCTGCAATGAATGTTATGGGTGACTGGGCAAAAGGCTATTTTGTTAATGATTTAAAATTATCATTAAACAAAGATTTTGGATATACAACCACACCTGAATCTCAAGGGATGTTTATGATTATTTCTGATACATTTGGCTTGCCTAAAGGCGTTGACAATGTGGCGGATGTGAAAAAATTCTTAAGCCTACTTGGATCTGTTGACGGTCAAGATGCTTTCAACCCATTAAAAGGTTCGATTCCAGCTCGTGTAGATGCCGACCCTTCAAAATATGATGATTATGGCAAAGCAACTATGGAAGACTTCAAAACAGCTCAGCTTGCTCCAAGCTTAGCACACGGTTCAGCTGCACCTGAAGGATTCCTTACTAAGGTAAACCAAGCAGTGAATATTTTCGTTACACAAAAAGATGTTAATGCATTTATCAGCAGCTTGAAAAATGCATCTGCTGATTTGAAATAAAAAATTGGCAAATCAAATAGTTGATAGATGATAAAAGCAGAAAAAATGTGTATCAAATGACGTTTGGAAAAAGAGGATGAGGAAACTCTCCCTCTTTTTCATTGGATAGGAAATTATAACATTTAATCCTGTGGATAATAAAGAGCTTTGCGTCTGGCTTTGACACCAAACGGCTAGCGGATGTCTCCTTCTCCTTCCTGTGATAAGTCAAACATTAGGTAAATTTACCAGGTGAAAATGGTAGTGCAATTTCAATAGCTCGTGAACTACCGTTTCACATTTTCCTTTATCTCAGTCGAAGAATATGACAGCGTACGCTGCTGGGCAAGTCGTCTGCGCATTTGTTTAAGGGGGTAGAGTATGGATTCACCTATTGTTGTCGAGAGTAATGCCTCTCCTGTCATCAAAACGAAACTGAAGCGTAAAAAAAGATTTTCAATGGATTTTACATTAGCCTTACTATTTTTATTACCATCGGTTATATTAATAGCCATTTTTGTATACGGATTTATCGGTTGGACTGGTTACGTATCCTTAAGTAATTGGAATACACTTGTTCCTGATTTTTCATTTGTTGGACTAAAGAACTTCTTATTCTTATTTCATGACTTCAGATTCCTATCGGATGTCCGAAACACCGTGGTCTTTACGATTCTATTTATTGGAATAGTCCTGATTTTAGGTCTTGTTCTTTCGATTTTCCTAGATCAAAAAATTCGCGGAGAAGCGATTTTTCGAAACATCTTATTCTTCCCGATGGCATTATCTTTCGTTGTTACGGGCGTCGTTTGGCAATGGATTTTAAACCCATCCACTGGGGTAAATTTGTTTTTAAAAAAATTTGGAATCGAACCACTGTGGTATACAGATACGCATATTCTAGCAGGAGTAAAGCTCGGCCAAATTGAAGTGGGTGCTCCGGTGGCGATAATCGCAGTTGTCATTGCAGCTGTTTGGCAAATGACCGGTTTTTCTTTAGCAATGTATTTAGCAGGGCTTCGTGGTATTTCAGACGAGTTGAAAGAAGCTGCTCGAATGGATGGTGCAACAGAATTTCAAGTATATTGGAAGGTCATTATTCCATTATTACGTCCTATTACCGTTAGTGTCATTATCATTATGGCCCATATTTCATTGAAAATCTTTGACCTAATTTATTCCATGACAGGACCTGGTGCAAATTTCGTTACCGATGTTCCTGGAGTTTATATGTTTGAAACTACTTTCCGCGGCAACTTTTACGCCAATGGGGCTGCTATTGCAATTATCATGCTTCTCACAGTTGCAATCTTCATTGTTCCTTATTTAATTATAAGTCGGAGGGGGGATTCAAGTGGCTCTTAGGCGATTATCAAAACCAATGTTATATTTAATCCTAATCGTTCTTTGCTTGCTTTTTCTCATGCCAGTTTACGTCATACTAGTGACAAGCGTTAAGCCGCTTGATCAAGTTACCTTGAGTGACATGTGGAAGCTCCCAACGGCGCTTGACTTTAGCAGTTATCAAGTTGCTTTTGAAAAACTGGCGCCTAATTTTTTGAATTCCCTTTATCTAGTGATTCCGGCAACCTTTTTATCTGCTTTATTAGGAGCGCTTAATGGCTATGTTCTATCGAAGTGGAGATTTAAAGGGTCGGAAATCTTATTCACTGCGATATTGTTCGGAATGTTTATTCCTTATCAAAGTATATTGATTCCGTTGATTCAATTTTTACGGAATATTGGTTTATATAACACTATTCCTGGCTTAATCTTAGTGCACGTTGTATACGGGATTCCAATCACGACCCTGATGTTCCGAAACTTTTATGCCAATATCCCATTTTCAATGATTGAATCAGCGAAAATAGACGGAGCAGGGTTCTTAAGAATATTCTATTACATTATGATTCCGTTATCTTTATCAGGATTTGTTGTTGTTGCTATTTGGCAGTTTACGAATATATGGAATGAGTTTCTTTTTGCAGTAACCATTACTACTTCTGACCAACAACCGATAATGGTAGCATTGCAGAACTTGTCCGGAAGTCAAATTGTTCAGTGGAATGTGCAAATGGCTGGTGCCTTGCTTGCAGCACTCCCAACCTTGTTAGTGTATATTTTCCTAGGCAAATATTTTGTGAAGGGATTGTTAGCAGGTTCTGTGAAAGGATAGAAAGGAAACAGTTAGCGAAATGGCTAGCTGTTTTTTTTTTAGTAGTCCATCTGTAAGAGCATGACTAGCCACATTTCCTCGATAGGACTATATGGAAGCAGACTATTTTGACCCATTCCAACAATGGAAATGTATGATAAAATAAATGAACGTACATGTTTACAAAGGTGGAGGCAAAATGGTCGTAAAATATAAACAAGTAAAAGAACAGATCAAATCTTGGATACAAGAAGGCCAAATTAAACCAAATCAAAAGATTAAATCAGAAAATGAACTTGTGGAGGAGTTTGAAGTCAGCAGGCATACAATTAGACAGGCTTTGGGTGAGCTGGTGAATGAGGGATGGCTGTATCGGGAACAAGGACGAGGAACTTTTTGTAAAGACCAAAGTCATCGAAAAAAACAAATTGATAGAACAATTGGTATTATCACCACATCTATATCAGATTATATATTTCCATCCATAATTAGAGGAATAGAATCATATTTAAGTGAAAAAGGCTATAATTTGCTTTTGGCCAGTACAAATAATAATACAGACCGAGAAAAAAAATGTCTGGAGAATATATTGAGCAAAAAACTTGATGGATTGATTGTAGAACCCACTAAGAGTGCACTGTATAATCCTAATTTAAATACGTACTTTAGTTTAGAAAAAAATAATATTCCATATGTAATGATAAATGCTTTTTATTCAGAATTACAGCCTGCAAGTATTACAGTTGATGATGAACTTGGAGGATTTTTGGCTGCTGAGCATTTAATAAAATTGGGACATAAACAAATAGCTGGCATCTTCAAGTCCGATGATATGCAAGGAATGAATCGGATGAAGGGATTTATTAGAGCCCATAGAGAGTACAATGTACATATTCAGCCGGGAATGATTATATCGTATAACACAGAAGAAAAAAATACGAAACCGCAATTAGAGGCTAGTCGTTTACTTCATCTGAAAGATAGGCCGACAGCATTTTTCTGTTATAATGATGAAATTGCCATTGCAGTTTTGGATACTATTAGGGAGAACTCATTAAAAGTTCCTGAAGATGTTTCCATCGTAGGGTTTGATGATTCCCAGCTTTCTGTTGCATCAGAAGTGAAATTGACGACACTAACCCATCCGCAAATGGAAATGGGAATCCAAGCAGCGAAAATGATAGTAGATGCAATAGAAAACGAAAAAATCACTGTTCAGGAACAACCGGTCATATATCAACCTCAATTAATTATTAGAAACTCAACGGCACCTTACTAAAATAAATCACTCCTGTACGTACAAATTCCAATTTTTAAAGCATAATATAAAGCTAATTACTAAAGCCGAAAAAAACGGCTTTTTTATTTTATTAATAAGAATATTTTTTTGCTAATAGGTGATTGGAACTTTTAATATAAAAAATGTTGAAAATTTTTAGAAAAAGATGTGGTAAACTTGTACGTACAATTATATAATGTAAATACATCATATTTAGTTGAAGAGAGAAGGGGGTGTGCGATGTGTTAGGTCAACTAAAAGCAGAGGTGCTTCAGGCAAATAAAGATTTAGTAAAATATGGACTTGTGACTTTTACTTGGGGAAATGTGAGTGGATTTGATCGTAACTCGGGATTGATTGTTATTAAGCCAAGTGGTGTTCCATACGAGACTTTAAACATAAAGGATTTAGTAGTTTTAGACCTAGATGGAAATATTGTGGAAGGGAATTTGAAACCATCTTCCGATACGCCAACACACTTGGAACTATATAAAAGATTTCCACAAATAAGTGGGATAGTTCACACTCATTCTGAATGGGCTACCAGTTGGGCACAGGCAGGAAAAAGTATACCGGTACTTGGAACTACACATGCGGATTATTTTTATGGTGATATCCCTTGCACAAGGAAAATGACTACATTTGAAATTGAACAATCGTATGAAAAGGAAACGGGTACCGTTATTATCGAGGAGATTGGCGATAGAGATCCGCTGAAGATTCCAGGCATATTAGTAAATAGCCATGGTCCTTTTGCGTGGGGGAAATCTCCCGAAAATGCGGTACATAATGCTGTTGTATTAGAAGAAGTTGCGAAAATGGCATTAAGAACGTACTCATTAAATCCAAATATAAAAAATATAGAAAGAAGCTTGCTGGATAAGCACTTTTTACGCAAACATGGAGAAGCTGCTTACTATGGCCAAAATCAATAGCTTGGGAGAGTTTAAAAATGATAGATAAATATTCTATAGGAGTAGATTACGGAACGGAATCAGGACGTGCTGTATTAGTTAGATTATCTGACGGTGCTGAAATAGCTGAACATGTAACTTCATATCCTCACTCTGTAATCGATGAAACATTACCTGTATCAAATTTACAGTTGGGATACGATTGGGCTTTGCAACATCCGAATGATTATATGGAAGTTCTTAAACAGTCTGTTCCATCTATTATAAAAACTTCAGGTATAGACCCATCAAATGTTGTGGGCATAGGTATTGATTTTACTGCTTGTACAATGCTGCCTGTAGATGCTAATGGTGAACCTTTATGTTTTAAACGAGAGTTAATGAGTGACCCCCATAGTTGGGTGAAATTATGGAAACACCATGCTGCACAGGAAGAGGCTAATCTTATTAACAAAGCTGCAGAGGAAAATGGCGAATCATTTCTTGGGAGATACGGGGGCAGAATTTCATCCGAATGGATGATAGCGAAGATTTGGCAAATACTTAACGAATCTCCAAAAATTTATGAGCAAACAGATCGTTTTCTGGAAGCAACCGATTGGGTCGTATTTAAAATGACTGGAAATATAATACGGAATAGTTGTACAGCAGGTTATAAAGCGCTTTGGCATAAAAAAGATGGTTATCCAAGCAGAGAATTTTTTAAATCCCTCGACCCGCGATTGGAATTCCTAGTTGAAACCAAATTACGAGGGGAGATTGTCCCGTTAGGAACCAAAGCAGGTTCTTTAACTCCAGAAATGGCTGAAGTTATGGGGCTTTTGCCTGGAATAGCTGTAGCGGTGGGGAATGTAGATGCCCATGCAGCAGTACCAGGAGTAGGAGTTGTAGAACCTGGAAAATTAGTAATGGCCATGGGTACATCTATATGCCATATGCTTTTAGGTACAGAAGAAAAACAAGTGGAAGGCATGTGTGGAGTGGTAGAAGACGGTATTATACCTGGGTATTATGGATACGAAGCAGGACAGTCAGCGGTTGGAGATATTTTTGCTTGGTTCGTAGAGCAAGGGATCCCAAGTTATGTAAAAGAAGCGGCAGTTAAAGAACAAGTAGATATTCATGCATGGCTGGAAAAAAGAGCTAGTTCATTTCTTCCCGGTGAGACAGGGTTGCTAGCGCTTGACTGGTGGAATGGAAACCGCTCCGTTTTAGTTGATACCGATTTAACAGGTCTAATTATCGGGTATACATTGCAAACCAAGCCAGAGGAAATATACAGGGCGTTACTCGAATCGACAGCATTTGGCACAAAGAAAATTGTAGACGCTTTCAACAGTAACGGTGTAACGGTCAATGAACTTTACGCCTGTGGGGGTCTACCTCAAAAAAACAAATTATTAATGCAAATATATGCTGATGTAACGAATCTTGAAATAAAAGTTGCCGATTCCAAACATACACCAGCGGTTGGTGCGGCAATGTTCGGTGCAGTTGCAGCCGGACGGGAAAAAGGCGGTTATGATTCTATAGTGGAAGCAGCCAAAAAAATGGGAAGAATTCGTGAGGAAACATATAGACCTATTCCTGAAAATGTGGAAGTGTATGAACAATTATATCGGGAATATGTGATTTTGCATGATTATTTCGGTAGAGGCCCTAACAATGTAATGAAGAAACTAAAACATATCAAACAAGGTCTAACGGAAAAAAACAAAGGCAAACAAAAGGAGGCAGCAAGATGATTGAAAATAAAGCATACGAATTTTGGTTTGTTACAGGTAGCCAACATCTATATGGAATGGAAACACTCCAAAAAGTAGAGGAACATTCTAAGCAAATGGTTCAGGGGCTAAACGAAGACAGGACGCTTACTTCACCAATCGTTTTTAAGTCCGTTTTAACAACAGCTGATGAAATCTATCAATTAGTATTGGATGCCAATTCACATGAGTATTGTGCTGGAATTATTACATGGATGCATACTTTCTCCCCTGCTAAAATGTGGATTGCTGGATTATCTGAGCTAAAAAAACCATTGGTTCATCTACATACTCAATATAATCGGGATATACCGTGGGAAAGTATTGATATGGATTTTATGAACTTAAATCAATCCGCACATGGTGACCGGGAATTTGGATTTATCGGAGCAAGAATGAATATTCCGCGAAAAGTTGTAGCGGGATACTGGGAATCTCCAAATGTCCGGGAACGATTAGCAAAATGGATGCATACTGCTATAGGTTATAGTGAAGGGAAACATCTAAAAATTGCACGTTTTGGGGATAATATGAGGTCTGTAGCGGTCACAGAAGGGGATAAGATAGAAGCACAAATACAATTAGGATGGACCGTGGATGGATATGGTGTTGGGGATCTTGTAGAGTATGTGAATTCTGTCCCCAAACAAGCTATTGATGAATTATTGGACCAATACTTTGAACTATACGAAATCCCATACAACCCAGAAAACGAACACTATGTTAAGCAATCTATTCGAGAACAGGCACGTATGGAAATTGGATTAAAATCCTTCCTGAAAAATGGAGGTTATACGGCGTTTACTACAACATTTGAAGATTTACATGGATTAAAGCAATTGCCAGGTCTTGCGGTTCAACGACTTATGGCTGAAGGCTATGGATTTGGCGGGGAGGGTGACTGGAAAACAGCCGCATTATTAAGAGTAATGAAAGTAATGGCAAATGGTGAAGCAACAAGCTTTATGGAGGACTATACCTATCATTTTGAACCAAATAATGAGTTTATTCTAGGTTCCCATATGTTAGAGGTATGTCCAAGCATTGCTGCAACGCGTCCAAAATTACAGGTACATCCTTTATCCATTGGAGGCAAGGAAGATCCAGCTCGCCTTGTGTTTGATGGAAAGAATGGTACTGCAATTGTAGCTTCAATTATTGATCTTGGAAAGAGATTTCGATTAATTGTGAATGAGATTGAAGCGATAAGACCGATGATGGACATGCCAAATCTTCCTGTTGCTCGTGTATTGTGGAAGCCTTCACCAAATTTAACGGATTCCACAGAATCATGGATTATAGCAGGTGGTGCACATCATACTGTATTTTCATTATCCGTTAGGACAGAACAATTAATAGATTGGGCAGAAATGATAGGTATGGAATGTGTAGTAATTAATGAACATACGAATCCCTTGCAATTAAGAAATCAAATAAAAATAAGTGACCTTGCTTGGAGTCTTCGATAAAAATAGGTATAGTAGATAAGTTTTGCAAAAACATTGGGAGTATTATGTGAAATCAGCAACTCCTTATTGCGGTTGTACGTACAAATTTATAATATTATATCCTGCATCCCTTATTGTAAGCGCATACTGCTCGGTAGGGAATGGCTATGGTATCTATGATAATTTCATAGATATTAAGTATAAATTGAAAATTTTTGAGGGGGAAATATTAATGAAGAGGTTTATATCCTTTATGCTTCTTTTAACTATGATCATTGCGCTAACAGCTTGCGGAAGTAAAACTAGTGGTGGGAAAAGTGGGTTTGTAGGAATATCTATGCCTACTAAATCATCGGAAAGATGGATTAATGATGGAAATTACATGGTAAAAGAATTCAAGAAATTAGGATATAAGACAGATTTGCAATATGGGGAGGATGTGGTTGAGAACCAAGTATCACAAATTGAAAATATGATTACTAAAGGGGTAGATGTTTTAGTTATCGCACCAATAGATGGTGAAGCTTTAACAAACGTACTAGAAGAAGCGCATAAGCAAAACATAAAAGTAATTGCATATGATCGCTTAATTAAAAAGAGTAAATATGTAGATTATTATGCTACTTTCGATAACTTTAAGGTTGGTGTTATTCAAGGTTCATATATTGAAGATAAGCTTGGTTTAAAAGATGGAAAAGGACCGTTTAATATTGAGATATTTGCTGGTTCTCCTGATGATAACAACGCGTACTTTTTCTTTGATGGTGCTATGTCTGTGCTTAAACCATATATTGACTCTGGTAAATTAGTTGTTCGCAGTAAACAAACAAAGTTTGAACAAGCTGCAACTTTAAGATGGGACGGCGCTACCGCACAAGCTAGAATGGATAATCTATTAAGTGCCAACTATACGACAGAAAAGGTAGATGCAGTATTATCTCCATATGATGGCATCAGTATTGGAGTGCTTTCATCACTTAAAGGAGTTGGATATGGTACTGCTTCAAAACCAATGCCAATTGTAACTGGTCAAGATGCCGAACTAGCATCTGTTAAATCCATTATTGCTGGTGAACAAACACAAACCGTATTTAAAGATACACGAGAATTAGCGAAACAGGCAGTTAAGATGGCAAATTCAGTGCTAAAAGGGAAAAAGGCGGACGTAAATGATACCAAAACTTATGATAATGGTGAAAAGGTAGTTCCTGCATATTTATTACAACCGGTATCTGTAGATAAAGAGAATTATAAAGATGTTTTAGTTGATAGTGGTTATTACAAAGAAGCTGAATTAAATAAATAGATAAGCCAAAGTAATAACGATTTGGTGTTGGAGATTAATCTCTGCCAAGTCTTAACCGAATGAACGTAAGTAAGATCCCCACTTCAAAACTAATAGGGAAAAAATAAGGATAGGTGGGGGTTTTTTGTAAAAAAGGCAAAAAGTATCGAATACAAGTTGAGTTTAAGATTCATTTTTTAATAGTGGGAAATCTCCACTGTTTGAAGTTTCACTACTTTTACATTTTAAAAAGGCGTGGTGATTACATGTCAAAAAATATTCTAGAAATGAGGAAAATCACGAAGGAATTCCCTGGTGTAAAGGCGTTAGAAAATGTGAACCTAAAGGTGAAGGAAGGGGAAATCCACGCACTTTGTGGTGAAAACGGCGCGGGAAAATCCACCTTAATGAAAGTATTAAGCGGTGTATATCCTTATGGAACCTATCAAGGCGATATCTTATTTAAGGATAAAATATGCTCCTTTAAGGATATAAAGCAAAGTGAGAGCTTAGGTATAGTTATAATTCATCAAGAGCTTGCACTTATCCCTGATTTATCCATAGCTGAAAATATATTTTTAGGAAATGAGCAGGCGAAAAGAGGAATCATTGATTGGAATCAAACGAAAGTGAAAACAAAAAGCCTATTAGAAAAAGTAGGATTGTATGAATCTCCTGATACATTAATTCGAAATCTAGGTGTAGGGAAACAGCAACTGGTAGAGATAGCAAAGGCTTTAGCAAAAGAAGTAAAGCTCCTTATTTTGGATGAACCCACTGCTGCATTAAATGAGCATGACAGTGAAAATCTATTAAATTTATTACAAGAATTTCGTTTACAAGGGATGACCTCTATTATCATCTCTCATAAATTAAATGAAATATCGAGGGTTGCCGATTCTATTACTATTTTAAGAGATGGAAAAACAATCGAAACTTTAGACATGAAAGCGGGAGATGTAACAGAGGATCGTATTATTAAAGGAATGGTTGGCAGGGACTTAACCAATCGTTATCCTTCGCGGGAACCAAATATCGGTAATACCATTTTTGAAATTAAGGATTGGAATGTCTACCACCCAACTTTAACTGATAAAAAGGTAATTCATGACGTCAATATTACTATTCGAAAAGGGGAAATAGTGGGCATTGCAGGTCTAATGGGGGCAGGACGTACCGAATTGGCTATGAGTATATTTGGAAAATCTTATGGAAGAAAAATAACTGGAAGAATGGTAAAGGATGGTAAAGAAATCAAGTTAAAGAGTGTAGAAAAGGCTATTTCGGAAGGAATTGCTTATGTAACGGAGGATCGCAAAAATTATGGACTCATTTTAATTGATGATATAAAAAGGAATATCACATTAGCAAACTTAAAAAAAATATCAAAAAGAAGTGTCATTAACGATAGGCAAGAGATTATTGAAGCGGAATCATTCCGTCAAAAGATGAATATCAAAGCACCTGATATTTTACAAAATACTAATAATCTAAGTGGCGGGAATCAGCAAAAAGTAGTTTTAAGTAAGTGGATTTTTTCCGATCCGGAAATATTAATTTTGGATGAACCAACTCGCGGTATTGATGTGGGAGCTAAATATGAAATCTATACTATTATTAACCAATTAGCATCAGAGGGAAAAGGCATATTAGTAATATCCTCAGAGTTGCCGGAAATTATAGGAATATGTGATCGAATTTATATTATGAATGAAGGAAGTATAACGGGTGAAATAGAGAAGGAAAATGCTACACAGGAAGAAATAATGAAGTATATGACAAAGAGCAGGAGGTAGAATAATGCAACCGGGAATGGAAGGAAATAAAGTAAGTAAAGTGACCTTTGTATTGAAAAGTAATATTAGACAGTATGGAATGTTTACTGCGTTAGTATTAATTGCCATCTTGTTTCAAATACTAACGGACGGCATTTTATTGCGGCCATTAAATATCACGAATTTAATATTGCAAAACAGTTATATACTTGTTTTGGCTGTTGGAATGGTGCTAGTTATCATCACGGGACACATTGATTTATCTGTAGGATCTATCGCTGCTTTTGTAGGTGCAATATCAGCTATTTTAATTGTGAACTTACATATCCCATCATTTCTGGCAATCATTCTCTCTCTTTTGCTCGGAGCACTTATAGGTGCTTGGCAAGGGTTTTGGGTAGCATATGTAAAAATACCTGCCTTTATCGTTACTCTTGCAGGTATGCTCCTGTTCAGAGGCTTAACAATGTTAGTGCTAAAAGGCCAATCAATAGCACCATTTCCAAAATTTTATCAAGGAATGAGTTCAGGGTTTATTCCTGACATATTTAGTGGATCAAACTTAAATATTTTTGCCATTGTAATTGGGGTAATTTTCTCCATCCTATATATATTTAATGAGGTTAAACATCGCAGTAGTTTACATAAATATAATTTTGAAGTATCTTCAAAAACTACGTTTATTGCAAAACTAATAGTAATGGTTGTCATCATAAATGTATTTACCTACGTGTTGGCCCAATATGATGGAATACCAAATATATTGATTATTCTATTGTTTCTAATCCTTGCTTATTCATTTGTGATGAAGAAAACGACTATGGGGAGACATATTTACGCTATTGGAGGAAATGAAAAAGCAGCAAGCCTTTCGGGTGTTAAAACAAAACGAGTAACTTTTTGGGTTTTTGTTAATATGGGTGTACTTTCCGCGCTATCTGGCCTTGTCTTTGCAGCGCGTTTAAATGCAGCGACACCGAAGGCAGGAAATCTCTTTGAATTAGATGCGATTGCAGCATGCTTTATAGGTGGGGCATCAGCTTATGGGGGTATTGGTACAGTCGGAGGTGCCATTATTGGTGGTCTTGTAATGGGTGTAATGAATAATGGTATGTCATTACTTGGTCTGGGTATTGATTGGCAGCAAGCGATAAAAGGTTTAGTTTTACTATTGGCAGTTGCGTTTGATATTTATAATAAGAATAAATCTGCATAAAGATATTGAAAGGCTTCCTAATTAATTGGCGGCCTTTTTCTATTATGCTAATCAGGAGTGAAAAGCATGAAATATCGTAATCTAGGAAAAACAGATTTAGAGATTAGCGAATTGAGTTTTGGTACATGGGCGATTGGCGGAGATTGGGGAAAAACCAATGATCAAGAGGCATTGTTCGGGTTGGATAAGGCTATGGAGTTGGGCGTGAACTTCTTTGATACTGCAGATGTATATGGAAACGGGCATAGTGAAGAACTTTTAGCTAAAGCAACGAAAGGGAAGGCAGATGAAATATATATAGCAACCAAGTTTTGCAGGGCAGGGGATATTTATGATCCTCATACATATTCTGAGCAAAAGATTAAGGCATACTGTGAAGCAAGCCTTAAGCGACTCGGGAGAGAAAGGATAGACCTTTATCAAATACATTGTCCACCTTTAAAAATATTAATGAATACAAATATATTTGATGTTTTAGATAAACTTCAAGAAGAAGGAAAGATTCGGTACTATGGCGTTAGTGTAGAAACAGTAGAAGAGGGATTATATTGCTTAGAGGAGCCTAATGTTAGAGCATTACAAGTCATATTTAATTTGTTTCGCCAAAAGCCTCTTCAACATTTGTTACCTATGGCGAAGGACAAGGGCGTGGGTATCCTTGCTCGTGTTCCTTTAGCAAGCGGTTTATTAACAGGCAAATTTCAATCGAATACTGTATTTGAAACGAACGACCATCGGAACTTTAATAGAAATGGTGAGCAGTTTAATGTGGGAGAAACTTTTGGCGGATTAGATTTTAACAAAGGTCTGGAATTAAGTAACAAAATTGGATGGATTGTAAATAACAGAGGTAGTATGACACAGGCGGCATTGCGTTGGATTCTCGATCATGACGCTGTTACTACAGTAATACCTGGTTTTAAATCCGTTAACCAAGTGATTGAAAATGTAAAGGCGATAGGGGTATCTTCATTTAGTCCAAAAGAGATGGAATGGTTAGCAAACTTTTATCAAGAAGAGGTGCATTCGCATGTTAGGGGGGCATATTAAATAATGAACACCTGCCTCCACCTAAACGTGATGGAGGCTATTTTTATATGTAAGAAGCGGCTGGTAGCAAAGTGAGGTAATGCATTGAAGGAATGATGGATTCATTAAGAGGAAATCGAAGTGTTTTTACTACAAGCATCTATTTATTAAAAACAAAATACATATTTCCAGGGCATTCAGAAGAGATTGGTGTTTATTTAGAATCAAGCTGAAGAAAGGAATATAAAAATGTTTGTTTACTTTCTAAAATAGAAAAATGGTGATAAGCAACGGCATATCTTCATACAAATAGAAAACATATCAGAAGCAAATGCTGTTGTTAAGGAATAAACAAAACCATAAGCTTGAAAAAACTGCTTAATTGTTATCATTAGGCATAATTAATCAATATTATGTAAACGCTTTCAATTTTGAGGAATTTCCCATATCATGAAGTTATAGTAATTATTTTAGGAGGTTATTAGTTTGAAAGATAAAAAGCAATTTGAAACTGAGGTTATTCACGCTGGGTATGAGTCATTAGATTTTCAAGGCAGTCTTGTTCCGCCGCTTTTTCAAACGTCTACATTCACATTTCCGAGCGCGGAGGTTGGGGAGGAAAGGTTTGCTGGTGAAACGGAAGGTTATATCTATTCAAGATTAGGGAATCCAACGGTTCGCGTCTTGCAAGACAGAATTGCAATCCTTGAAGGAGGAGAAGCTGCGCTGGCATTTTCTTCTGGAATGGCAGCCGTTTCTGCGACCCTTTTTCACTTGACTAAGACAGGTGACCATATTCTCTGTTCGGAAGGAATTTACGGGTGTACATTTGGGCTTCTTCAGTTAATGGAAAAGAATTTTGGAATCAATCATGATCTTGTTGCTTTTGAAAATGAGGAGGAAGTAAGAGGTTATATAAGAGACAACACAACATGCATTTATATTGAAACTCCCATTAATCCAACTATGAAATTAGTGGACCTTGAAATGGTAGTTCGCATTGCTAAGGAAAAAAACATTCCAGTGGTCGTGGATAATACATTTTGTTCACCGTATCTTCAGCAACCACTTGCTTTAGGTTGCGATTATGTCATTCACAGTGCGACAAAATATATTGGCG
The DNA here is from genome assembly GCF_002844575.1 of Heyndrickxia camelliae. GTDB lineage: Bacteria > Bacillota > Bacilli > Bacillales > Bacillaceae_C > Margalitia > Margalitia camelliae. The sequence continues at coordinate 48,710 of NZ_PIQO01000009.1, forward strand.
GTCACGGCGATGTTATTGCTGGTCTTGTCATTGGCAAAAAATCAGAGATGGATAAAATGGCGATGACTACGCTTAAGGATATTGGAGGAGTCATGAGTCCTTTTGATGCATGGTTGCTGTTGCGCGGTTTGAAAACACTGCCAGTACGAATCGATCGCCACTGTGATAATGCTAAGAAGATTGCAGATAAACTAAAAGATCATCCAATGGTAAAAACGCTGCTTTATCCTGGAGATGAATCTTTTCCTCAATATGAATTGGCGAAAAAACAGATGAGGTATCCGGGTGGAATGATAAGCTTTGAAGTAGAGGGAACAAAGCGGGATGCGCAAGACTTTCTAAACCGCTGCAAGTTGATTAAAATCGCTGTCAGTTTAGGAGACTCGGAGACGCTGATTCAACATCCGGCAACGATGACACATGCAGTGGTCCCGGAAGAAGATCGTTTGAAAATGGGTATATCTGATACATTAATTCGCTTATCTGTCGGGCTCGAGGCATGGGAGGACATTTGGGAGGATTTGAATCAGGCGTTGGACTTTTGAGGCAGGATGGAATCCTGTCTTTTTTGTTAGGGTAAAAGTTTCAAAGACCTAATCGTTCTGTTCACTTTTAGTTTCGGTCCCTTTGCAAGTTCATACAAAACTAATCGAAAAATGTTCGTAAAGACGTGATTTTACCAGTTCCCACAATCAGGAATTGGGGGTATACTTGCTGAAAAGACTAAATTATCCGATTTTTGGGGTGAGAAATTGTGGAAAAGAAAAAAATATACATAACAAGAAAACTGCCACAAGCTATCTATACAAAACTGGCTGATGAATTTGAGGTGAAAATGTGGGATAAAGAGGACCAGCCAGTTCCAAGAGAGATCCTAATGGAAGAAGTCAAAGAAATTGATGGATTGTTTTGTCTGCTAACAGAGACTATTGATCGGGAAGTAATCGAGAATGCGCCAAGGTTAAAAGTAATTGCTAATATGGCCGTCGGCTATAATAATATTGACATTGATACCGCAACAGAGAAAGGCATTGTAGTCACCAACACTCCAGGTGTTCTAACAGAAACAACGGCGGATCTTACTTTCGCACTATTAATGGCAACTGCAAGAAGGGTTATAGAGGCTTCCGATTATTTGCGAAATGGAGAATGGAAAACATGGTCGCCGATGCAATTAACGGGACAGGATATCCATGGTGCTACATTAGGCATCATTGGAATGGGGAGAATTGGACAGGCTCTAGTAAAAAGGGCAAAAGGTTTTGATATGAATGTCGCTTATTATAATCGATCCCGTAAACCAGAAATTGAAGAAGAAATGGGCATAAGGTACATGGGGCTAGAAGAGCTTCTTCAACAATCAGACTATGTAAGTTTACTAATCCCGTATAGTCCAGCAGTGCACCATCTCATTGGCAAAAAAGAATTATCTTTAATGAAACAATCTGCAATCCTTATTAACACGGCACGTGGAGGAATTGTGGATGAATCTGCCCTTTTTAATGCTTTAAAAACGGGAGAGATATGGGCAGCAGGTCTAGACGTATTTGAAGTTGAACCGATGCTCTTAGATTCACCGCTTTTAACCCTGCCAAATGTTGTGACCCTGCCGCATATCGGAAGTGCGAGTGAAAAAACAAGATTAAAAATGGCGGACTTAGCTGCTGAAAATATCATTCATGTTTTAAATGGGGGAGCCCCTATAACCGCGGTGAATGGAAGGGCAAAGTAGAAGAACTTAGAATGCCATTTCTTAGGAAAAAAATCCATTGACAGCGAAACGTAAAGTATATGTATATTTTAAACTAATTTAAATGAGCATGAATCTGTTGAAGAAATCGAATTTTGAGAGTTAAAAATAATTATCTTATAAAGGAAAAAGTTTAAGTTATTAACGGAAACGAAAATAGTATCTCGTGTTTAGAAAAGGGTGTGGATCAAAGAATTGATCATACACTTACAAATATAAAAAAATGTAATCGCATACACCTTTTGCTATAAATCTCATTAACGCACTATTCGATTATTCCCTATCTTTGAAGATCGTATTGCTGCTTTTTAATACGGGGGTTCCAACCAGTGTTTAGCATGTCTTCTGGAGAAATCATGTGCTGAGTTTCCAACTATATAAGTTGAAGATTAAGGGCTTTTGCATTTTTAGTATTCAAAATGCTGATTGATTGTTTATGCGTTTCTTTTTATCCTGGAAAGCAAGGTCAAATTGAGCCCTTTAGAATAGAAGTTTTATAGAAGCACTACTGGGATTTAAGGGAATTGCAGCTAAAGATAGGTGAATGGAAGAGAGCGAGTTTTAGAGATGTTAGAAGAAGGCTTAACGCTTTAACCAATACCTTCTAACCTAGAGCGGTATTTCACTAAAAGGAAACAGATTAATAGAAACTTTGTAAATAGATTCACAGGTAAGTAAAAAGGAAGCTGTATAAACGAAAAGTTATATTTTTTCATTCGTTGGCGAGACTTTTAAGACATGATGATATGAGGAGTGGGATAAATGGCAAAAATTACAGCGGTATTAATTGGAGCAGGGGATAGAGGTGCACGAGGATATGCTCCATATGCATTAGAAAATCCACATGAATTTGAAATCATTGCAGTTGCTGAGCCAAATAAAGAGCGCCGCAATGATTTTGCTGCAAAGCACCAACTATCAAAGGAGAATTGTTTTGAATCATGGGAGGAACTACTAAATGGCCCAAAACGAGCAGATGTAGCAGTAATTTGTACACTGGACCGTTATCATTTTCATCCTACCATCACTGCATTAAAAGCCGGCTATCATGTTTTACTAGAGAAACCGATGTCGCCGGATCCATTAGAATGTATTGAAATGGAGAGGGTTGCGATAGAGGAGAAGAGATTGTTGACTATTTGCCATGTCCTTCGCTATACCGATTTTTGGTCAAAAATTAGAGAGGTAATAAAAAATGGGACAATCGGCGAGGTCGCCTCGGTACAATTAAGTGAAAATGTAGAAATTATGCATATGTCTCATAGCTTTGTCAGGGGTAACTGGAATAACAAAGAGAAATCAAGTCCAATGATACTGCAAAAGTCCTGTCATGACTTGGACATTCTTTCGTATATCATTGATAAGCCTTGCTTGCGCGTAAGCTCATATGGATCTTTAATGCATTTTAATGAAAAAAATGCACCAGAAGGGGCTCCCGAAAGATGTTTGGATGGTTGTCCGGCCGAAGATGTGTGTCCGTTCCATGCTGGCAGATATTATTTAGGTGAAGGGAAAGGCTGGGCTCGTAAATTTACGGAGGACTATACTAAAGAAGGAATTATTCAGGCGTTAAAAACCACTCCATACGGAAAATGTGTATATCGTTCCGATAATAATGTGGTCGACCATCAAGTGGTCAATATGGAATTTGAAGGCGGAGTTACGGCAAATTTTAGCATGTGCGGTTTTACTAGAACCCAGACCAGAAGGGTACAATTAATGGGAACAAAAGGCGAAATTATTGGCAATATGGAGGATAATGAAATTTCTATCTTTGACTTTCTGACCAAACAGGAAACGATTATGAAATTCCATGAGACGGTTGGCGGCCATGGAGGAGGAGATACTGCAATCGTAAAAAATTTCTTACATGAAGTGAAAAATTATAAAGATGGTGAAAGTCTTTCATCTGCTACTGTATCATTGCAAAGTCATTTAATGGCATTTGCTGCAGAAGAATCACGTCTGCAAAAGGGTAAATCTATTGAACTGGAAGACTACTATAAGGAGATTATTCAATCTAGGGTTGGTTCTAATTAACTTTTTACCTCACACTGTAATTTAAGCTGTTTGAGTCTTTTGTTAAAGAAGTGGTTGGTTTGTCAAATGTGCTCATAGCAGACATTGGGGGGACAAAAATTGCTGCAGGAGTATTTGATGAAAGGAGGAAGGAATGATCCGTACCGAAGTCAAAAGTGCATGTCATGATGCGGAGTCAATGTTTGAAAGCTTGTATAACGCCTTTTTAGATGTAATACATAAAGGAAAAGGTTCGATTGAGAAGGTAGCTGTAATTGCACTCGGAGTACCGGGGTAGTGGATCCTGTCAATGGGATAGCGGTTTTTCAAAATAACCTGCAATGGAAAAAATTTCCGCTGGCGAACCGGCTTCTATCTATTTTTCCAAACGCTAGGATTATCATGGACAATGATGTGTACATGGCAGCATTTGGTGAATGGAAAGCAGAACTGCTAGAAAAAGAGACCTTTGCATATGTCACCGTTAGTACAGGTATTTCGGTATGTATTTTACATGAAGGGAGTTTTATTCGTGGTGTTGGTTTAGCAGGGGAAATTGGATTTTCCGTGATGGAGGATGAAGATGAAGTGAAGACTTTAGAATCCATTGCATCTGGCCCTGCAATGGAAGCGGAAGCGAGGAGAGTTTTTAAAGATCGAACCGTTACAACTAAGCGACTAATGGAATTAAATGAGAGGTTGGATCCTGGAGCAACTGCTATAGTTCAACAAGCTGCAAAATGTATTGCCCGCGGATTGCATCAGCTTTTTATCGTATTAGACCCGCATGTCGTGGTTCTTGGCGGCGGCATCATCAACAATCAGCCGCTATTTTTTAAACTAATTCAAAAAGAACTAGAACGCATATCCGATAACCTATTCAAAAAGGCATGAGCAACCGATTAAAACCTAGCCGTTATCAAGGAGACGCAGGTCTGCAAGGTGCACTGCACTGCGCCTTACAGGTGGTGCCAGGCACCACAAATGGACAAATGGGGAGATTGTCCTTGTGTGGCGGACAGTATGAATATGAGTATACTTATTCTCTAGTTTGGCTGAATTATTATCAGATTTGGCTGAATTATATATAAAAGTGGCGGAATTATTGCAAGATTCGGCTGAATAATCATAAGGATAGAAGAATTTTAGGTTTTTCTTGCAGAATGCATGTTGAAATCCCACTGTTCCGTCTCCAAATTAGCAGAAGGAGCTCCAAATAAAGTCGTAATTCCAAAAAGTATAGGTGCTGATAAGATATCCGGGAATTGTCTTGGGTTGAAAAAGAATCACCTAGTGGATGAGGTAGTAGAACTTAGGGACATCATGCCGACATTGTGGAGTGCGGCAAATATTGAGATTCCTCAAAGTGTAAATGGAAAAAGCGTATTACCATTGTGTCCCGAATCTTCAAATGTCGACTGGCGTAAGTATATTCATGGAGAGCCACTCCCACGGGAATGATTCTCACCATTACGTAACAATGGAAGGGAAAAATATATCTGGTTTTTACAAATGGGTGTGAAGCAGCTAATTAATCTTGAACATGACCCTTCAGAAAGAGTAAATCTAGCAAATAATCAGGAATACTATCCTCGGTTAGTACTTTGGCGTGAGCGTTTGATCAAGGAACTAATTAGACGCATATACAGATGGAAAAAAACTGATAGTAGGGATGAAACCGATAAGCTGTTTGCAGCATTTGCGGGAAACGGCTTTTATATAAGCTTACGTAGATGGTTATCCGGGTAAGTTATTTTTAATTAAATAGAGGAATTTATGGGGAATATCTTCGAATTATACAGAGCAATCTCCAAAATAAAAGATTAACATCAAAAATTAGAGGATTACCTCCCACAAAAGTAGATTTATCAGCAAAAATAGATAACCTCTTCAAACTTTAGATAATCCACATCAGAATAAAATAAAAAGGCCAATCCCAATTGGACTGACCTTATATTTATTTTTCCGCATGCTTCGCTGAAACTGCTTTTATTTTAGGCAAAAACATTGATGCAAGTAAACCGATTATTGCAATTGTTACCATCACAATGTATAAGTGGTGAAGCCCTGATACGATTACTTCGCGCAATGGAGCTTGAGCAGCCTCAGGAACTGCTTGACCGGTATTAGGGTTTATCAATTTGTTAAGATTGACCACATTGACATCCGGATTGGTGTTACCAATTTGTAGTTTTCTTGATATTACGGAGTTAAAATACGTTCCTAATAAGGCCACACCAACGGATTGTCCCAGTGTCCGGAAAAAAGTATTGGAAGCGGTGGCAGCTCCTCGCAATGACCAATCAACAGATGATTGCACAGCAACAGTCGTAATGGTCATGACCATCCCAAATCCGAGTCCTGCAAGAGCGGACATAAGATAAAACATCAATTCGGCTGTATGAATAGTAAACGTTGCTAACCAAATACTCGATAAAAGAATAATGAGAGTACCGATAGCTACTGTCACCCGTTCCCCATATTTTACGAGGAGTCGGCCACCTAAGAAAGAACCTATCATCCATGTTATCGATAGCGGCGCAAGTATTAAACCGGAAATGGTTGCCCCGTGTCCAAGAACTCCTTGTACCCACATTGGTATATATACAGTTAAACCAATAAGAACCGCACTGGCTAGTAATGCAACGGCATTGGCAACAGAAATAGAACGAATTCGGAAAAGCTCCAGCGGAATAAGTGGCTCTTTCACTTTTGATTCGATAAAAAGAAACATTCCAATAAATAAAACGGCAACGACAAATATCCCGATAATGGTTGGGGATGTCCAGTTATGCGTTTCCCCGCCTCGCTGTAAGGCAAATAACAGTGCAAGCATCCCAATGGTAAAAGTAAGGGAGCCTGCAAAATCTACGCTTTTTTTTGTTTTTTCTAGTTTTTCTTTTAAAGAAACACTGACCATCAAAATAGACAACAGGCCAAATGGCACATTAATATAAAAAATCCAGTGCCAAGATAGTTGATCTACGAAAAATCCTCCAATTAATGGACCAATAACTCCTGCAATTCCCCATGCTGCACCCATGAAGCCCAGGACCTTAGCCCGTTTTTCATGAGGATAAATATCTCCAATAATTGTGGTCGTAACAGGCATTACAGCACCGGCGCCGATTCCTTGAATCGCACGGAATAAAATAAGCTGTTCCATCGATTGCGACAAACCACAGAGACCTGATCCAATTAAAAACACAACCGTACCAGCAATAAATATTAACTTCCTACCAAACAAGTCGGACAACTTCCCAAAAATAGGGACTGTAACCGCAGAAGTAAGCAAGTATATAGCGAATACCCAGTTCATGAGCTCGATCCCTTTTAAATCACTGACAATCGTTGGCATCGCTGTACTAACAATCGTACCTTCAATTGCAGTTAAAAAAGTAGCAACGAATAGGGCAATCGTTACCGAACGTATATTTGTTGTTTGCATCCTAATCCTCCCTAAGTCAAATCTTTATGATTATAAGTATCTTTTTATTTTATCCTACATGTCAAATACTTTTTTGGAAAGCTGTGACAATTGTATTAGCTTATACATAGTGAAGGATGAAAATAGCTCTATTTATTCATGAAGGTTGGTATATAAAATGGGGGACTTTTCCACTAAAGGGGACACAATACAGTAATTTGAATATTTTGAATATAGGTACAAAACAGTATTTTTTGTCAACGGTAATAATTTTTCACGATAAATGGAGTTTTAGCCCTAGATGACGTTTGGAAGGGAATTTGGATGAACACTCACTAAAATGGAAAAGGGTGGTTGATTTGCATATTAGAGGAATAGTTCTATAGTCCAATAAATTTATTTGGGACTACATCATATTTACCATTTATGAAAAGTCTGACATAAATCGACTTCGATTGACACATTTTTTTTGTCAAAACTTATACATTTAAAGAGACAACGATGACCTTCATCATGGAGAAAGAGAAAAGGAGGGTTGGGGTTGTCATTTTTTTGAACTTTTTTCAAAAATAGAGGGGAGGAAAAAAGATGTTGAGAAAGAAAAGTCTCAAAAAGACAACTAGTGTCCTAGCAACAGTCTTATTATCCGCTTCACTGCTCACGCCAAGTTTTTCTAGTGCCGCAGCAGTGAATGGAAAACCGTATACCTCGGTTTCCGACGGAAAGAATGTCACCAGTGTCAAGCTTAGTGATCGGCTGCTAAAGCAATTCACAAAGGCAGATGAAAAGGTAACATTCCTAATCAAGTTTAAGGAACAAGCAGATGCAAAAAAAGCGGCAAAAACGGCTAGTGAGAAAGCGGTAAAAGGAAAATTAACTGCTCAGCAAGCTAAACTTGCCAAAAGATCAGCAGTTGTTTCCGAACTAAGATCTACCGCGATGGAAACGCAGCATGAAGTACTTAGCTATTTAGAAAAAGAGAAAAAGGCTGGTAACGTAAAGGATTTTGAATCCTTTTACATCGTAAATGGTATCGCTGTTACAGCGACGAAGGAGGTCGCGGAAAAGCTTACTCATTTTGAAGGAGTTGAAAAAATTCTTCCAAATGAAACTCGTCAGCTTTTTGATGCAGGAACAGCAACCAAAGCAGGGGCTAAAACGAAGTCTGCTACAGTTGGAAAAACAGCCGATATGCCAAAGGCCAAAACAAGCAGCATTGAATGGAATATAGAGAGAGTAGGTGCTCCTCAAGTCTGGGATATGGGCATCGATGGTACGGGAACAGTTGTAGCGAATATCGATACAGGGGTTCAATGGGATCACCCTGCATTAAAGGAAAAATATCGCGGTTATGACCCAGCACATCCCAATACACCTAATAATGAAATGAACTGGTTCGATGCAACTGCAGGCCGTGCTACTCCGTATGATGACCAAGGGCATGGTACCCATACAATGGGAACAATGGTTGGCTCTGAGCCAAATGGTTCCAATCAAATTGGTGTAGCACCTGGAGCAAAATGGATTGCTGTAAAGGCTTTCACAGCTACTGGAGGAACAGATGCAGATCTGCTTAGAGCAGGGGAATGGATTATTGCTCCAAAGGATGCTTCTGGTAATCCGCACCCTGAGAAAGCACCAGATGTAGTAAATAACTCATGGGGCGGCGGAGCTGGATTAGATGAATGGTATCGTGATATGGTGCGAAACTGGCGTGCAGCAGAAATTTTCCCTGAGTTTTCAGCAGGAAATACCGATCTATTCAACCCAGGAGGACCTGGTTCTGTTGCAAACCCAGCTAACTATCCAGAATCATTTGCCACTGGTGCAACAGATATAAACAATAAACTTGCAAACTTCTCTTTACAAGGACCATCTCCATACAATGAAATTAAGCCGGAAGTATCTGCACCAGGGGTAAATATTCGTTCTTCTGTTCCTGGTGGTGTATATGAGGGTGGATGGAATGGTACCTCGATGGCAGGTCCACATGTATCGGCAGTAGTTGCATTGTTAAAGCAAGCAAATGCTTCCTTAACCGTAGACCAAATTGAGGATATTTTAGTAAATACTGCAACACCATTGACTGATTCAACGTTTCCTCAGTCTCCAAATAACGGATACGGATATGGCCTTGTGAATGCATTTGATGCTGTTTCCTCCGTTTTGAGTGGACTTGGAACAGTGAAGGGCCAGGTTGCAAAAGAAGGTAATGATACCGAAGCACCAAGCATTACACATCAAGCACCAACAGAAACATATGCAGGCATGGATTTAACACTGAAAGCAAATGTTTCTGATAATGTAAGTGTTTCTTCCGTTAAGCTTCAATACCAAGATAAAGCTGGCAACTGGCAAGATGTTGATGCGAATCGTATTTCCGGTGACTACAAATCCGGTGAGTACCAAGCAGTAATTCCAGGGAATCAAATTGCAGCACCATCTTTAAAATATCATTGGAAAGTTAATGACTTTGGTAATAACGAAGTAACAAGCGATGAGTATCGAGTAACTGTAAAACCGGGAATCACCGTTGGCTACTCCCAAGACTTTGAGTCTACACCAACTGGATGGTCTTCTTTTGGTACAAAAGATTCATGGCAATGGGGTGTTCCGACATCCGGACCAAACAGTGCTGCTTCAGGGCAAAAAGTATATGCTACGAATCTAGCAGGAAACTATGATAATAGTGCGAACATGACGCTTGTAATGCCGCCTATCGATTTACCTGCAGGAAATGCATATCTGCAATTTAAAAACTGGTATGACTTAGAGACAAGATACGATTTTGGTTCTGTATTTGTCTCCACTGACCGTCAAAACTGGACACAACTTTTACAAGTAAATGGCCAATCCGGTGGGTGGACAGATAAAGAAGTGAATCTTTCCAACTACAGTGGGCAAAGAATTTATATCGGCTTCAATGTGACAACGGATGGAAGTGTTCAAAAAGCAGGCTGGTATTTAGATGATGTGAAACTTTCTGCAACTCCATTAGGGACTGCAGGCTCTAAGACTGGAGTAAAAAAACTAGGAGTAGAACAAAGCGGTGACAAAGATTCACTAAAAAAAGAAAAGGTAGATCCAGCTTCTATTAAGCCAGAACTACCAAAAAAGGACGCTCCTCCGGCGAAAGAGGAACAAGTTAATCCTACACTATTGCCTATGGGTGCGCAAGTAAGTGTTCTAGAAACAGGGCGCTCTGTCTATACAGACCCGGCAAATGGTCAATATCAATTTTCACATGCAGCTGGTACCTATACTTTACAAGCTGAAGCATACGGTTACCAATCAGAACAACAACGTGTGAACATTGAACGTGATGGCGTTGCTACAGCTAATTTCGTATTACATGAAATAGCAAAAGGTCATATCAGCGGTACAGTTAAAAACAAATCTACTGGTGAACCTTTACAAGGCGCAACCCTTCTTCTTGTAGAAGATGCAGCCGTTACTCCTGTTCAAACGGATGAGAACGGTCATTATGATATCACTGCATATGAAGGCAACTATACGTTAAAAGTTTTAGCTCCATACTATCATAGTCAAGAAATCGCTGTAACTGTGAATGGTAATGAAACTACCGAGAAAAACATTAATTTAGAGCCAATCATCAGCTACCCTGGCGGTGAAATCGGCTATGATGATGGTACTGCAGAAAATGCACATGCTTTCTATGATGCAGGTAATGGTTGGGCTGTGAAGATGTCTTTACCAGAAGGCAAAAAATCAGCAATCGTAACAGCTGGTGTATTCCGATTCTGGACTACAGATTGGCCAACGCCAGGCGGAACGGATTTCCAAGTGGAAGTTTGGGATGCATCTGGTAATAATGGTGCACCAGGCAAGAAGATTGCAGGACCTGTGAATGCAAAGGCACTGCGGAATGGTGATTGGACAGTAGTGGATCTCTCTTCTCAAGGAATTTCTGTGAACGGAGACTTCTACATGGTGTACATTCAAACAAATCCAAATCCAAATACTCCAGGACTTGCAACAGATGAAAGTGGTACAAATGCAAAACGCAGCTGGCAGTTAGTTGGCGGTGCTTGGTCACAATCACCAGCAGACGAAGGAAATTACATGATCCGTGCCCGTGTAAGCTACGAGGTAGATGTACCAGCTATTACTTCTCCGAAAGATGGTTTCTTCACCAATGAGGGAACAGTAACGGTTGAAGGTACTGCTTCTCCAACGACAGATGTTCATCTATACAATAATGGAAAGGAAGTTGGAACTGCACAGGCAACAGAGGATGGAAAATTCTCCGCTGATGTTACACTTTCAGAAGGTGAAAATGTGTTAACAGCGAAAGCATCCGTGGAGGCTGGCACCACTGATGCATCTTCACCAGTGAAAGTAGTTTACGATAAGACGAAACCAACGCTATCCATCGACAGTCCGAAAAATAACGATAAAACCAATCGTGAAACTGTAACGGTTGAAGGAAAAGTTGCAGATGCAAACCTTGACTTTGTAAAAGTAAATGGAGAAAAGGCAACTGTAACAGATGGAAAATACTCAAAACGCATTATGCTTGATACAGGCGAAAATGTGATTAACGTAGTAGCACAAGACAAAGCAGGAAACAAAGTAACTAAGAAAGTTACGGTCTTTGCGAAGTATACTGCACCAGAAATTCAAAATCTATTGCCTGACAAAGACAAGAATTTGAAAAAAGGTGACTCTGTCAAAATTGAATTTGACAGTGAACCTGGATTAAAAGCAACATTTGCTATCCACATGCCGTTAACGAATGTAACAAGCGATAACGCTACAGAATTACCTATGGCGGAAACATCAGCAGGGCATTATGTCGGCTACTGGACAGTACCAAACAAGACAAAAGCAGATGGCGCTTTGATCGAAGTTAAGGTCGTGGATGATTATGGCAATGTTTCGACTAAGCTTGCTGCTGGAAAGCTTTATATTAAGTAAGAAGTAATGGGGTGGTGCGTGGCACCACCCTGTTTTGTTTGTAGAGGTATTTATTCTCAAATTGATTTGTTAGCAGCGGACAGGTGAACAAATCAGTTGTAATATGCTCTTCTTATTTGCAAAAAATGTCACAATCGTGTTCGGAAAGTACTTGAAATGGCGGAAAAAGGGGGAGAAAGAGCACAATCAAGGTAGGAAAGTGCCCGAAGTGGCGGAAAAAGGAGAAGAAAGGGCACAATCAAGATAGGAAAGTGCCCGAAGTGGCGGAAAAAAGAGGAGAAAGGGCACAATCAAGATAGGAAAGTGCCCGAAGTGGCAAAAAAAGAAGAAGAAAGGGCACAATCAAGATAGGAAAGTGCCCGAAATCGCAAAAAAAGAAGAAGAAAGGGCACAATCGTGTTCGGAAAGTGCCCGAAATCGCAAAAAAAGAAGAAGAAAGGGCACAAACAGGGTAGGAAAGTGCCCGAAGTGGCGGAAAAAAGAGGAGAAAGGGCACAATCAAGATAGGAAAGTGCCCAAAGTCACGGAAAAAAGAGGAGAAAGGGCACAATCAAGATAGGAAAGTGCCCGAAGTCGCAGAAAAAAGAGAAGAAAGTTCATAATCATGGTAGGAAGTCCCCATTGCAATTAGATAAGTGGGTCAAATTAAAAATTACGCCTTAATAACCCATACATTATATATCACCTTTGTCCTGTGGGCTTTCAAAATAAGCGGATTGCCCATGTTTCATTAGGAGAAAATGCTTTCTTAAAATCCTGCGAATAGTTTTTTTCGATTCGAATATACTACACCATTCATATATGGAATTCGTGGTAATCATTTTATCGGGAAAAAGTAATTGATATTCTTCGATGCTTTGCAAAACAGCAGATTCAATCTTTTCTGTTTTTCGGCACTTTTTACAAAGCAAATTGTCTCTATTAATCCTTGTAACAAACGCATAACAACGCGAACAAGTAATCCCTTTTTGCAATTGCTCATACGTATACTGAGGTAAATTATTATATGGGTTTTCTTTTAAAAGAACAGATGACAATATCTCTACGAATCTGGTGGTTTTAGTAGTTTGTTTTGGAGAACGTAGATTTATGTTTTTTATAAATCTTTGTATCTGGTTTGGAAAAATAAATGGTAGATTCAAAGGAGCTTGGTATACGAAAAAGTTGGGGTTCACAAAGACTACATATCCCTCTATTGAAAAGGAAAATCGCAAATCCTGCAATAATCTTCGAAAGAGAGATTCTGCACGTTTCAATTGAAGGAGGGGGTTCTTAATTTCTTTTCCCGAGATTGTAAACCATTTGTCGTCCTTAATATAAAAATCTCCTTCGTAATTTTTTATTTCGAATAAGTAAATAGTGTCGGGAGAAATAACAATGGAATCAATCTGAAAAGTAGAATTATTGGCTTCTAATAATAGGTCATTCATGATCAGCCAACTGTTGGAAAGTCCCTCTAGCCATTTATCAAAAACTGACTCACCTTCTAATCCCTTTTCTAGGTTTAATAAATATCCTGCTTCCTTAGGTGATAAATTCATCCTCATGTTTAAAAATCTTAATAGCTTCAATTCAATGGGCTCGTATCGAGGTTTGATTAGCATAATGCACATCCTTTTTAGTTTTATAGTGTATATTACCTATATTCATAATTGTAATGCATATTTGTTTAATTTATTTTTTTAGAATTTTATAATAGTTATTGTACATATTCTAAAAAAGGGGCGATTATAGTGAAATATCGCAAACTTGGGAGAACAGGCTTAAAGGTTAGTGAAATCAGTTTAGGCAGCTGGCTTACGTATGGAAATTCCATCGGGGCGGAAACTGCAATTAAAACGATTGAAAAGGCATATGAGTTAGGTATCAATTCCTTTGATACAGCGAATGTATATGCCCGAGGAGAAGCGGAAAAAATCGTTGGAGAAGCTCTTGCAAAATACCCAAGAGAGTCCTATGTGCTTGCTACAAAGGTGTTCGGAAAAATGGGCGATGGACCAAATGACCAAGGTTTGTCCAGAAAACATATCACTGAGCAAATTAATGCTAGTCTAAAAAGACTAAACAAAGACTATGTAGATATTTACTATTGCCACCGTTTTGACCCACAAACAGCAATTGATGAAACGCTTCGAACTCTAGATGATTTAGTTCGCCAAGGGAAAATTCTATATATTGGTGTCAGCGAGTGGTCAGCTCAACAAATTCAACTTGCACTTGGTACATCTGATCGCTATTTGCTAGACCGTATTGTGGTTAATCAACCTGTCTATAATATGCTCAATCGTTACATCGAAAAAGAGATAATTCCGCTTGGAGAACAGACAGGATTTAGCCAAATTGTTTTCTCACCGCTTGCGCAGGGAATCTTAACAGGAAAATATACGAACTTAGAAAATCTGCCTGAAGGCACCCGTGCAACCGATCCAAAATCCAACGGCTCTTTATCAAGAATGCTGACAGAGGATGTACTTACAAAAGTAAAGCAGTTGGAGAATGTAGCAAAAGAATTAGATGTAAAACTTTCACAACTAGCCTTAGCATGGATTTTGCGTCAGCCAAACGTTGCGAGTGCATTAATTGGTGCGAGTAAACCAGAGCAAGTAGAGGAAAATGTTAGAGCTATTGATATTGAACTTACCAATGATGTGATGGAAAAAATTGAGGGCATATTAAAATAAACTTCTTATTAGCAGTGCACAATATTCAAAAGTGCACTGTTTCTTATTTTAATTAGTCCAGAGGTGACCACCTTGAAATTCCAACCTATAACTTTAAAAGAAGACCCAGTCCCACAAGAAATAGCGGATTGTGAAAAATGTGGATTATATAAGCATGGCTCCCGCATGATTTGGGGCGAAGGCAATCCAAATGGTGATATTTACGTGATTCTCGATAACCCAGGTGCGCGCGAGGATAGAGAAGGAAATCCATTTGTTTGTGGTACACGTGAAACTTTGCAACAGGCAATTCATGAAGTAAATATACCGATTGACAAGGTTTATGTCACATTTATTTTAAAAAGACGGCCAACTCGTGCTTATGAGAAAACATGTACACGAAGCATCTGCATACAGCATTTGAAATTTCAGCTAGAGGAACACACACCAAAATTACTAATTTGCTTAGGGAATGTAGCGTTGCAATCTTTTTATGATAATGAGGAAATTACAGTAAAAGCATGGAGGCAGCATTGGCATGAGATAAATGGTTATCCGCTGGCAACTTCTTATCATCCGCTGGCAGTAAGAAGAAATAAACATCTATTTTCCTATTTTTTAGAGGATTGGAAAATGGTTTTTGATAGATGGAATAAAAGGTGAGACGATAACAGCTCACCTTCACCTATCCTCTACGTAGCTAACCTCAGCGCAAATCAGACCAAAATAAGTGGGCACCTCATACGAGTATAAATGAATACTTCTGTTTTCTTTAGGAATGGCACCGGCTAAAATCATTGTTTGCCATATACCGTCCGGCTTAGCAGCATCTACATATTCTGGGTCAAATTGTGCCATCTTCTCCAGCTCATTGGAGCGAAACAAGCCAACTACCTCCTCGTCAAGCATAGCAGCAGCTGGATCATATCCATATGGGCCTTTTTCATCATGGGCATGGGCCCAATCACAGCTTGCAATGAGAGCGATTTTTTTCGATGTGTTTTGAACTACTTCACGTACCACTTCTCCGAACTTGTAGTGGTCTGCAAGTGTTACTTCTCTTGAAGGAGTAATCACTACAATAGGAATATCAGGCATGAAGGCTAGCGGAACAATGGCACCCCAATCCAGCGGCAAACAGGAAAGCGGTCCTGCAGCAGTTGCATAATTAATAGAGCCAACACCAAGCCCGGAATCTCTTGCAGCTTTCGTAATTCGAAGAGCTAAGTCCCGGTCAACCATTCTTTCCATTTCATATACACTGCCATTTTCATCAAAGGACCCATACATTCTTTCACTGTTGGAAATCGAAAATTGTCCGTCGATTCTTGTTCCATGCGGGGTAAGAACAATAATTGTATCTGGATTTGCGGCCATCATTTTCTTTCCAAGCTTCACCATACTATCTCTAGTTAGTTTCATTCTTTCTGGTTTATCTCCTGCAAGTTCCGGAATGATTTCTCCTCCGTGCGGGGTAATGCATGCGAACACAAATGGATTCATCCTCATCACTCACTTCACAAATTTATATAAAAAGTATTCGATAACAATAAGACAATTCCCTTTAAAAATTGCTATAATTCAAAAAAAACCATTTATTGCATATTAAAACACCAGGCGTGAGTGCCTGGTGTTTTAATACCTATAGTTCCAAATGTGATTTTAATCGGTCACTTGCTTTCATACGCTCGGATTCTGGAACAATATAATAATAAATCTTATTGATCATTTGACCCTGCCCCTGAATCTGGTATTTTTCGATATGCTTTCTTGCGTTTTTATAATTCTTTTGAATACTAACCATTTCGTCGAAGGTAAGATTTGTTTCTACGTTTTTCCCCAATGCCTGAAAGATACTGCTAAAATGTGTGATGGAAGAAAAGCTCGCTCCCTTATCAATAATTGCTTGAATAACAGCACGCTGACGTTCTTCACGTCCAAAGTCCCCGCGAGGGTCCTCTTTTCGCATTCTCACATAATTGATTGCTTTTTTTCCGTTAAGACTAATTTGTCCTTTCGGAAAATGGTAGCCGCCATAGCTGAAATCAAGCGTATTATTGACCGTCACCCCGCCTAATGCATCAACGATATCGGAAAAACTCTCCATATTGACTTTAATATAATAATCAATTGGAATATCGAGAAACTTCTGGACAGTATTCATCGACATTTCTACACCGCCAAATGCGTAGGCGGCATTAATTTTGTTCTGCGTCCCTTTTCCGACAATTTCAACCCGTGTGTCACGCGGAATACTTAGCATTTCTACAGATTCCTTATTTGGATTTACCGTCATCACAATCATTGTGTCGGATCGTCCCACATCGCCTTTTCTTTCATCAACACCCAACAATAATACCGAGAATGGCTGTTGCTTGCCAAAATTTAATTCTCCAGCACGCGAATTTTGTGATTTGACGGGTTTATGCATTGTTTCCACAGCAGACCGCATGGAATGATAAATACTATAGACAAAAACCCCTCCGCCAATAATTAGAAGCAGTAAGATAATCCCGATCGCCTTTAGCCATGTCCGTTTCTTTTTACGTTGATATTTATCTGCCCGCATATGCTTATGTTCCTCCGAATTGGAAAAATTATTAAATATATCATAGCAAATCTTGGAATAATTGCATAGAAAATTTTAAAAATTTGTCGATGTATGTCATGAATATTTTGCACTAGTTTTACAAAAATAAATCTATGATATTCCTATTTCGTCTAGACCTATTTAATAATTAGACTTTTATCAATGCAAAAAAGTTTCAACATACAAAGATAATTGACAAATGATCTATTCCAATAGATAATTGGTATAGACAACTATATTAATTATGAAACCGAGGTGGGGAGCATTGGTACAAAAGGTTGTAATCAATGCCAAGATTTTTACTGGTAAAGAAGAAATATCAAATGGATTCATTCGTTTTCTAGATAAAATCATCGAGACCGGTTCGATGGATCAATATCAAAAGCAAAGTGATGAAGAAATAATCGATGCTCAGGGTAAAATAATTATTCCTGGAATGATTGATGTCCATATACATGGAGGGTATGGCGTGGATGTGATGGACGCAGACCCTGAAAAACTTGTTTACTTGAGTAACAAGCTTTTAGATGAAGGAGTAACTACTTTTTTTGCTACAACGATAACGCAAGATTATCCTTCTATTGAAAAGGCATTACGAGCTGTTAAGACCGCAAAGGAATCAGGTAAAACTATCATAGAAGGCGTACATTTAGAGGGTCCGTTCATTTCCGAAAAAAGAGCAGGTGCTCAGCCATTAGAATATATTAAGGCTCCTGATATTGACTTATTTTTAAAATGGCATGAGGCTTCAGGAAACTCCATCAAGCTTGTGACATATGCACCGGAAAAAGCGGGGGCACGTGAATTTGAAAATGTGATGATAGAGCGTGGAATTGTACCATCTATGGGACATTCGGACGCTGTTCGTGAGGAACTTCTACAAAGTAAAACAACACATGCAACCCATATGTATAACGGGATGCGAGGACTTCATCACCGTGAAGCTGGCGTTGCGGGTCATGCCTTATTATCCCCGCAAATTCAAGTAGAAATGATTGCGGATGGAATACATGTACACCCTGATATGGTGAACTTAACATACAAAGTAAAAGGAGCATCAGGAATGGTATTAATTTCCGATGCGATGAGAGCAAAAGGGATGCCTGACGGAGTATCTGAGCTTGGCGGACAGAAAGTATATGTGAAGAATGGAGAGGCACGTTTGGAGAATGGGTCACTCGCTGGAAGTATTTTGACGATGGACCAAGCTTTCCGAAATATTATGCAATTTACAGGATGTGGCATTGCAGAAGCAGTACAAATGACGTCTGTTAATCAAGCGAAAGAGTTTGGACTTGCTTCAAAAGGTGTGCTATCTACTGGGAAAGATGCTGATTTCGTTATCATGGATGACAGCTTTCGTGTGCGCGAAACCTATCATTTAGGAAGAAAACATCAGAGAGGGGAATAATCATCATGGAAATTTTAACTTTTACATCAGATAAAGATGCAGCGCAAAAGGCATTTGAGATTGTTCGTGAAGGTGTGGAGAGCAGAAATGTATCTACACTTGGACTTGCTACAGGAGGTACACCTGTTGAATTTTATAAGAAGATGCGTCAATCTAATTTAGATGTATCCTCCATCACTACTGTTAATTTGGATGAGTATGTTGGATTAGAAAAAGAAAATCCAAACAGTTATCATTATTATATGGAGAAGGAACTGTTTTCTCATATGAATTTTAAAGAATCATTCTTGCCTAATGGAATGGCAAAGGATTTGGAAGCAGAGTGCAGAAGATATGAGAAAATCTTGAAAACACATCCTGTGGATATTCAAATTCTTGGGATTGGTGCGAATGGACATATTGGATTCAATGAGCCTGGTACATCATTTGATGCGGAAACTCATATTGTTGAATTAACAGAATCAACACGTGAAGCGAATAAACGTTTTTTTGAAAAAGAAGAGGATGTCCCTGAGTACGCAATCTCGATGGGCATTAAGTCAATTTTAGCAGCGAAAAAAATAATTTTATTAGCATTTGGCAGATCTAAAGCAGAGGCAATTAAGGAAATGGTAGAAGGAGAAATTACTCCATCTTGTCCTGCATCCGTTTTGCAAAAGCATCCGAATGTAATAGTCCTTGCGGATGAGGAAGCTGCCTCTCTGCTAAAGGAAGGGATAACAAGTGATCGATAAGGGTTCGCCCGTTCCGATTTATTATCAGATTCAACAAATAATAAAGGAACAGATTAAAAAGGGGGAATGGTCCGTTGGGGAGGCAATTCCTTCTGAACGTATATTATCTGAGCAGTTCGAAGTCAGTCGGATGACTATTAGACAGGCTGTTCAAGGGCTTGTGGATGAAGGGGTGCTTACTCGCAAACGTGGGAGTGGGACCTTTGTAAGTAATGAAAAGGTAGAACAGCCTTTAAAAGGCGTTACCAGTTTTACAAAACTGATGGAACAGCGCGGAATGACACCGTCCAGTAAGATCATTTCTTTTTTGAAAAGAAAGCCGACAGAGTCGGAAGCAGAACATTTGGAAATGGACCAAGCAGTGGATGTCCTGCACATTGAGCGAATTCGTCTTGGAAATGATATACCAATTGCAATAGAAACAACCATAATTCCATGGCCTTTTGCGGAGGGTATCACGGTAGAAGACTTAGAGCATTCTTTATATGTATTTATTGAAGAGAAAAAAGGACTAGATCTTGGAGAAGGTCGCCAATCTATTGAAGCCATTGGTGCAGATAAACAAACTGCCAGCCAATTAGAAGTCCCAACAGGATCTCCAATCCTCTTAATCGAAAGGGTCACAACACTAAAGAATGGAACTCCGTTTGAATACGTCCGCTCTCACTATGCGGGGAGCAGATTTAAATTTTATATGTAAAAAAATACACTAACATTTGTTGGTGTTTTTTTTATGAAAAAAATATAAAAAATTTTTGCCCGCCTGAAAAATTCATCTTCAAAAAACTATAAATTATCCAACTAGTTGCCGATAAAAAATAGGTGTGTAGAAACAACTGCGTTAAAACATCAAGAAAAGGAGAATAGTCATGCAATTATTACGTAATATAAGGATTTCTCGAAAAATATTTATATTTATTCTGATTGAAGTATGTTCACTCGTTGTTGTTGGCTGGTGTGGACTATACTATATCTCAGATATGGCTGAGAAATCCGATTCCCTTTATCAAAATCGATTAGTTCCAAACCAAATGTTAGGGGAGGTATCACAGTTTAATACAGCAATCAATTCTGATATATTGCAGCTAATGCTTACAACCGATGATCAACAAAACGAGAATCTAACACAAAGTATTGGAATAGTTCAAAAGCAGACCGAAGAGAGCATTAACAAGCTTAGTCATGCTCATTTATCAGCAAAGGAATTGCAAAAATTACAGGAATATCAAAAAAAGATTCCAGAATTAAATCAAGCAAGGGAAGAAGTAATTCAACTGGCAATCGAAAACAAAAATGCAGAGGCATATCAGTTATATACTAATAAAGTGCTCCCTATTGGTACTTATGTAAATAGCTTGTTATCAGATTTGCAGAAAATAAATGATGACCTTGCAAAACAATCTAAAAATGAAAATAAACAATCTATGAAAGCCGCAAGTTCCATCACTTTTATTATTATCATTGTGGCTTTGGCAATCTCGATCATTCTTGGGGTATTGATTACAAGATTAATTGTCAAACCAACTAAGGAAATGATGAAGCTACTTTCTGAAGCTGAAAATGGCAATCTAACAGTAAAAGGTTCTTACAAGTCTAAGGATGAAATGGGAATGCTCATGTCCTCTTTTAACAATATGGTAGAGGGCTTGCGCAAAACAATGGAAACGGTACAGGATGCATCACAACAATTGGCAGCGACTTCGGAGGAACTTACCGCTAATGCAGAACAAACTACCGAGGCTACTGAACATGTCGCTTCCGCAATTGAAGAAGTAGCAAGCGCATCGGAAGAATCTATGGTAAAGCTTGAACGTAATTCTCTTTCACTAAGTGAGATTAAAGACGGAATAACAAATATATCGCAGAATACCGAAAATATTTCAGAATTATCTAACGAAACATCTAAAAAGGCAAAAGAAGGAGGACGTTCCATAGAGGAAAATCTGACTCAGATGAAATACATAAATGAATCTGTTCAAAAATCCAATAATGTTATTCGCTCTCTTTCCAGTCGCTCGTTAGAAATAGAAAAAATTCTTGAGGTTATTAATGATATATCCGAACAAACGAATCTGCTTGCTCTTAATGCAGCAATTGAAGCGGCAAGAGCTGGAGAACATGGAAAAGGATTTGCGGTCGTAGCGGATGAGGTAAGGAAACTTGCTGAACAATCCCAATCATCAACAAAACTGATAGCGGATTTAATTAATAGTACAAAGATTGATATTAATCAATCTATCCAATTTATGGACGAAGTGAAGAATAATGCAGAGAATGGTATGAAGGTTACGGTGGAAACTTCTGTGAAATTCAAAGAGATTATTTCCGGAACACAGAATATAACACCGAGAATAGAGGAAATGACTGCTGCAATTCAGCAAATATCGGCAAGTATTGAGGAAGTTTCACATACAGCAAAAGAGGTCGTACACAATTCACAAGAAAATGCTTCAAACTCGGAAGAAGTAGCTGCCTCCACAGAGGAACAGCTTGCATCCATGGAAGAAATCAACTCATCCTCCAAAATGCTGGCAAACATGGCAGAAGAACTAAAAGAAATCGTCAACAAATTCACCCTATAGGGTGCCAGGCACCACCCGTGGACAAATTGAGAAAGTGTCCTCTGTGTGTGGACACTTTTAGAAATTTCACGAAAATAATTATTGGGCCATTGCTAATTTTAGGTAGTTATGGTAAAATTCAAATAACTTAACAGAACGGAGGGGTTCCGAAGTGCGACTACGTTTCGATTTATTATGCCGCTAATTGAATAGTGTGTATGGTTCTGCTCATGCAGCAGGGGAAATCGGAATTGGTCTGCCTATTTTTATGGAACTCTAATAAATTTCATATTTATGATAAAAGAGGGAGGGACGAATAGCCCTCTTTTTTGTGTCTTCAAAATTCTAGATTACTAATGATGATGATGTGCATTTTCATCATACCTGGTATGGTTGATTTTGCTGTCCCTGTTCCTGATTCCCCTCTGTATTGAGCGGATAAATTATTATTACATGTAATATCGGAGGGATATAAATATATGATGGCAGAACGTGAAAAGGCAATATTAATCGGAGTTCATCTTGGACAGCAAGTAAATTTTGAATACTCCATGGAGGAACTGGCAAACTTAGCAGATGCCTGTGGGATAGATGTGGCTGGAGTGATTATCCAAAATCTTCAACGTGTAAACAAGTCACATTATATTGGCACGGGAAAAATAAAAGAAGTAGCTGCCTTACTAGCAGCAACGAATGCGCGAACCGTTATTTTTAATGATGAATTGTCGCCTTCGCATATTCGAAATCTCGAGAAGGAACTAGAATGCAGGGTAATCGACCGCACCATATTAATCCTTGATATTTTCGCAGAGCGTGCGAAAACGAAGGAAGCCCAGCTGCAAGTAGAGGTTGCGAAATTACAATATATGCTTCCTCGCTTAATTGGGCTCCGTGAATCACTTGGCCGTCAAGGTGGCGGTTCTGGATTAAAAAATCGTGGGTCAGGAGAAACAAAACTGGAGTTGGACCGTAGAAAGATAGAGGAAAAAATTACTGTGCTTAATAAAGAGTTAGAAATTCTTGTTTCTCATCGGCAGACACAGAGGAAACAGCGCAGGAAAAATAATGTTCCCGTGGTTTCCTTAGTAGGCTACACAAATGCAGGTAAGTCAACGATTATGAATGCCATGGTGGAATTATTTCATCCTGCTGGCAATAAGCAAGTATTTGAAAAAGACATGTTGTTTGCGACCTTAGAGACTTCTGTGAGAAACATACAACTTCCAGATGCAAAGTCTTTCTTATTAACGGATACGGTTGGTTTTGTCGATAAGCTACCCCATCATCTTGTAAAAGCATTTCGATCCACTTTAGAAGAAGTAGCTGAATCGGATTTATTAATTCACGTTGTAGATTATTCGAATCCGAATCATAAACAAATGATGGATATTACGGAGCAGACATTAAAAGCGATAGGAGTTGAAAATATACCCACCATCTATGCCTTTAATAAAGCAGATATGTTGAAAATGGAGATACCTTCTGTATTCACCAACGGTGTGTATCTTTCTGCGAAACAAAGGATTGGCATCAAGGATCTAGTTGAGATGATTCGCAAACAGATTTTCACAAATTATGTCCAATGTGAAATGCTGATTCCGTATGATCGAGGAAATATTGTTTCTTATTTCAATCAAAACGCGGAGATTTTCTCAACGAGCTACGAAAATGAAGGAACAAAGCTGCTATTGGAGTGCAGAACAGCAGACTTCGAAAAATTTCAAGAGTTTGTTGTGTAGCAGTCTGTTAGAGTAGCTTGCAATGTTATGGTGTCAGTGGGGTGTCTGGCACCATAAATGTATATAAACAGCCGATAGTTTGAGAGCACTTTCATTTTGTTGGCTTATGCTGTACCTTTAATAGGAGTGATATATTTACTTATTATTACAATAGTAAACTTTTCATCACAAAATAAAACGCTAACTGATTCTGTTAGTGTGAAATTATTTGTTTTTGTTTTGACTTTATTTTTAGTAAGTCGAAAGGGCATAAAAATATAGTAGCAATATCGCTACTATATGATGGAATTATTTATTAACTTTGTAAGCCTAGCTTATTAAACGCTCAAGAATTAACGACAAACTTAATAACATTGTTTTATATCCATTCATAACAGAGTTGCAAGTAGCAAGTGGTTTGTTTTTTTTTTGAAAAAATAGGGCATGGAAACCGCATGGGTAATTGAAATCTTTTAAAAAATAAATGCATGGATATGGCAAAGCTTCATATTAATAATGTTGGAGTAAAATGCTGTAAGTAGGGGGAACGTTTATGGATAATTTTATTTGTATTACATGTGGTACCCAATATCCTTCCACACAAGAACCGCCCCACGAATGTCACATCTGTAATGAGGAGCGTCAGTATGTTCATCCGAACGGACAATCCTGGACCACCTTAGAGGAAATGCTGCAAAGTAGTAAATACTATAATGAAATTTTAAAAGAAGAAGAGAATTTATACAGTATTACCACGAAACCTTCATTTGCTATTGGGCAAACTGCGTATGTTATAAAGCAAAATGGATTCGGGGTAATATGGGATTGTGTGACTTACCTTGACGAGACAACGCTTGCCTTTTTAAAAGAAAACGGGCCCATTCATGCCATGGCTTTATCTCATCCCCACTACTATTCAACCCAAGTCGAATGGGCGGAAAAGCTAAATATACCTATTTATATTCATGAAGATGACCAGGAATGGGTCATGCGTCCAAGTGAAAAAATTGTATTTTGGTCAGGGGAGGAACTTGAACTAGCTGACGGGATTACCCTTCATAGATTAGGGGGTCATTATAAAGGCGGAGCTGTTTTGCATTGGGAGCAGGGGAATGATGGGAATGGCATTTTATTATCAGGAGATATTATACAGGTTGTAGCAGATACCAGGTGGGTCAGCTTCATGTATAGTTACCCTAATCTCATCCCTTTACCAGCAAAAAAAGTTGCGGAAATGGCAAACAAGGTCAAGGATATACAATTTAAGCGATTATATAATGCTTTTCATAGAGTTGTATCAGAAAATGCAAATGATGCCGTTCAAAAATCAGCGGAGAGGTACATTAAAGCATTACAAGGGGAGTTATTTCAAACATAAAATTTTTTGAATATATAAGGGGTGATAGGAAATGCCGGAGTTTGTTTCGAATGGAGTTAGGCTAGTCTATGATGATGTGGGAACTGGAACACCTATCATATTACTGCACGGTCTAGGCGGAAATCGATATAGTTTTCAGGAATTCATAAAACAATTCAATAGCCAATTTCGTATTATTGCTTTAGATTCTAGGGGACATGGAGATTCAGAAAAACCTGCAGGTTATTCATTAGACGATCACATCGAAGACGTTAAAGCTTTAATGAATTATCTGAGTATAGATTCAGCGCATATCCTTGGGGCATCAATGGGGAGTTATATTGCTCAAGGAGTGGCGATTACTATTCCCAATCGGATTAACAAGTTGATTCTAGTAGTAGCAAAATCGCATGGGAAAACTTCTTCAACACAAGAACTTATGGAGCGACATGCCGATGAAATAGCAGGGCTTAATATGGATGAAGCAATAGCCCATTTATCCCAATATATATTCTATAATCTTGATGCTGCTCGGGAATATTTGATGGAGTACCAAACGAAAGGACATGCTTTAACACCGCAAGAACAAGCGGCTGCCAATAAGGCATTAGAAGGCTTCGATTTCCGCTCTGACTTGCATAAAATTACCGCCGAAACATTAGTGATTAGCGGTAAACACGATGGACTTAATCCTCCAATCCTAGGTAGAGAAATAGCCAATCTCATTCCCAATGCAACATTCGTAGAATTTGAAAAATCAGGTCATGTTCCTAACGCAGAAGAACCAGAAAAATTTATAAATATTATAAGAAACTTTCTAATCGAGTAGAAATATAAACCCTTCATGGCATTGCATGGAGGGTTTAATGCATAAGTCAGTGTCCACCCAGGGCGGACAAAGTGCCGAATTGTCCATTTGTGGTGCCTGGCACCAAATGGTAGAATGGTAGAAAATGAGGAGGATGGTGAAAGGATGAACTGGTCAGAGGGGTTAATTGTTGCGATATTTATTTTGTTGGTGGCGGTTATATTAGGACCGCTTGGGTTTTATTTTTACATATTATTTCGAGACTCCCGTCAAAAGGAACATGCGGTATTAAGAAACTTCCCGGTGCTCGGCCGGGTTCGTTACATAGCAGAAAAGGTAGGACCGGAACTAAGGCAATATTTATTTCTGAATAATAATGAAGGAAAGCCGTTTTCAAGGAATCAGTATGAAGGTGTTGTAAAATCGGGAAAGTACAAGCAAAGAATTACAGCATTTGGTTCCGAAAGAAATTTTGAGGATTCTGGATTTTACTTAAGAAACGCAATGTTTCCTAAGCAAAGGGAAGAACTGCGAATCCATCAGTCTCCCAAAATCCAAACACAGATTTATAAGATTGATAATGAAAAACTTATAAGCAGAAAAGAGCACTCAGAACATGCTGAAATTGACCCGTATTACTTATCAGAACAGGATCAAGTGATCATTGGTAAGGATACATGTAAAAAGCCGTTTTATGTAAAAGGTTTAATCGGCCAATCAGCGATGAGTTATGGAGCATTGGGGAAAAATGCGATAACGGCATTGTCAAAAGGACTTGCGCTTGCCGGTGGTACATGGATGAATACTGGAGAAGGCGGACTATCCAAGCATCACCAGGCCGGAAACGTGGATATTATTGCTCAAATCGGGCCTGGATTATTCGGTTATCGAACCGAAGACGGGGAATTTTCGTGGGAACAATTTAAACGAAAAAGCCAAATAGATCAGGTAAAGGCATTTGAATTAAAGTTGGCACAAGGAGCAAAAATTCGCGGAGGCCATGTTGAGGCCGAGAAAGTTACGCCGGAAATTGCAGAAATTCGTAATGTGACACCTTGGAAGACAATTGACAGTCCAAATCGTTTCCGGCAATTTCATGATACAAAAGGGCTCCTAGATTTCGTGGAGCAAATGCGAGAAATTGGCGGGAAGCCAGTTGGATTTAAAATAGTTGTCGGAAGCCGCGATGAAGTGGAAGAAATCATCAAAGTGATGGCGGAAGAAGGAAAATTTCCTGACTTTATCACTGTTGACGGCGGTGAAGGTGGAACAGGAGCAACGTACCAAGAGCTTGCGGATGGACCTGGTTTACCGTTATATACAGCACTTCCAATCCTGCATAAAATGCTGGAGAAATATCAAATCAGGGATCGTGTAAAAATAATTGCTTCTGGAAAATTAATTACTCCAGATAAAATGGCATATGCCCTTTGTCTAGGAGCGGATTTAATCAACACAGCACGCGCCTTTATGATTTCCGTTGGCTGTATCATGGCGCAAACCTGCCATTCTAATACATGTCCAGTTGGCGTTGCCACAACCGATCCGAAACGGGAAAAGGCATTGGTCATTGAGGAAAAAATGTACCGTGTTTGCAACTATGTTGTCTCAACTAGGGAAGGGCTGTTCAATCTTGCTGGTGCAGCAGGTTTATCATCCCCAACAGAATTCACGGAAGAACATGTAATGTTCCGGGCAATGGATGGTCAGCTGTATACTGGAAAAGAATATATGCAAGGATTAATGAGGCCAAGGCTTGATAAAATGGCTTTATAGAGGTAAGAGGCGAGTTGATTTACTCGTCTCTTTTTAACCATCTAGGTAAAAATAGCTTTCTATTTTTAATTGAACAGATATAATAGTCTTAAAATAAGGAAAAGGAAAAGGATAAACAATGGAATTATTTTCAACGAAATTGATTATCATCTCTGTATTTCTACTAATAGTTACAACCATTGAAACACTGGCCTACTCTACAAGGCTATCAGGTGCAAGAGTTGGGTTAATCGCATCTGCCTTATCTTTATTCAATACAATGATTATCGTTTCCAGATTTTCAACTATGTTTCAGCAGCCAATGACAGGCAAGCTAATTGGGGAAGCACCGAAAGTGAATACACTCGATTTCATTCAAGACCAATATCGTATATTAATTGGAGTCACAACCATAGGTGTTTGTGTAGGTATTCTTTTATTCCCAACATTTATTGCGATTTTTTCCAGAGCTATCACACAACTGTCTGAGGAAAAGGGATCTATTTTTTCCGTCATAAAAAAATGGAGTAATAAACAAGGGTTGCAGAAGGTCATTGCCTGCATTCGATTGCCGCGTTTATCCTATTTGAAAGGGATAAACAGGCGTACATTTCCTAAACGGATATTTGTAATAAATGCCATTATTACATCCATTTACACGGTAGGAGTATTGGCCGCATTATATGCTTCTGTAATTGTGCCTGCCAAGTATGCTCCAGCGGCTATTATGTCATCTGGAATCATTAACGGAGTAGCCACGATTTTATTAACACTCTTCGTAGATCCTAAAGCATCCGTATTAGCGGATCAGGTTGTGAAAAAGCAAAATAAATACGTGTATTTAAAAAGCCACTCTTTCGCTATGGTAAGCTCCAAATTAGTTGGAACCGTACTGGCGCAAATTTTATTTATTCCAGCGGCGTTATACATTGCATGGTTTGCTCACTGGATTTAAAAGCCATCAGATAGGATGGCTTTTTTTCTTGCAATTTATTGCCTGCTATAGCGAGTAAGAGCATTGATTCTTCTCTCGTCGTATGTGAGAGCGACAGTTTGTCTTTCTCTTTATGAAGATAGTTCGAATGGAAAAAAGGTCCTAAATCGCTCTGATTGGTGGATATTTCAGTCCATTTAATGACCTTTTTATTCTGTTTATCTATGATTTTGGTTCCTTCCATCCTCTAATTCTTCAAACCCCCTATTTCTTTGTGCTTTACAATAATGCAAAAGTTGAAATTAATATGTAATGTTTCTATATGGTTTATTCCCGTTTAAATGCAAATTATACAATCCTCCAAATAATCAGAAGCTAATGTCCTTGGAAATTAGCCTAAACAATTACCGCATCGAAAAAATTGGAATTGTTAATAATTGAAATTAAATTTACAAATTATTTTAAAAGTTAATAAATATTCAATAATATTCACGGAGTATTAATGCACTCTCAATATTCCCTTAAAATATTGTACCTATAATTTACGTATCGGATAGCAAGTCTTCCTAATACTTCAACTTATGAGGTGGCTAGTATGAACACTGGACATAGTTTCGATACCTATCAACATTATTTTTCAGTCCATGCCTCCAATCTAACGTTATCTAAGCAGTCAAGGCAGTATCTCTATTTAAAGAGAATTTTTGACATTATTATTTCTGTGATTGGAATCATAGTGGCATTCCCAATTGTAATGTTATTTGCAATTATGATCGCCATTGAAACACCGGGTTCACCATTCTATATACAGGAGCGTCTAGGAAAAGACGGAAGATGTTTTAAATTAATAAAACTTCGGTCGATGAAAAAAGATGCAGAAAAAGAGGGGGCTAAATGGGCTGAATTAAATGATTCCCGGGTAACAAGAATAGGGGCATTTATCCGGAAAACTCGAATTGATGAGATTCCTCAATTAATTAATGTAATGAAAGGGGATATGTCGATAGTTGGTCCGAGGCCAGAAAGACCCATATTCACAGAAAAGTTTGACCGTGAGATTAAAGGATTTTCTAACCGATTGATCGTAAAACCAGGGCTAACTGGATTAGCTCAAGTAAATGGAGGCTATGATATTTCACCGAGAGAAAAGCTTAGATATGACATCGAATATATACAAAATCTCTCCTTTACTCTTGAGCTTAAAATCATTTTAAAAACGATTAAAGTTGTCATAACAGGGGAAGGAGCACGTTAAATAAAGGAAGGTAAAAAAATGTCATCGATAAGAAGTCAAATGTTGAGAGGAATAAAGTGGACAGGACTTTCTACGATAATCGTTACAATATTTCAGATTGTACAATTTGCATTACTGGGAAGGATCATGAGCCTTTCTGATTTTGGATTAGTAGGAATGATCACAACCGTTGTTGCCTTTTCGCAAATATTTTTAGATATGGGAGTCGGTGCAGCAGTTGTTCAAAAGGAAGTCATAACGGAACGTTCAATGTCTACTTTATTCTGGCTCAACATGATAGCAGGTATGATTATATTTATTTTTTTCGAGCTTGCTAGCCCTTTAATATCAGACTACTTTCATCGGAATGAATTAGTTGAATTGCTTCGCATATTAGGAATTTTGTTTTTGATTGCCCCCTTAGGCCAGCAAAGTCAATATTTACTGCAAAAAGAATTGCGTTTTAATTTATTGGGAGCAATTGAGGCGGCATCTACTATTGTGTCATTTTTAACACTATTGATTCTGACTTTTACCATTAGAACTATTTATGCATATGTCATTTCACAAGTTGTCTTATTTTCATTAAAAGGAATTCTTTATTTTATCTCTTACCAAAAAACATGGCGTCCCAGCTTTGTTTTTGACCCTAAAGAATGCAAGGAATTATTAACATTTGGCGGTTTCCAGTTGGCCTCAAGATTAGTCAATCGTATTGGTTCCAATATGGATGTGATATTGATTGGGAAATACATGGGGGCAGAGGCTCTTGGTATCTATAATCTTGCCTATCAAATTGTAACGATTCCGGTATTGAAGATAAATCCGATTTTGACGAGAGTAGCATTCCCTGTTTTTTCAAAGAATCAAAAAAGCAGTGAAGCTTTAAACGAAGGATTCTTGCATATGACA
This sequence comes from Heyndrickxia camelliae, assembly GCF_002844575.1. Lineage (GTDB taxonomy): Bacteria > Bacillota > Bacilli > Bacillales > Bacillaceae_C > Margalitia > Margalitia camelliae. The sequence goes on from NZ_PIQO01000009.1 coordinate 79,518, forward strand.
AAGCTGTTAAGCCTTGTTTCGTTTCCAATCTTGATGGGTCTTGTTGCTGTGTCAAATGTTTTTATCCTTACTATCTTTGGAGAAAAGTGGGTGCAAGCAATTCCAATTGTACAAATCATGGCGATTGTAGGAATTCTTCGAGTATTAATGAATCCAAATGGATCTATTATTCTTGCAAAGGGAATGGCGAAAATCGCATTTTATTGGGATGCAGGAGTGCTAATTCTTTATGGGGTAGCCTTATTGGTGGCAGTAAGCACAAATAGTTTAGTGATAGTAGCATGTACATATGTGTTAGTGAGTATAGTTAACTTTCTTTTTGGAAGACAGTTATTAAAGTGGTTAATTCAGCTGAGTTGGAGGAATTATATAAAATCCATAAAAGTCCCGTTTGCATTATCCCTCATCATTACGGTAACGGCATATTTAGTAAAGGAAATAGTGAATCAATACGTTTCGACTAACTCGATGGGGCCGTTAATAATCTCTGTATCTATTAGTGCAGGATTGTATATTACCTTTTTAATCCGAATATATCCTCACTATTTTACAAGATGGCTTAAAAAACAATTAAGAGGGAGATAGCTATGAAAGTCTTATGGATAACAAGTAATTACCCGAGTGATGAACAGCCTGGAAGCGGAGTTTTTCATGAGACACAGGTTCAGGCACTTCTAAAGTTGGGTGTAGAAGTTACTGTCATAAGCCCTATTCCAAGGAATCTTTCACTATTTAGATATATGCGAAAGCAATATCGTGCTAAATCTAATATTCCATTTAGGTATATAAGAAAGGGTGTAACAGTCTACCGTCCAATATATCTAGCATTTCCTGGTCAACTTAGATGGGCTCAGCCGCATAACCGTATTGCTCAATCTATCTTAAAGACTTTGTCCGTATTAGATATAGAGTTCGACTTAATTCATGCTCATTTTGCAATGCCCTCAGGAGGTGCAGCAAGTGTAGTATCTAAACAGAAAAGAATCCCTTGGGTATTAACGTTACATGGCAGTGATGTGAACATATACCCCAATTTTAGTAAGAGTGCAAGAAAAATGTTTGTTAATACAGTAATAGAAGCTAATCATGTTATGGCTGTTGATGTAAATCTTCAAAAGAAAACAAATGATGTAACAGGGAGAGACAGTATTGTACTTCCAATTGGAATAGATCTAGAGCGGTATCAAAAACAGGAATATCGAAAGCAGGATTTAAGGAGAAGGTTAAGGATACCAATCGACAAAAAACTTATTTTATTTGTTGGAAGACTGGTAGAAAACAAGGGGGTATTTGAACTTGCTCAGGCTCTCGAATCGCTTCCGGATGAAGTTGCTGTTGTATATGTTGGTGACGGTTCAGCTGCAGAACAATTGCGGCAGAATCCGGAATTAAATAGGCGACTATTTTTGACTGGACAGATTGAAAATGAAAGGGTGAAGGAATATTTACTAGCGAGCGATGTTCTTGCACTTCCATCTTACTCAGAAGGAATGCCAACTGTTGTGATTGAAGCATTAGCATCCAAAGTTCCTGTCATTAGTACTGCGGTTGGTGGGGTTCCTGACTTATTTAGTACGTACCCTCACTATTTAATTGAAAAAAAGTCTGTATCAAGTCTTGTGGAACGAATTCAAGATGTTTTATATCGAAATCTATACACCGATGAATCTCAACAAGAGCTTCTTGAAATAGTGAATAAAAATTATGATGCCCAGAAAAATGCTTCTCTGCTTATGGATGTATATACACAAGCGATAAAATCTACTAATTGATTTCTGAAAAAGATTACGTTTTTCCAATTAGAAAGGGGAGTAACTTATGAAGAAAATTACTGTTATTGGCACAGGGTATGTAGGTCTTGTATCAGGAACTTGCTTTGCAGAGTCAGGAAACCAAGTTATCTGCTGTGATAATGATGAAAGGAAGATCAATAACCTTTTGCAAGGGGGAGTCCCTATTTATGAACCGGGATTAAAAGAGCTAATTGAGAAAAATGTTAAGAAAGGAACACTTTGCTTTACCTCTAACATAAAGCAGGCTATTCGGGAAGCTGAAGTGATTTATATAGCTGTTGGTACACCAATGTCACCATCAGGTGAAGCAGACCTATCCTTTGTTGAACAAGTAGCAAAAACTATCGGTGAAAATGTGAATAGTTATAAGGTTATTGTGACTAAAAGTACAGTTCCTGTAGGTACAGGAAGACTGATTGAATCGATAATAAAGCAACATTTACGTGAAGATTATCCATTTGATATAGTATCTAATCCTGAGTTTTTGCGGGAAGGTGCGGCTATTAAAGAAACTTTGAATATGGAACGGGCAGTAATCGGTACGGAAAGTGACATGGCATATCAAATCATTTCAGAATTGCACCAGCCCTTTACATCCACAATATTGAGAGTTTCCCTTGAAACTGCTGAAATCATTAAATATGCAGCAAATGCATTTCTAGCTACAAAGATATCATTTATTAATGATATCGCGAACATTTGTGAACGAGTTGGAGCTGATGTTACAAAGGTCTCTGAAGGAATTGGTTTAGATAGTCGAATAGGTAATAAATTTCTGCAGGCTGGCATTGGATTTGGAGGCTCTTGTTTTCCAAAGGATACTGCTGCTCTCGTACATATTTCCCAAAAATGCGGCTATGACTTTAAATTAATAAAAGCTGTTATGGAAACTAATGAGGGGCAACGGGTAAAAATTGTAGAGAAACTTAAGGATGCCTTAGGCACATTAAATGGAAAAACAATTAGTGTTCTAGGCTTAGCCTTTAAACCTGATACAAACGATATTAGATCGTCGCCGGCATTAGATATTATTCCTTACTTGTCGGTGAATGGAGCAACCGTTCGGGCATTCGATCCAATTGCAGTAGAGGAAACAAAAAAACAACTTGGCTATCAGTGTTTATATTTTAAAGATATCTATGAAACATTAGAAAATGCAGATGCCTGCTTAATATTAACGGATTGGTTGCAAGTAAAGCATTTAGATTTAAATAAGGTGAAAGAATTAATGAGACAGCCCCTTATTGTTGATGGTCGAAATATCTTTGATTTGGAAACTATGCAGGAATTCGGGTTTACCTACTTATCGATTGGTAGACAACCAATCAATAAGGGAACAATCATTTCGAAGGCCATTTAGGAGGTATTTTCTGATGAATAGAGTGCTTGTAACCGGCGGTGCTGGCTTTATAGAATCACATATAGTAGAGGAATTGCTTCAGCAAAATTTTGAAGTAATTGTTATCGATAATTTTTCAACTGGTAATAGAATGAATATTGAAAAGCTCCCTATTAAGCTTTTTTATCATGATATAACTAAGGAAAGTATAATAGATTTCATTGTTTCACTACAACCAGACTATATTATTCATCAAGCTGCACAAGTAAGTGTATCGGAATCAGTCCAAAATCCGCTTTTTGATGAAAATGTAAATATAAAGGGGTCCTTGCACGTCATCGATGCAGCTATAAAATGTAGTGTAAAAAAGATTGTTTTTGCTTCTTCTGCAGCTGTTTACGGAAATCCTGTTACATTACCAGTGCAAATCAATCATTCTACTAATCCGGAGTCTCCATATGGAATTAGTAAATTGACCGTTGAGCAATATCTTCAAATGTCAAACAAACTATATAAACTGCCATACAGCATTCTGCGATACAGCAATGTCTACGGACCTAGACAGGATGCTAAAGGAGAAGGCGGGGTAGTGGCGATTTTTTCTGACCGCTTAACTAAACATATGTCGCCAGTAATATACGGAGATGGAGAGCAAACCAGAGATTTCATCTATGTTAAGGATGTTGCCAAGGCAAATGTAAAGGCCCTTTTCGTAAAAGATAATATATGTGTGAATGTTTCATCATGCCAATCCGTTTCTATTAATGAGCTATTCCAAATGATGAGGGACGCGGCAAAATCTGATGTAATAGCAATCCATCAAGAAGATCGTCCTGGAGATATTCGGCATAGTATTCTTTCGAATAAGGAAACGAAGGAACTATTAAATTGGGAGCCATTAATCAATCTTTCACATGGGTTGAACGAAACAATTCAATATTATGGAAAGAAACGAAAAATGCCGCTTTTACATAATTAAAGAAAAAAGGGAGCTATTGGTCAGATGACGGATAATCGCAGAATTATACAAGCGGTATTTGCTGCAACTTTCCTATTAATAGGAATTTTGGATGCTATTTTATTTATAAAACTGAAGAGTCAGATTTATTTTCTTCCGTTCCTGGTTGGAGTGCTACTATTATATATCTTTATTGCAAAACAATATGTGAATCCCGGTAGGCTACTGATCGGTATGATGTACTTTTTGGTCATGACGACTTTTCTTAACCAATCAGTGTTAAGTATTCATATTGGTTTCTTCAACTTGTTCTTATACAGAATAGTGTTAATATTGGAGGCAATTATTTTTCTTATCTTTTGGTGGAAGGAAAAGAATGGTGTCTTGAATTGGAATCGAGTCAATGTGAAACCAATATTATTCTTTTTATTGTTTTGGATGGCCTATGGTTTTGTTTCATTATTATGGTCCAAATCCGTGTTGGATGGTTTTAAATATATGGTACTGATTGGCACCGGGGTCTTGTTTGTCTATCTGGCAGTTTTTATTTTTCAAAAGTATACCCATCTAAATATTTTTTACGGAATTTGGATGTTGATGACGACGGTTCTATTGATATTAGGTTTGATAAACCATTTCGGGCATGTCCAACTTCCCACCTCAACGCTTTATGGTGGGCCGGATTACAAAATGTCGTATCCGACTGCCGTTTTTTTTAATCAAAACGACTTTGCCACTTTTCTTTCCATATCATTCTTTTTCTATTTTTCTGCGGCAATAAATAGTAAGAGTGTATGGATAAAATCTTTATCGATATTGCTAGGTTTACTTAGTGTATACATCATTTATTTAACGGAATCCCGTGCAAGCTTGCTCGGGATAATGGTTGGAGTTATATCCTATCTGTTTATTATCCTTCCTAGAACTATCAAGAAGATTGCGGTGTTCGTTTGTTCGTTTATGGTTATTGCTGGCTCAGTCATCTTTCTGAAAAAAATAACATCATTATTAGGATTATTCTTCAATCCGATTAACCAGACATCCTCCAATATGGTTAGGCTAAATTTGTTAAAGAATGACTTGCACTTTGTATTAGAAACTTTCGGTTTTGGAGTAGGTGCTGGGAATATTCCATTTTATTTAAAAAATGAAGCCATCTACGACACAAACCATGTTTTAGAAGTACATAATTGGCTTGCAGAAATTATAGGAAATTTTGGCATAGTCATATTTTGTGGCTATATTACCCTATATTTATATCTATTTTATAGTCTGTATAAAGTATATAAAGCAAAGAGAGGCTTGGAACAAAAAGGGATTATGGAGGCTTGCATGCTGGGACTTATTTCCTTTCTAGTCTCAAGTATTAGTCCTAGTTCTGTCAGTAACCTGTACTTTCATTGGGTATTTCTTGGATTTGTCATTTCGACTGTAAATGTACTGAAAAACAATCAATCCAAACAGAAATTTAACACTAAGGGGCAAGGTTTAAATGGAACTTATTAGGAACAGGGTAAAAGCACATTACAAAAAATACTTCATCCTACTTGTAATAATCCCCCTAATTTTAGCGGGAATTGGCTGGATTTTGCCGGTAGGAAAAGAAAATTCGTTATACACAGCAGTGGCGACTATTTCATTAGGAAACTACGGAAACGCGGATTTAAATAGTTCAAAACAAGTGAATACCTTACTAACTAATATACCTTTCTACCAGAACTATGTAACGGAACTATGGAATGAAAAGCAAAATCAGATTGTAGGGAATCTGCAAGTATTAGATGTAGCGGAGGATAGGATAAAGCTTTCGTATACGGAAAAATCAAAAGAAAAAGCAGTCCAAATACTAAGCGAAATTACGGATTCCTTTCTAACATACGATCATGAGAGATTTACTGAAAAAAAAAATATCATTCAAAAAACAATCCAAACGGTGAAAAATGCAGAGGTAAGCAAGGATACCATTGTGGATCAACAACGATTCCTCTATGAATTACAGAATGATCTTCAAGATATCAAACCAGCATCTCTATTAAAGTCCGCAGATTTAGAAAATGTAGAGCTAGAAAATAGAGCTATAAGTTCAAAGGAAAGAGCGGTATTAGGTGGACTATTAGGAATTACATTTGCCTTATTCTTTATTTTGATTCCTGAATTTATTCGGGACCAGTCAAATTAAAAGGAGGAAAATCTCATGCCTTTAAAGCATCCAACCGTTTCTATTATCACACCTGCCTATAACTCTGCAAGGTTCATAGAAAAAACGATTGAATCTGTAAGGAATCAGACATTTAAAGACTGGGAAATGATTATTGTTGATGATGGATCAACTGATAATACTAGGATCATATTATCTAAATATGAGGAAGAGGATGACAGAATCCATACGATCTTTTTACAAGAAAATAAGGGTCCAGCGCTAGCCCGAAATATCGCATTAGAAAAAGCAAGGGGAAGATATATTGCCTTCCTGGATAGTGATGATTGTTGGAAGCCGGAAAAACTTGATAAACAACTTCTCTTTATGGAAAGTAATGATTACGCGTTTACATATACAGGATACGAATATATTTCGCATGATGGAGTCTTATTAAAAAAGAAAGTTTCTGTGCCTTTACAAATTTCCTATAATGATATGTTAAAGAATACTATTATTGGATGTTTAACGGTTATGATTGACCGAAAAAAGATTGGTTCCTTTCAAATGCCGAATATACGGACGAGGCAGGATTTAGCAACTTGGCTAGCGATATTAAAAAAAGGTGTTTTTGCTTATGGTCTAAATGAAACTTTAGCTGAATATCGAATTGGGCAACCTTCTATCTCCAAAAATAAATGGAAAGCTGCCAAAATGAATTGGTATGTTTATCGTAAATTGGAAAAGCTTAATTGGTTTAAAGCATTATGGTGCTTTTCGCATTATGCTTTTCATGCTGTAGTAAAGAGAATATAAAAGAGGGAATGGAACCTATGAAAAACATACATATTATTGTAGCTGCAGGAGAATGGGAGACAGATCATCTCCGATATCGAAGGCATCGGTTTGCAGAGTTCTTATCCCATCAACCGGATACCCAAGAAATAATTTGGGTATGTCCGACGCCGCGCAAGGTAGATACTAATTTTCAAAAATTATCTAACAATATTACGCAATACCTAATCCAAGATATATTACCGCATAAACTATTTCGCTTTGGACGCTATATAGACAGCTTTTACAAAGCTAAAATGCGGCAACTTGTTTTATATTTGGAACAATATCATCGAAACTATCAAATATATCTGTGGTATACATTTCCTGGATTCCCTTTGCTTTCTGACATTTTTTCATGGAATAAGGTGGTGTATGATTGCAGTGATTTATGGACTGCACCGATTAGTGGAAAAAGCTCTCTCACTTCTGTATTCAGACAAAAGCTAATTTCAAAAGCAGAAAATCGAATTATCCAAAAGGCTGACACTGTTTATTGTACCTCCGATTATTTGCGGAGTCGAATTGTTGAAAAACGGCAAATACATGAAAATGTTTATACCTTAGAAAATGGTGTGGAATTTGAATTATTTGCTAGTGAACAAGATAAAATGGAAAAGATTTTGCCCGCAGATTTTGATGGCACTGTTCTAGGGTATATTGGCGGTATTAAACCAAAGCTTGATTTTGAATTGATTCAGAAGGTAGCAAGAAAAAGAAGGGATTGGCTTATCTTATTTGTTGGCCCAGATGGAACAAATTCAGACTCTGAATTTAAACAGGTTATAAAAGAGGAGAATGTAGTATGGATAGACAGTGTTCCACCCACAGATGTTCCAAAATATATGAACTTGATTGATATAGGGATTATGCCTTATAAACCATCGCAATATAATCAGGCGGTATTTCCCCTTAAATTATTTGAGTTTCTTGCATCTGGTAAACCTGTTATTGGCGTTCATTTACCGTCAACTAAAAAATATACACAAAAATTTGTATATCATCTGTTAGAAAAAGATAATCCGGAAGAATTTATTCAGGTATGTGAGCAGTTGGAGAAAAATAAAAGACAAGAAACGAATGTACGATTACGAAAGCAACTCGCGAAAACGAAAGATTGGAATAGTGTTTTCGAGAATATGATTTGTTCCATGTAAAAAATAACTTGATCAAAGGAGAGAGTCTAGTGAAACAGATTCGCAAAGCAATTATTCCCGCTGCTGGATTAGGAACAAGGTTCCTCCCAGCTACGAAAGCAATGCCAAAAGAAATGCTTCCTATCGTAGATAAGCCGACCATTCAGTATATTATTGAAGAAGCAATAGAGTCGGGAATTGAAGATATCATCATTGTAACAGGTAAAGGAAAAAGAGCCATAGAGGATCATTTTGATCATGCCTTGGAATTGGAAGAAAACTTGCTGGCTAAAGGGAAATTTGATCTCCTTGAAAAGGTTAAGGAAACATCCAAAGTTGACTTACATTATATTAGGCAAAAGAACCCGAAAGGACTTGGACATGCAGTATGGTGTGCACGAAAATTTATCGGAAATGAACCATTTGCAGTTTTGTTAGGGGATGATATAGTCCAGGCTGAAACACCTTGTCTAAAACAAATGATGGATGTTTATAAGAAGATACAAGCACCTGTAATTGGTGTCCAAAACGTTCCGGAAAAGGAAACATCACGATACGGAATTGTGGACCCTATTGAACAGGACGGTTCTATTTATCAAGTAAGACAATTTGTAGAAAAACCACCTCTGGGCTCTGCACCGTCAGATTTAGCTATCATGGGAAGATACATCTTAACTCCAGAAATTTTCATGTTTTTAGAGAATCAAGAAGTAGGTACAGGCGGAGAAATTCAACTTACAGATGCAATAAGTGCTTTAAATAAGATTCAAAGAGTTTTTGCTTATAAATTTGAAGGTAAGAGGTATGATGTTGGTGATAAACTCGGGTTTATTCAGACAACAATTGAAATGGCACTTAAAAAGGAGGAATTACGAGAAGATTTAAGGTTGTTTTTAGAAGATATATTAGCTAAGCAGATACAATGAACATTTTAATCGGTAATACATGTAGAAGGCATAACTTTATAGAAGGAAACAAAAGCAAGCATCCACAAAATGCTTGCTTTTGTATCTCTGGAAAATTAATTCAACATAATTTCTTTTCTTCCATAATATCCTTTCATTCAATTTTAATTTTCCCCCTATACAATAGTAATTGCAGTTCATTAAAAAAACGGGCGGTATCCTATCTACAATCCTGGTCTTTAAAAATAAAATACTAAAAAGGGGTAACTACGCCCTGAGATGTACTGAAAAATATGTAAAAGGTTCCTTGGTGAACTGTTTTCCACAAGTTATGCTATATTCATAAAATAATAAGAGGGTGACATTGAATGAAGTGCAAAACCATTTCATCCCAATTGATGGCACTATGCTGGTTAATATCCATTCCATTGTTAGGAACCTTATATGTTATATTAAATCATCAAAGCATTAAGGCATATAGCTTGGTTACTGATCTTGACCGTCATATTCCGTTTATTAAAATTTTTATCATTCCATATGTTTCTTGGTTTGTGTTTATTTTGGCTGCGTTAGTATACCTCTGCGTAAAGAATCGCCAAATGTATTATCGGACTTTAATATATTTCAACATTGGGCTTTTGATTTGTTACGGAATTTATTCCATCTTCCAAACGCATGTACCAAGACCAACTTTATCCGGTCATGATTTGCTAACAAATATGGTTCGCTCTGTCTATCAATTAGATGAACCGTATAATTGCTTCCCGAGTACACATGTTCTAACATCTTATTTGATTTTAAAAGGATTTCAATCAGCTAAAAATATTCCAAGACCAATTAGAATCGGTGTTTCCCTTATGTCGCTTCTCATCATGGTTTCCATTCTATTTGTGAAACAGCATGTATTGTTTGACTTAATTGGCGGTGTTGCTGTTGTAGAAGCCATCTATTTTCTTCATCAATGGGGTGCAGCAAAAATAAAAAGCATCCATCTAGCTTGGCAGAACCGGAACGGAACAAATAAAGAGTCTGTTAAGAACTCATAAAGAAGGATATTTTCAGTTCATAAAGAATATAAAGATTGTTTACTATTGGTAGGGGAGGAGTTCGATGGAATTTCATGCAGTTAGGCTGTTGGTAAATGATTTTCAGGAAAGCTTAATCTTTTACAGAGATGTTCTCGGATTTTCGGAATGGCATAATGATGAACAAGAATATGCTTATTTTGAAGAAAAACAATTAGCCCTTTTTTCTCGCTCAAAAATAACAAGTGTTATCGGAGAAGACGGTGCTGCAAATACGGATATCTATTCAAAGTTCTTGCTTCAATTCGAAGTAGATGATGTGGACGAAACTTACAAGAACTTAGTGGAAAAAGGTGTTAAATTCATCAATCTACCGCATGATCAGACTGCTTGGGGATCCAGAGTATCTCATCTCCGTGACCCGGATGGAAATGTAATCGAATTATATCAAGTGATTCGACCGCAAAGAGGGAAAGAATGAACAATGAATGGATTTGATGAGGGACCTGGCTTTGAAATAGAAGACCGAATGGGAGAGAACAAGGAATTCTTAGGAAAAGTCAAAAGCTGAGTGAAACATCGCTCAGCTTTTTAATTTGTCTTGCCTGTGACTACGTAGGGAAAAATAAACTTCAAAATGTTACTCATCTGTACGCCGTTATAGCAAGGTGCTTGCGCTCCTTGTTCAGCTTAATTTGTTACCTTCTCAGTAACGAATTGATCGAAAAATTCTAGTATAGTACGGTTCACCAAAATCTCATTAGACTTCTTCGAGAATCCGTGGCCTTCATCCTCGAGAACGAGGTATTTTACATCTACACCATTATCTTGAAGGGCTTTTACAATTTGGTCGGATTCTTTCTTTACCACCCTTGGATCGTTCGCACCTTGGATGACAAGCATTGGTTTGGTCATATTATCCAAGTAAGTGATAGGAGAGTATTCAGTTAACTTGTCGTAATCCTTATCAGGATCTCCTACCCATTGATTCATAATTGGCTTCCAATGAGCTGGAACAGACTCAATAAACGAGAACAGGTTGGATGGTCCAAAGATATCGACAACGGCTTTGAAGTACTCTGGATGACGACCGTGTAACAACAATGCCATATAACCGCCAAAGCTTCCACCCAGCAGCAATGTTTTATCTCTGTCTGCTAATCCATTTTCATAAAGATATTCCAGGCCAGCTATATTGTCTAAGCGAGGACCTTCTCCCCAGTTACCTTCAACCATTTTTGTATAGGCTAGGCCATACCCAGTAGATCCTCTGAAGTTAGGAGCGAAAATGCTATAGCCTCTGTTTACGAGGAATTGGAACATCGCGCGGAAATTATTTCGCTCTGCAGCTTGCGGTCCGCCATGCGGCCAAAGAATCACATGCCCATTATTCACATCGTCTTTCGGTTTGAAAAATAGTGCCTCAATAGCTAAGCCATCATAAGAAGGATAAGTGAGGACTTCCGGAACAGCAAGATCCTCTTCCTTAACCCCAGGCACCCCAAGATTCGTTAGCTGTTTCCAGTCTTCGCTTCCTGCTTCTTTTAAGAAAATATTATACGGTTTATTAGCCGTACCAGCTAAAAGATAGACATTTCCGCTTTCGGCTACTTTGATACCTACTACAACCGTTGCAGGCAATTCCACTTTTTGCAAGGAACCGGATGCCAAATCATATTGGTATAAATAATCATTTACACCTTTGGAAGAAAGTAAATAAAGAGAATTTGATTTTTTATCGTGACTTACACTGCCAAGCTCTTCTTTTTCCAAAGAAAGAACCTTTGAAAATTCATGTGTTTCTAGGTTGAACTTTGCTAAGTATGAAAAATCCTCTCCAAATGTCGTGACAAAATAATATTGCTTTTCTACAAATATACCATCCCCAACCGTAAATTGTTCCTCTGTTTCTGGTGTAAGTGAATAGGATTTTCCATCTTGATAAAGATAGCCAGGTGCATAAGTATTGGCAAATTGTTTTATGTAGACAAAGCTTGTTTCCTCTTCATTTACAGTCAACAAAAAGCTGGCAGCATCTTCACCTTCAAAGACAACACTCTCTTCTTCTTTTTCCAAATCATATCGGTAAATATTTAGAAACGTTTCATTGTTTTTCGTAGAAGTATAATACAGCCTCTTATCATCCTTTGATAATATAGGATGCATATGACGATGACCTTCTGCTGTGCGAAGCGGAACAAGCTCACCGCCAGCGGGAGGAAGCGCATAAAGCTGTGCGTTTTCATCACCATCCTGATCAAAGCCCACAACAAGAAAACGCCCGTCATGTGAATAGGTCAGCGCATGGCAGTTTTGATTAACAAATGTGAGTGGATAAGGATATTGATTTGGCAAATCCATTGCCCAAAGATTGTATTTCCCTGTCAAATTGGTACTGAAAACTAATTGCTTTTCATCAGGACTCACGGTGAAAGCTTGAATACTGAATGTACGATAAAAATTCTCGATGTCCGGTTTTTTAAAAGTTACCAAATGAACCCACTCCCTTTTAGAAATTTCTACCTATACTGAAAATTTAAAGGAAACAGATTGAAATGTCTAGTAGGAAGTTCTGAGTATACTGAAATATGAGTGAATTTAGATAGTTTAAAGACTCCTAATAGTAATATGTTAAATGGTTTGGTCGCCAAGTCCGCTATAAAAAGATTTGTGAAAATGGAGGATAACATTGGAACAGTTATTAATGAGGAAATGTCCTTTGCCAATAAGCTTTTCCCCAACAAAAACATCAGGGTGGATTTTAATATTGATAAAAATTTTATGCTTTAAATCAGGACTGCTGCCTTCCTCCAAAACAACAATCGGCTGTACTGTCGCAAAAATTCCACGTATATGCCTCTTTTCTCGGCCACCAATATATCTATCATAAGGCTTTAAACCTCTCAACAGTTTATATGGAATGGCGCAGGATATGACGGAGGAGGTTAATGCATTCGAAAATTCACTGCAAAGAATTGAGATACGACACTGGAAGATGAATAAAGAAGAACAAAATCAATATTTGCAGACAGAAAAAGAAATTTGGCCAGACAATCCGCTGGGAATGGAAAGATTGTTGGAATTTAAAGGAAAACCAAATTGGACTGCGATTACAGCATTCGACGGAAAGGATATAGTAGGAGGTATAATGGCTTGGGAGGATTTAGAAGAACCAGTGGGAGTGATTGAAGATCTCTTTGTAAAAGAGACTTATCGAAAACTGGGCCTGGGAAGAAATCTGCTTACTTCCGGGCTGACATATCTACAATCGGTTGGGTTTAAGGAAATGTCAGAGGAAAAGCGTTTTAATATTGAATTGTAATAGAGTCAGCCTAGGGCTGGCTTTTTTGGCTATTAGTGGATTGTGCTGGATAAGGAAATGAGAACAATCATTGTCTTGAGCGACCATTAACCGCATAATAGGAAAAATACTCTTTCTCTATTTACCACATCATCCCTTGGATTTCATTCCCTTGGTAAAATAAAAACATTCGTTTTAAAATAGAAGGGATGATTAAAAAATAGAAAGGTCGCGGACCTATGTTTAGAGGAAAAGCTTTCCCCATAAATAAAGAAAATTCCATCTCAGAGTTATTTGAACTACCACTCAATGATATCAAGCAGTGGATATATATTCGTGGCGAGGATTCAACAAAACCAATATTATTAATGGTTCACGGGGGACCAGGTGCCAGTCAAATTGGTTTTATCCGTCATTTTCAAAAGAAATTAGAACGGCACTTTATAGTGGTTAATTGGGATCAAAGGGGGTCTGGAATGTCCTATTCCCCTGTTATCCCGAAAGAATCCATGACCATCCAGCATTTTGTAGATGATCTAATTGTATTGACGGAATACGTACGTGAACGATTTAAGAAAAATAAAGTTTATCTTGCAGCCCATTCCTGGGGCTCCATCATTGGTCTACTAGCTGTCCAACATAGACCTGACCTCTTTTATAAATATTTTGGGATTGCCCAAATAGCGAATTATTTAGAGAATGAAAAAGCCTCTTATCATCTTCTGCTGGAAAAGGCGAAAAAGCAAAATCATAAAAAGGCGATTAAAGGTTTAACCAAAATTGGGCAACCACCGTGGACACATCCGAAAAAGGAACGTATTTTGAATAAATATTTGAACTTGTTAGGCGGAGGCATGTCACGTGAAGGGAGACTGTTAAAAACAATGATAAAACATGTCATACAAGGTTCGGAATATAAGTTTCATGATTATCATCGCTTTTTAGCAGGACAGGTTTTTAGCAAAAAGGCTCTTCACAATGAACTGAAAACAGTTGATTTAAAAAAAGCCATTAAAAGGGTAACTATCCCGATTTACTTTTTAATGGGAAAATATGATTTAACCGTCCCACCCAAATTAACTGAAGAATTGTTTCAATCCATTGACGCAGATGAAAAACAATGGATTTGGTTTGAGAATTCTGCGCACTCACCGCTGTTTGAAGAGATAAAAAAATTTACTGATATACTCGTTGAAAAAGCCAGGTAACTACATAAACCTGGCTTTTTCTTTATTAAAAGGAAAGTATTGAAACTTCACCTAATTCTGTCTTTATGATAAATACTAAATTATTTTTCACAAATGTCCGATAAGGTTAGAGGTGGACCATTTTAAAATGCTTTAAGATTAATAACAACAAGAAAAGAGGATTACGATAAATGAAAGGATTAAGATTTTCTATCCGCAAAAAGTTAATTATTTCTTTTGCACTAATATTAATTATTCCACTTGTTATTAGCGGTTTAATTTCCTATGAAAGTTCCAAACAAAATATTGATAAGCAGCTTATGAGGGCAGCAGATGAAAATGTTGATACTCTTAATGAATTAATCAATTCAACTATTTCCCCCTTTTTCAATGATGCTACCTATTTTTCGGGAAAAATAACTGCTAAGGATTATCAAGGAGCCAAAAGTCCGCGTATCCGAACCAAGTTGGACCAATACTTAAATCTTCATAAAAATGTTCAGCTAGTATATGTGGGAACGGAAACAGGATTGATGATTAAATCGCCGAATAGTGAAGTAGCACCAGGCTATGATCCAAGACAGCGCTCCTGGTACAAGGATGCAATGAATAATCCTGGAAAAACAATTATTACAGATCCGTATATTTCTTCTAGTACAAAAGATGTTGTGGTAACAGTTGCCAAAACCCTAAATGACAATTCTGGTGTAATAGGTATTGATATTTCTTTAAAAAGCTTTAATACCATAGTCGATAAAATTAACATTGGCAAGAAAGGGTATGCAATGATTTTAGACGGAAAGAAAAACTTCATTGCCAGTCCAATGAACAAAGGAGGTTCTTCGGTTAAGCAATCCTTTTACAATGATCTTTATAAAAAAGCATCCGGTGAATTTAAGTATGAAATAAATGGACAATCCAAGAAGATGCTATTTGCTACGAATAAGTTGACTGGTTGGAAAATTGCCGGGACTATGGATACCTCGGAGACGACAGATGCTTCAATGCCAATTTTAATATCAACTGGAATCGATATTCTTATTACCTTTATCGTCGGAGGAATTATCATATTTTTCGTTATTCGTTCTATAACGAATCCACTTCACCGCTTGAAAAATGTAGCAGTAGAAATAAGTGCAGGAAATTTAACTCAAAAAATTGAGATTCATACTAGAGATGAAATTCAAGATTTAGGAAATGCATTCAATGAAATGGCTGAAAATTTAAGACAATTAATACAACAAATAGATGATAGTTCTGTTCAATTATCCGCATCGGCTGAGGAACTGACAGCTGGTGCTGAAGAGACAAAGATTGCAACGGAGCAAGTAGCTACGACGATTGAACAGGTAGCCAAAGGGGCCGAAATTCAATCTTCAGGTATTAAAAGTAATGCAAGATCAATGGATGAAATTTCTAAAGGTATTCAACGAGTTGCAGAGAATACGACACAGGTTACTGAATTAACAAGGAATACCACACAGGTAGCTGAAGAAGGCGGGGTTTTTGTCAAACGTACGGTCGAACAAATGAAGGATATTTATAACACAGTCGGTGAAACTAATAAAAAGATGGAAATCTTATCTAACCGATCTAATCAAATTGGAACGATAATCGAATTGATTACTGGTATTGCAGACCAAACGAACTTATTAGCTTTGAATGCAGCCATTGAGGCAGCACGGGCAGGTGAACATGGAAAAGGCTTTGCGGTAGTGGCGGATGAAATTCGTAAGCTTGCAGAACAATCAAGACACTCTGCACAGGAAATAGCGGATTTAGTAATAGAAATTCAAAAGGAAACGGTCGTATCAGTCGAATCAATGGAAGAAGCAACCAATAAGGTGGAAGAGGGTCTATCTGTCTCCAATGAGACCATTCAAAAATTTGAAGACATTTTAAATGGCATGGAGAAAATAGCACCACAGATGGAAGATGTTGCAGCAATCTCCCAACAAATTACGGCAAGTGTACAAGAAATAACATCTATCATGAACGAACTTGCTACGATTGCCCAAGAAAACTCTGCATCTGCAGAAGAAATTGCGGCCACAACGGAGGAAAACGTAGCATCCATGGGGGATATCTCTCATGCAGCGAATGCTCTATCAAACATGGCAGAAGACCTTCAAACACTATTAAAGAAATTTAAACTTTAATGCTGCCATATAATGGGTGAAAGGTACTGTTTTAGCCAATCAACATTATATCGATAAAATTACTAAAGTCAGTCCTACTCTCTTTACTGGGGAAGGACTGACTAATTTTTTTTAAAGACCAATAAAAAAGAAAGTGCGTCTAAAACGCTAGTATTTGCGTTTTAGACATTTTCAAATAATGAATGGAATGTTAAGGAAAAACCCCAATCAGTACAAACGTACATCATTGTACCTTTCTTATTTTTTTATTGTTTTTCAACAGTGATTACGGGTTCATTTTCACTAATTACTTCCAACATAAAATCTGATGTAACATACAAATGATGTTCAGCGTTAGGATAAAGGCCCACCCTAGCAGGATAAATACTGTCATACCAAGATATCCAACTTGAGTTTTCCACTTTATAAAATGTTGGTTTATAAGTGAGAGTACCTTCATTCTCTCTCCAAGCATTTCCGATAAGATCGTCAATATCAGGTCTTCCTAACTCATCAAAGATGCGAAATGATATGATAGCATATGTTTGTGCTTTATCTTGTTTATAAGTGAACCTATATTCTTTAAAGTTCTTTATATCTTCAAAAATAAGGACAAAATCTTTTTGATAATGCACATCTACAAAATACATTTCATTATCATACCTGCAAAACGGATTATCTTCTAAAGGTTCCCAAATAATTAGTTTTTCTGTTGTCATAAGCGTTTCTCCATTA
The DNA here is from genome assembly GCF_002844575.1 of Heyndrickxia camelliae. GTDB lineage: Bacteria > Bacillota > Bacilli > Bacillales > Bacillaceae_C > Margalitia > Margalitia camelliae. The sequence goes on from NZ_PIQO01000009.1 coordinate 97,006, forward strand.
GATTAATATCCAAGAAATTCATGAATGATTAAGTAGGTCTTACAGCACCAGCAGTCAAACTTGAACTCGTATATAGCGCAACAGCTCCATTAGAGGTACTTTTTACAAAGGTTACCTCATCCCTTTTACATATTGTTAACTTCACCAGAGCCGATTCTGCTAAATTGTTTTTTTCAGCACCATAATTTCCGCTATAGTATACTGCCCGTATACCGCCACTACTTGTGTGAGTATAAAATTCCCCAATCAGTACTCTCCTGTGAAGGTTTAGATGCCTCCGCGAACATCTTTTATTGCTTATGTTAGTTGTTGAAAGAGTCTCAACGTTAATACTTTCTAATAGCTTTTGATATTCATTATCCGAAAATCAATAATCTTATCGGCATAAATACTAATGCTATTGTTTTCATCGGCAAGCAAAAGTTGAACTTAAAGGGATTAATGTAAAATATTCTGAAAAACATGCAACTATTGTGCATTAATATGCTCTCTTTTATATAAATAGAGCCCATAATCCTGCATCACCGATGGGTGTCCAAGTTCCCTTAGCATGGTGGCAATATTTCCACGGTGGTAATTGCCATGAGTGACAATATGAAGGACGGATTCATTATTAGATGTTTCCAACTTACCAGCATAAGGATTGTTTACGATAATGACCTGGTCCATATTTTCTTGTTGGCTTAGAAATGTCTTGTTTTTGAGGGATAAGTCGTCATAGAGGTTTTCCATTTCTTCAAGGCTCTTTGATTCTAGCTCTTTTTGAAGCTGATTTGCGTGTGCGAAGGCCTCAGTCATTGTTTTTCCTGCCATAATTTCGAACCATAACTGTTCGACCAGATAAATATGGGTAAACACTTGTGAAATGGAAGTAAAGCCACTTTGTAAGTCATGATGATAAATATCTTGAGGAAGTTTTTTTAAGTGATTAATGATTTCTTTGTTTGCCCAGACATTGTAGTCATACATATCTTGCGTGGGATTTTTTTTCAAACAGTTGTCCTCCTTGTTTCTTATTATGTGGAATATTATACCATCCGCTTTATGCCTATGTATATTTGAATTAAGTGACAAAATTCGTACCTATTCCGTTCACAAATGCTCGATGCCTTTCATTAGCGGATTGCCTATAGGAGATTGTGTTTCAGAAGAGGGATTACGATGAAAAATGAAATTAAAAGTGTACCCTGACAAGCGGGCGTTAGAATCAGGCGGTTTTTCTACAAACATTTGGGATAATCGTGCGGTTGATGGTGTGAATTTGAATGTACGTGCAGGTTCTATCGAGGAGTCATTGGTCTGCCGAGCGGAAAAACCTGACAATCTGCATTATATAAACACAATATCAGATCTAGTCACCGCATTTAGAAATCTAACTAGTTTTGGCAATATCGCGATGCATGCATATATGCGTCGGACATTGATAAGCAAGAAATGACTCACTGTTTTGACAATTAAAATATTGCGATTGCAAAAAATCATGTTATAATAAAGGTAATTTCTTAAAGGAGGCATCAAAAATAGACGATATGATTCTATAACCTTTTACGCTACACAATCTTATAGCATAAAAGGACTCTGCCTGTGCATGGTCAGAGTGATGGGATTAGTATGTCTATTTTTATATGTCTTTTCGGATTATTAGAGGTAAGATTCCTAATGGGATTTTACTTGTTTTTGTTATATATTGAATCCATCTATTTTAGCACAGGCAGTCGTCTGTGCTTTTTTGTTTCATTTTTTTATAGATGGAGGGATCAATATGTACGTATTAAAAACAGATAATCTAAGTGTGGAATTAAACGGAGTTTTTATTTTTCAAGGTGTGAACTTGGATATTCAAAGAGGAAATCATGTTGCTTTAATAGGTGATAATGGAGTAGGGAAAACCACTTTGTTAAAAGTATTATGCGGAAAAGTTTCGCAGACAGGCGGAAAATTAGAATTCGGAATTAGTCGTGAGGAAATTGGCTGGATGATGGATGAACAAGTGGATGTCGGTCTCACTACGATAAAATTTCTATACATGGAAAATGAACAGTGTTATGAAGTGAAAAATAAATTAGAAAATATGCAGGATCATTGGAAGGATGATGCTAGTTTTATTGAGGAGTACAATAATACTTTACAGCAATATATGGATCTCCAGGGTTACGAGTGGGAGATGAAGATGGAGAGGGTGGCCAAAGAACTTGGGATTGAGCAGGAATGGTGGAATATTCCGTTCCGTGAGCTTAGCGGGGGACAAAAAACACGTGTGAGGTTAGCTAGGTTACTTATAAAGGAGCCTCAGATGCTTGTATTAGATGAGCCGACCAACCATATGGATATCGAATCGGTAGAGTGGCTGGTCGGCTGGCTTCGGCAATATAAAGGTACTGTTCTTTTCACTTCACATGAACGTGATTTTATCGACAAAGTTGCGGACATAACCTATGAACTAACAGATAAAGGAACTAAGCGGTACAATGGAGGGTACTCTTTTTATAAAAAGTTGCATGACGAAGAGCAGCATGCTGCTGAAGAATTGTATAAAAAATACAATCAAGAAAGAAAAAAACTATTAGAAGTTATTCAAACCTATAAACAGTGGTATCAAAAAGCGTCGAACTCGGCAAGTGAACGGAACCCGTTTGCTAAAAAACAAGCTGGCCGGCATGCGAAGCAGGTGAAGGTGAAGGAAAAGGCGTTGGAACGATTAGATAATAAAAAAATGGAAAGACCGAGAGAAAATAAGGGGATTGAGGCAGTTTTTGATGCGGAGGCTTTTGAAGGAAAACGGATGATAGGGATGAAGGATGTGTCTTTCTCATATCATGCGGATGCACCTTTCTTCCAACACCTGGAGATGGAGATTTTGCGCGGAGACCGTTTGGCGGTTGTTGGGAAGAACGGATCGGGTAAAACAACCTTATTAAAGCTTTTAACGGGTATTCTTAATCCTCTAGAAGGAGAAGTTCGACGAAATCCTCAATTGAGAATTGGTTATTTTATGCAAGAGTTGGATCAATTAAATATGGAAAATACCATTCTTGAAGAGCTTCTTGAACTGGAACATTTAACGCAGGAGGAAGCTAGAACGATTTTGGCATGTTTCCTGTTCCGCCGCGAGGATGTTTTTAAGAAGATAAAGGATTTGAGTATGGGGGAAAAATGCCGAGTTGCGTTTGTGAAGCTGTACTTTTCTGAGGCAAACCTGCTTGTTATGGATGAGCCAACAAACTATTTAGATATTCGTACGCGTGAACAAATAGAGGAAGCTCTGGCTGTATACCCAGGTTCAGTGGTTATTGTTTCGCATGACCCTTATTTGCTTAGAAAGGTTGCGAATAGGGTGATAGAAATAGAAGCAGGCCAGGTTTCTCATTATAAAGGGAGTTATACAGATTGGGAGGTCAGCCGGAAGCTTAGTCCTGAAAAGCAAAAATTAGAAAATGAAATATCATTGCTAGAGATGGAGCTTGTTGATTTATATGGTCAAGAGGGAGAGAACTTAGATAAAATAAAAGAGATAAAGAGGAAATTGCAGGAATTGAAAGATTCTATGTAGGATAAAAGAAGAGGATTTCTATGGAAAAAAAGAAACTTTATGAAGCGGATTTATATGAGCCAGTCAGGAGGCTGTTTGTACGGGAAGGGTATGAGGTGAATGGAGAGGTAAAGGATTGTGATTTAACAGCTGTGAAGGAAGAAGAGCTTATCATCGTGGAAATGAAAAAGAATTTGACAGTGGAGCTCTTAATACAAGCAGCGAATCGACAGAAATTAACAGACCTCGTCTTTATAGCTATTCCAAAGCCAAAGTATAAGATGTACTCAAAGAAATGGCATGATATGTGCCACTTGTTAAAAAGACTGGAGCTTGGTTTAATCATCGTATCTTTCTTGAAAAGCGGGGCAAAGGCAGAAATTATTTTGTCGCCTGCCCCTTTTGATAGGAAAAGAACTATGCAGATGAATAAGAAAAAGAGATTGAGTTTGTTGACGGAAATTAATGGGCGGAGTGGCGATTATAATATCGGAGGCAGCAATAAAACAAAAATCATGACGGCATATAAGGAAAATTGCATTCAGATTGCCTGTTATTTGGATCGGGAAGGGCCAACATCCCCGAAAACCCTGCGCAAAATGGGGACGGGCGAAAAAACCTTATCCATCCTAACCCAAAACTACTACGGCTGGTTCGAAAAAGTCAGTCGCGGCATCTACACCATCACCGAAAAAGGAAAAGAAGAAATAAAACAATACCCAGAGCTCCTCAAACATTATTTGAATTAAGGGTGCCTGGCACCACTCGTGGACAAAATGGGAAAGTGTCCATGTGGGGTGGACAGTTTAGCATGAATTTATTAGCACAATAGAATTTCGACAGTTATGTTCATAAAAAGGGTCGTCGTTTTAAAAAAAGATCTGTTTGTACGACGGCTCTGACTATTTATAAATACAAACTTTCCGGATTTATAACCTTATAAAAAATAAGCCATCATTTGATGGTTTTCATTTAAAGTATAGCTTTGCGGAGGAAGTCTCCTTTTCCCTTAAATAAGCACTGTTTTTATAAATCACTAAAGCAACATCCAATAGAGAAGCGCTTTAAAATGAGATTGCTGTAAATCCAGACATATGACTATAAAGAACCCCCTCCAATACTGTCGTCCCACCATACATAGTTGCATTTACCAAAGCATTTCCACGTGCTGTCGTAGGTACGCTCTGCAAAATACTCATAAATACCGAATACACTTGTTTCTTTGAATAGGTATATATAAAGAAAATCTATCATTCCTAAAAATTTCTCATTCGCCACCGTTTTTAAAACCTAATCATTTCATTCCATATATTAGGTGGAGACCACTTTTTCCTTAGATGAAAAAAATCCTGCCAAAGCAGGATTACAAGTAATTTGAATCACGTTTCGAATGATTAATCTCCTATTTAAAGCCTTCCATTTTCCTTACTTGCATCGAGGTTTCGATAATCATGTCTAAAAGTTCGCTGTAAGCTATGCCAGCCGCTTGAGCACTTTTTGGTAGCAAGCTATTTTTTGTCATGCCTGGTAAGGTATTAACCTCCATAACATATGGAATGCCGTCCTTGACCATCATATCTATTCTTGCGTAGACACTGCATTTCAAGGCTTTATAACATGCAAGAGCTGCAGCAACAACTCTTTCGTTTAACTCGTTAGGGAGTTCCACTACCTCTTCAATCGTAGCAGCATCATCATATTTGGCATTGTAGTCAAAAAACTCTGCTTTGTGGCGAATGGAAATGACAGGTAAAGGTCTTCCATCAAAAACAGAGCAAGTAATCTCATCGCCTTTTATATACTTTTCAATCATCACTTCGGAATCCCATTCAAAGACTTCGGCAATGGATGAAAGCAAAGAGTCCTTATCATATACGATTTTTACACCAACACTTGAACCGCCGGAATTTGGTTTTACCACAACCGGATATCCCATTTTGTCTATTTCATCCAACTGAAGCTCATCCATATTCGAAAGGCAGATCCAATCCGAGGTGGGAATCCCTTCAAATCGCATAATCTTTTTCGAGATATTTTTATCCATACAAATACTGCTGGATAGCATGCCGCTTCCTGTATAAGGAATGCCTAAGGTTTCTAGAGTGCCCTGGATGGTTCCGTCTTCCCCATATTTTCCGTGTAGGGCTAATAGCGCCATATCAAGATCTTTGGCCTTTTCCACTAAATCTTCTTTGTTGTGAAGCTGAACGGGTATAACCTCATATTTATTTTTATCCAAATGTGCAATCATTTCTTCTCCCGTCATAAGAGACACTTGTCTTTCGGAGGAAACCCCTCCCATGATGACGCCAACCTTCATTTTATGAACCTCCATATTCTTTTTTTAATATATCTCCGATTACTTTTATTCCGCGTACAATATCTTCTTCTTTTAATCTGGAAAATCCTAAACGGAAGGTATTGCTTCCTTTTCCGTTTGTATAAAAAACATCACCCGGTGAAAAAACGACCCCTTTTTGATAGCATTTTTTCAATAAATGTCGCGAATCTATATGGTTTTCTAATTCAATAAAAAGATGAAGTCCGCCGTCCCCGGTCATTCTTTTAAAAGGAAGGTATTGTTCGCATGTATGCACAGCTAACTCGTATTTTTTTTTATAAACGGACCTGGCCCTTTTTAAATATTTTTCAAAATGGCCGTCATGCAAATATTGATATAATACTGCCTGATCCAGCGTAGAAGTGTGAATTGTTCGTGCTCGCTTCATGCTTTCCAGGTAGTAAATCAGTTCCTTGTCTGCTAAAACCCAACCAACACGCAATCCTGGAAAAAGGATTTTGGAAAAACTGCTCAAATAGATAACATTATTACCTTTTCCCGCAATGGCTGCAAAAGGGGCTAGGTGGGAACCTGAATAGCGTAATTCCTCATTAAATCCATCTTCTAAAATGGGTATTTGATATTTGGACATTAGCCTCATGACCTCCATTCTTTTCTCAGAGGAGGTCACAATCCCGGTGGGGTTATGATAAGACGGGATTAAATAGGCAAGATCAAAATCTGTATTGGACAAGGTATCTTCTAGTTTTGGAATGTTGATACCATCATCATCCATTTCAATTCCATGGATTTCAAACCCGTGTAGCCGGAATAGCTTAAGGGCAGATTGATGGGTTGGATTCTCACAAAGGATACGAGCGGATTTTTTCGATAGAGAAGATAATACAATATCGAGTCCCTCCGTAAAACCATTCGTAATCAGAACATCCTTGTTCGAAATGTCTACACCCTTGATCTCCATGTAATGCAAAAGATAGTCGATTAGGGGTTTGAAGCCCTTGGCATATCCGTAGTTGAGAACGATATGGCCTTCAATGGACATCCGAGTTAGAAAAGCCCTTTTAAAATTTTCTACATCAAAAAGCTTTTGATCGGGTGCAATGCTATTGAATGCAATCATACCTTTATCCCAGCGTACACCATGTTTCATTAGATCCATTTCGTCCGCAAGCATGGTTAATTCATTGATTTTTTCTTCCCAGTTCAGTTGAAGGGAAGCTGCTTTGGCGGTCTCTACCCGCCCAACAAAATTTCCTTTGCCTTTTATCGCGTAAATAAGCCCTTCCTGTTCTAAATCCGCGTACGCAGTTAGCACTGTATTCCGACTGACAGATAATAAAGTGCTTAGTTCACGGGTGGAAGGCAGCTTTTGTTGCTCAAGCAAATGCCCATTCGTAATCATTTTCTTCAAATATTCTTTTAGTTGAATATAGACAGGACGACCGTCCACAGGCTTAAAATCGTTAAACACGCCTTCAACCCCTTGCTATCATTTTTACATAACCGCATCTGTTCCAAAAGGTCCACCACCTATGCATTTTTCCAAACCAGTGGTTGGTGGTGCCAGGCACCAAAAACGGGACGATTATTGTCCCGAAAATGGTGCCTGGCACCACTCGTGGACAATTTGCAGTTTTGTTTTTCCTGCGCAGACACTTTTGGTGCATTGATATTTTCATTGTACTAACTTTACAGGTAACATTAAAGAAAAGAAAGGTTAGAAAGGATGGTTGTATTTCTTTAATAATGCAGTTCACCTATTTCATTTTAGTCTCAGCGGTAAAAAGGGAAGAGAGAAGAAAAGAATGACCTCATAGAAGAATGGGGTGTAGTATATTTCTTTTATAAGTCAGGGAGTATGAGGAATTGTAAATAGGGGAAAAGTGGGTAAGTTCTTAATGAGAAATGGAGTGTGCGAACGTCTACAAAGCAGTAATAACTATAGAAGGAAAGGTGTCCACCACTCGCGGACAAAATGCCGGAATGTCCACGAGTGGTGCCTGGCACCCTATTTTCCTTTTGCTGGGGTCATTAGCCTTTCTTTTCCCATTAATAGTATAGCAATAAACCCTAGTCCAATCGGGATTAATGCCCAGCCGAATGTTGTGGAGACGGAGTGGGCCATTGCATCGGTGATTTTATGAAGGATTTCCGTTGGGATTTTCGCTCTAGTATCAGCAGATAGCAAGGCACGTGAATCCATATGTCCAGTAAATCCCTTCATTTGACTGAATGCATCCTTTAACTTACTATTCAGTACATGATTTTGAATGGTACCAAATATTGTAACGCCGAGTGTCATTCCAAGCGTTCTAAAAAAGTTATTTGTTGATGTGGCAATACCGCGTTTTTGCGGTTCAATATTATGCTGCGTCGCCATACCTAATAAAGAGAAATTGAATCCCATTCCAAGCCCAGTAATAATCATGAAAATGGTGAGAAGGTATCGCGGAGTGCCCACATCGATTGTGCTCAAAAGGAGCATCCCTGCAAAAAATAAAACAACGGAAACAAGCATGATGCCGCGATAACTAAAACGTCTTACCGATTGTCCGCCTAACTGGCTTCCAATAACAGAACCAATCATCATCGGAATCAAAATTACACCTGAATTCGTAGCAGAACCGCCATAAACAGACTGAACAAAAATCGGAATCATGACAGTCGTTATGATAAAAGCGGCACCATAGAAAAAGGCAACTCCTTGTGTTGCTGCAAATAATTGGCTTTTAAAGAGGCTAAAAGAAATAATGGGCTCTGCCACCTTTCTTTCCACCAGGAGAAAAATAATGAATAGGACGGCAAATATAGCAAAAAGCGTAATAATCATGCTCGAACCCCATGCATATTGATTTCCGCCTAGTTCAAGCGCAAACATTAAGCTGACCACAGCCCCAATAAGTGTAATCGCGCCAATCCAGTCAATTTTAAGCTTCTTAAGATTAAGATGTTCTTTATAAAATTGCACAATAAAAAATAATGAAATAACACCAAGAGGCAGGTTAATATAAAAGATCCAACGCCAATCAATTTGATCTGTAATATAAGCACCAAGTAATGGACCGATGACACTGGACAATCCAAATACTGCTCCAAATAATCCCGTCATCTTACCGCGCTTTTCTGGCGGGAAGATATCAAAAATGATCGTAAACGCAATTGGCATTAATGAGCCTCCGCCAATCCCTTGAATAGCACGATATATACTAAGTTGTGTAATACTTTGTGCTGTTCCGCAAAGGGCAGATCCAATAAGAAAAATAATTAGTCCAAATAGGAAAAATCGTTTTCGCCCGTACATATCGGATAACTTACCGAAAATTGGCATACTTGCCATGGTTGCAACTAAATAAGCGGAAGTAACCCAGATAAATTTATCCAGTCCGCCGAGTTCTCCAACAATTGTTGGCATGGAAGCGGCTACTATTGTATTGTCCATTGCCCCCATTAAAATTCCTAAAAGCAGGCCTGCTACAACAAACCCTATTTTGCTTTCGTTTGATACCATATAAATCCCCCTTTTTACTTGTTGTCTGATAATTTTAGTGATTCTTTCGGATAAAGCGTATTAAGCCCTACTAAAATATCTAGTACTATATGTAATTCTTTTTCATTATATTGCTTAAATAATTCGGAAACGGATTCGTTCAATGGTTGAAATAAACGGCGGATTTCCTGCGTTCGACGTGAAATGGGCTGAATAATCACACGTCTGCGGTCCTCAGGATCTTGAACTCGCTCAACTAGTTCCGCTTTCTCTAAACGATCAATAACTCCAGTAATAGCCCCCGTTGTCAAGTTAGTGAGGGCGGCGAGTCTTCCAGCAGTTACTGGCCCTGTATAATTTAACAAATCCCGGCATTTTAAATCGGTGGCATTTAAATGGAGTTTAGAGGCAACTGCTTCCATAAAAAAAAGATTCATTGTACTGAACTTTCTCAATTCCTGAATGAGGGAAGACAACAATTCTTGTGTATTTCCTGTTTCGTCTGTCAATGAGATCCCATCCTTCAAATTTAAGATATAGATAAAAAAGACTTAGTTACTAATTATCTTAGTTGCTAAGATAATTATGGGGAGGTGCTTATACATTGTCAAACATTTTTTTCATTCCGTTTGGTTTCACCTTAGAGGGAGGACATTCTAATGTTCTAAGAGAATGTCTATTTAGTATGATAAAAAAGGTAGGTTGCTGTTATGATGATTAGGAACATACAAGATTCTGATTATAAAAAGGTTATTTCCGTTATTGATGAATGGTGGGGTGGCAGGCATATGGCGGATATGCTGCCTAAGTTATTCTTTGTTCATTTTCAATCTACTAGTTTTATAGCAGAGGAAAATGGAGAGATCATAGGATTTCTAGTTGGCTTCCTCTCCCAAACAAAGCGTAATGAAGCCTATATCCATTTTATAGGGGTCCATCCGGATTATAGGAAATTAGGCATCGCAAGGAAGCTATACGAGTTATTCTTTGAAACGATAAAACAGAGCAGCTGTGATACTGTGCGCTGTGTAACTTCTCCTAAAAATAAAACTTCCATTGATTTTCATACGCGTTTGGGGTTTGAAGTAGAGGATGGTGATACCGTTTTAAATGGAGTATCCATTCATTCTGACTATGATGGACGTGGGGGAAGTAGGGTGTTATTTGTTAGGAGATTAACTTAAAGCAAAATAATTATATGCAAAGAGGCAGAGACAAAACCTAGTTAAAATCAAAAAAAACGTATGAAATCAAATTTAAAACCTTGACTTCATACGTCTTTAATATCGGGGCTTAGCCCAATTTCAATCGTTTTTTTAGTAACTGAAACGACAGTAATAACGGGGAAATTTCTTTTTAGATAATTGACATAGGTAATATTGATGGATTGCTCATTCTATGGTCAGAAATCACACAATAATTTGTCTCTCTACATATTCTTTTGCATTAGGACCGCAATTAAATAATAAATCTACTATGGATAAATTATAGATGAACGATCCCCACCGTTGTGGATAGACGGGATGGTTAAAATACTGATAAACTACCTTAATATTATTCTTTCTAAAATCCTCTTCGTTCATGTATGATTTTGCGCCTAAACCGGATAAATAGATATGAGCACCTAACGATTTACAGATACTAATAAGTTTTGTATTCTTCTCCCCATATACTTCACTCATTTCAGAAGAACGTATAATTGGGGTCCTTATATCTAAGTATTCTCGAATGAATTCGATAAACGCTAAGTTTAAATCTACTAATTTAGTACCGGAGTGTTGATATATATCAATGAAAGAAGGGGAAAGATCTTCCCAATATTTTGCTTTTTGATAGCAACCCTGCAGAGTGAAAATATGTCTATGTTTCCAATTTAATTGATTATTCATCACGACTTCTTTTATTTTTGCTTTTTTATTTATAATAGGAATAGCTAAAGAAATCATTCCATTGGAACCCTTTATTACATTTCTTCTTTCTTCTTTATTGGAACATAATACATCATCTAGAATGACAAAGACATCACTTGAGAGCATTTTATGAAAAAAGCCATACCAGGGAATATAATTGGGCTGATGGATTCCTACAATCATGGAATGAACACTTCCTTTACAATGAACAACCAATGTCAAGTGTTACTTAATAAGCGCACCATCTTAATATTCATGTTATGTCCGCTTCGAAAACCGATAAAATGCCCTTTTATTTGCTGACCGGTCAACATTAAATCTCCTATTAGATCTAATACTTTATGTCTTGCAATCTCATTGCTCCATCGTAAAGTCGCATTTCCGCTGGGGATAGATAAACAATTGTTGATATTTTCGCCGAAATATTCAAGCATAGAGTCATAGTCCTGATCCAAAATAAAGGATCTAGCTTTTGCCAACTCTGATATAAAGTTTTCATCTTTTATAGCGGAGAAATGGGCAACCTGAGTAGGGATTTCTTCTTCTGGATAATGGAGGAAATAGGTTATGGAAAAATGATCAGATGGAAGACCAAGAAGGAATGAATCATATCGTTTGCGGTTCAATGCTTCGAAATGGTCCAGCACCCAGAGTGGTTGTTTCACCACTTTATATTGTAAAGGAACAGATTGAGTAATAGGCACAGCTTTTAGAAGAGCAACTATAAATTCCCAGCTGCTAAATGTTGATACTATCGGTATATATGGGCAATTTAAATGAATTCGTATATTCGTAATACCTAATCCAGAAATTGCTGCTAAAATATGCTCTGTATGTTCGACACATATTCCATCTTTTTCTAACGATGACCAACGTTTATTCTTCACTGCATATTCAGAACAGCATTCAATTTCAGGTCTATTCGGTAAATCATCGCGAATAAAAACTATTCCAGTATCAGGCTCAGCCCCTTCGAACACCACTTTAGCTGGAGATTTTCCGTTAACTGCAGTGCCTGAAACTTCCGATTTAAATGTAATGGTTTTTTGCACCTCATACCACCTTCAATATAGTAAGGTATTTATATCAGCGTGTGAAATGAATAAGGATAAAAATTAGTACCTTATGATTCATATTTTCTTGAAAGAATGTGGATATCACTGGTGTACCCTATCCTAACTTAGACTTTATTTATACATTAATATGGTGAAATCATTAGGTTTATACGAATGATATAGATTAATTCTGTTGGTCAGTTTAAAGCACATATCGAGAATCTCTACTGGATTAAAATGTGTTTCTGTCGTTCCAATATATTCGCTAGGCATTCTCGTTGTTAGTAAATTAAAGGCAATCCCTTTATTGCATAATGCAAACATTTTTTCTACACTTTCCTCTAGAAAAATTTTCATATTTTCATTGGGTACTGTTACACTAAAAGTTCCCGAGGCAACTAGATAATCGTAGTGTTTATCGGCATCAAGTTCAAATAAGGATTTATTCATGAAATTACCTTCAGGGTGCTTTTTCTTTGCAAATTCAATAAAATCCTTTTGGATATCTAATCCGGAGTATCTGATATTATTGTAGTTTTTTTCTAAAATAAAATCATATAGGTGGCCTAAACCACATCCAACATCTAGTAAAGTAATATCATTCGATTGGTCTTTCTCAAACAGTTTACATATATATTGAAATCTGATTTTCTGGCTTTCCGTACTACCCCATTGAACGTCCTTATACGAGTCAGTTATGTTTTTGGTTGCAAAAAATTTATTGGTGAAAGCTTTAAATTTCTCATTTGTACTTTTATCCATTATATATTCCTCCTTTTGATACAAAGGGTAATTAAGTAGGTTATTTTATAAAGAATTACGGTTATTGTAGTGGTCTTTATTAGTAGATGTAGATATTTCGTTTTTTGACAAAGACAAATAGGAAAAATTATTGGACTAAGATAGTCGAGAAATGACAGTTTAGAACCGTTTGTATTGATCGAATTTTGACTTCTGAAGTATTACTTTTTACAACATTTTCTGATCATCTCAGATAATCATCCTAATAAAAAAGGATTATTCCCCTTCTCTAAAGAATGTTTTAAAGATTGTAATGTTTTTTACGAAAGGAGGATAATGATGAATCATCTCGTACAAAAAGCCTACGATGCGTTTTCTTCTGATTATGAGCATCGAGTAGATAATCATTCCTTGTACAATATTGCCTATGAGCGACCAGCGATGATGACTCAGCTTCCTAACGAAATAAAGGAGAAAACGATACTAGATGCAGGCTGTGCAGCTGGATGGTATACGGAACAATTTATGAAACGCGGAGCTAGGGTAACAGCAATTGATCTGAGCCCTGAAATGGTTGCGGCAACAAAGAGAAGAGTTGGGGATCAGGCAGAGGTTCTCTGTTTAAATCTTACAGATAAGCTTCCGTTTGCAAATAATTCTTTTGATTTTATTGTCAGCTCGCTGGTTCTTCATTATGTAGAGGATTGGGGTCCGACATTTCAGGAGTTTAAACGGATATTAAAACCAGATGGGATTCTGCTATTTTCTGTCCACCATCCTTTCATGGATATTCGCAGATCACCCAGCAATGACTATTTTGCAACGGAACTTATTATTGATCAGTGGAAAAGACAAGGAAAGTTCATTGAAGTTCCTTACTATTGCCGTCCGCTCCATGAAATACTAAACGAAACACTTGCTTATTTTTCAATAGAGAAGTTGATAGAACCCCAACGGGTGCCAGGCACCACTCGTGGACAAATGTGTAAACTGTCCTCCACAGAAGGACAGTCAACAGAGGGAGTAAAAAATGGTACAGAATGAAAAGGATATTCTACAGATTGTTAGTGAAGATACATGGATGATGGATATTTTGCGCACAGCAAAAAAACTGAATCTGCCGGATTGGTGGGTTTGTGCAGGTTTTGTTCGGTCTAAAATCTGGGATACCCTCCATGGTTATAAGAAGCGGACTCCCATTCCAGATATTGATGTAATCTATTTTGATACAACAACCACAGATGAATCAGTAGAAAAGAGATTAGAAGAAAAACTGAGGAACCTGCACCCTAATATACCGTGGTCCGTTAAGAACGAAGCAAGAATGCATGTGAAAAATAATTTCCAACCCTACCAATCTGCTGTGGATGCGATAGCCAAATTTCCTGAAACTGCAACAGCATTAGGGCTTAAATTAGATGAAAAGGATAATCTTATTTTAACAGCACCTTGTGGTCTGGAGGATGTCCTACATTTACAAGTCAAACCTTCGCCATTTTTTATGGCAACAAAGGAATATGCCTCTATTTACGAGGAGCGAATCAAGAAGAAGAACTGGAAGTCCATTTGGCATAGAATCAACATAACCCATATTTCAACGTAAATGAGGTCATAAAAATGAATTTTGCTATGATATTTGATATGGATGGAACTCTCTTTCAAACGGATAAGATTTTAGAAATAAGTCTGGAAAACACGTTTGAAGAGTTAAGAAGAAAAGATTTATGGGAAAAAGAAACACCAATTGAAAATTACCGCCAGATTATGGGGGTTCCTTTGTCCGTAGTATGGGAGACGCTTCTTCCAGCTCAATCGGAAAAAATACGCGCAATGGCTGATGCATTTTTTCAAAATCAGTTAATCGAAAATATACAAAACGGCAGCGGTGAATTATACCAGCATGTAGAAGAATTATTTGCCTATCTCAAGTCTAAGAATATCCCTATTTTTATCGCCAGCAATGGGTTGCCCGCCTATTTGGAATCCATTGTTACATACTTTCATCTCGATCAATGGGTAAAAGAAGTTTTTAGTATTCAGCACATACAATCGAAGGATAAAGCAGATCTCGTAAGGTCCATTATTGAAAAATACAACATACAAAGAGGTGCAGTCGTTGGGGATCGGTTATCAGATATAAAAGCAGCAAAATCAAATGGCTTTCATGCGATTGGGTGCCGATTCGACTTTGCTCAAGATGAAGAGCTTAATTATAGTGACTTTATTATTGATGACTTAATGCAGATAAAAGAGATTTTAAAAGAGATAGAGGGCATAAAATTATGAGACAAATCATTGCACTTGGCGGCGGCGGATTTTCCATGGAACCGGAGAACCCGTTACTAGATTTATATATTTTAAAACAGGCTAGCAAATCCAATCCATCCGTTTGTTTTTTGCCGACAGCGAGTGGTGATGCAGAAAACTATATTGCTAATTTTTATCATTCTTTCCACCAACATGGATGCAAGCCGTCACACCTTTCCCTATTTCGGCCACCGACAAGAGACTTAGAGGATTTTATTCTATCAAAGGATATTATGTATGTTGGCGGAGGGAATACGAAGAATTTACTGATTCTTTGGAAGGAATGGGGATTGGATCGGATATTAAAAAAGGCATGGGATGAAGGTGTTGTACTAGCAGGAATTAGCGCTGGTTCGATTTGTTGGTTTGAAGAAGGCGTAACGGATTCGTTTGGGGACCAACTAGAACCAATTAAAGCACTTGGGTTTTTGAAGGGAAGTAATTGCCCGCATTATGACGAGGAAGCGGAAAGAAGACCAGCATACCATCATTTTATCGAAACGAATCAATTGAAACCAGGTATTGCAGCGGACGATGGGGTTGCCACCCATTTTGTAGAACAAGAGATTGTGAAAGTTGTCAGCTCAAGACCAAACGCAAAGGCATATCAGATTTTACATGAAGGAACGGTACGGGAGAGAACATTGGAAACGGTATTTTTGGGGGAGTAATCGGGAACATAGCATTATTTTGAAGTGAGGTGATGACATGCCTGTAATGTTGACTTTCGGAGAAAAGGAAGCATCGATTGAATACCAACCAAGACCAGGATGTTATGGAATTATTTTTAATCAGAATAGAACCAAAGTAGGTATTGTCAATATTAAGAATCGCTATTTTCTGCCTGGGGGCGGAAAAGAAGGGACCGAGAGTGATGCTGATTGCCTTAAAAGAGAAGTGTTGGAAGAATTGGGGCATGAGGTGAAAATAGACCAATATATTGGAAAAGCTCAACAATATTTTTATTCCAAGCACTATGAGGCATATTATCTTAACATTGGGCATTTCTATATATGTGAATTAGGAAAAAAAATCATGGAGCCAATTGAGGAAGATCATATCTATGAGATGGTGGAAATTGAAACAGCAATGGAAAAGCTGGTTCATAAACATCAGAGTTGGGCAATCCAGCATGCATTAGGGTTAGTTTGAAGTCCAAAGGGGATGGTTTACTTGAAGACGATGCTTCATGTAAGAGGGAAGAATATTTACATTGAAAAAAATGGGGCCGATCATTTGCCAAAACTTCTTTATTTACATGGCGGCCCAGGTTCGGGTTGTTTAGATTTTACCCATTTTCAAGCTAGTAATCTAGCAAAGAAAGTCCAACTTATTGCATTGGATCAAAGAGGGATAGGGCGTTCAGAGGGATTAGCAGAGACCGATAATTTAACGCTGGATGATCTGGTTGAAGACTGTGAGGAAATTAGAAAACAGCTAGGTATTGAGAAGTGGTCGGTTTTAGGCCATTCCTTCGGTGCCATATTAGCAGTCTTATATGCGGTAAGATATCCGAAAGCATTGGTAAAATTGATTTTTGAGTGTCCTACTTTTGATTTGAAACTTTCAGCGAAGTCGCTCTTAAAAGGAGCAATTGGAGAATATGAGAAAAAGGAAAATCATGTTATGGTTGAAAACTGCTTGAAATGCATTCGTGGCGATCAATCTTCAAGAGAAACGTGGGAATTGTTGATGCACCTTACAAATGAGCTGGGGGAAGACAGAGAGAATCTCTATTTTAAAAATTTATCCCCGAATGTATTCCATCACATTTATGAGGAAGTATATGGTCCGCCGAGCGAGGGATGGAATAAACAAGGAGTATTCCAGCAAAAACTTTATCAGCAGGATGAATTGTTTGAATCCTTTTTACCTTTGCTAGAAAAGATAGCCCACCCTGCATTACTCATAAAAGGAAAGTATGACTGGGTGGCATCAGAGGAACAGATTGAATTCTTTTTAAAAGCAGTAAAGCATCCTTTCGTAGAATACTTTGATCAGAGTGCTCATTTTCCGCATATGGAAGAAAAAGACAGGTTTACGGACGTGGTTAGTCAATTTTTAAATAGTGAAGTTATTGATTCAGGAAATAATCATTTTCAAGGAGTACAAAGTAAATGAAAAGAGGGATACGTGCCCGGTACATGTAGGGGGATTATGGTCAACAAGTCTGGAAAGCGATCACCAAAGATAGCTTTAGGCTTCGTGCGTTACCAAAGATATCCTCACTAAAGAGAATCAAATCTTAGTAAAGCTTTTTAATAAAGGAGGGAAAAACAATGAACCAAGAAGTATTAATAAGGAAAGCCACACATCAAGATATCCCTGAACTCTACCAATTAATGATTGAATATATCGTAGATTTCTATAAAGAACCGAAACCAGCGGAAGAGGATCTAAAAGGATTAATAGAGCATTTATTAACAAATACTTCCAGCGGACTTCAATTTGTTGCCGAGCACGGGGGCAGATTAGTAGGCTTTGCCACTTTATATTTTACTTTCAGCACATTAAGGGTAAAGAGACAAGCCATTTTAAATGATTTATTTGTAAAGGTCGGTATACGTGGGCAAAAAATAGGGGAAAAGCTATTTCAAACTTGTTTGGAATACATACGGGCGAATGGCTTTTGCTCAATGACCTGGGAGACGGCACAGGATAATGTGGTTGCTCAATCACTTTATAAAAAAATGGGCGGTGAAATATCTCCATGGTTGTTTTATGAAATTAAATAAACTGCATGCGTTTTTGCATTTGAAATGTCATGAGATGGAGGAATACAGAGCATCAAGGAGCAGTTGCTAGACATTAAAATACAACCATAGAGTAATAAACTAAAAAAGAGCCAATTGGCTCTTTTCTCAAGTTAACACATTAAACCGTGTAAAACATTAGGGGGATGGTTAGACCTAATTTTTTGTAATGAGATCGATTACAGTTTTTAGAAAAAAATGATTGAAATATACGATTTATAGAGATATTTTCTATTAATAGTTTAATTCTTAACTAATCCACCTCGTAATGTCGTCACACCATACTCCAAATAACCCTTAAGACAAGTTAACAAGAAAACCCATCCTTCTTTATTGTCTACCATTTTATATATTAGCTCGGGATCTTTGGCATCAAAGCCTACTTCGTTTACCTCCACAATAGTGGTCGAAGGGTCTGCCTCCTGGAACGTAATGGTAACGGTGTTTTCAGCACCCTCTGGTCCCCATAAGAATACAATTTTTCTATCTTGAACCGCTTCTACTATTTTGATCGTTAGCTCTGCATTGTATTCAAGATATGTTAGACGGATCGTTTTGCCTTGCTCCCATCTTTCGGAGCTGGATGACCACCAAAAATTTTTGATTTTAGAAGGATCAACAAAGGCCTCGTATACGTCATGTGCTGGCTTTAAAATTTTCATTTTCGTAAGATTGTTCATTTCTCATCATCCTTCATATTGATTATGTAATGCTTAAACATCTTTTTCTTCATATTGGATTTCATGTTTAGTGTCATGTAGTGGGTTTACTCTTTTTATATCTACCTTTTTCCTACAGTTATATCATCATAGGGGGTATATTGGTTCGATGGTACTGATTTTCCTTTGAAAATCCGATAGCAAATAAATCCAAGCACGACCATAATGAAAAGCGTAAATACGTATCCCACTAGATTAACCTCCTATTAGTCCCTTATTATTTTTATTCGTTAAAAAATGTCATAATCCTGCATGCATTACTAGGAGTATTCAGAAGAGAATGATTAAGTACATTTATTATTTTACATTTAATATTTGGGATCTATTACTCTTTTGACTACATTTACAAGGATTACCCATATTTTATTTTGTTAATAAAATAATCATAGGATAATAATAAATCCTTCTATAATTTAGTGATGTAAACCCTTCTTTTCTCACATTTTCATAAAATTAAAGGGAAAATAAGAGACAAAAGGAACAGGACTATTTTCATAAAATTCTTATTACTTTCTTAACCTTAGCAAAACATTATATTCATATATTTCTCCTACCATTTTATCTGTAAGACAAAAAATAAAGGAAAGGGAGAGTTGGAATGAAAAAGAAGACAGTTATTACTGCAGCTGTTGCCGCACTAATGATTACAACTGGCTCGACTTATGCTGCCATGAATTTGAACAGGTCGGCAGGACCAGGAGAAAATAATATGGGGTATACACCTTATAATACCGCCTTAACTCCTGTCGGCCAGCAAATCACATTAGGGAATTTTCCAATGGGCGGTGCCTTGAGCCCAGATGGCAATTATTTAATTGTTTCCAATGATGGTCAAGGAACACAGTCACTTCAAGTAGTGGATACCAAAAAGATCAAGATAGTTCAAACTATCGAGTATAAATCTCCGGAATCCCTATATCTTGGGGTCGCGTTTAGTCCGGACGGGAAAACATTATATGCATCAGCTGGCGGAAATAACAAAATTCGTAAATATACTTTTATAAATGGGCAATTGACAGAAAAACCTGCTATTCAGTTAAAAGATAGTAAAAACAGTAATTTCTATCCAGCTGGACTTTCCGTATCACCAAATGGTGCTTATCTATATGTGGCAAATAATCTAGACCATTCAGTGTCTAAAATCAATCTTGCTTCTCAAAAAATTGTTCAAACAGTATCTGTCGGAAAGAATCCTTACACAGCATATTTAACAAAGGATGGGAAATCGCTGTATGTCAGCAATTGGGGGGAAAGCAGCATTACACTACTTAACCCGGAAACACTGGAAGTAGAGAAAAACATTTCAACAGGTCTTCACCCGAATGCCATTGCCGAAAATCCGGTTTCAGGAGATGTATATGTTTCCAATTCTGATGATGATTCTATCTCGGTCATATCTGCTAATACAAAGAAAGTCGTTCAAACCCTATCTGTTAAGCCATTTAAGCAATCTCCTACCGGTAGTCAGCCGGATGCCTTGTCCGTATCGAAAGATGGAAAAACGTTATATGTGGCTAATGCAGGAAACAATGATATTGTCATGATTGACTTATCTTCGAAAAAAGCAAAGGTAAGAGGGCTTATCCCAACTGCATGGTATCCTACCGGTATTTACTTGGACAAAAATAAAGTAATGGTTACAAATGCAAAAGGATTAGGGGCGGGTCCGAATGCTCAAGGCCAATATATTGGCAGTATGATAGAAGGTACACTTTCTGTATTTGACACACCGAATAATCGTGAGCTAAGTAAGTATACAAAACAGGTCTATAAAAACTTAACGGATAAAGGGGAAGCGAAAAGAGCGGGCAATAATCCGATTCCAATGAATCCGGAAGGGAAATCTCCGATTAAACACGTGATCTACATCATTAAAGAGAACCGTACATATGATCAAGTGTTTGGAGATTTAGGAAAGGGAAATGGGGACCCGAGTTTAACAAGTTTTGGTGAAAATATTACGCCAAATCTTCATAAGCTTGCCAATCAATTTGTGACATTTGATAACTTCTATGCAGATGCCGAAATCAGTGCACAAGGTCATAACTGGTCTACTGCGGCAAAAGCAAATGATTATACCGAAAAGAACTGGATGGCTAACTATTCGAGCAGGAATCGGGGTTATGATTTTGAAGGGGATAATGATGCTGCATATCCAAAAGCAGGCTTCCTTTGGAATAATGCACACCGCTCTGGAGTCTCCTTCCGTGATTATGGTGAATTCGTTAATTATGACAAAGTAAAAAAACAATGGGTAGCTACTGATCCAAGTATTGGTGACCGATTTGACCCAGAATTCCCAGGGTGGAATCTGGACATTTCAGATTTAGATCGGGTAGCAGAATGGAAAAAAGAGTTCAATTCGTTTGTAAAAAATGATAATCTTCCACAGTTACAAATTGTTCGGCTAGGTAATGACCATACACAAGGTACAAAGGTTGGAAAATTAACACCAGAAGCAATGGTTGCTCAAAATGATGCTGCTGTCGGAAAACTGGTGGATGCAGTAAGTCACTCGAAATATTGGAAGGACACAGCTATTTTTATCACCGAGGATGACGCACAAAACGGTTGGGACCATGTTGATGCCCACCGAACAGAGTCGTTGGTCATTAGCCCCTATACCCAAACTGGAAAAGTTGACAGCACTTTTTATGACACCACGTCTATGATCCGTACGATGGAATTAATCCTTGGAATGAAGCCAATGTCCCAATATGATGCTTCCAGTATTCCAATGTATAATGCTTTTACTCATAAGCCTGATTTTACCGCTTATGAATATGAAGAACCACGTACGTCATTGGTTGAGATAAACGGAAGTAACGCTCCGGGAGCACAAATTTCTGCTAAACTCGACTTCTCCGGAGCAGATCATGCAAATGAGGATCAGTTAAACCAAGTATTGTGGGAACAAACAATGAAGGGTAAAAAGTATCCTACCAGCAAGAATAAATAATAGATAAGCCTCCTATTTGGGGGGCTTTATCTATACATGGAAGGAGATAAGTATGAAAAAGTTCATTCGTTTCTTTTCTCAGCGTTTGGTACTCCTTTCCGTAATGGTAGTGCTTGTATTTGTATGGGGCATCTATTCTGCAGCACAAATGAAGACCGAGTATCTTCCGCAAATCAATAATCCTACTGTTATGGTCACATGGAAATCACCGGCTGAAGTGGATAACGTTAAGATTGAGCAATTCAATAACAATCTTATTCAATCCCTGAAAGAAGTGGAGGGAATGAAATCAATTCAATCAACGATTTACAAGCAGGGATTGTTTTCTAGTTTAACTTTTTCACAAAATGTGGATATCGAGCAAGCAGAAAGAAACATCCAGAACGCTATCCAACGGGTAAATCTACCTGCAGATTCCAGCAGGCCTGAGATTCAAAGGATTAGCTCTGATGCCTTTCCCTTTATGGAAATTAGCGCATCCTCTGCAAATATCGAGAAACAACTCAGCGAAATAAATGGTGTAAAAAGAGTAGATGTAACTGGCAACGGGCAAAAAGGATTGGTCGTTCAGTTGGACAACCAAAAACTGCTAGATCACGGACTTCGGTTTGAGGATGTGAAAAATGCACTGAAGAATGATAGGAGTTTATGGCCGGAAGGAACCATTACAACGAAAAATCTTCAGATGCTGTTGAAGGTAGAAGGAACGGCAAATCAAAAGACAGAACTTGAAAATACAATGGTTAAGACCGATAATAATAAGCCTGTATTTTTGAAAGACATAGCGACCATTGAAGAAGGAACGATAAATGTCGAAACCAAGGTCAGAACAAATGGAAAACCAAGTGTTATTTTGGATTTGTATAAAACGAGCTCAGCAGATGTCACCAAAGTAAGTGAAGATGTGATGAAGATGCTAGAGAAGATGAATCAATCAGATCCAGATGTAACATTTACGATTCTTTCTAATCAGGGACAGTCAGTATCACATGCAATAAATGGATTATGGAAAGAAGGTGCACTTGGTTGTGTATTTTCAATACTATGTGTGTTCTTCTTTTTTCGTGAATGGAGGGCTACAACAGCAATTGCTGTGACACTTCCAATATGTTTTCTTGTGACTATATCGATTTTACAGGCAATGGGGATTACTTTAAATTTATTAACAGTGTCAGGATTAATTGTTTCCATGGGCAGGGTGGTGGATGACTCCATTGTGGTGCTTGATAATGTTTATCGCAAACTTGAAAAGAATGGCTCTTATTCCTTGGATTTGCTGGCTTCAGCTGTAAAGGAAATGATACCCGCAGTGGTTTCTTCCACCTTGGTCACGGTTGCTGTTTATTTACCATTAGCTCTGACTAAAAACATGGTCGGTCAAGCGTTATATGGACTTGGTTGGGCTGTGACCATTTCGCTGTTTTGTTCGCTGGTGGTTTCACTCCTTATTTTACCTCCATATGTAGCAAGAACGTGGACAGGGCGTTTTCACGCTAAAGCACCGAAAATAGAAATGTGGGCAATAATCCTCCTAGAAAAAGTATGGGGACACCGAGGCAAATGGTTTAGCGGGTTAGTGGTTGTTCTTATTTTGGCGATTATCAGTGCCATTTTTATACCCGTAAATGTTCTGCC
Organism: Heyndrickxia camelliae; assembly: GCF_002844575.1. Taxonomy (GTDB): domain Bacteria; phylum Bacillota; class Bacilli; order Bacillales; family Bacillaceae_C; genus Margalitia; species Margalitia camelliae. The sequence continues at coordinate 120,403 of NZ_PIQO01000009.1, forward strand.
GCGTACCCATGCACAAGATCTTACTATTCAAGTGGAAGCAAAAGAAGGGGCAACACTTGAGCAGGTTGACGCTGATGTTAGGGCACTTGAATCATTATTACAATGGCATAAGGAGATTGCAGGTTATTCTTCGACCGTTGGCTCTATTTTCGCTCCTGCCTTTGATGATGTATTCGACCAAGGTGGGGGATGGATTCAGCAGCCGAATATTGCAAATGTATATATTACTCCTACAAAAGGTGTGAAAATTGATCAATTAACTTATCTTTTAAGACAGGATATTAAAAATCTTTCTGCAAGCTCGAATTACACTATCACAAATCAGCAAATTGCTGGGGACGATTCAAGAATTAACTTAGTTCTCACTGGTGAAAATCCTAATGAACTTACTAAGACTGCAGCCTTATTAAGAGGGAAACTACAAATGATTAAAGGATTGCAAATTTATGGTGATGCAGATCAATCGGATCAGGAACGGTTTACTATTGAGCTGGACGAGGAGAAAATCAATGCCTTAGGTGTAAATAAGCAATCTATTCTGGCGAAGTTGGAAACATTTATAGATAAACGCGAGGATATCCAAATGGCAGATTCGACTTCCTCTTTTGAAGTGGAACTTCGCAAGCCTTCTGCTGTTTCGCTTTCATATTCTCAAGGGACTGATTCGGAGCAAGAACTGGTTACTCAATTAGGACATGTCACTTTTAAGGATAAGGATGGAAAGGATGTTCAGCTTCAGGAAGTGGGAAAACTCAAGGTGGATTCGCCGATATTGTGGAGTGAGAAAGATGACCAGCCAATTGCGGTTGTGACTGGAAACATACTCACAAGTGATATCGGAGGGGTTACAAAAGAGATAATAGATACACTGGGCAAAATCGACCTGCCTAAAGGAATCCAAATTGAATTTGGCGGTATCCCTCAACAAGTTCAGGAAATGATATGGAATATTGGTTTTGCCGGAGTCGTATCTATTATTCTAGTACTATTTATTATTTCTTGTATTTTCAAAGGGATTCGGGGACCAGTAGCGGTAGTATCCTCCTTGCCGTTTGCGCTAATTGGATCGGTTCTTTTCTTGTTCCTATTTAGGCAGTCCTGGAATTTGGGTGCATTAGTTGGAATGGTGATGCTGGTTGGGATTGTCACAACAAATGGAATCGTCCTTGTCGATCGATTGGAAAGGCTGCAAGCGATTGGAGGTCCATTAAAAAAATTCATTATTGAAGGTACTGCAAGCCGTGTAAGGCCAGTACTTATGACAGCAGCTACCACAATCCTGACACTTTTGCCATTAGCATTCTCGGGAAAGTCGGATACGCTTATCTCTCAATCACTTGGACTGGTAGTGGTTGGCGGTATGATTACTTCCACCATTGCAAGCCTTTTGGTGATTCCAACCGTTTATTATTGGATGTGGAACTCCGGCCTGCGAAAAAAGGCACATAAACAAATCAATGTTCTCTCGTACGGGGACTAACTTTGAAGGGAATGCCTTTTTTGGGATAAATTCTTACTTTTAATAGAGTAATGGATAATAAAACGTACTAAGCTTCATATTATGGATGCTACGATGCGAAATTAGACAATTGACATGGACATGTTGGAATGTATTTCTTATACAAAATAAATCATGTTTCCATTATAAAAGGGCTTCCCATTAGGAAGCCCTAATCTATTGACTTTAAAATGCGGAAGTCCAACCAGCATCAGCTACCACTACAGTTCCATTAACAAAGCTTGATTCATCTGAAGCCAAGAATAAAGCAACATTTGCAATTTCTTCTGGTTTACCTGTGCGTGGCATAACAGCTTGTACTGCTTGTGTGCGACCGAATCCGAATTCATTAATGTTTTTCATAGAGGCACCAATATTTGTTTCCACTCCGCCTGGAGCAATAGCATTGCAGCGAATACCTTGGTTTGCATACATATATCCAGTATTCTTTGTAAGTCCAACAACAGCATGTTTCGATGCACCGTAAGCTGCACCTGCATGAGCACCATTTACTCCACCTGTGGAGGCAATATTTACGATAACGCCTTTGCCTTTTTCTAAGAAAATAGGGATTGCTTTACGCATCGCCCGCATAACACCTTTTGTATTTATATCAAAAATTAGATCCCATCTGTCATCACTAATGTCACCAACAGGCTCAAAACCATCCATTATTCCAGCATTATTCACAAGAATATCTAAAGTTCCATATTCGTTTACGGCAGTATCAATCATATTCTCAATATCCTCTAATTTCGCGACGTTTGCTTGAACTGCTTTTGCAATACCACCGTTATGGGTAATACCGTCAGCAACCGCTTTCGCACCTTCCACATTAAGGTCTGCAACGATGACTTTTGCCCCTTCCTTTGCATATAACTCAGCAATCGCTTTACCCATACCAGACGCTGCTCCCGTTACAACTGCAACCTTATCTTGTAGTTTCATAGTAAGTCACTCCATTCATATTGAACATTTGTTGGTTATCTTTCTACTTACTATAATATAATCGAAGTATGGAGCGTACAATCAGCAAATGAAGGCCAATTTGTTGAAAAATCAACACTATCCTTATTAAATGTATATTATCTTTTTTTATCGAACAGTGAGGGTTCCTTATGTCTAATAATATTCATCTTGATAGAAGAATCGCTAAATCTAAACAAGCTTTAAAGGATGCTTTAATATCGTTAATGCAAAAGAAGGATTTTAAGGAAATTACGATAAAAGAAATTGTACAATTAGCAGACTTAAATCGCGGTACTTTTTACAAACATTATCAATATAAAGAAGATCTGCTGGAAGAAATGATGGACGATGTCATAGCTAATTTAATTCTCTCTTATCGGGAGCCATATAAAAACAAGGAAACATTTGAGGTGAAAGAACTTACTTCATCGACAATTAAAATTTTTGACCACGTGGATAAATATAAGGAATTTTATACACTAGTTGTGCAATCCAATGCAATGTTAGGTTTTCAAAGTAAGATATGTGATGTGTTAAAAGAATTAGTCTTGCATGATTTGTATGATCACCGGCCCGAAATAAATATAGCCCCCAATCTACATGCCAGTTTTCAAGCATATGCGATTTTCGGCATGATAGTGGAGTGGATACAGCAAGGATTTAAATACAGTTCTACCTATATGGCGGAGCAATTATTGGCAATTATTAAGTACAGCCAAGTAAATGCTGTTGTGAAGTTACATATAAAGGAGTAGTTTATTGCAGACCAAATCGTATAATGTGATTTGGCCTTTTTCGCGGACCTAGGAGCTGTTTATCATTTCCTAATAATTTTCCATTTTAACGGATCCAGATTCCGCAGCCCTCTTCATTTAAGAAGGTTTTAGTAGATTAACGGATTCACTGTCTTTTCAAGTTTAAAAGAAAAGCAGGAAATATGTCTGTTATAGGGGAAATCCTTATTAATATACCTTCGAAAGGAGATAAATGATGATTTTTCAGAAAGATTCATTAGTCGTAAGGGAGCTAGTTGAGACAGATAAAGATATATTAGCAAAATGGCTATCCGATCCACATGTCCTAGAATATTATGAAGGCAGGGATAGGCCACATGATATAGAGATGGTAACGAAGCACTTTTATAATCGACAAAATAGAGAAATAGCAGGCTGTATCATAGAATACGAAGGGGTGGAAATTGGCTATATACAATTTTACCCATTAGAAGAGGACGAGAAAAAAGTGTATGGGTATGCAGATAACTGCGAAACGATATATGGTACCGATCAATTCATTGGGGAAATTTCGTATTGGAATAAAGGAATTGGTAAGCTGCTAGTTTCATCTATGATTGACTTTTTAGTGAAAGAAAAAGGGGCTGACAGAGTGGTAATGGATCCGCAAAGTTGGAATATGCGTGCGATTGCTTGTTATGAAAAGTGCGGGATGAAAAAAGTAAAATACCTGCCAAAACATGAAATGCATGAGGGAGAACTTCGGGATAGCTGGTTAATGGAATATAAAAAATAGGGGAGGAGTGGCATGGAAGAGTTAAAAGTCAGGATTCCAAGACTTCATTCAGCACAAAAAATCGAAGAGATAAGAAAGGGATATTCCTTTGATAAGAAGTATTTGGTTGTCGTCAACAAACATGAGAAATATTTATTGCGTACAAGCAACGTTCAAGAATATGCAAGAAAAACAACAGAGTTTGCTATTTTGAAAGAAATGAAGCAGTTGAACGTTCGGTCTCCTGAAGCGGTGGAGATAGGGGTACTAGAGGATTTGGAAATATGTTATAGCATATATTCCTATGTAGAAGGAGAAGATGCAAAGTCTCTGTTGCCGGCTTATGCCCCTAACGAGCAGTATTCCATTGGTGTTGCAGCTAGCCATGATCTTAAACACATGCATTCCCTAAATGCACCGCCATATATTGGCTCATGGTTTCATAGGATCACGAAGAAACATAAGAGATACATAGATGCCTATAAAAGCTGCGGTAAAAGAATCCAGTATGACGAAAAGCTAATGGATTTTATTGAAACCAATATAGATTATCTAAAAAATCGCCCAAGTCGTTTCCAGCATGATGATTTCCACTTAGGAAATATCATCGTGAAGGAAAAGCAATATAGTGGTGTAATCGATTTTGATCGATTTGATTGGGGAGATCCGATTCATGACTTTGTAAAAGTAGGAATGTTCTCATGTGAAATAAGCATTCCTTTTTCGATAGGACAAGTAACAGGATATTTTAATGGAGAGATTCCTCCTCATTTTTGGAGAGTTTACTCCATTTATTTAGCCATGACGATATTTTCTTCCATTGTCTGGACTTTGAAAGTGGTGCCAGGCACCATCGATGAAATGATGGAGCGATTGTATCGGGTGATGGAGGAACATAAGAATTTTGAGAGTTTCCAACCCAACTGGTTTTCAACTCCAAGTTAAGAGGAGGTTTTTATGTTTTTTCTGCAAATGTCTGGCGTGCCTGGATCGGGAAAATCAACGCTTGCAAGACAAATAGGAAAGGCGACAGGTGCAATTGTAATCGATCACGATATTGTGAAATCGGCTTTGTTGAAATCATTGGATGCAAGAAACTTGGATGTTAGAACGACGGGAAGTGTTTCTTACGATATTGAATGGGCATTAATCGATTTCTATTTATCGCAAGGACATTGCGTAATTTTTGACAGTCCGTGTTTCTATCAGGAAATGTTGGAGAAGGGGCAAGGCCTTTCCAAAAAACATCAAGCAAATTATAAATATATAGAATGTTATTTAGATGATTACATAGAAATAAATAAAAGGTTAAAAACTAGACAGCGAATGATAAGTCAAATTCAGGAAGTAGAATCAGAGGAAATGTTGCAAGCGTCGATTTATAATAGTAAGCGGCCGCAAGATACAGCATTCATAAAGGTGGATACATCAAGGCCAAATCAATATTATATTGAGGATGTCATAAATTATTTACAAGAATAATACATAGGGAAAAACTTCTGATAAAAAAATGTTACCGCTTCCACTTGAATACGAAAAAAAATCATGATAATATGTACCTAATACTTTAATAATACATCACATGTTACTGATCCGATCAGGCATGGTGGTAATTGGAAGGTCCTAATATTCCCCCTTCTTTATACCGCCATGCCTTTTTGCGACTAAATATAGAGGAGTCTATGAATATGTTCAAAAAAAATCTTTTCAAAAAAACACCATTAGAAATGTATGCGCCTGTAAACGGACAAATTATTCCAATTGAAGAGGTACCGGACCCAGTTTTTAACCAAAAAATGATGGGGGAAGGGATAGCTATTATGCCATCGAATGGCGGGATTCATGCCCCTGTGGAAGGGACCATTATTCAGGTCGCTCCAACTATGCATGCAGTAGGAATTTTAGCAAAAGATGGTACGGAAATTTTGATTCATATTGGATTAGAAACGGTTGCTTTAAAGGGAGAAGGCTTTACTGTTCGCGTAAAAGAAGGAGATAAAGTCTCCATGGGTCAGCTTTTAATCGAAGTAGATTGGGATTATATTAGTACCCATGCAAGTAGCACAGTAACTCCCATCATCATAACCAATAGTCATGATGGATCGAAACAGTTTACATTCACGGAGGAGAAAGAAGGAATTCAAGGCCAGACCGTTATCATGACAGCATCCGGAAAATGATGACAATATATATATTGTGAATACAAGGAGATGACTTCGGATGAAAATAACGAGGATCCTGAATAATAATGCTGTCATTGTAAAGGACGGCATCCAGGAAAAAATTGCTGTTGGAGCGGGAATTGCCTTTGGCAAGAAGAGAAATGATATCGTCAATGCAAAAAAGATAGAAAAGCTTTTTGTTATGAAGGAAAACGAAAAGCTTCAGCAGCTCCTTAGCAGAATTCCGGAAGAGCATTTTATCATCTCAGAAAAAATTATTTCTTATGCAGAAGAATATCTGGGTACTAAGTTAAATGAACATATTCATATTGCTCTAACAGACCATCTATCCTATGCAATGGAGCGAGAAACAGAAGGTATTCAACTGAAAAACAAGCTTTTGCATGAAATTAAAATTCTATATAAGAAGGAATTTGAAATTGGTTTGTGGGCAATTAATTTTATTGAAAAAACCTTTCAAATAAGAATGCCTGAGGATGAGGCAGGCTATATTGCTCTCCATATCCATACGATGAAGCTGCAAGGCGGCGATATGCGCCAAACCATAATCCAGACGACCATCATACGTGACATTGTAGAAACAATCATGAACTTTCTTCATATCCAGGTGAAGGAAGATGATATATCCTATCATCGGCTTATAACTCATTTAAGATTTGCCTTAACAAGAATGAATCAGGATGAAACCCACACAATGGACGATGAAATGCTTGAGATGATTAATAAGAAATTCCCGCTTTCTTACCAATGTGCCTTAGCAGTAGCAAATGACCTATCTGCGAATTATGATATGACGTTGCCAGAACATGAATTGGGGTATATCACCCTGCATATTGAACGGTTAAGAAAACAATGGATTGAATAAGTAATAAGCTTTCTCCATGAAAGAAATTTCTAGCGTATATCTGAGAAAAACGGAAAGGAGTGTTGCTACGGGAGATGGAACCAGCCGAAAGTAACATGTGGACGGAGTAATAAGAAACGCCTTAGATATTATTTTTTCAATTATCCTTACCATATTCACTCCGAATTCCTTGTTTCAAAGTGGATGATTCTAATCCCAAAAAAAGAAGATTACTAGCTTTTCAAAAAAAGAGGCTTAAGAAAAAATTTTAGGGGGAATAAAAATATGGTAATGAAGTATTTACAACGAATTGGCCGCTCCTTAATGTTGCCAGTAGCCGTTTTACCAGCTGCAGCGATATTAATGGGTATCGGTTATTGGATTGACCCGGATGGTTGGGGTGCTGGAAGTCCAATAGCAGCATTCTTGATTAAAGCTGGAGGATCTATCATTGATCATATTCCAATTTTATTTGCTGTTGGGGTTGCTTTAGGAATGGCCAAAGAGAGGGATGGATCGGCAGCAATTAGCGGGTTAGTTGCTTTTCTAGTTGCAACTACTTTGCTTTCAACAGATGCTGTAGCAATGTTAAAAGGAATAGAAGAAAAAAGCGTCGATCCTGCATTCGGAAAAATTGATAATGCATTTATTGGTATTCTCTCAGGTATCGTTGCTTCTGTAATGTATAACCGTTTTAGTAAAGTAAAATTACCGGATTTCCTGGCTTTCTTTAGTGGAAAACGTTTAGTGCCTATAATGACAGCGGTTGCAATGATTGTGATTTCTGTTGTGCTGTTCTTCGTATGGCCTGTCATTTATACTGGTTTGGTTTCATTTGGAGAAGGAATTAGTAAGTTGGGTGCAGTTGGTGCTGGCTTATATGGATTCTTTAACCGTCTATTAATTCCAATTGGCTTACACCATGCCTTAAACGCTGTATTCTGGTTTGATGTTGCTGGCATTGATGATATTAAAAACTTCTGGGCATCCAAAGGTACAAAAGGTGTTACAGGTATGTACCAAGCAGGTTTCTTCCCAGTTATGATGTTTGGTTTACCAGCGGCAGCACTTGCAATGTATCACACAGCAAAAACAAAACACAAAAAACAAGTGGCATCCTTGATGATGGCAGCCGGTTTTGCCTCCTTCTTTACAGGGGTTACAGAACCACTTGAGTTCTCATTCATGTTTGTAGCTCCAGCACTTTATGTAGTACACGCAGTTTTAACAGGACTTTCTTTAATGATTGCGGCACTTTTCCATTGGACAGCAGGATTTGGATTTAGTGCGGGATTTGTTGACTTCGTGTTGAGCCTGAGAATACCAATTGCGAATATGCCTTTAATGTTGTTAGTACAAGGTTTAGTATTTGCGGTCATTTATTATTTTGTATTCCGCTTCATTATTACAAAGTTTAACCTTATGACCCCTGGGCGAGGAGAAGAAATGGATGAGGGCGTAAGTGTCATGGAACAAGAAGTAGCAGCAACAGCTACTAACAAAGCAAATAGATTCACTGCAATGGCTGAAAAAATTTATGAAGGCTTAGGCGGAGCTGAAAATGTTGTATCTGTTGATAACTGTGTTACACGTCTTAGAGTAGAAGTAAAAGATATGAATAAAGTGGATAAAAATAAAATCAAAGCCACAGGTGTTCCGGGAATTAATGTGGTTGGTGCAACAAGCATACAAGTTATCGTGGGCACAAATGTTCAATTTGTAGCGGATGAGATTCATAGAATCCGCAGTTAACATATGGAGGAAGAGGCTGGGACATAAGTAAAAAACTCATTGAAATAGGTTAAATCTACGAAAGCAAAAACGCATGAAATCACGGTTTTTAAATTTGATTTCATGTGTTTTTTTGATTTTCACTGCGTTTTGTCCCAGCCTCTTTTTCATGAAAAGAAGAAAAATGCACATCCTAAAACAGGAGGTGTGCAGATGAAAAGACCGAAGTTTCTTTTATTTTTGATCATGATCCTACCTTGGTTTACATTGCCATTTTTGGGTGGAAAGGCGATAAAAAGATTTCTTCCAGCAGCCATTTTTATAAGTATTGTATCCAAAGTAATAGATATTATCGCAAAGAAACGTAAATGGTGGAAATATTATACAACCATTCATCCGTTGTTAAAGGGCAGCATGCCACTAGTACTCGGTCCATTCTTCGCATCGGCTTTATGGAGTTTGAAAAATACTTATGGAAAATTTGCATCCTATATAATGAGTAATCTACTTTTACATGTTGCATTTGCAACAATCGGAATGTCGATCTTGAAACGTTTAAGAATCACTTCATTAGATAAAATGAATCGTGTTCAGCTTGTCTTTGTCCTTTTATTTAGAGCATTGGTATTATACGGATTTCAATTTATGAAAGAAAGCATAGAGAAGAGAAGGAGTAATCAAATACCTCCTCGAAATTAAAGGAAGGTTAATTTTAGAGGAAGCAGGTATTTTTCATGGAACTGCAGTTTTTATTCGAAGAACCCATATTAGAAATTTGCGAACTAACTCCTGGCTATTCTGATCATGCAAGTGATGTTTGGCTCGTTAAAACAGCCAGTCAAGAGGCTGTAGTGCGTGCCTCCAGATTAAAGGAAGATCCTAACAATGATTTCTGGCGGGGCTGTAAGAACGTTTTTGGGATCGATCCGAGAATGGTATTTACACTAGAAAACGTGAATAATACTTTAAGCGAAATTAGTTCTTTCCCGGTTCCGAAAGTGATGAAAAAGGAAGGTCCTTGCGGGAATACGTCGTAGTGGAGAAGCTGGAAGGACAAGCTGTTCAGACTTTTATTGGCCAGGATTCTTCTGTGTTGGAGAGTCTAGGGGAAGGGTTAGCAAGAATTCATCAACATCGGGAAAACTATGCCGGAAATCCATCTGGAACTTTTCAAGTGTCATTGCATGAATTTCATCATCATTTAAGTAAGGGTGCTGCCAAGCTTGTGTCTAAATTTCACTCTGACAATGAAAAAATAGCTGCCATGCTGCCGGAGGTTACGGAACTCCTAAGCTCATTGCCTTATCCAGAAACCTCTGCGTTTGTATTAGTGGATATTGACCCTTCACAGTTTTTATCGAATGGAAAGGAAATGACAGGATTGGTAGATACAGAGGCATATGTTATATCCCCAAGAGAGTTTGATTTTATTGGATTAGAGTATATATTGGATAAGCAATCTGCTCAAGATTTCAAACGTGGCTATGAAAAAATTATGCCTTTTCCTGACTTGCAAAAGGTAAGACTTCCTTATCGGTATTTTTATAGACTGTTGTCAGTGTAGGGGGATGCTGATTTGGATGAGTGGTTGGGGTATGAAGTATTATTTTAATGGAGTCTGGAATTATTACTTTGAGGGGTAATTTTTCTCAGGAAGTGCGTGTGCGAATAGTACTGGTAATGAATATCCTTTAAGAGTGAAATTGGTTAATCGGTAATATGTATATCCCTCGCCACCCAATTGAAGGTCGATTTAAATCCGAATTTACTCGCATTAATTGCGCTTTTCTCTTTACTTGCATCCTCTATTCTGAAAAACACCACAAAACCCGTTTTCTTCTTATTTATACGGAATATCCCTATAACCTTAAGATTACTTCTTGTGCCTTTCATAACAAAAGGGGTAGGAGTATATAATGATTGAATCCCAAGAATGTCTGTATGGATAAATAGTGATAAACTTCGTATTCATCCTCGCTAGGTGCAAATCAATAGCTAGTTCGGATGGAATACTTCCTATCTGATTTTCCATCATTTAGCTGCCATATTATATTTTTTAACATTTCGTAGGCTGTATTGAGAAGGATTCGCAACAGCCGGGTTTAAAGTAGAGTGGTTTTATTAGAATTTCTAGAGATATCTAAGCTTTATAAGCTGTTTCTTGAACAATATCGAGAGCATCTTCCATAGAGGTAGGCAGTTCGGTTTCAAAAAATATTATAAGTAATTCTTATGGTTAATTATAGAATTTTTATAATTTCACTTATAGGAAAATTATTTTAAACTGTAGGAAAATAACGGGAGTAGAGGTCCTTTTTATGAGAAATAAACGGAACTATTTATTAGGGATTACGATTACGGGATTTGGGGATGGAATTCAGCAAATAGCATTGATGTGGTATATATTTCATCTTACTGGTGAAGCGGCTTCGATTGGGCTAATGATAGCCATCTATTATTTGCCAAGCATGCTTCTAACGCCATTTCTTTCTGTATATATAGATCATCATGATTCGAAAAATATTGTGGTTGCAACGGACGCTCTTCGTTTTTTGTTTGTTTTTGTTATGGCGGTATTGATATTTTTTCATGTGGAATCAGCCGTCTTGTTTTACTTGATGCAATTTATCCTTGCCATATGCTATACCATTTACAAACCGGCATCTCAATCGTTTATAAAAGAATCCTTTTCCAATCAAGATATTCCATTGGTGATTGCAAATTCGTCTTCCTTAAGTGAAGCAGCAGCCCTTGCTGGTATGGCAGTTTCTGGTGTGTTATTAGTGAATCTATCTATTTCCGCTAGTTTTTTTATTAATTCCCTTACATTTTTAGTAGCCGCCATCCTGTACTTTTTTATAAAAAGGGTTCGTCCAAAACAATGGAGAGGCGGTAAGGTTCACTATATACCTGAATTGGTGGCAGGATGGAAGTTTATTAATCAAAAGGCGGGGATGAAGTTTTTATTGTTCTTATCGATTATAAATAGCATCAGTATCCAAATGACCACTACTTTAATGCTGCCGCTTGCTCATCAGTTTCACGGTGGCAGCGCGTTATATTCTTCGTTTGAAATGGCTTTTTCTATTGGGGGAATTGTCTCAGGTCTGGTGGTTACGTATTTTTTGAAAAAACTCAAACGAAAAGTGATTTTGGTGACGATGGCAGGCATGATGATTTCTGCGTTTCTTTTATATGTGAATGATTTCAAAATTGCTGCAGTCATCTGCATCTTCATCTTAGGACTATTCACCATGGCACATTTAACCATTGTGCAAACGCTCATACAATTAAACACAACGAAAGAATATATTGGGAGAGTTATAGGGTTAAGGACCATTCTAGCATCCTTTGTCAAAATGTCTTCAGCATTATTAACCGGTACACTTATTAGTAGTCTTGGCATTCAGAATATCTTGCTAGCTTTTGTTGTCCTCATTTTACTGAGCTTTTTAACGTGGGGGAATATGAAGAGGGTAGAGGTGCCTGTTTAAATTGGGGCTGTTCGAGTGGCGATTCGGACGGATTTGATGGTGTGGTTTTGGGTCTTAATACCCAAAACGGTCCGTTCGATGTCCATTTCGGTCCATTGAGCAAGGAGCTCGGTCCATTCGGTAGCTATCTCGGTCCGTTGCCCTCACTTTTCGGTCCATTCAAAAAGGAATACCCCAACTTATGTAGAATATAGTCGATAGAAAACTAAAGGAGTTGATTACATGATAAAAAAAGAACGGGAAGTTCCTATAAAACTAGTAAAGTTGGAAGCATTGGATCGACGTATCTCATCTACTCATCCCAAATAGGCAATAATTAACGAAGAATTAATGAAAAGGAGGGCAGGTTATAATGGGGAGAAATCAGTCAACTACCACTTGAGTTTCTTAGAAGATAAAAAGTATCATATATTACATGATCTTAGGCTTGAAAATATCCGCGGTCAGCATTTTCAAATCGATACCTTCCTTTCGACCCCCAAATTCATAACAATTATCGATATTAAAAATATTAGTGGAACTATCCTATTCGATCATCACTTTCATCAACTTATCCAGAAAAATGGAGATATAGAAAGGGCATATCAAGATCCTATTTCCCAAGTAAAACGGCACCAGCTCCAATTAAAAGAATGGCTGAACCATTATAAATTTCCGGATATCCCCATTCTCCCACGTGTTGTCATCAGTAATTCTTCTACCATAATCAAAGAAATCGGCAACTCTAAAGACTCTCAAATGATTACAAAGGCAGTTCATATTAACTTTGAGATTAGTAATTTTGATAAAATTTACACTAAAGAAAAAATAACCGTAAAGGAATGGACAAAACTTTCAAAACTACTTATTAAAAAACATACACCTGAGGAATATAACGTATTGGAAAACTTCAATATTCATAAAAATGAAATCCTCACCGGTGTCCACTGTCCTAATTGTTCTCCAATACCTATGGAAAGAATATATGGAAAATGGCTATGTCCGTCCTGCCACTATATTTCAAGAACAGCCCATATGTCTGCACTAAGAGATTACGCACTTATTATCGGAACATCGATTACCAACCAGGGTATCCGCCAATTTCTTCATCTCTCATCTAAAAATATAGTCAACAATATTGCGAAATCAATGAATCTGCCCCACACTGGTGTTGGGAAAGCAAGAATCTATCATTTGCAACAGTTGTTGTGAACTTGAGCGTGGTCTGGTCTGTTTTTGAAGTGCATTGCAGGGATTGGTTATTTATGTGGGTCTAAGTACCTAATTTGGTCCATTCAACTTTAAATTCGGTCCGTTCTGAGGCATTTTCGGTCTGTTGACCACTCATCTCGGTCCGTTTACCGTACTTTTCGGTCCATTCCACTTTCTCCACATCTGTTTAATTCTTACCTAGAGAAGACTCCTTTGCATGTGTTATTCGCTTATTCCCTGTTTCCTGAACAAGTAAAACCGCTGCAAGGACTATAATAATCCCAATATATTGCCAGGCAAGTAAGGTTTCACCGAATACGAGAAAGCTCATAATCGATGCGACTACTGGTTCAATGGTTGCCATGATGGATGCGCGACTGGATTCTACTTTGGTCAAACCTTTTGTGTAGAGCAAAAAGGCTAATAGGGTAGAAAAAAGTCCGAGACCAATAATGTTAAACCAGGCATGGAAGTTTGAAAATAGATGGTCAGCAGACCATAATTTACTAAACGGTGTGGCGGCTATGGCAGCAAAAATAAACGTATAAACCGTGACCGTTAGCGTATTGTATTTTTGAAGTGCGTACTTTCCAAAAATACTGTATAGGGCATAGAAAAGACCGGAACCTAGACCAAATAATAGACCCAAGAAAGAAATCGATCCATGAAAGGCCGGCAGAACACCGATGACAAAGGCACAGCCGATAAAAGTCGTAACTAATGCGACTACTTTACGGGTTGTAAACCATTCTTTAAAAAGAAATCTGGAAAAAATAGCGACAAAGGCTGGTGCAGTATAAAGCAAGATCACAGAAATGGAAATGGAGGTTACTTCCATAGCACGGAACAAGCACCAGTTAAATAGTACAAAGCTGATAATTCCAGTTCCTATAAAATATTTACTATCCGCGATGTTGATTTTTAACATGCTTGGATCTTTAAATATCAAATAAAAAACTAGTGCAATGGAAGCGAAAAGTGCACGAATGGCAACGACCTGTAATGGCGTGAAGCCGATAGTATATAAATTTGTCACAAAAACCCCAATGATTCCCCAAAAAAAAGCACCTGCTCCAACTAGAATCAATGGCAACTTAGGATGCATTTTTGCTACCTCCATTCTTGAGTGGTAATTTCATAATAATCAAATTATTACATACAGCTGGGAAACATGCTATAAAAAGAGGCAATTCAAATGTAAGAGGTATTTATGTAGGACTGTTAAGCAAAGGATGATGCGAACATGGAGAGACAGCCCCAAGCAGAGATATTTTAAAGGAACCTGCTTTTGAAAAATATCTCAAAGATTAGGGCTGAAAGAACTACCAGTCGGGGTAATAAAGAGGGTGGTGGTGAATGAGTACACACCAGAGCTTGGGATGGCATTGAATCCCTGATGCACGCGGAATGGGCATCGAAAAATTGTTTGTGCCACTTGGTACTTGGTGGCAAAGTCCTTAAGCAATAAGAATACGAAGACGATGGCGGGTCATGGGTGTTGAAAAAAAGAATTATAGAAGAGATGTTAACAACCAAAAGTTGGTGCGATACATTCAATAGGCATAGCAATGGCATACGAATTGATAACAAGTTTTTTTACTTGTTATAGGGAAATAACGGCAAAAAACATAATAGTTTTAAAGGACTGTGATTGTTGTACGCCTAAATCGATTGTCAACGTACCAGCAATACACCTGACACGCCATAAGTTTTATAAAACACTTCATCTACAAGAAAGATTATTTTTTCTCGCGAATACTCACTTTTTCGCAGGATTTCATAGTGAAATACAGGAGCGGTAGCTAGTCCTTTATCCATTCTGTCTAGCTTTATTTCCCTTAAAATACTATTCCGAGGATGATGAAATCTTGTGAGTGAAATGAGGAGCTAATTAACTAAGTATAAATGCTACCTACATTTGGAAATATAACATTAATAATTCCTAAGGGTGGATTAAATGGACAATTACACAACTGATAATACAGCCAGACGATATAAAGCACATGTTAGTATATTAGGAACAACACAACTGCATTTAAGAAATCCTTATATTATTGCTTGGTGGTCCGCAGCGTTTCCGGGATTTGGGCATATGCTTTTATCAAAATATCTTAGAGGATATGCATTATTTATTTGGGAAGTTATCGTCAATGTTGAGGCCCATGTGAATTCTTCCATGATTTATTCCTTTCAAGGGAATATAGACATGGCAAGAGAGGTATTAAACACAAGGTGGGTTCTTATGTATATCCCTGTCTACCTTTTCGGTATCTGGGATAGTTATCGGACAACAGTAGATATGAATAGAGTGTACCTTTTAGCAGAAAGGGAGGATCACCGTTTTAATTTTTATTCAATTGGAGCGTTAGAAATTAATTATTTGGATAAACGCAATCCAGTAGTTGCTTTGATGTGGTCAATGTTTATTCCTGGTTTAGGACAGCTCTATATTCATAGAATTTTAACGGCTATATTTCTAATCATCTGGTTAGTTGTGTTTTACTATTATTCGCATTTTGCGGAAGGTGTCTTACTTTTGATATTAGGGAACGTAAAAGAAGCTACCTCCGTTTTAAAACCAGAATGGCTCCTTTTTCTGCCTTCGCTTTATGGGTTTGCCGCTTATGATTCTTATATTAATACGGTCGAAAATAATAAGCTTTTCGAAAAAGAGTTAAGAAAACATTTAACCAACAATTATCAGGCGAGGGAATTCCAAATTTTAAAAGGACAAAAGGTGAAGTGAGCCATATGCAGCTTTTTTCAACATTTGAAACTAATACTTTTTTAGAAATGGCCATTTCTACGTTGGAAAAGAAAGGAATTCCAAAAGAGAATATATTTGCAGTACCTCTTGATAATAGAAAAGAAGACCGTAAGATTTTTGATTCCATGCATCGCTCAGATGGGACAACCTTAATTGATATTGGCATGGGGCTTGCCACTGCCTTCGCTGTTATTGGTGCAAGTATCGGATTTAAATTAGCATGGGGTCCCATTTATTGGGGGTTAATCAGTGCCTTTATTGGGTTTGTTATTGGCTTTTTTATTCGGCTTTTTTTTGAATTGGTTGTTAAGAAAAGGAAAAGAGTATTAAAAGGTAAGCATTCTGAAATCATTCTAATTGTTGATTGTGAAGAATCACAGGCAGAACTAATCGAGAATATACTTTGGAGCCATTTTGCTTTAGGCGTAGCCAAAATAAAATGATTGAAACTATATTGAGGCATGAAGTTCAGAGTCCTAACCAGGTTGAAATAGAAAGTTTTTGGTAAAGTGAACGGAAAAAAGGCTAGCCATAGTTGGATAGCCTTTTTCATATAATATACTTCTCAATCCTTGTTAAACATTCCTTATTAGCGTTCACATGCGATGAAATCATGATCCCGGTCTTTGCTTTTATTTGCATCATAAAGTGCTTTTGATACAAATGGTTTATAGTGAGTCTTCCCGCCTTTGTTTTTGACAGAGGAGGAACGAGCTACTCCACCTTTGTAAACTTTGTTTAATGCGGCACAGTTTTTATACTTTTTGACAATTGTCTTTGCGGACGCTTCCTCTGACACTAAAAAGGAAAAAATGAGACCAATAGATAAAAAAATAGCAAAAACCTTTTTCATATAAATCCCTCCTTTTACTTAAATCATAAACGGATTTTAGACCGTTTTTCAAGATAAAAAGGAATTTTTTATAAAAATATTGAAAATATTACATGGAGGTGGGTACAATGGAGCATCAAGAATTAAAAATCGTGGTAGGGGCAGGAGAATATAAAAATAATCCCGGATGGATACATAAGCAGGAACAGGAACTTAATTTACTAGATGAAGAGACATGGAGCAATAGATTTAAAGAAAACACGATAACAGCCATTTTGGCGGAACATGTTTGGGAACACCTTACGTATCAAGAGGGAGTGGAAGCTGCACGAATATGTTACCGATATTTAAGATCGAATGGTTATGTACGATGTGCCGTTCCGGACGGCTTTTTTTCAAACGCAGCTTATCAAAATATGGTGAAGGTAGGGGGGGCGGGATCAAAGGATCACCCCGCAGCTAGTCATAAAATAGTCTATGATTATCATAAGTTATCAGAACTTTTTGAGAGTGTGGGATTTAAAGTAAAGTTACTGGAGTATTTTGACGAAAATGGAATTTTTCAAGAAACCGAATGGAAAGGGGAAGAGGGCAGTATTTTTCGCTCTAAAAAATATGATCCGCGAAATCGAGAAACTATCGCCGCTCCATCGCTCATTATCGATGATATATAGGAGGAATCTTTATGCTAAAAAAGATTAGCGAGCTTCCAACTGACAAAAGAATCGCTGGAGTCCATTGCGTTCCCATTACCGCTGATGGCAATATTGTCATGGCCTGGGATAAAGAAGAGCAAGTATTAACGACCATTGGTGGAAGGATAGAAGGAATAGAAACGTTGGAAGAAGCACTTGATCGTGAGTTGATGGAGGAAGTGGGCTAATCATTGGAAAAGAAAGATACCCTTTTTCAGCATGGTACTGGGAATCAACGGATACTTATACAGTATGGTTTTTAGCAAAAGTAGATCATTTTGTGCCATATCCTTTTAAGAATGAGAAAACGGGTTATGTTATTTTTAATTTTGAGACAGCGCGGCAGATGATAAAACAGTTAGAAGCGGATAATCGATTTCGGATTGATATTTTAACATTAGCAGAAGAATGTATGAAACAGGTGACTCTATGAACCAAGAAAAAATCAATGCACAAAATCAAAGAAGCTGGGGTCAATCTGCATACCAAGCTTGGGTAAATCGATATGGAGAACCAAAGCATACGCCCAAATAAAGGATCCTGTTAAAGGAGTTTCCTATTATTAGCCTTTTATAGGAGATGTGAATGGGAAGAAAATAGAAAATTTACTCGGATCTAAAGGAAATAAGGCTGTTTCCTTTGCATTATTGGGTGCAGATGTAACAGTGGTAGATATATCACTGGACAATCAGAGATATGCGACAGAGCTTGCTGATGCTGCAGGGGTGAAAATTCACTATATTGTTTCAGATGTCTTGAAATTCCAGAAGCAGAGAAGCTCGTCGATTTTGATTTTATTCTTTTAGAATTAGGAGTATTACATTATTTTTTTGACCTGAAACCGCTTTTTACGTTAATAAGTGATTCTTTGAAGCCTGGAGGAGTTTTTATTCTAAGGGATTATCATCCTTTTGCCTCTAAGTTTGTGAATAGGGAGGAAAACGGGAATTACTTTGATGAAACGGTGATGGAAGAGGAAGTTGCTTATAGCATTCTTCTAGATGAAAAAGAGCAATCTACTTTAGAAAAGGTACTGATTCGTCGCTGGACATTAGGGGAAGTTGTTACTTCCATCGTTCAAGCCGGCTTGGAGATAAGAAGTTTGGAAGAAGAAAAAGGGGGGAGGTGGGCTTTTCCTGATAATGCGCCGAATGGGATAGAGAACAAGATTCCGGTCTTTTTACCATCATTGCAAGGATGCCTTCTTAAAATAAAGCCTGTCCTAAAAATGACAGAATTTCGAACGTTCTTCAATGCTATATGTATCAAAAATTAGGAAATGATAAAATAAGGTAACACTAATGAATCGAGGAAAAATGATGAAAGAATGCCTTAGGATCCTAATAGGTATTATTGCTTTCGTATTATTTCTAATACCCGCAACCCGTTTATATAAATTTAATAAAGAATTGAATGAAGCAAAGAAGGAAGAGGTGTTATCAGAGCAGCTCGTCGAGCATTGGTATAAAAATTTTTATACCATTATTGCTTTTATCGTGGTTGGTATGATCTTAGCATTGTTGTTTAGCTTCTTGTCATAAATCAGAAAGTACTTTCCCCGCTGTTGGAAAAGTACTTTTTTCTTATGCAAAATTTTACCGAAAGCCCAGTTTTTCTGTATAACACGGAAAACGTGGAGGTTGAAGTAGTCAATTGGATATGGGACTCGATAATGATGAGATAGTGAATGTTACTTTGAAAATAACAGGCTGGTGTAATAAAAGTGCAGGTATTGTCCTCGAGCCTCGGAAATCGGCATGAATGGGAAACAATGTTGCCGAGAATATGCCCAAACTTAGGGGAAAAGGTAGAAGAAAGGTAACAATCCAGTGAGGAAAGAGCCCAAACTAAGGAAAAAAAGCAGAAGAAAGGTAACAATCAAGCGAGGAAAGAGCCCAAACTTAGGGGAAAAGCAGAAGAAAGGTAACAATCCAGTGAGGAATATGCCCGAACTAAGGAAAAAAGCAGAAGAAAGGTAACAATCCAGCGAGGAAAGAGCCCAAACTGAGGGAAAAAGCAGAAGAAAGGTAACAATCCAGTGAGGAAAGAGCCCGAACTAAGGAAAAAAGCAGAAGAAAGGTAACAATCAAGCGAGGAAAGTGCCCAAACTTAGGAAAAAGGCAGAAGAAAGGTAACAATCAAGCGAGGAAAGAGCCCGAACTTAGGAAAAAGGCAGAAGAAAGGTAACAATCAAGCGGGGAAAGTGCCCAAACTGAGGAAAAAAGCAGAAGTAAGGTAACAATCAAGCGGGGAAAGAGCCCGAACTTAGGAAAAAGGCAGGAGAAAGGTAACGATCAAGCGGAGAATGTACTCAAACTAAGGAACAAAGCAGAAGAAAGGTAACAATCAAGCGAGGAAAGTGCCCAAACTTAGGAAAAAGGCAGAAGAAAGGTAACAATCAAGCGAGGAAAGAGCCCGAACTTAGGAAAAAGGCAGAAGAAAGGTAACAATCAAGCGGGGAAAGTGCCCAAACTGAGGGACAAAGCAGAAGAAAGGTAACAATCCAGCGAGGAAAGAGCCCGAACTAAGGAAAAAAGCAGAAGAAAGGTAACAATCGTAGCCCAAACTTCGAAGGAAGGCAAACGAACGGTAACGATATGCTCAGGATGATTAACAATTTTTCACAATAATAGAGGATATAATTCATTAACTCCATTCGTATCAGAATCAGAATCAGATATTAGGCCCAAACTTTTTTACAAAAAATTGGGTAAGCTTTTTTGAAGGTGATTAGGTAATATATGAAGAATTTTTAATCTAGGAAGGTGGTAATTTATCGATCATGACCATTTATATTGCGCTTTTTAGAGGCATTAATGTTGGTGGCCATAATATTATAAAAATGGCAGAACTAAGAAATCTATTTCATACAATGAAGCTTACAAATGTAAGGACGTATATTCAGAGCGGCAATGTAGTGTTTGAATCGGAAGAAGAGGAAGGAACTTTGCAAGGTCGATTGGAACATGAAGTGGAAAAAACATTTGGCTTTCCTGTTTCGATTATCCTTAGAACATCTGGACAATTGGAAAAGTTGATTCAGCAATGCCCGTTTCCAGTGGAGCATTTGCAAGAGGGAGAAAGTGTTCATGTTGCGTATTTAGAGGAAGAACCTACTCAAGAAGCGATTATACGTTTAAGAGAATTTGAAAGTGATGAAGAGCAGTTTCGGTTAATAGGTAAAGATGTCTACTTATTTTTTCGTAAAAGTATTCGCGATTCTAAGCTTGCGAACCAGCTTAAAACGCTTGGGGTGAACACAACTGTTCGAAATTGGAGAACAACTTTTAAGCTTAATGCCATGGCAAAAGAGATAAAGAAAGGAAGATGAAAATGAAAAAAAGACCAGAAACGAATGAGTATAATCCTTACTACTTGACATACATAAACCTTGTTGGAGAAGGAGACATTGTAGATATTTTAAGCCAACAAATAAAGGAGACAGTGGAACAACTGAAAGGGTTAACAGAAGAACAAGCTCATTTTCGATATGCCCCTGACAAATGGACGATAAAAGAAGTAATCGGCCATATTGCAGATACGGAAAGAATAATGTCTTACCGTCTTCTAAGCTTTGCAAGAGGTGAAAAAATGACATTGCCTGGGTTTAATGAAGCAGATTATGTACATTATGCCGCTTTCAATCATTTGGCAATCGAGGAACTGCTTGAAAATCTGAAAGCGGTTCGCTACTCTACCATTCATTTACTCAATGGCTTAGAGGAAGAGGCTTGGCTGCGAAGAGGAAATGCAAATGGTTCCGATGCAACTGTCCGAGCTATTGCATATATTATTGCCGGACATGAACTACATCACCGCAATATCATCCAACAACGCTACCTGTAATGGTGCCTGGCACCACTCGTGGACATTTTGCATTTTTGTACGCCTCCCGTGGACACTTTACCTTTACTTTTTAATTGGTTGGCATGGACGAGCTTTTATGCCTAAAATAGAGAGGAAAAAAAGGCAGTGCAGAGAGGTAGATGGAATTGGAAAATAATATAGTTAAAAAAGACATACGTTTAGTTGCTTTGGATATGGATGGCACGCTTCTGAATGAAGATCAGGAAATTTCGCAAGCAAATAGAGAGGCAATTACAAAGGCAAGAGAAAATGGAATACATGTTGTATTAAGTACAGGGCGGCCGTTTATTCATGTAGAGGATTATGCGCGTTCACTTGAATTGAATTCCTTTATAATAACGGTGAATGGCGGTGAAATTTGGGATTCAAACGGAAATTTACTGGAAAGAAACTTACTTACCGTTGAGGAAATCAAAATGATGTGGAATTTGAAAAATCTCCATCAAACGAATTTCTGGGCACTTACAGTAGATAAGGTATTCCGAGAAGATTTTCCTGAGGAAACGGCATTAAACCAACATCAATGGCTCAAATTTGGATTTGATGTAGACGATGATGATGTTCGCAATACGATTATCGAGGAGCTGAATAAACGTAAGCTCCAGGTTACCAATTCCAGTCCAACTAATCTTGAAGTAAATCCTTATGGCATTAGCAAGGCAAATGCTCTGGAAAAGGTGTGCAAGCGTATCGGCATCACAATGGATAATGTAATGGCGGTAGGCGATAGTCTCAATGATATTGCCATGATTGAAGGCGCCGGGTTAGGTGTAGCCATGGGCAATGCCCAAGAAACTGTGAAGAAGGCGGCTGATTGGGTAACAAGCACGAATAATGAAGATGGCGTTGCGAAAGCAATTGTGCAGTGGGTTTTGTAAAAATAACGCAACGATTCTTTAATAAAGGAAGGGATGAGGGAGAATGAAAGACGGTTATGTTTCGGTTACGGGTGGAAGAGTCTATTATAAAAAAGTTGGGGATGGCAATAAAACACCAGTGATCGTTTTACATGGAGGACCAGGAGGGACCCATGTTCCATTTTTTAATTTAGAAAAGCTGGGAAATGATCGTCCAGTAATTTTTTACGATCAGCTTGGTTCGGGTAGGTCTGACAAACCAGATGATTTATCTTTATGGCATGTAAGTCGCTTTGTGGAGGAACTTGGCCAAATAAGAGAAGCCCTTGGCCTTTCGCAACTACATATTTTAGGACATTCTTGGGGAACCATGCTCGCAGCAAGCTACTTATTAACAAAGCCAGAAGGGGTAAAAAGTGTTATTTTTTCAAGTCCTTGTTTAAGTGCACCACAATGGGAGCGGGATCAAGAGGTTCATTTAAAGCAGCTTCCTCAGGATGTTCAGGATATCTTAGCGAAGCATGAGCGTGAAGGTACAACCGATTCGGAAGAATATAAAACGGCGATGAAGGAATTTAATAAACGTTTTGTCTATCGTCTTGAATCGAAGCCAAAAGAAACGGAAACCGAGTACGCGAAGTCGAATCCAGTAGTCTATAACACGATGTGGGGGCCTTCCGAGTTTTGCACAACGGGTAATCTAAAAAGCTTCGATGTAACCAAGCGCTTAAAGGAAATACAGATTCCGGCGTTATTTACATGTGGACGCTACGATGAGGCAGCTCCAAGCACTGTAGAAGAACAAAGTCGCAAACTTCCGGGAGCAAAATTCCATGTATATGAAAACAGTGCACACTTAGCATATCTAGAAGAACCAGAGGAATATCTTCGCGTAGTTAGCGAATTTTTAGCAAGTGCAGATTGATGCGATGGTTTAACACATTTAAGTAACCAGACACGCCATGATTGGACACAAAGTTCATCATGGTTTGCTTGGTTTTTTTTATAGGTATAAAAATCACAGATATATCCAACTTAATAAGGAAGTAGATTAAATTCTCTTTGAGTGGGTGGTTATGAAACTTTCTTTTTTTATAGATGTTGCTATGGTTATTCTGATATCATTTTGCCTGTTGAAAAAGAATCATAATAGGTTTGAGAATCTGTTTATGTTGATGGCAGCAGAATTTGTATTGTTATGTTACTATGCTATTCTGTATATCAACTTAGACCTATGGACGATTTCAAAAGGTACCGAGAGATTTATCATTTTTCGAATATATGAAGTATTTTTTATTCCTTTGTTATTTTTGCTATATTTCAATTTACTTCCATTGCTGAAGAAACTTTTCTCGCAATTTGGATTTACCGTTCTATTTATAGGAATTCTCTTGTCCGTGGAATTGTGGATGGTAGAGTGGAAGGTGATTATATATAAGAATTGGCATGCATGGCAGTCTGTGATTACATCCTTATTTTTAATTATTCTACTTCGTGCCTTATTAAAAGGATATCAGTTATTGGGAGAAAAGTTCCGGTAGACCTGTAGATGTATAATTAATAAAAAAGGAGAGAGGAAAGTTGCCACTTCCACATAAATTTGATGAAAATGAATGGTTTGTAATAATCGGTATTATTATTTCGTATACGATCTTCTTTCTCTTGCCAAAAAGGTTTCCTATCAACATAACGATTCTCTTAATGATGTTTGGATCTGTGGTTGCAAGATTTTCTGATCATCTATTGGCTGGTCCAGGAGTCGACCTATATAATTTAATGGATACTCCTAACTTTGAATTATTTGATCTTATTTTATATCTTTTTTACGCCCCTTTTTCTTATTTCTTCGTATACTTTTTTGAAAAGTTTGGTATCAAGGGCTTTGGAACATTATTTTACATCATTGGCTGCACATTGGGCGGAACCATGGTTGAATGGCTAACAAAGCAATTTCATGTCTTTAACTATAACGGGTGGCACCTAGCATACTCCTTCACCGTCTACCTCATCATCCAAACCCTAACCCTGTTTCTATACAAATGGTGCCAGGCACCACCCGTGGACAATTAGGGATTTTGTCCTTGTGGGGTGGACAGTTTGGCTGTATGGAACTGAGTGTAGATTTGCAGATAACTAAAAGTATTAAAAAATAGAAGGATTTTTGTAGGATTAGTCGAATTGTGTTAAGAAAGCTGTATACAAACATCTTTTTGTTCTCGCTTTCTCATCTACCAGAAAAAATTAAATAGGAGTGATTTTTATTGGTCCGCAAACGACGTTTCTGGGCTCCAGGGGCCAAGTATCATATTACGAGTAGAGGAATTCGGAAAATGGACCTCTTTCTGGACGACCACGACCGCTTGAAATACCTTGATTTTTTAACAAAAGTTAAACAACAATACCCTTTTCAACTATACGCATATTGCCTCATGACCAATCATATTCACCTTCAATTAAAAACCATCCAGCATTCCCCAAGTGAAATAATGAATTATTTGCATTCCCAATATGCTAAATACTTTAATAATCGGTATAATTATACGGGTCATGTCTTTGAAAGCAGGTATGGAGCAGAGCTTATTGATACTCCCGAATATGAACTGGAAGTAAATAAATATATTCACTTAAACCCACTCAGAGCCAATATCGTTAAGCATCCAGAGGATTATCCATGGAGCAGTTACCGCACGTATCTCTTCAGTGAAAAAAATCCACTGATCACAACCGAACAGATCTTTTCCTACTTTCATTCTCCACTTGATGAAAACTATCAATGCTATCTAAACACCAATTATTCTAAACTAACATTCTTTCCAAATGGTAAGTTAAATACTGCTATTACAGATGCAGAACCTCCATATTCGTCAACTAACGGTTAGGGATGAAATATGGCGTTAATGGTATACAGCTCCTGCTTTTACTGTAATGATGTGTGTAGGGGAAATGGAAATGGACGCGTTAATCCTTCATTCGTATGCATTTATTGGTGGTTAGCGCATAAAGCGGTAAAAGACGCAAAAGGAGAGGCACGAGGCAGTAATAGGACATACCAATTATATGTTCCCTACTCGAAAAGTGGGTTTTCAATCTGGCACCGTCTGATATGAATAAGATAGGCACGTGCTTCGACTTGGCGTCATTTAAGAGGGCAAAACCACAGGAAAGGCCCCTACATTCAACGATTCTTCCGTTTCGGGGGTGCTTCCAATGAAATGCAAGCAAAGGAAACAGGAATAACAAACTGAATCGTAGTACTGGAAGGAATATACTGCGGAAGCTAATTAGTAAAAGGGATTGAATTTCTTGGATATGTAAAGAGGCATTAATAAAAAGTAGTCATCCTGTCGGTTCGTGAAATTGATGTAAAAATATAAACTAGATTGCCTAGGGAATACCAAGTGGAAAAACGAGCTGTTTTTCACACTTGGTTTTTTTTGTCTTTTAACACAAAGTGTCTTTCCTACAAGGACACTTTCTCGATTTGTCCACGAGTGGTGCCTGGCACCCGATGCAAACGTTTTCAGAAATTTTTTTATATTTCGTGGGACGAAGGGGTTGACTTTGTCTAGGAGAATCAATAGAATTAAGTGTAATTTCATAATAATTTGTTAATTTAGAAATATAAAAGAGTGCGCGAGATACTGTTGAGTGTATGAGTATATCCCGTTGCTACTAGCCAAGACATTTAGGGGGGATGAAAGATGCTTGATGAACCAATCATCGCAAGCGTCATCGTGTTAGCCTTAGTAATGATCGGAGAAGTTATCTCCATTGTTAGTCGTGCAAGAGTTCCAATGCTTTTCGTTGTTTTTTTAGGATATCTACTTTGTCTTTGGGCAGGGATATTTCCAACCAATCTTACAGACAAAACACCACTAACGGTATTTGGAGGACTGATGATAGCTCCGCTGATAGTCCATATGGGGACTCTTATACCGTTCAAAACATTAAAGGCGCAATATAAATCTGTTATTATTGCTATCACTGGTATTATTTTTGCTACTATTCTTATTCTCGCTATAGCAACCCCTATACTGGGCTATAAAACAGCCGCATCAGGAATCGGGCCATTAACCGGGGGAATCATCGCTTTTGTTATTACATCAGAAAAACTAAAGGCAATTGGGATGACCTCCATTATTGTTATACCTGCACTTATATTAGCTTTACAAAGTATTATCGGTTTACCATTAGCTTCTAACTTTTTAAGAAAATATGGATTAAAACTTCGCGATTCTCACAATATGAGTGATACTGCTGCAAACGAAGTAGCGGTTGCAACTGCAGAGACCACTAAATCATGGATCCCGGAGAAATATGCAACTTCTGCTGTCCTGATTTTTCAATTATTTATAGGTGGAGCAATTGCCGTATTACTTGGAAAATGGACTGGCATTCATTACAGTCTATGGTCCCTTATTATTGGTTTTGTCGGTATTAAAGTTGGGTTCTATCGTGAAAACATGATGCAAAGAGCCAATACATTTGGTATTGCCAATGCTGGTCTAATCATTGCATTATTGCCATCATTGAATTCAGTGACTTTTGAAGCTTTCCTCAAAAACTTGCCAGCAGTTCTACTTATCCTTATAGTAGGAGCAATTGGGATTATTATTGGCGGTATTGTAGGTTCGAAAATTTTTAAATGGGACAAATTTCTTGGTATACCTGTTGCATTAACAGCGCTATTCGGATTTCCAGGAGATTATATGATTTGTTCAGAAATTAGTCGTTCCCTTGCACGAAATAAAAAAGAAGAGGAATGGTTATTTTCACAGTTGTTGACTCCTTTATTAATCGGTGGATTTACAACTGTAACAGTAGCCTCGGTCGTTCTAGCAAGTATATTAATGAAGACTTTGTAAAATGAGTAAAAAACCTCCTGTGTGGACAGGGGGCTTTTAATATTTCAAAGATGTTTGTAAAAAGGCAGTCGCAGAAAATCCCCTGATTAATTACACATAATGGAACTGGTGGTGGCAAACTCTCGACATTCCAAATTTAAGACCAAATCGTTTTCGATTTGGTCCGTGTTCAATCTTATATGAAAAACTTATTGGGTCACTAGATTTGTGGCTCCTACCCTTAAATCTTTCACTACTTTACCATCTTTTACAACAATGACGATATTATCTTGATTTTCTAAAGAAGAGATATCTGTTAATGGATTGACTTTTGTGATGACGAGATCAGCCAGCTTTCCGTCCTCGACTGTTCCTAATTTATCCTCCCAGCCAAGGCATTCAGCGGCAACCTTTGTAGTTGCAACAATAGATTCCATAGGACTCATGCCGATACCACACATTAAGTTCAATTCGCGAAGGTTTGTGCCATGCGGCATAACCCCTGCATCTGTACCCATTGCAATTTTAACTCCAGCCTTAAATGCCTTCGTAACACTTTCGTGGTGAATATCCACAACTTCCAGTGCTTTTTGAATAGCATGTGCAGGCATATTATTGCTGTTTTTCCCTTGTTCTAGAACTGCTACTGGAGCGAGTAGGGTAGGCACTAGGTAAGTTCCGTGTTTTAGCATTAATTCAATTGCCTCATCATCAAGGAAAATTCCGTGTTCAATAGAGTGAATTCCTGCACGAA
This sequence comes from Heyndrickxia camelliae, assembly GCF_002844575.1. GTDB lineage: Bacteria > Bacillota > Bacilli > Bacillales > Bacillaceae_C > Margalitia > Margalitia camelliae. The sequence continues at coordinate 148,438 of NZ_PIQO01000009.1, forward strand.
CGGCATTTTTTACTCCCTCTGCACCCTGAGCATGGGCCATTACCTTAATTCCGCGGCGGAATCTTGCTTCTTCTACGATAATACTTAACTCTTCAAAAGAGAATTGAGTAAATTCCGGATGGTCTGTCGGGCTCATTACACCGCCAGTTGCATGAACTTTAATGATATCTGCGCCGGCTCTTAGCATTTCTCTTACACGTTGGCGAACTTGCTCAGGGCCGTCACAAAGTCCGCTCGGCATGCCTGGGTAGGTAGGTCTAGTTGTGTCGATGCCGGATCTTGTCCAACTATCGCCGTGGCCGCCTGTAATGGTTAGCGGATTAATACTCACTTGCATTCTAGGTCCGAGCACAAGGCCATTCTCAATTGCTTGCTTTACTCCCACATCTGTAAACCCTGCGTCACGTACAGAAGTAATTCCTGCGTTTACAGTTTTTTTCATATGTTCAATGGCTTGGTAAAAATGATAGGAAAATGGAGTGGAGACGGTTTTTTCAAGATTAGAAAACTCCATCATCATGTGAACATGTGTATCAAATAATCCCGGCAGGATATACCCATTCTGTGCATCTAAAATTTCCACATCTTCATCTGGGAGACGAATTTCGCTGGCTCTACCTACTTGTTTAATTTGGTTGTCCTTCAATAAAACCGCTGCATCCTGAAGTGGCTCCCCGCCAATTCCATCAATAAGTGTTCCGTTTTTGACAAGTACGTAAGTCATGTTAGTATCCCTTCCTTTTTGTTTATTTATTCTATCAATTAACAATATTCTATACTATTTGATAGATGTCCTGCCGAAATTCAGAAAAAATTTCGTGAAGCTAAATATTTTTTTAATCGTGTAAAGGGAAAAAGCAATCTAACAACCAAAGGAATAATAAAAAAAGAATTGGCTAATGGCCAATTCTTCTTGAATTTTAAAAAAACTGTCCACCCTCTGTGGACAAATTATCAATTTGTCCACGAGTGGTGCCTGGCACCTAACGGAAGATGTGGACTTTTCCCCAGTGGGTGCCGCCGTCAGAGGTGGTGTACATAACACTTGGTTTGGTGTTTTCAGTGATGATCCACCAGCCATGATTTTCGTCCGCAATGGCAAGGTATGAATCACCGTATCCAGTAAAGGTTTCATTGCTGTTAACCCATGTTTTTCCGCCGTCTTTCGTCCAACCAATTGAATTAGGATCGTCGCAAGCTGGGCAAGAGCCACCCATGAAGGCTACTTTGGGATTGACTACATAGAACGGGCCAGGTTTCGTTCCTTTATTTTTTGGCCCATTTCTATCCTCTTGTGTAAATCCCGGAGCTGGACCACCGCCAGAGGTAGAATTAGCAATAACGGTATTCCAAGAATTTCCTCCATCCATCGTATGGAAAACCGAGTAGGAGGTTTGTGTCATTCCGGAATCACCAATACATTCAATCCAAGCATCATTCACCCCTGTAGAACGAATGATGGCATCTTCTAATGGGGAAACAAGCTTTTTCGATAAAACGGGATACCAATTCTTCCCCCCATCAGTTGTCTTTTGAACGGATAACACCTGTTTGCTTTGAGTAACTGCCCATCCATTTTTTAAATCGTGAAAGTACGCCTGGTTTACTATGTTTTTTGGCGTTTCGAATGGTCGCCAAGTTCTGCCCCCATCTAATGAATAGGCATTTCCGCTTAAAGCAGTGTTGCTTGAGATAAAATGAAGAAATCCTTTATTAGGTGAAGTGCCTATTAATGTCCAGTGTTCGCCGCCATCTTTTGATTGCAACAATCTTAAACTATTTCCTCCTTGATTTAAGGTCGCCCAAACTTCTTGTTGATTTAAGGCGAAAATTTGTTGTACCTTTCCGACCCCTTTGTATTTTACAGCCCAGTTGTACCCGCCGTTTACTGTTTTTGCAATCCAGCCATTGCCTCCAACCCAGCCTGTTTGAGGGTCTGCTAGTCGAACTGCAGTAACAGCACTCATATCCACTTTTTTATTATCTGCTTTGGCAGGAGGTGAAGTAATAGCATTTCCTTTCCCGCCATTTACTTGTGATCCAGAAGATGCACTTGAGGTTGATTCAGAATTTTTATCCGAAGAATGATTTGTTTTCGATGTCTGCGATTTTAATGATTCCTTATCTGCTATGGAAACATTACTCGTTTGCTTGGATTCTTGATTACCTTCCGAACTGCATGCAGCTAGAACAAGAGAAAGCCCCAACCCCAATGCCGTCAATATGGACCTTTTTATATATATCATGTATTGATCCCCCAATTAATTAATTGTTACCTTGAAATTTTTACATACATTAGACGATTCTATCTTTATAAGTGTTACGTTTTGGAACGCCTATTTTAAAAATTTGAGTAAATATATATTCGAAATTCTATTATATGCGAGTTTAGTAGAAAGATATTCCTATATTTAAAATTCTCTGTACTAAAATAACATATAACCGTTAAATAATCCATTTGATGGACATACTATATCTATAACTAGAGGCTTAGATAATAAACAATGCAGGGGAAGGTATAGGAGGCGGATAAAATGGAGGTCTTTCATAAGTTTGCGGATTTTCTTTGGGATGGCTTAATTTTAAAATATGTTTCTGAAAGAGACATAGTGATTCCTTACTTGTTGTTTTTAATCATGGGAGTTGTTTTTGAGCTTTTTTTACTAGTCCTAGCAATAATATCTGCCTATTTACTTTTCAGCTTCGAATACATGCCCGATATTTCTTACTTTGCCAGTATAGGCATTTTAATTCTGCTATTTTTATTAAACTTACTAATGTTACGAGCGGTGAAAAACAAAGTAAAACCAAGATGAAAATATTCACCTCTGTCTATCTACAATTTCCAATCCTACTCTCAAATCCCAGACATCTTGATCCTTGAAAGGGAAAAAATGGCCGAATTCAGAGCCCGAACCACTTTCTAATTCAAACGTTATATAATAGGTTGTGCTGGTAGAATTTTTGCCACTGTGTGATTCCTTTGATAAACGTTCCTATAAAAACGAATCCAATAAAATTGGCCTAGTACTAAATAGAAATTATTCATTACCTATTTTCTCACAACCTTGCCTTTGATACGTATGAAAAATACCCCTTTTACTTGTCTCAAATAGTAAAAGGGTGCACTATACAGTAGAAGATTTTTCTGTTTTTGATTTCTTTTTCGCTTTGATTTTCATGGTGAGCCATAATAATACAGTCAGAATCGGAATGTAGATATTCCCAATAATAAAGCCTATACTATTAATGAGACTATTTAATATACTGATTTGTGGCCTGGTTTCGAAAAAGATACAGCCAAGCAGGACAAGAATACTTAACAAAAAGATATTGTATTTCATTTTAAATTTTATCGTTCTTTTAATCAACTTGCTGGAACACCAGAGGGATATACAGATGCTTGGCAAAATAATGAGACACCAGTTGGCAATCCCGATAAATTCAAATCGTTCAACAACAGGTAAATTTACGATTTTAAAGGAGGTCAATGTTGGCCAGATTTCTTTTTCCAATTGATCGACTGGAAAATATGCAAATGTAATGAACGTTAAGTATAGATACAATAATGTTGTAAAAATAAGTGATAACTGACACCATTTTTTCACCTTTTTTTTGTTTTTAATAAATGGATATATTATTAAGATTGTTTCATAACCCATGTTTGACAACGACATATTCTCTGATGAGACAAAAATCTCATTAAGGGAGTGATCAAATAATGGAAAAAAATGTCGAAAATCAGCGAAAGGGATGGTAAACCCTTGGATAAAGATAATATAAAACGGTAGAGTAAAGGCAAAAAATGAAATACCGACAAGGGTTCGGATTCCGCCCAAAATAATATAGATACATAATAATAGGTATCCGGAGGCAAACCAAAAAGTACTTAAATCAGGGAACATCCAGACCTGAACAATTTCGATATAATTTCTTAATACCGTGATTGCATACCATAAATAGTAGATGGCAAATAGAATATTTAGAAGACTCCCCACCCGTTTTCCAAAAACACTCCAATGTATATCACAAAAGTCACCCTGTACCATTTCCAATTGTTTAATCATAAGCCACATAACTACATTGGTTGTCAGCCCTGAAAGGATGACAGCCTGCCAACCATCGTACCCCGCAAACTTAGCAACATGCTTTTCGAAGTCAAGTAATCCGATACCTACTTGCATTGTGACAATAACGTAAAATATAAAATAAGGAGAAAACTTTTGGGATTCAGGAACGGTTTGCGGCTGCATGTAGCTACCTCCAGCTGGGAAATCTCTTACTAGTCATGAAGGTTAGTGTTACCAAAAAAAGGGGAAATATGAAACTTGTGAGCGGCTTTTTTGGGAAGAGTAGTGATAAGGAGTTCAAAGTTTCCTATGTATAAAGATAACAACAGGGGATAAATGACTATTCTGATTTTTATGTTAATATGTTTTTAAAGGAAAAAGAAGGTAATTTGCAAATTATTCTTTACGCACTGCATCGAAACCAACTCTGTAAAATCGTTACACCCAAGGGTTATGAAGGCAGTTTCAAAAAGTAGTAAGGGGGAAATAGTATGCGAAAAGTAGTTTTATATATTGCAACAAGCTTAGATGGATATATTGCTGGTGAGGATGACTCATTAGATTGGCTCTTTCGAGTAGAAGGAGAAGGGGACAATGGGTACTCAGAATTTTATGAGACAGTGGATACGATTTTGATGGGGAGGAAGACGTATGATCAGGTGCTTATTTTAGAAAACGGGAAATTTCCTTATCAGAATAAAAAATGCTATGTATTTTCACATACGATTACCGGATCCAATGAGAATGTTGAATTTGTTAATGGGGATATTGTTTCATTAGTCAATGAATGGAAAAAACAAAAAGGTAAAAACATTTGGATTGAAGGCGGCGGGGAGTTACTGCACTTCTTTTTGAAGGAAAAATTAGTGGACGAAATACGAGTCACGGTTGCACCAGCCATAATCGGGAAAGGGATTCCTTTGTTTAAAAAGGGAGACTATGAGATGGATTTAGTATTAAAAGGAATAAAAAAATACAATCAATTTGTAGAACTTCAATATGAAGTGAAATAAGATCACTTGAATAAGGGAAAAATGCTATAATAAGTCTTCATGATAAAAAAAATAGGAAGTGATCTTTTGATTAAAATAGAAATTCCAAAACCGGATGTAGTCGTGACAAAGCAAAAACTAACAGGAGACGCGAAAGACGCAAAAATCAGCAGTCAATATGGATTTGTTGATTTTCGATTGATTTCAAGGGAAAAAGGTGGCATTATTTTGTTTTATAATGCGGACGGGGAGTTATTATACGTCGGGAAAGCTAGAAAACTTCGTCAACGCGTAACTAAACACTTTGAGGATAATGTATCTCCTATTAAGAACCATCGAGACGAAGTTCATAAAATTGCTGTCTTCTATGTAGAAGATCCAACGGAACGTGAAATATATGAAACCTATATCATTAACAAGCTTCAAGCAAAATATAATATCGATAAGGTATTTTTTAAATAAGCAATCCTCTTTGGGGATTGTTTTTTTTACTGTAGAAAGTAAAAATAATGGTTAGTAAAGCAGTGTGATTTTATACGGTAAAATGATAGGATGAAAGAAGGAATCGGAGGGATAAAGGTGGAAATAAAAAAGATCACGCCCCAAGAATTAGCGGAACAATTAAGAAACAAGAAACCATTTGTTCTTGATGTCCGTGCAGAAGAAAAGTTTCAAGACTATCATGTGGAAAACGCGTACAACATTCCTAAGTCAGTTATTTTGGAAAATCAAGAGGATGTAATATCCACCTTACCAAAAGATACGGAAATTATAGTAACTTGTACAACCGGAAACTCCGCAGCCAAATGTGCGCAAATTTTAGCAGATAAGAATTATCAGGTTACCTTGCTTGAAGGTGGCATTACCGCATGGAAAGACTACAATCAAAAAAAAGGAGGAGAGAAACATGAGTGAAAACAACGCTTTACCTCCAAAAACCTGCTCAGTCGACCGCTTAGTAACAGTGGAAAGGGATGTCAAAAAGGTGTTAGCAGGGGAGAAAACTGCTACTCGCCGAAACGGCAGATATGCCGATGTTGGTGAAATCATGGAACTAGACGGTAAAAAATTTGTGGTTGAAAATGTTTACTCGCAACAGCTCGGAGATATGACAGAAGAAAATGCGCATCAAGAAGGATTTGCGAATTTAGAAGAATATAAAGAATTCATTTTATCCATACACCCTGGAATGCGCTGGGTACCGAAAATGAAAGTATGGGTACATGAATTTAAATCGCTGTAAACCTCTACAATCTGTGGAGGTTTTTTCGATTTAAAAAAAACAGTGTGGGTTTTTCCGCATAATTCGCGAAAAATTCCGCACAACTCCAAGGTTTTTCATCAAAAATAAGAAAAAATCCACAACCTAATAGGAATTCCCCAAATCGGTAAGAGTTTTCCACATAATTCGTGAAAAATTCCTCACATTATTTAGTTTTTTCATCAAAAATCAGAAAAAATTCTACACCTTAATAGGAATTCCCCAAATCGGTATGGGTTTTCCACACAATTCGTGAAAAATTCTCCACATCTCTCAGGTTTTTCATCATAAAAAAGAAGAAATTCCGCACCCTAATAGAAATTCCCCAAACCGGTAAGAGTTTTCCACATAATTCGTGAAAAATTCCGCACAACTCCAAGGTTTTTCATCAAAAATAAGAAAAAATTCAACACCCTAATAGGAATTCCTCAAATCGGTAAGAGTTTTCCACATAATTCGTGAAAAATTCTCCACATCTCTCAGGTTTTTCATCAAAAAATTCTACACCCAAATAGGAATTCCCCAAACCTGTAAGAGTTTTCCACATAATTCGTGAAAAATTCCGCACAACTCCAAGGTTTTTCATCAAAAATCAGAAAAAATTCTACACCTTAATAGGAATTCCCCAAATCGGTATGGGTTTTCCACATAATTCACGAAAAATTCCCCACATCTCTCAGGTTTTTCATCAAAAATAAGAAAAAAATCCACACCCTAATAGGAATTCCTCAAATCGGTAAGAGTTTTCCACATAATTCGTGAAAAATTCTCCACATCTCTCAGGTTTTTCATCAAAAATAAGAAAAAAATCAACACCCTAATAGGAATTCCTCAAATCGGTAAGAGTTTTCCACATAATTCGTGAAAAATTCTCCACATCTCTCAGGTTTTTCATCAAAAAATTCTACACCCAAATAGGAATTCCCCAAACCTGTAAGAGTTTTCCACATAATTCGTGAAAAATTCCGCACAACTCCAAGGTTTTTCATCAAAAATCAGAAAAAATTCTACACCTTAATAGGAATTCCCCAAATCGGTATGGGTTTTCCACATAATTCGTGAAAAATTCCTCACATTATTTAGTTTTTTCATCAAAAATCAGAAAAAATTCTACACTCTAATAGAAATTCCCCAAACCGGTAAGAGTTTTCCACATAATTCGCGGAAATTTCTCCACATCTCTCAGGTTTTTTCATCATAAAATATATGTTTTCCACACCATTTTGAAATTTCTCCAAAAAGTCCATACAGTATACGCTTCACAATCCCCCATTGGGAGCTTGTGATAAAGGTTTGCAGGAATTGGAGATATAGCGTCGAAATTATGATAAAAGAATGTTATAAAGGAGACCAAAATGTCTAATCTATTTAAAAGAATTGATACGGTTTTTTTACCGGTGAAGGATTTTGACAAGGCGATTGAATGGTATTCTGTAGTGCTTGGTTTCACGATTCGGTGGAGGGATGATTTATCTGGATATGCAGCATTAAATATTGGAGAAACACCTTTAACGTTGGTGAGAAAATCAGAAGAAGAGATTCACAACAGGTGACTTTTAATTTCTACACACCTGATGTGGAAAAAGCACACCAGCATTTAGTAGATTGTGAGGTAAAGGTGGAACCAATTCAGGATGGAGGAAGTATCCAGTGGTTTCAGTTTTATGATTTAGAAGGTAATCCGCTAGAAGTTTGCCATTTTAAGGAATAACAAATATGAAAGCTGATGCGTTGTCATTGGCTTTTTTTAGTTTACGGTTTTTTAAGACATAATATTTGTATTTCTATTCGTGAAGGATAATAATGAATTAATACTATTGTTAACGGAGGTTTTAAGATGAAAGTTGAAGTATGGTCAGACTTTGTATGTCCATTTTGTTATATAGGTAAACGTCATTTTGAGGAAGCATTGAATCAGTTTGGAGGCGAATCTAATGTAGAAATCGTTTTTAAAAGTTTTGAGTTGGATCCGAATGCAAAAGTACATTATGACGAAGACATGCACCAATTGCTTGCGGCGAAATATGGCATGAGTGTGGAAAAGGCGAAGGAAATGAATGAGAGCGTGGCAGAAAGAGCTGCGCAGGTTGGATTAACGTATCATTTCGATACGATGAAGCCCACTAATACATTTGATGCCCATCGTTTAACGCAGTTTGCAGCACAGTATGGAAAAAGCACAGAAATGGCGGAAAGATTGTTCAAAGCCTATTTTACTGATTCGGAGCATATCGGTGAGCATGATACATTAATATCTTTAGCAGCAGAAGTTGGTTTGGATTCGGAAAAAGTACGCGAAATGTTGAACGGGGAAGAGTTTTCTTATGAGGTTCGTACCGATGAGCAAGAGGCTGGAAGTCTTGGAATTCAAGGAGTTCCCTTCTTTGTCATCAATCGTAAGTATGCTGTATCAGGTGCGCAGCCGATTGGGGTATTTTTAAATGCATTACACAAAGCAAGTGAAGAAGAGAGTTCCTTTACCATTTTAAATGAAAATAAAACTGATGCTAATGATGCGTATTGTGCGGATGGACGGTGTGAAGTGCCTACCGATAAATAATATTCGTTAAGAGTAGGTTCAATTTTGTTTCCCACCCCCAATGAAAAAAGCAGTGATTCAATTCACTGCTTTTATTATGCTAATTTTTTTAGTTTTGCCATAAAAGTCATCGCTTTGCCTAGCTCTACTTGTTCGGTATACTGCCCACTTTCGTAGTTCATTTCCCCGCCAGGTTCACAGTGAACTAGATTTAAATCAATATCTTTCATTAATAATTTAAAATCAACAGGTGAATAGCATCTTAATGATTGTGTTATCTGATCACCCTCATGCTCCTTCCGCCACCAAGTATCTAACATTCTGCATCCATTTGCATCGAAGTCGTATCGCCTAACAATGTTGCCAAATTCCATTTCTTGACCGGCTACCTTAGCCCAGTACCAAGGGGTATAAATATCAATGAGTGCCACCCCATTTGGCTGCAGCCAATCCGATATGCGCTTCAGTAATAATTGCTGGTCGGTATCTTCTCCGATTCCAAATCCATCCCAATAGCAAACAATATCAAACTGTTCCTCTAAATCAACTTGATAAAAGTCCCCTTGAATAATTCGTAAATTACTTCCTATTTTATGTTTCTCAGCAAGTTTATATATATTTTCTACACATGAAGGGGCTAGTTCAATGACAGTAACATCATATCCGCGTCTCGCAGCGGTAACTGCAAAACGTCCATTGCCACCACCTAATTCTAGAATCCTCGTGATTGGATGGTCGCTAAAATGTTCTACTTTATCTACGTGCTCCTCAATCAAGTGATTCAAATCAAAATCGTATTGTGTGGTGGACCAAATAAATTGTTTATCATAAAAGTCTTTAACCCATTTCATTTAAAAGCACCTCTTTAGGATAAAAGTTTTTGTCCGGAAGTGGCTTTTAATATTAATAAAATAATAATCCCACGGAAATCCTCCTTGGAAGTCAAAATAATTCGAAAATTATTATATATTCTAAAGATGGCTAGTACAAGTGAAAAATTCATGTTGGGATCGGAGAAATGGTTTTCAAGGTAGGGAAAAACTTTTAAACTGGAAAGGTAGACTTCTTATTAGATTAGTAACTTATTAAATGCATCGAGAGGGACGATACCAATGAAAGCATACAAAGCACTGTTTTTTGATGTAGATGATACGCTGTTGGATTTTCGTGCTGCAGAGCGTGAAGCATTGCGACAGCTTTTTGAAGATGAGCAAATAGAATTGACTCCAGAGATGGTACAACAATATAAAAACATAAATCAACAACTTTGGAGAGAGTTCGAAGAGGGGAAACGAAGCCGCGATGATGTGGTAAACACCCGATTTGCAGAATTTTTTAAGGTATATGGGAAAGAGGTAGATGGTGTTTTATTGGAAAATAAATATCGTAACTATCTGCAAGAAGGACATCAGCTTATGGATGGAGCACTGGATTTAATTACGGAACTAAAGGATCATTATGATTTATATATTGTGACCAATGGTGATTCCGCAACTCAGGATAAACGTTTGCGTGCTGCCGGTTTATATCCGTTTTTTAAGCAAATATTTGTTTCGGAGGACACGGGATATCAGAAGCCAATGAAGGAGTTTTTCGATTATGTGTTTGATCGCATTCCGAATTTATCACCGGAACAAGGGCTTATTATTGGGGATTCTTTAAATGCAGATATTAAAGGAGGCAATCTGTACGGACTTGATACTTGCTGGTTTAACCCTGAAAAAAATGCGAATAATACAGGAATCTTGCCAACGTACGAAATCAACAGTCTTAACAAATTATATACTATTACTAGTGTAAAAATGGTATAAGTAAGAAGGAATTTCATTCAATACTTTCATTCTTTAAAAAAGGTTAGCTAAACAGTCATTATTATCAAATAATGTGGTTTTGGCAACCTTTTTATTAATTTGAGGGAATTTTTACAAAAGCTTTGATTCGGACAGATGGATAGACGAAGTATTAGAAGCTCTGCAACTTAGACAAGTGCATATGGCTGGTGTTTCATACAGCATAACCATTTATTCTTTATTATGTATTTCATCGTCCTAACAAATTGTTAACATGACTTGTATGGTTGGGGTATTCCCTGTGGAAAATTGATTTCCAAAATAACAGTTATGAAAACAATTGCAGTATTCTTCCCTGAAATTTTTATTGCCAAGCCACAAAAAATGCGTTTCGCTTATGAACTGAGGATACTTTCAAAATGTATTAGAGTTAAATAAATAAACTTTTATGCTTACGTATTTTTATGGCGATGATTTACATAGGTGATGGTTGATAACATTAACCTCGTATTGTGTGGGGAAGGGGATCTTTTACGAATTGTTCGTGATAGAAAGAAACCGATCAAGAGAATGATCGGTTTCCTTTACTATATTACACCATCAGTCTTATCACGCTTATCCTTATTCCTTTTGTTGCCTTTACTGTTATCCCCACTGACAGGAGACTGCCCATGTAAGGAAGGGGAATTCTGATTATTGCTGCCTTTATTAAATTTCTTTGTCATGCCTATCACTCCTTTCCTATTACAAATACAGTTTGTCTCTTTTTCGTAAACTTATGAATTTAAGATGGTGCCAGGCACCACTCGTGGACAAATTGGGAAAGTGTCCTTCAGAGGAGGACAATGCGAACTGTCCACCCCATGCGTACAAAAGCGTAAAATGTCCACGGATGGTGCCAGGCACCAATTAGATATCGAGGGTTAATCTGTTGATAAAGGTTTTGGCGATTTGGGAGGAGGGCTTGCTTTTGTGGCGTACCCATCCGTATGGAATTGGTTTATTGTCGCGCGTTTTTAAGTCGATGGTGATAAGATTTGGGTTGTTACGTTGATTTTTTTGAAAGGAAAAGTCTAACCCAATCGTAACTGCAATTCCTTCTTCCACGGCATTCTCAATAGCAAATGTATTATTGGTTGCAAATAATACGTCCGCCTCTCCGTATTTCGCAATATTTTTATCCATAAAATTTAGAATAATGTCGTCTTCATAAAGGACTAGTGTTTCTTTTATTAACATTTCTGGGGTAATGGATTTTTCAGTCGATAATGGGGATTCTTTATTAACCGCAACCACCATTTTCCCCTCTAGTACTTTTGCGAAGACTAGATCATTGCTTTTCGGAAGGAAATCCTCATCCATCACCATTAATCCGATATCCATTTTATTAGATAAAATAGTCTCAATGATTTCTTTTGGTCCTTTTTCAAAAATTTCAATTCTAACATTTGGGAAATCCTTTTTAAAGCGAGCAACGGTTTCCACAAGTAAGTGGGTGGGGCCGGGAATCGTTGCGATTCTTAATTCACCTGATAAAGTATGATTAAACTGATTGGCTTCCTCTTTCAGCTCGTTCACTTTCATTAAGATGTCCGTAGCCTTTTCAATTATTACTTTTCCTTCAGCTGTTGGTGCAGCACTTTGACCGCGGGATCTCGTAAACAGTGTCACGCCCAATTCCTGCTCTAATAACGAAATGGACTGGCTAATCGCAGACAATGTAATATGTGATTTTTGTGCAGCCATCGTTAGGGACCCGGATTTGGCTACTTCGACGATATATTGTAATTGTTCCAGATTCATCTTTTTACTCCTAAATTAAGTTTTAGTTAATTATTAATTAGTATATCTAATTTTTATTAAATATAATACATTGTTATAATGAAGTAGAAATGAAAGATATTAATAACAATGCTTCTTTTAGAAAAGAGGAGAATAATAATGGATTATAAAAATATCACTGTCGCAGGAAGCGGTGTTTTAGGAAGTCAAATCGCTTTCCAAATTGCCTTTAAAGGATTTAATGTAAATGTATATGATATCAATGATGAAGTGCTAGATCGAGCAAAAGAAAGAATGACAAAATTGAAACAACGTTATCAAGAAGATTTAGGAGCAACCCAAGAAGAGGTAGATGCTGCTTACAAACGAATTTCCTTTTTCAGTGATTTAGCAGAAGCTACAGCAGACGCAGATCTTATTATTGAAGCAATACCTGAAGTAGTGCAAATAAAATCCAATTTCTATAAGGAATTAGCAAAAATAGCTCCTGAAAAAACAATTTTTGCAAGCAACTCATCTACCTTACTCCCTAGCCAATTTGCAGAAGCTACGGGCCGTCCGCAAAAATTCTTAAACTTGCACTTTGCTAATGAAATATGGAAAAACAACACAGCCGAAATTATGAAGCACCCTGGAACGGATGATAAGGTATTTGAAGAGGTCATTGCATTTGCGAAGGCCATTGGAATGGTTGCATTGCCTTTACAAAAAGAACAACCAGGTTATATTTTGAATTCTCTATTGGTTCCGCTTTTAGATGCAGCTCAAATGCTGTTATTAAAAGAAGTTGCTGACCCAGAAACAATCGATAAAACATGGATGGTTGCAACTGGGGCACCGATGGGTCCGTTTGCCATTCTAGATGTGGTCGGTATAACAACTGCTTATAATATTACCCTTGCTAAAGCGGAAGCAACAGGCGACCCTGATTATAAAAAACTTGCGGATTTATTGAAAACAGAGTATATCGATAAAGGAAAGCTTGGCAGAGGAACAGGAGAGGGATTCTATAAATATCCAAATCCTCCTTTCATGAACCCGGATTTTATCAAAGCATAAAAATAAAGAAATCTCTTTCTATTTGAAGGAGATTTCTTTTTTATTTTGGTGAAAAATCTAATGGAAATTTTTCCATCGAATGGAGTCGAAACCGCAGTGAGGATGGTTTTGGGATTGGATTTTAAAGTATTCATGTTCTAAGTCAGATAAGGTCAATTCAAATAGATGCTTGTCGTTTTTCTTGAATTGCTCAAGCTCAATCAACTTGTTAATTAATTCATTCCTTCTTGCTTCTACCGCATCTTTCAACAATTTGCCCATAAAAAAATCCACTCCTTTTTTAATGAATACAGATAAGAAGAGGATAACTTGATTGGTCGAGGACCTCCACTTATCTTCCAAGCATAAGCTTGCAGGAATTAGCACAGAATTCCAGTAGAATCTGCTGCTGAGGTTTCGTTGGGCCAGTCCCTCCACCTCTCTTGATAAGTTTCCATGACATATTAAAATATTTTGCGTTGTTATTAGCATAAATCCTATAATTCCTATTTGTCAACTAGTATTTAAAAAATTATAAAAAAACACAATTATCTTTAAAGGGAAATAATTAAGACTGTGGAAGCTTATATTAGATGGGACTTGAATCATGAAAACTAAACAGAAAAGGAGTATGTAAATTGAGTAACTTGGAGGTAGTAGAAGCATTCAAAAACGACTTGCAAAACTATTCATTGGACCAGCTAAGACATATTTCAGCTGAGGGAGTATGGTCTATTGGACAAATGTATGACCATTTAATCGTGGTTGCACATGAGTATCTGGATAATGCGGAAACTTGTGCAGCATCACATGAGGAGTGTACCCTTGGAAAAACGGAATTTGGAGAGAAATTATTTACAATGGGAGGGTTTCCACCAATAAAAATAAAATTACCAGATGAATTAAATGCTCCTCCTAATAACTCGGATAGCAAGGATGAACTTATAAGTAGACTGGATCAGTTAATTAGCAGACTGAGTCTATGGGAAATAAAAGTAGATTCGATCAATCCCAATTACAAAGTTCAACATGGCGGTTTCGGTTGGCTACATGCAAGAGAGTGGTACGATTTAGTAGGAATGCATTTCCGTCATCACCTCCGCCAGAAGGCTGAATTAGAGCAAAAGCTAAAGAAGGCTGTTAAATGACTGGAATAAGTACTATATAAAAGCCGATATCTTGCAAATAAAGATATCGGCTATTTTTCTTGTTATGAAGATGATAAAATTTAATCATGTGGATAACCTTTTGAAAAATTGTCTACTTCTAGTAAATGATATTCCTGTTTATTATCGCTCCCAAAACGCTGGCGGTTCAATCCCAAGTAACCGTAAGTAAATAAAACCTTGGCCACGATGATGGATTTCATTTTCCAATGCATTATGCAGACGTTCGAAATGACTCATTTCGCCACCAAAAAAGGGATCCTTTTCTACGGTATCCAACCTTTCCTCAGTAATTTTTGGCCACCATTTTTGCACATTCTCCTTTATTTCGTGACAACCTTTTAATAGATTTTCTTTGGTCGAAATACCATCAAAAGATGGGCTATATTCCCATTCATTAAGAGCGATACCGCGTATGTATGCTCTTTCGATATCCAGTATCTCTAAAATCATTTTTGAGAAAGGCCGCAGTGGTTCAACCGGTGAAAAGGTGAATAACTTGTCTTCAGGAAAAGCCTCAAGTGTTCGAATGGTTAAACGACGATTCCCATCTAAAATTTCGCGAAATTGCTCCATTGTCATGACCATTGTTGGTCGCCTCCTTCATTCATTATCCCTTTCATTGTAAAACGGCATCCCTGACAAAAGCAGTCAGTGAAAAAAGAATAGCTCCTAAATTTTACGGAATATGTATTGTTTCGTGTTTGAGGAGAAGAATTTTTGAAATAGATGGAGGAAACTAGAATAAATAATAGATGCTATATCCGTATTATTCCAGCCAATTTTTTTCAAGGATTATAAAAGTTAATCCTTTCGTTCAATAAACGAACCGATACTTTATCCCTAATGAAATAATGTAGTTGTTTTATTGTGTATGTACGAGGCTTTTGAAATTCAGACGCCATTATAGTTATTTAGGGGATGTATTACCATTAAAATGAATAAGATGGGCCATCATCTGGAACGATTATTTTTCCAGATAGCTCCTTTTTACTGATGAAGGCTTTTAATTCCTTTCCAGTTAATAAGCAATGATTGACTGCCTCCATACGGGAAACCTTTATAGTGGTATGTTTGGCGGTTATATAAGTTTGATAGATATCTTTTCGTCATAATGATAAGATCACCTTGGAGGAGCTTGTGCAGCCCCTCCATTTACGACATTTACTTCGGGTTATGAGCATTAATCATTCCTGAATTTCGTGGAAAAGGATTTATTAACGATTTACTTTTAAGAGCAATAAGATATTGGTGTTTGGAGAATACAGATGTTGAAAATATCCCTATGAGAAATGCATTTGAGAAGTCTGGATACGAAAAATGTAAGCATTCTTCATGAAATGTTTTCTCTAAAAAACTTCCACCTATTCAATGGTGAAAGGTTTTCATATTTGTGTAGAAGTTAATGAATGGTATATGTGGACAAATCGCTGCAATCCATCCCGTAATTGAGTTTCGTTTAAATAGGAATAACTCATCCGAATCCATGATTGGTGTTCTTTAAGCGAATCAAAGATAGATCCAGGTACAAAGGAAATCGATTTTTCGATGCTTTTTTCAAGAAGTCTATCCATTGGAGTAGACTCTGGCAATTTCATCCATAAATTAAATCCTCCCATCGGAGTTGCCCATTTCCACCCTGTAGCAGATAATTCTTCCTCCATAATGTTCCTGCGAATTTCAAGAGCTATCCGTAGCTTTTCCACATGCTTTTGCAAACGTTCTGAAAAGAAATAATGCAGAAAGATTTTTTGGTTAAGCAATGGCGTCCCGCTGTCCGAAAGGGATTTTGTATTTAATAGGTATTTCATGATGGATGGCCGGCATGCAACGGCAGCGATGCTCAATCCTGGTGCAATGTATTTGCTGAAGCTCCTTATATAAATAACACACCCTGCTGTATCATATGAAAAAAACGGCAGCGGAGGTTTTTTCTCAAAATAAATATCCGGGTAAGGATCATCCTCAATTAGCAAACATTGATATTTATTAGCCATCTCTACTAAAGTCTTTCTTTGTTCGGCCGGAACTGTATAACCGGTCGGATTGTGAAAAGTAGGGTTGAGATAGAAAAGGCGCGGTTTATGCTCCCGCATGAGTCCTTCTACTTGCTCTAATTGATAGCCATGCGGATGAATCTCAATCGGAATAATATTCGCACCCTGTCTTCTGAAAACATCGATTGCAGGACTGTAGGTGGGCCTCTCTAAAAAAACAGTATCTCTAGGTTTGATCAATCCTCTGGCGATCAAATCGATAGCCTGCTGGGATCCGGATGTGATCAATAATTCATCGGGAGTTAGGTAGAAATGTGATTGATCGGTAAAATAGCGGCTAAGAGCTTCGCGCAGCTCCGGATCTCCCTGGATGGATGAATAGGTTCCCAGCACTTTAGGGTAAAGGTTAAATACCTTTTTTATATACTCGGAAAAGTAATGATTAGGCAACAGATTAGGATCAAGCAGTGCGATGGAAAACTGATAATCAGCCCGAACCTGATGAATTTCTGAGAGGCTGCTTTCTTGAACGTGAGCGGAAATAATCGGGTTCTGCTGGGAATCTATCAAAAGCATATTTTCCGGCATCACATAGTATCCGGATTTATCCTTCACATATACTTTTTTGTTTTGTTTTAGCAGCTGATAAGCTTTAAAGACTGTTAGCCGATGTACATTGAACTCCGTTGCTAATGTTCTAATAGAAGGAAGCTTATCATGTGCTCCCCATACGCCTCGTCCGATTCTTTCTATAATATAATCATAAATTTGCTCGTAAAGATTATCCGAATGAACATTTGAGAGTGCTTTTCTCTTCATGAAGTACCCTCCTTTTCTGCTATTATACAGGATAATTTCGATAACTGTTCTATTCGTTTTTATCTGTTCTACTCTTTACACCTTATGATGGAGATGTGGAGGAGAGAAGATAAGGAGGAGAGAAAAATGGTGTTATTTAATTATATTTTAATGTGTCTCATATTCGGTACGACTTTTTTATCTATAAAAGTAGGGGTAGATGCCGGAGCGCCGCCTTTTTTCTCGGCGGGAATTCGCTTCCTAATGGCAGGAAGTATTTTATTTTTATGGATGGTATCAAGAGGAAAGGCGAAGTTTTCACTTTTATTAAGAAAAGAAATGCTTTTGACCGGAACAGGATTAACTTTTGCAACTTTTGCAGCCTTGTATTGGTCTGAGCAATATTTAAGCTCTGGTATAGCGGCGGTTTTATCGGCTACAGGACCGCTGATGGTCTTGCTGCTTCAAAGCTGCATTAATCGGCAAAAGCTTTCCGTCAGTTCTTTAGTTGGCTGTCTGACAGGCTTTTCCGGCGTTGTTTTGCTGCTTCTACCAGGTATATTGGGCACATCGTTCAGCAAGCTGTGGATTATTGGCTGTATAGCAATTTTATTAAGTGAACTTTTTTATTCTGCTGGTGCGGTTTATTCCAGCAGAGTTATCCAACGTTTTCAAGGAATATCACCAATTGCCTTGAATGCGGCACAAATGATGTACGGTGGGGCTATGCTTCTTTTTTTATCATTGTTCACGGAAAAAGTGCATATGAAATCGATTCTAACAACAAGTGCTATCTTATCACTGCTGTACTTAATTATCGCTGGATCCATGGTGGCACACACAATCTTCTATTGGCTTGTAGCTAAAACCAATCCAGTCTTTCCAGCCACTTGGCTGTATATTTCTCCATTAATTGCCCTTTGTCTTGGAGCGGTGTTATATCATGAGCCTATAACTCTCTTGTCTGTAATTGGGGGCATCATCATTATTATTGGAACCATTATGGTCAATATAAATAATTTAAAGCACCTGATAGGCAGGAGAACGAAAGAAAGCAATTTATGAAAAGAGGATTAAAAAATGCTCTAGGGGCTAGAGCATTTTTCTTTGAGGGAAATTCTATGAAAGATAAAAAAATTACTTTGTCAATATCCGCATCAACACATCCACGTCTGGCAGCCCATACTCTTCATCCACCTCATCTTGAGTGAGAAGACTGTTAATGATGGTGAAATACCAGGACAGCATCTTTCTCGGATCCCCAGGTGAAAACACACCGGATTCCTGACCTTTAACAAAGGTCGGAATGAGCGGATCAATCAGAACGCTTGTGGAAACCTGTGAAAAAATCTGCTTAACCTTATCCGGGACATCATTCGCCGTTCGAGCCCTTTCCATCAGCATAAAAGCGTACATATTGTTTTCATCCATCATATTCCTAGTTAAGTTTCTAATTTGCTCAAAGGGTGTTCCAGGCAAGGATGGAGCTTGCGCAAGTTCCCTTTTTGCTTCCTCCATTAATTCTTGGACAATGGTGGTGTAGAGCTCCTTTTTAGATTGAAAATAGCGGTAAATTAGTCCCTCGCTAATACCTGCTTCTTCTGCAATGGCGCTGGTTTTCGTTCCTGTATATCCACGACGGGCAAACACTTTAAGAGCCGCCTGCTTAATTTGATCTCTGCGCTCATCACGAATTTGATTAAGCTGCTGTTTGCTTAATGGAGACAATCATACCAACCTCCAAATCATTAAAAATATTATATTCATTATACCATTAATCAAAAAAGGATTAGTTTGAAGTTGGGGCAGCTAGAGGTCGAACTCTCGTTAACAGCTCTTCAAGGAATTGATCGGCACGGGCAAAGCATGCTAAATGGCCGGCGTTCTTGATGAGAACAAATTCCTTATAAGGAGCTTCTATTTCGTTGAAATAAAGTTTTGCCAATTGGGTTGGAGTGATAATGTCATTATCTCCATGGATAATAAAGACAGGAAGTTCAAATATCATTCCGATTTTTTTAAAATCAAAGTTGATTAATTCGGTATATAGGTGGTCAAGAGAATAACTCATGCCTTTAAAAATATCCATAATATCACGTATTTTATGTTCTGGGGATGAAATCATAGAAGGTAATATTATGTCTGTAATCATATTAGGCACATCTCTAATAGCCTTTACAAGAATTCGGTTACGCTTATCGACATCCTTACGACTTATCTGGGATCGATTCGCTCCCATTTTTTCAAGTAATTTAACACCCTTCGTATTTCCGGATGCCTGGACAGCATTTATGGTTATTTTATGCAAAAGATTTTGGGAGTCCGGGGCATTTTGATCTGTGCCGACATATGCATGAAAAAGTTCTGGACGAAGTTTTGCCATCATGATACCAATTAGACTACCTGCAGAGCTTCCGATGAGAACGACTTTTGGCTGGCCAAGCTTTGCAATCAAGTATTCCGTCACCTCTATCCCATCCTTGGCAAGGCGTTCAAAAGTGATAGTTCCACAGCCGTCTTTTCCATTCTTACCAAAAGTCTTTCCTGCTCCACGCTGATCCCATTGAACAACCGTGAAATGTTTTTCCCATGAACGCAATAATGGATTAAAAATGGAATAGGTAGAAGCCGGTCCGCCATGTATCAATAGTAAAACGGGGTTGTTCCGATTCTCACCGCGGATGGTAATCCACTGGTCAATGCCGCCAATTTTAACAAAACTGCTTTCAACAATGCTGTTAGGTGCATTAATCTGAAGTAATTTTGCATTTTTATTTTGATAATGCTTTCTCATAATGATTTGCTGAAGGATATTGTTTTCTCCCATTTTTACTTACCCTCTTTCGTATATTTATGAGTGAGTAACTCACTCAATGTTAGCGTAAGGTATTTTTAAGTTGGAGTCAATAGGAGGATTTGTGATAAACAAAAAAATAGAAAAATATTTTTATAGGGGTTGGATTGCACAATTGAAGATAATCGCTTACCCGGATTTTCTTTCGGGGAGAGTCTTTGGGTTTACAATGTCAGCAAGTTATTGGGCGTATTTAGAGGTTCCACTATAGGAGGACTATCGGGAGCATATTGTCGGATAAAATCAGTGTTTTTTTACTACCAGTGCATTATTCCTAATAAACACAATCCGCGTTTATTTTAAAATCTACAAGAAATTGAATCTTAAAGTGGTGCCAGGCACCACTCGTGGACAAAACGCAAAAGTGTCCACTCCACATGGACAAAAATCACCATAATGAAGTAATACCCTAAGTTGGACAGATATATCCTACTTCAGGGGGTTTTTGTATATAAAAGCAATGATTATTAGTAATGTCAGTTAGGTGAATACCCATTTTAATAAAAATAAGCTCCTTTCCTAGGTAAATGGCATAGCATGTAATTGGCTAGAAACTTCTTAAAAAGTAGGTGAAAACATGTATCCTGATTTTAGAAATGACCATGGAATGGCGGGAAGTCATTATATGATGGGATATGGATATCCAACTTACGGTATGGGGCACCATATGATGGGATATCCTTCCTATGGCATGATGTACGATCCTTACTGTGGCTGCTACCCACATGTACATTATCCACACGCGCATTATCATGGACACCACCATCATTGGCATCCACAAAATACACAGATGCAAGCTCAATCCATGTCTCTTAACATGATGGCGCCAGGGATGATGCACAATTAATGTGGTATAAAAAATATTGATTTTCACTCTCATTACTATGTTTATTTGGAATGCCGATTAGGTGTGACAAAAATTTTATCCAAACTCAATTTTGGGGAGTAATGTGGATAAATTCACTAGAAAAAAAGCCCGATTCTATTAAGAATTGGGCTTTTTTTAGTGGTGCTAGGCACAAAAAAATGGTGTGCTGTCACCACCATTACAAATCCTTCATGAAATATAGGAACCAAACGGCATGATTTTGTTCGTCTAAGGCAGCCTGCAGAAAAGCTTCCTGTATATGTGGATCATTGGTCTTTCTTGCAATCTCATGGTAAAAATCCACTGTTTCCTGTTCGTCTGTAAATGCAGCAACCGTTCCGCTTTTTACATTGGGAGGGCATTGTTTGCTAAGGGTTACTTGGGGATAAGTGTTGGTGAGAGTAAGGTAGAGATTGTAGAAAGTTTGGTAATGCCTAATTTCATCCTTTCTGATTTCAATTATTTGCTTTCGCATTTCAGAATTAGCAGTTTGATAAATTAAAAATTCATAACAGTGAATGGCGTCATACTCACCATTAATTGCCTTCGAAATATCTGAGATTACTTCCATTGTGACAGTAGACGTGTCATGTCCCGGATCGCTATGAGATTCGAAAGTATTATTATCATGCTTTGCGATGTAAGCCCTAGGATAATCTTTATATGGTCTCATTATAATTGAGTGGGTAACCAAAGGTTCACACCTCCTAAATATGCTTTGGGTTATAATATGACGAATGGGTGGTTTCGTTCCTTTCTTACTGAAACCAAGGGATGACTGATATCGATATAAAACATGTACCCGTCAGCATATATTAGATTAGGTATTTCATCCATGAAGAAGCTAGTTTATGCCAAAAGGAATTTTTCTATTATATATAGAACGTTTATACTAGAGTATTCAAGAGAATGGGAAAGAACATGTCTGCATAGAATTTTGAAAAGGATGCTAACTTCAGAAGTGATAGTTTTTAGGTGCTGGATAAAAGTATGAATCAGGCTTAGAACGGTTAAACATGGCAAGTGCTAAGAGATTCATAATGCCATTACTGAATGAGCAATAATGCTGTATCGTGTTGCAGACAAATTTTATTATTTTTATAATGCGGATTGGTAAAAGCGTAAAGGAGTTGTGGATATCAAGAGGAGCCGCCTTTCGAAGCAGCTGTTATTATCCTTTTTATACTCTTGATAAATGACGCTATACCCTCCACAATTTTTGGTGTAAAAATGTAACATTTTCAAGGCAGCGACATTCTCTAGAGGAGGAACCAATGAAAGACTACACATATACAAAACTACTAGGCATTTTTATGAGCGTATTAACCATTATTGGTGCTATTGGATATGGACTACTATCACTATTAGGAATAGGTTTAGCAAATGCGCTAAACACAGAATATGAGTATTCCGTCCACGATGGTTTACCAATTATTATCGCTTTTATTTGCCTTCTTTTGGGTATCATCACACTCATCGGCAGCTTTTGGTTAAAAAAGAAAGCAGGAAGAGGCTTTTTTATCGGATATTGTTATCTGATTGGGTTTGGTCTTGTTATCAGCTTTTTTATTTCCATTGGTGCACTAGGAACTAGATATGAACTGTTTATCCTATGTATGGGAATGCTGTATCTTTTACTAGGATATTTGGCATATAGAAGGAGATAGTTTTTAATATTAACCTGTCTATATCAGAAATATTCTTTTCCTATTCCTTACATATTTTCTCATTTAGTGAACATCATAAAAAATAGATAAAATCTATTTTTTAAGGAGACTAGAATGAGACATATTATTTCGCTTATCATTAAATTTATCTTTGTTGCTATTTTTACCTTTTCTGTATTAGGAATTTTTAATTTCTCCATTGCCTCTATTTTCACAACTGCCCTCGTTCTAACGCTTGCATCCTATCTTATTGGGGATTTATTGATCTATCGATTAGGAAGTGTAACAGCTGTTGTTGCAGATTTTATACTTTATTTCGGTATGCTTGCTGTAATTGAGTACTTCTATTTTCAGCTACCCTTGAGCAGGACACTGTATTCTGCCTTTTTTACCTCTGTTTTTATTACAGGCGCCGAGGCTTTGTATCACGGATTTGTTATTCATCGCTATTTTGAGGAGGATGACAATAACCGTCCTACTCCAATCAATACCTCACGATATAGTACTGAATTTAGTGAAGAACTAGATAATCCAAGTGATAAGGATAATGAGAAGTAAGTCTGCAAAAAGTGGGTCGATTTCAAATCGATTCACTTTTTTATTACTTTTTAAGTTGTAAAAGCTCGAACAACCAAGTAAGCTTTTATATTATGTAAGGGTTTTCTTCTGTTCTGAGAAAGGGAGTGTTAAATTGTGGAGTCGATTGTCTCAAACCGTGAAGAAATTTTAAGTATGACTAATGAGTTAGTTGCTGTGGAAAGTGTAGTGAACACCAAAGGGGAAATGGAGATTGCTGACTTTTTAAATAAGAAAATAGCGTCTCTTCCATATTTTCAACAGCACCCTTCCTTTGTTGTTAAATCGCAAACAATACAGGACGAGGTGGAACGTTATAATGTGTTGGCTTTTGTTAAGGGTACGAAGACAAAAAGTAATAAAACGGTCATCTTGATGGGGCATCTGGATACTGTTGGTATCGATGATTATGCCCATTTAAAAGATATCGCGTGTAAACCGAATGAATTGATGCAGGCTCTACAGGATGAATCATTGCCTGAATTAGTGAAATCTCAATTAAAATCAGGCGAATGGCATTTTGGACGTGGAGCGCTTGATATGAAGTGCGGGGTAGCAAGTCACTTTTCTCTATTAAAATATTATTCTGAGCATCCCGAAGAGTTAGCAGGAAACTTATTATTGTTGGCTGAATGTGATGAGGAAGACAGTTCACATGGTGTTTTATCCGCTTTGAAAGATTTGAAGAGACTCCGTGATGAGCAAAACTTTGATTATATAGCGCTTATTAATTCTGATTTTGTTGCACCGCGTTTTGAAGGGGATGAGAATCGTTATATTTATAAGGGATCCATTGGAAAGCTATTGCCGTCATTTTTTATAACAGGCCATGAAACACATGCTGGTTCAGCGTTTGAGGGACTTGATCCTAATTTTCTTGCGGCAGAATTGACAAGGCAAATTAGTTACAATCCTGATTTAGTAGATGATGCATTTGGTGAATTCCCGGCGCCTCCTGTATCACTAAAACAGACAGATTTTAAGCCGAGTTACACGATACAAACTGCCCTGTCTGCTTATGTATACTATAATTTTTTCATCCAGTCCTGGTCACCCAAAGATGTTTTAGAAAAAATGAAGGAACAAGCTGACATTGCTTTTGATAATGCCTTGAATACGCTAACGCAACGTCATCGAACTTTTTGTGAACGAAGCGGGGAAAGTTATCGTGAATTACCATGGAAAAAACGAGTCTTCATCTATGAGGAAATGAAGGAATTACTGGAAAAAGAGCATGGTGAAGCGTTTATCAATCATATGAAGGAATTTAAAGAAAAACTTTTACAAGATAAATCATTGGATACACGTATGTTCGCAGCTCGTGTGGTAGAAGAGGAATGGAAATGGATGACAAATAAAAGCCCAGCTATCATTATTTTTTACTCTTCGATTTATTCTCCATGTGTAGAGGTAACGGGGAAAAACGAAAAGGAACAAAAACTATTGGCTGCTTTGGAGCAATCTGTCGATGAAATCCAACCAACTTATGAATACCCAATCGTCATTCGGAATTTTTTCCCTTATGTCTGCGATATGAGTTTCATGGCTATGAGTGATGATGAAGAAGGAATTCAAGCAGTCTGCGAAAACAACCCTAGCTGGGGTACAAAACATTATGTAAACTATCAAGACATCCGAGACATTAATGTCCCATCCATCAACATTGGTCCATACGGATACGACGCTCACAACAAATACGAAAGAATGGAACTTACATTTTCAACAGAAATAGTACCAGAAATCACGAACGGTGTCATTAAACGGCTGTTGGGATGAAGGGTCAGGTCCCTTATCCCAGCAGATTGAATAGGATGAGGAATCTGTTCCTTGTCTAAGTGGATTGTGGATGGAGAGGGGTTCCGGCCACCACTATGCAGCAACTATATAGGAAGTGTGTAGGAATGGGATGAAGGGTCAGGTCCCTTATCCCAGCAGATTGAATAGGATGAGGAATCCGTTCCTTGTCTGAGTGGATTGTAGATGGGTTGGGGTTCTGGCCNCGTTCCTTGTCTGAGTGGATTGTAGATGGGTTGGGGTTCTGGCCACCATTATGCAGCAACTATGTAGGAAGTGTGCGGGAATGGGAAGAGGGGTCAGACCCCTTATCCCAGTAGATTGAATGGGGGAGGAATCGGGCCTTGTCCCAATGGAGTGAGAGAGTGTGGTGTGATTCTGGCCACCATTTTCCAGCTACTATATAGGAAGTATGAGATACTGCACCTATAGATGCTAGATACCCTATATGTAACTATTGTAAAGAAAATGGGACAAGGAACCTGTCCCTCCGTCTCATTTTGTGGAAAATTGTTGAAAAATGTGTATTGATTGTAATTAGTAAATCGGTTAAACTGAAAACACCAATATTAAAGGAGTGAACCAAAGGGCGATGATCTACTAATCCTATACTACGCAAAACATTCGTATACTCACGATGCTTTTTCGAATATGGGATTAGTCTATGATTTTCAATAAATGATACATGGTACAGGCGATGGCCGGTATGGTGTCCTTTTATGGTTCTTTAACGGGCGACCCCTTATTTTGTGAAAAAGCAGAATAGGGGGTTTTTATTATGGCAATAACTAAAAGGTAGTATGAATAGAGTATTTGCATTTTTAGATGATTAAAAGTTTGAATGTGTACAACATTAAATGAAAAAAGAGGAGAATGTTATGAATCAATTATTAAGAAATCGGTTTGTTCAAGCCATTTTTATATCTGCTTTATTTCTGCAGATTGGTATTTGGGTTCGGAATTTTGCCGTTCTTTTATTCGTAATGGATAAAACGAATGGAGACGCGTTTGCCGTTTCGATGATTTCTGTTGCAGAATTTGCCCCAATTTTTATTTTTTCTTTTATAGGAGGAACATTTGCTGATCGCTGGCGTCCAAAGCGGACGATGATTTGGTGTGATACATTGAGTGCTGTTTCTGTTTTTGCTGTTATTTTAGCTCTAGTGTTTGGGACGTGGAAAGCGGTGTTCTTTGCGACTCTTATCTCATCGATTTTGTCACAATTTTCACAACCGTCTGGAATGAAACTATTCAAGATGCACTTACAGGAAGATTTAATTCAATCTGCTATGTCCATCTATCAAACTATATTTGCGATATTTATGATCCTTGGTCCGATTGTTGGTACCTTTGTTTTCCAAAGTTTCGGCATCGATGTCTCGATTATGGTTACGGGTATTGCGTTCCTACTATCTGCGGCCTCCTTAACACTGATCCCTGCCGATCATTCGATGGAAAGGGATTCAAAGGCAACGACACTTTGGCAGGAAATGAAGAGCGGTGTTCGTTATGTTTTAGCAAAAAAGGAATTAAAATTATTAGGAATCTGTTTCATGGCAGCTGGCCTTGCAATCGGGTTAATGCAGCCATTAAATATCTTCCTAGTTACAGAGCGATTAGGTTTGGCTAAGGAGCATTTACAATGGCTTCTCACAGTGAATGGAGTTGGGATGATTTTGGGTGGAGCCGCTACAATGGGATTTTCCAAAAAAGTCTCGCCGGCAAGGTTGCTTGTCATTGGAATGCTGGTTAATGCAATTGGTGTTGGTGTTTTAGGACTTTCAACCACGTTGTGGATTACACTCGTTACTGAGTTTTTCTGTGGTTTATTTATGCCGTGCATTCAAATTGGAATCAACACTTTGATTCTGCAAAACACGGAAGCAGATTTTATCGGACGGGTAAATGGAACCTTAAGTCCGCTATTTACGGGTTCTATGGTGATTACGATGAGTGTTGCAGGTTCTTTGAAAGAACTATTATCTCTCGTTTCTATATATGAAATTTCTGCGGTGCTATTCATTATCGGTCTCTTGTTCATCGTGCCGATGTATAACAAAGCAATGCCAAAGAGTATAGAGGTTCAAAAGGATAGTGTGTAAAAATAACACCCTCAAAGGATTGGCGAATGATCCTTTGAGGGTGCTTTTGAGTGAAGTCTAAAAGAGAGTGGAGATAGATGAATTTTGAAAGCATACACAGATAGTAAAAATGAAAAAGAAGTAAGCCGAGAATTCAAGTTTCCACGAATTCGAAATTAAATTACGCGCAATTAAAATTGAATCGCGCAAACATACCGCCATTATCCCATTAAACAACACCTTCAGCAAAAAAGACCTCGAAAGTGTCCACCCCACATGAACAAAAGCCTAAAATGTCCACGAGTGGTGCCAGGCACCCCGTAAAAAATTTGAAACATTCCTAATTTTGGTTCGTATATTATGAATAGAACAAGGGGGGATTTTTTCGTTGAAACGTTCTTTCATAACTGCACTAATGACTGTAGCTTTTTTGGTAAGCGGATGTAGTCACGATGGACTCTATCGTTTTAATCATAAATCATTGCTAGCTGAGTTAAAGAAGAGCGGTTTTGCTCCGGAACTGCCAACCGAATTACCTTTCAAGGTGAAATCAACTAATATCACTGAGGCACCTCAGCCGAATAATAAAATTTATACTATTGATTTCCACGGTACCAAAGGAGAATATCTATCCCTGCAAATGGTCAGCAACATGAACGTAAAATATAATGACGATGTAAAAAGAGAGAAAGTAAAAATAGGAGATATTCAGGGACAATATGCAAAAAACAAACCTGGTGCTTTGATGTTAAATTGGAACCATAATAAAATTCACTATGATATGACCTACTATATAAAGAAATCCAAAAAGAAGATATCCAAGAAGGCTATGATTAAGACGGCCGAGTCTTTTAATTAAAGCGGGGGGAGTTTTACTCACGGCTTCCCTAAAAACCCCAACTATATACCTTTTAAAAAACGACTCCAAATAATTTGTTCTTTTATAACCTCAACAAGTTACCAATCAACGTGACTAACTACAATAATTTTAGGAATACATATATATTTTTGTTCTTAATTAAGAATTTTATAGTGGGTGCCAGGCACCACCCGTGGACAAATTAGATATTTGTCCATGAAAGATGGACAGTTTGATTAGGTTATTGTGAGTGAAGAACCTATTTTTCCATAAAAAAGATCAGATTGAATAAACGAATCTGGTTTTTTTATTGCGGCTTTTGTTAGGAAATGTTGAGGATGATATGAATTTATATCGGAGTGAAAATTCTCTATTAAAAAATTGTTTATTATAATGAATAATAGTTTCACTAAAAAGAACAAAAACTAGAGTAAAACATAGAAATTGATAGAATAACGGAGAAAAGTATTCATTTTATAGTAATAATTACCCAAAAAGAAGGTTTTCTTTTTAAAGAACGTTCACTATAATAAACATAAGTTCTTTATAAAGAACAAAACATAAGAACAAATAATCAAAAGGAGGGCGGTGAAATGAGAAAAATAATAGGCACTGTAATAACTAGTATAACGTTACTTAGTGCTGGTGCGACTTTTGCACTATCTGATCCTGGAACAAGGCTTTCAAATTGGTATAATCTCCAGTTTGAAAAGAAGGCGGAAAAACTCGGTGCATCAACAGTGGACAAGCTTTCTTCATCATTCACGGACATCCAAAAGGAGATGGAGGCGATGAGGAAAAGTATTGCTACATCCATCCAAGACTATCAAACTACTAATCTTCAAAACTCTACTAACACAATCAAAGAACATAACGAACAAAACATCAAACAGTTACATACCGTCACAGAAAAACTCAAAGAACAAAATACGGAACAAATGGCGGCATATACACAGCAAAAAACGCTGCAGGAAACAGCGAATATCAGCCATGATATACAGGATATTTTAGAAGATGTATTAAAAAACAATCAAAAATGAAAAGGGAAAGGGAGTATTTAAATGTTTAAAACAGTTAAGGGAAAAATCGTAACAGGTGTCGTAACAGTAGGCTTATTATCTGGAGTAGGTTCAGCATTTGCGTTCACGGATGCAGGCGGCAAATTACAAGACTGGTATAATGCGCAATTTGGCAAAGCAGGAAATGCTATTACACAATCAGCTGTTAGCCATGTAAAAGACAAAGTACAAGGATTAAATGCAGAGTACCAAAGCGGTAGAACTGCAACAGTAAATGCGATTAATAGCGAGAAGGATAGTAAAGTGAACAGTGTTACGAACGAAATTACGAAAGCAAAAAATACAGCAGTCAGCCAAGTAAATGCTAAAAAGGGCGAAATTGAGAATGGCATGAGTGCTGATTTTGATAAATTGCAAGCTTATGCAAATGGACTAATCGAACAAGCAGGTAATCAGGTTCATAGCTATTTATATAATGATTTTTCTAACTTATCAACAAAAACTGGTAAGGCAGCACTAGCAGATATGGAATCTAAGATTAATGCATCAAAGGACAGCGCAAAGGCTGATTTGCAAACAGCTATTGCAAATGCAAAAACAGAAATACAAGGAATGCTTGATAAGGAAACTGCTGATACTTCCGCTGCTATCAATGCTGCAATTGATAAGAAAATTTCTGACCTACGCGCTCAACTTGCACGTGAGGTGGCAGGTTTCATCAGTACACAAAAGAAAGCAATCGATGATAAAGCTAGTGAACTTCAAGCTGCTGCTTTAGCAGAACTTGATGATGTAGTTAACGGTATCAATAAAAATTAATTTATTACTTCAAACCGATCAGGGCATTCAACGGCTCTGATCGGTAAAAAAATGGAGGACATTGCGATGAGTAGAATGTTAGAGTTCCAAAAGACAGATAACCATGTTCAACCCCTTAGCAGAAAGGGAAAATACCGGAAAGAAAATAAACATATAAAAATAAAATTTCTAATTGGAGTTCTTTTTTTAATCGTAACAGTCGGTGGTGGGATGGGAATCGCGTTTGCTGATGCAGATATCAATGGCCTTTTAACAAATTGGTTTAATCAAAAAAGTTCAGAATCCATTTCCTCTATCGAAAAATCCATAAGTACTGAAAAGGACTTACAAAAAGAACGTTTAAAACAAGAATTGCAAATAGAAATACAAAATGCACAAAAGCAGCTGTCAGATTTTACAGAGCAAGAGAAAAACCAGCGCATTCAAGCTATAAGGGATTATGCAAATCAATTGATTGCTAATCTAAAAATCGATAATTCCGGTAAAGAAAAAGCAATTCAAAATCAAATGAATGCTATTGTGAAACAGGCTAAAGCAGCGATGGATCAAATTGCAGCGAAGCAGCAGGAGAAGGAACAACACAATGACAATTCAAATGACAACTCAAATGACAACTCACAAGTTAACGCCAATAAAAATACTAAATCGGAAAATGGAGATTCTGATAATCAATAAAATCCAGCTCGGGAGGTTGGTTTGATGCAAAATGTTAATGTAATAGACTCGAACGCTTCAGTTATTCCAAAGGAATCGAGGAAGGCTTCCATCTTTAGCTGGCTACGGTTTGTGATTTTATTAATTGTTATATATGCATTGCTGCACTATGGAATGGCATTCAAAATCGTAAGTGGTCACTCTATGAATCCAACGTTGCATAATAAAGGTTTTATGGTGGTCAATAAATTATATTTTAAACCGGAAAGAGGAGACATTGTCATCGTTAAGGATCCGAATGGCTTTGACATTGTAAAACGAATTATCGGATTGCCAAATGATAGTATTTCTATTAAGAATGGAATCGTATTTGTAAACGGGAAGCCAATTAATGAAAATTATACAGAGGGAAAAGCGAATGACATGAAGGCAGTCGCTCTCGACAATAAATCCTATTTCATCATGGGAGACAACCGAACGCCTGGAGAAAGCCTGGACAGCAGAGACCCAAGTATAGGACCTGTTTCCAACGACAAAATTGAAGGAGAAGTTATCCTCCATTAAGCTACCAATATTAAGGGTATCTGGCTTCAAACAAGAGATCGGTTTGAATGAAGAAAGAGGCTGGGACATAACTAGCTTCAAATA